>JAUIJD010000020.1 GCA_030431475.1 Verrucomicrobiia bacterium | reverse complement strand
ATTCCAGGGTGCTCTCTTCGCTCATCGCCATGGCTCGCGCCATGGTGTCCTCATTTATGAGGCAATGGGGACCAACCGCTCAGCCCTGAACCCTGCTCTCGGTGTCCGCTTCAATGAGGCAACACGCCCGTTGAGAGGAGGAAAGGGTTGAGGTGGGCTTTTCGTCACTTTTCGCGGTAAGATCCCAGCGGGCCGGTCTATCATGTAGCACCGATGGAAGCTTTCGATCCCAACACCGATCCCTCATCGAGTTTCGTGAGCCTGCTCACGCGGCATCAGGGAGACGTCTGGGCATTCATCCTGACGCTCATGCCAGGCCACGCCGACGCCAAGGATGTCCTGCAGAAGACCAACATGGTCCTGTGGCAGAAGCGGGACGAGTTCACGCCGGGGACGAACTTCCGGGCGTGGGCGCTCACCTGTGCGCGGTTCACGGCGATGGATCACCTGAAGCGCCTGAAGAACGACAAGCTCCGGTATTTCGACGACACCCTGATCGAGATCATGGCGGACGAGGTGATCGAGCGTCCCGCGCGGGCCGACCGCCGGCTCGAGGCGCTCGAGAGCTGTTTGAAGAAGCTCCGCCCGCAGGACCGCGAGTTGATCGAGTTCCGCTATCGAAGTGATGGACAACTCCGCGACTATGCCCGGAGGATAGGCCGCAGCGTGTCGGCCCTGTCGGTCAGCCTCCACCGCCTGCGCACCCAGCTCCGCAAGTGCGTCCGGCTCCAACTCGATCCCGAATGCCCGATCTCATGAACCCGGTGGAACTTGAGCGCGCGATCCAGGAAGTTCTCGACGGCACCGCCGACGAAGCGACCGGGCGTGCCCTGGCCGAGGTGCTGAGGTCCGACCCCGCGGCGCGCGAACTCTACTATGAGCAGGCGGAGCTGCAGCAGACGCTGGACACCCGCTTTTCACAGGGTTCGGCGGCGGAAACGGCGACCATCCTCGCCAATTCGCGCCTCCGCCTGCAAATGCGCCGCAGCGCCATCGTGGCGGTGTTGTCGGCGGCGGCCGTCATCGTGCTGTCCGCGGTGTTGCTCCGGTCGGTGCTCGTGAGCGAGCCCGAGTCGCCGCTCGGGCTGGAGATGGCGGCGGGCACCCTCTTGAGCGTGGCGAATCCGGATGCCGCCGAGGCCTCCGACGCCCTCCGCGAGGGCTCGGTGGTGCGTCTCGAACAAGGCTCCGTCGAGCTGAAGCTCGCCGAAGGTTCGCGCGCGCTCATCCTGGCGCCCGCGACCTTCAGCCTGCCGTCCCGGGAGTCGCTTCGAATGGAGCACGGGACCGGATGGTTCCGCATCACCAAGGCCGCGCGGGGGTTCGAGGTCGTCACGCCGGAACTCGAGGTCATCGATCTCGGAACGGAGTTCGGCGTGATTTCGCACCCGGGCGCCGGCGACGAGGTGCATGTGTTCAAGGGGCGCGTGCGCGCCCGGAGCCTGAATGCCCTGAAGCATGAGGAAGAGCTGGGCGCCGGTGATTCCCGCACCTGCGACCCGACCGGCCGACTCCTCAACACGTCGAACCGGCCATGGGACTTCCTGGTCCGCCTCCCCGAGTCCGCCTCCGACGGTCTCATCGTCAACGGCGGCTTCGAATCCGGCGAGGTGCCGCCCGATGCCTCCTTCGGTGTCGGCGCCACCGCCTCCTATCTTCCCGGCTGGCGGTTCGGCGAGAGCCTCACCGTGGTCCGCGCGACATCGGATGGCCACCGAGGCTACGGCGCGGGAAAAGTCGCGGTACTTTCGTCCACGAGCGACGTGCAGGTGGGTTTCAACATCAACGTGCCCCGGACGCCTCCCGAGGAGACCGTCCGGCTCTATCAGACCTTCGAAACCGAACCCGGGAGGGATTACGAGGTGCGCTTCGAGATGGGAGGCATTTTCTACAGTGAGAATACCGTCGCGGTCTCCGCGGCCGCCCGCGACGGCGCCGGCCCCGGGGGCGATGTCCTCGGCGAGCACGTCGAGCGCCGGACGCCCGAGGAGGGCAACGGCTACAACCCTCCGGCTTCCTTCCGCTTCCGGGCCGCTTCCGCTGCCACCACCCTGATCTTCACCGAGGTCAGCGAATCGACCCGCCGGGCCGATCCGGTCATCGACAACGTCAGCGTCAAGCCGGTCCGCTGATGCCGGCCTTTCGCTACTCCGCCTTCCGTGCGGTGTAGCGGTTCTCGATGCGCAGGCTGCCGTCTTTCCGGAGGACATGGAGCAGGGTGCCGTCGACCATGACGGTGTCGCGATCCTTCACGACGAACGGCTTGGTCCAGATGATGTCCTCGCCCTTCCTGAGGGTGCAGGTGCCGTCTTTCCGGAACTCGCGCGAGTGACCGCCGCGGTACTCCCAGACGCCGAGGATCGCGTGGTCTCCGGAGACCGGCGGACCCTCCGCGGCGGCCTTCTCGGGGGTTCTCGTCTGCAGGGCCCTCAGCTTCGACCAGTCGGTGGCTTCGGTCGCGAAGTTGAGGATGCGGATTTCCCGGGGCTGCAGCGTGAGGGTGATCGTGTCGCCGTGGCGGTAGCTGCTTTCGAGGCCCTTCAACGAATCGGCGAGCGGCGAGCTGAGCCGGAAGGTCGTGTCGGACGAACCCGCCGTCAGGCCGAAGCCACGGTCGAGCGTGAAGGTGTGGGTCGCCGCTTTCCCGGCCGGGTTGTGCAGCGAGATGTAGCCCCGGTCGTCGGTCCACGCGGTGTAGCCATAAACTTCGCTTTTCGCGGGGCTTCCACCTTGCATCCGTGCGTGCCGGAAGGTCGGAAACACCTCGTGCGCCCACAGCAGCCCCTCGGCCAGCACGTCCCAGTCCCGGGATGCCAGGACGTCGGGCTTGATGTAGAGTTCGATGAAGCCCGTGCCGCGCGACAGGTTCATGTAGAGGTAGTCGCGGAAGGTCTCCTTGCTCTCGCCGGTGGTCGTCTTCTTCGGCTCGTGGTTGAAGATCGAGTGCAGCGGAAACTGGGTGTTCTCGGTGACGGCGAGGTCGTGATAGACGCGGTCCCGATAGACCAGCTCGCCGGTGCGGTCCGAGCCCCGTGCGGCGTCCCCCGCGTTGATCATCCACACGGCGTCGATGTGCTGCAGCCACCACGGCGAGAGCCAGGCGCCGTTGGAGATGACGATGTAGATCTCCGGATTGATGGCGTGCATCTTCCGGAAGGCGGCGATCAGGCGGTCCGATCCGTCGGTGAGATACTGGATCTTCCGTAGATCATACTTCGGATCGTTGAGTTCCTCCTCCGATCCCTTGAAACCCTCGATGTCGAAGTTGCGGACGTTCAGGTGGCCGAAGATGCCATCGAGCTTGAAGTAGGCGACACCCATCCGGGTGAGCTCCTCGAAGCGGGTCGTCAGCTTGTCCATGTAAAGCGGGTGGGACATCGACATCCACGGGTCGAGCGCGCGGAAGCCCGCCTTGCGCATCGACGGGATCGCCGGCTGACCACCGAAGACGGACCCAGGGGAAACCCACAGCCCGAGCTTCGATCCGGCGGCCTCGGCGGCCGCCTTGCAGTGCTTGAACTCCGGGTCGAACTTGCCGTTCACCTTCCACACGCGGTCCGACCAGTCGGTGGTGTCCTGCCAGCCGTCGTCGATGACGTAGGCGGCGAGCGGCGGCACGCCGCGGGTGGTGTTGAGCTCGTCGTGGATCTTGTCGATTGAGGCGATGAAGCGCTTCGCTTCGACACCCTTGCCCTGGTTGAACCACGAGTTGTACTGCGTCTGCAGGCGCAGCGGGCGGATGCGGGTCCGGTCGATGTAGTCGAAGAACGCGTCCTTCACGAACTCCGGAGAGTCGGAGACGCCGAGGACGGCTTCGTGGGTGGCGTAGGTCTCGCCCGCCTTGAGCGTCTTCCCGACGAGGTAGGAGCAGGTGAGCCTGCCGTCCGCGACGGTGTTGACGGAAGCGGGATGCTCGATGCCCCAGAAGGTTCCAGAACCGCGGGTGTAGAGCGGCTGGCCGAGACCGGGACGCCAGTTGGCGCGGGCGCGGGCGGTGATCTGGGAAAGGGTGTAGGGCTGGTAGGCTTCGGACAGCTCGAGGGATTCCAGATCGATCCGGGTGATCTTGAGATCGGCGGCCGGCGTGAGTTCAAGCGACTTGCGGGCGAAGCTCTCGTCTTCCCCGAGACGATACACGAGCCGCGCCTCCACAGCGGAATCCTCCGCTCGCATCTCGATCTCCACCCGGGTCCGACGACCGTTCTCGTCCTCTTCGGTGCTGGATCTTTTTGACGTCACCGAGAAGTCCGAAGGCTCGAGCATCCCGCCGTCCGGCAGGTGGATGACGAAGGCCTTGGCGTCGGAGGGGGTCAGGGTTTTCCCGTCCAGCTTGTTGAGGATCGAAGTCGTGGCGACCGTGCCCTCTGTCGTGATCGCTCGGCGCAACCGGTTGTTTTCCAGAATGATGGAGTTGCTTGTTTCCGCGGATTCCGGGTCGGCCGCACAGAGGTTTGGAGCAAGGACGAGGAAGGCGAAGAGGGATCTCATGTCGGGCAGGTGCATGGGTGGAACTTGGTCCCAAGACGTGTTCTCGTCACAGGTTCATTCAGTTCCAAGTTGTTTTTTGTTTTCTCGAGAACCGCCAGGAGCCCCCGCGAGTCTCCGATGCCCGCGGGCCGGCCATCGGAGTCATCGAAGCCGCGCCGGGGTTTCCCACGGGATTTTTGGTGAGCAGATTTTATCTGGAGAATGGCTCTTCCCCCGGCCGCCTCGGTGCCAGAAGTGCCTTTGCCCAAGGCACGCCCGCCATGCTTCTTGAAGAAAAGGGGGGCAGGCCTCGGCTAAGATCGACCGCATCGTGACTATTGATTGCCGTCGTTTCCGGGCTCCCGGCTTCAAACCCAACTCCAACCAAAAACACTGATCATGACCTCCCGATCTCTCCTGCTCACCACCGCGCTATCCTGTGCGGTGCCAACCCTCGCCACCGCCGTGGAATCCGTTGCCGATGGTCAATGGGACTCCGGCACTGTCTGGAGCGACGGCCTGGCGCCTACCGGCACGAAAGCTTATCTCATCGATGGTGAAAACCTCAACACGCCGAACGCCGCAGGCACTTACGTTTTCGGAGGGGCGAGCCTTGAGGTCTCGTCGGGGCAGCTCCAGTTGAAGCAGGAGCACGGCACGAGTGGCCGGACCGGCAACTACACCATCCCGGACTTCACGCTGTCCGGTGGGACGCTCGTCTTTGATGCCAGCCTCGGGACCAGCACCTGGAATCTCGACTCCGCGATCGATTTCCCGGCGGCGACCACTTCGACCCTCCGCATCAAGGACGGCAGTTATGGCACCACCGCCAACCTCAACGGAGCTCTGACGGGTGCCGGCACCATCGCGGTCGAAAGCAACCGTTCGGATGCCAATGACGACCGCGCCTACTTTCACCTGAACTCAGCCAACAGCGCCTTCACCGGGAACTGGACGGCGGAGGGTTTCGACAGCGGCGCCTTCACCAACATCCGTGCCGCCGCCGCGTCCGCCCTTGGCAGCGGAACGGTGACCCTGTTCAACCGCGGATCCCTGCTGGTCGACGTGGACCAGGGGATCGACGGGATTGCTGGCATCGTCCTCGATTCGCCGGGCGCCCGCCTCGATCTCAAGGGTCACGACTGGACCGGACCCTCCGCGACCTTCACCGGAAACTCCGGCTTCGCCACCCTCGGCACTGCCACGGTGTCGATCGATACCTTCACGGTGGACACCGCCCAGGTGATCATGAACGTCGGCGGCGCTACCGACGGACAGATCATCACCGCGGGGGACGCCGACTTCGGAACGTTTTCCGCCAGCCTCCTCGTCAACATCGATGACAACCCGGAAGGCAAGACTTTCGATCTCGTCACCTATGGCGGCACGCTGGTCAATCCGCCACAGGTTTCCATGCCACCCACCGGCCGCCTGACCCCGGTCATCGACAACGGAACCGGCACCAACGACACGGTCACGCTCAGCTTCACCGGATCGTCCGCCGATCTCGTCTGGAAGGGCAACGACGGGGGCTCGCCGAATGCCTGGGACACCAGCACCCCCAACTTCGACAACGGCGGCTCGCCCGACGCGTTCGTGAAATGGGACGACGTGCTTTTCGACGGCACCGCCTCGTCCTTCACCCCGGAGATCACCGGCAACCTGATCGCCGGCACGGTGACCTTCGACGGCGCGACGGACTACACCCTCAGCGGTACCGGCTCGATCACCAGCGGCTCCCTGGTCAAGGACGGATCGTCCACGGTGACGATCCTCAACACCAACAGCTTCACCGGCACGGCCACGGTGCTGGACGGCACCCTGCAGATCGGTGACGGCGTGACGAACGGCGATCTGGGAGCGGTGACCGTCGATGTGCAGTCGCCCGGAACGCTCGCGTATTTCAGCATTGACAACGGTCTCGACCTTCAAACCGCGTTCTCGGGAGACGGCACGATCGCCTTTCTCGGCACCGGCAACATCAACGAATCCGCCTACGACTTCCTCGGCGACAACACCGGCTTCACCGGCATCATCACCACGGACGACGCCCGACTGAATGTCGACGAACAGGCAGATGTGGGCTCGGCCCTGATTCAGGTGGCCGAAGGGGGGGCGCTCTACCTCCAACCCGGTGGCTCGCTCGGCAACGATGTCGAGATTGCCGGAGTAGGCTGGGGCGAGACCGCCGGCACGCTGGGAGCGGTTCGTTTCTCCGCCGGCGGAGACCTCACCGGCACCATCACGCTGACGGACGACGCCCAGATCGGGTCTCACAACCAAAGCTTCACCTTCACCGGCGCTCTCGCCGAGTCCGGAGGTGCCCACACGCTCGACATCCGCAACACCAATGGCGGAGCCGATCCCGTTTTCACCTTCAGCAACAGCTCGACCCGCACCGGCGCGACCACCGTGTCGGGCACCCGCCTGGTGGTGACGACCGACGACGCGCTCGGGACCGGCCCGGTCACGGTCCAGAGCAACGGCAACAACGGATCCATCACGCGGCTCCAGCCCGAAGGCGTCACGCTGGACAACGACATCACCCTCGCCTCGACCGCCCAGACCCAGTTTCGCGGGGCCCTGCACGCCGCCGGCGACACGCTCTCCACGATCAACGGTGACGTCACCGTGACCACCGGGGTCGGCAATGGAGGCCATCTCGGTGCCGAAGGAAGCACCCCCTCGGTCCTGCGCCTCATGGGCGAGCTGAACGTCGGTGGTGGCCAGACCAACATCGTCCAGCGCATCGGCACCGTGGAATACGGGGGCGGCGCGTCAACCGCCTACACCCTCAACGTCACCGACACCGCTCGCCTCGTGGCCGACGGTGGAATCGGCTCCCAAGTCCTCGTCCGCCTGGGCATCTCCGCGGCGGCGACACTCGACCTCAACGGCTTCAACACCACCGTCGATGGCGTGAACCAGGCGGCCGAGTCCGCCACTGTCACCAATGAAGGTGCCGCCGATTCCACGCTGACCCTGTCCTCCGCCACCGACCATACCTTTGCGGGCTCCATCGTGGACGGCGCCACCAACAGCGTGGGCATCGTCAAGGACGGCAGCTCGACGCTGCTGCTCACGGGAGCCAACACCTACTCCGGCACGACCACGGTTTCCGGCGGTGTGCTCGGCGGAACCGGCAGCATCGACTCCGACACCACCGTCCAGAGCGGCGCCACGCTCGCACCGGGTGCCAGCATCGGCACCCTGGGCACCTCCCATGTGGAGTTCGAATCCGGCTCGACCTTCGCCGCCGAAATCGACAGCTCGGTGCCTTCGGCCGACCTGCTCAACGTGTATGGCAACGTGACGATCGGCTCCGGCGTCACCCTCGATGTTTCCGACATCGCCGGTGCGCCGGCCGCATTGTCTCTGGGAACGGTCCTCGAGTTGATCGACTACTCGGGCGGCACCCTCACCGGAACTTTCGACGGCCTTCCGGAGGGCGGCGAGCTCACCGCGGGCCCGAACACCTTCGCCATCGCCTACGACGATGCCGATTTCGTCACCCTCACCGTCGTCGCGGGCAGCGATCCCTTCGCCTCCTGGGCCATGACCAACATCACCGACATCGACGCCGGTGCGCCCGCCGGATTCGAGGACGACGCCGACGGCGACGGGATCGACAACGGCCTCGAGTGGATCCTCGGAGGTGATCCTCTCGCTCAGGACGCGGACTCGCTCGTCGCCACCACCGGCGACGCCACGGATGGCCTGACCCTCGTCTTCGGCCGCAACGCGGACTCGATCGGCGAAGTTTCCCTCAACGTGGAGTGGGACACCGACCTCACCTTCGGCAACTCGCTTTCCATCGGCACCGTCGATGTCGGGCCGAGCGGCGACAATCCGACCATCGACCTCGATGCTCCGACGCCCGGCGAAGTCACGGTCAACATCCCCGCCGCCAACGCCACGGACGGCCGGCTCTTCGCCCGCATCCGCGCGACCATGCCCTGACCCATCTCCTTCCGAGAGTTCCGGATTTTGGCGTGGGGTGTCCGGGGGGACCGTCCCGCGTCATCCTGGAGCCAGCCGCCTCGTGCGGCTGGCTCCTTTCCGGGGAATGCCCGGATTCTCCATCCATGATCGCGACGATCTCAAAAAAAACACATCAGCGCTAAGATCCCGCGCCCGGCCTCTATTCTTTTGATGTGAGGGGACATGGCCTGCCCCGCAACCCGCCAACGCCTCCAACCTTAGAATTCTTGATTCCATGAAGACCCTATCCGTTCTTTCCAGCCTCGTTCTCCTTTCAATGGGCACCGCCGCCAACGCCGCGACATCGCTCATCAGCAACGGCAGTTTCGAAGACCAAGCGAGCAACGGAGACGGGCTCGGGGGCTTCCTCGGATGGACCACGAGTGGCAGCCTCTCTGCCGAGACCGCCACCAGCAGCTTCTGGGATCTGACGCCCAGCGACGGCACCTATCACGCCCTGTGGACGGTGGGGGGATACGTGGAGCAGACCTTTGCGACCGTCATTGGAGCGAGCTACGACGTTACCTACGACTGGGCCCTGGGCGTGAATGGCACCAATACGAGAACGGGATCGACATCGGTCCGCGTGAGTACCGACAACTTCAGCTCGGACAACACCCTGGTGTACACCTCGCCCACCTACGACGAGACCCAGGATGAAGACATCAGCGGGTGGCACAGCCAATCGACCAGTTTCGTGGCGACCGGCACCTCGACCACCATCCGTTTCGGATCGACCCTTTCGAGCGGTGCTCAGGCCGACACCATGATGGACAACATCGTGGTCGTGCCCGAGCCCTCCAGCGCCGTCTTCCTCGGGCTCGCCGGATGCAGCCTCCTGCTGCTGCGCCGCCGCGCCTGACCGGCGCGCCGATTCACCATCCCACCATTCACCCCGACTTCATAATTCGTGAAGCCGGGGCCTGTCGACGACGGCCCTGTCGTCGCGACCCGCTGATGGCGCCAGCCGGTGCCACCTTCAGGCTGGGAGTCACCTTCTCCGCGAGGCGGCTTGATGCCCCAACCCACCATCCAAACCCATGCATTCACTTCCATCCGACCCGGGTCGAGCCCGCAACCGAGATCACGGCTTCACGCTGATCGAGTTGCTGGTCGTCGTGGTCATCATCGCCATGCTCGGAGGGATCGTGTTCGCGGTGGCGAATCGCGTGAAGAGAGGAGCCGAAACCGCGGTCTGCGCCTCGAACCTGCGGCAGGTGGGGACCGCGCTGCTGTCCTATGCGTCGGAGAACCACAACCATTTCCCGAGTTTGAGGAAGTACGACAAGCCCGGCGAGATCTGGACCAAGACTCTGGCTCTGGAAGGACACCTGGGGCACTACGAAAGCCAGCAGCAGATTGATTGTGGATCCGGGGTTTGGACTTGCCCGGGTTGCGTGAAAACCAGCGTGAATTTCGGCGGTTTCGGCGTGGCGCAGACGTCGATCTTCCGGCCCGAGAGCCTGAATGCCAACGATCAGGTCAGCGGCAATCCCCGGAAGCTCACTGAGATCCCCGATCCGGCCAATACCTGGCTGGTGGGCGATGCGGCCAAGTCTCCGGATGATCTCGAAAAGGGATGGTTCGCCGTCTGGAACAAACCCGGCCGCTGGAAGAGCAACCATTGCCCCGCCGAGCGGCACAACGGCAAGGCCAACGTCCTGATGGTCGACGGTCACCTCGAATCGCTGACGATCGACGAGATCACGGAGCGCGAACTCACCCAGCCACGCTGAGGGGAACGAACCGGATGTCCCCGGGTGACGCCAACCCCGCGAGGTGACCGCCCGGAACCGTGGCCGGGGCTTCCAGCCCCGTCGCCAAGACTCAAAGCAAGCTGGGCTACGGGCCTGGAAGGGCCGGTCACCTCCGCTTGCCCACCACTTTCAGTGCACCTCTCGGGGAGATGCCGAAAGCGCCGGCGCTTCGTTACGGCGACTCCTTTCCGAGGAACAGGGCATCGACCGGCGGGACCTCGACCGCGGTCGGATCGCTCACCGGCTCGCCATCGTTGGGCGCCTGGCGGCCCTTGAGGAAACGGTAGCCGCCCTTGAACGAGGGACACAGCTTCCTGAGGTCAAAGCTCTTGGGGTCGAAGGACGGATTGACGAGGACGACCCCGTTCTCGAACTCGCGGGCCATCACCTGGGAGCCGGCGAGCAGGCGGAGGGACTTGAGGTCCACCGCCCCCTGGCCCTCGAAGGTGAGATGCAGGGTGATGGTTTCTCCCCCGGCCTCGTCGAGGTCGCGGAAGTAGAAGCGCTGGTTGATGAAGCCGGGGGTGCCGAAAGCTCCGCCGAGATCGTTGAAGAACCGGTTGCCCCGGCTCGCTTCCGGGTAGTCGGGGAGGCCATCGACCCTCACGCTGAGCATCCGCGGGAACGGGGTGCCGGCCAGCTCCGCGGCCAGAGGCGCCTGCGACCGGACGTCGAAGCTCAACACGACATCCCCCTTCGGGCGCGGGATGTCGGGAAGGGTCAGCCGGATGGGTTGGTGCGGATCGTCCGCGGTTCCCCGGAGCCGGAGAATGCCGTCGTTCTCGACCGAGTAGCGTCCGCCTTCGACCTTCAGCTTCGATAGGAAAGTTTCGGCCAGTGCCGTTCCTTCTCCGTCGAAAAGGTCCGGTGCGAAGTCCTCCGCGCGCCACAACGGTCCGGCGATCTTCCCGAGCCACTGCGGTTCGTTTCGGAGACCGGCGGTGAGTTCGTCGATGGGCACCAGATCGCGTCCGTCCCGGACGGTGTAGCGGGTGGCGAAGAGATCGAGGCAGGTCACCGCGCCGGTGGCGAAGCGGGCGTACTGCGTGGCCTTGGGCAGATCCTTCGGCTCCTTGTATTTGATGGCGGCGAAGTTGAACTCCCGCTCGTTGGCTCCGTAGGCCTTCCAGTAGGCGAAGTGGTTGATGGGGGTGGAGAAGCTGCGGAAGGCGTCGTGGTGGAAGGGAAAACCCTCCGCCTCCATGCCGTTGAGCAGGCCGACGGCCCGCTGGTGCTTGTCGAAGCCCGAGTCGGAAACGAGGAGGAAGTCGGGCCCGACCGCTTCACGAAGCCGGGTCAACCAGTCGAGCATGCCGTCGCGCCAGACCTGCCGGCCGTCGACGATGCCTTTGCCATCGGCGACGCCGTCGTTGTCGACGTCCATTCCCGGGACGCGGGCGATCCAGTACATGATGTCGAAGGCGATGCCGTCGAAGCCCCGCAGGTCGCCCGTCTTTGGATCGAGCTTGGCGAGAATCTCTCCGAGAAAGACATCCGAGGCGTTCTTCCCCGCGGCGTCGCGCGGGCAGGTGGTCGAGTGGTTGTAGAACCAGAGCCGGTTGCCGGCCCACACGCTGCCGATGATCGGGGCGATGTAGATGCCGCCTTCGCCATAGGCCAGCGCCTCGGATCCATAGCGGCCGCGCTGCACGGTGATCGACCCTCCCTTTCCGTCCACCGTGGCGATGGTCGCGTATTCACACCGCGACCAGTCCAGGCCGCCGTCCGCATCGCGCCCGACGATGACGAGGTCCTGGGGGCTTTCGGTGCCGGACTTCCGGTCGATGAAACCGACCTCCTTGAAGATCTTCGGATTGCTGACCCGGAACGCCGTTTGGTCGCCGGGCACCGCGTTATCGATGGTGACGCCCGCGTGCAGCGCCCAGTGACCCGGGAAGTAATTCTCCAGCACCTCCGGCTTGTCGTGGGCCACGCGGGTTTCCGCATTCAGGTGCCACAGGAAGCTGACCTCCGGGTGCTCGTTCATGTAGCGCCGCGCCCACTCGACGGTCTCCGGTTTGTAGTCGATCTCCTCGTCCCAGAACTTGCGGATCACGGCCGAGTGTCCCCTCAGATCCTCGCTCCAGGTCTGGTAGTTGCGATGGGTCGGGCCGATCGCCTCGCCGCGGAAGGCGATCAGGTGGGGGTGCTTGCCCGAGAAGAGCGCCGGTTCACCGGATCGCGCGGGTCCCGCCATGCCGAGGAGGAGGGTGAGCAAGACAAGGCCGGGCTGGAATGGGGAAGAAGGGTTCATCGCGATCGGTCGGAAGATGGAGGGTCGAGCGCAGCCACCATGGCCTCCCGCCGGTTCCTGCCGGGCATCTTCCGTCCTACGGGAATGGAGGAACCCCGCCGGATCTTAGCCGGGATCGTCAACGGTGCATGGCTAAGATCCCACGATCGCCGGCTATTGTTCCCGGGATCCATCGGAAGGTCATGCGCTCGGCACCGCGACGACATGACGGAAGCTCCGCCGGATCGAATCTGACACTCATGAAAGCACTGCTTCTCGCGCCCTTCGCCCTTCTTCTCTGCGTCGCCATCGCATCGGCGACCGACCGGCCGAACATCGTGCTTTTCATCACCGACGACCAGAGCCCCATCGCCGGCTGCTACGGATCGCCGTTGATCCAGACTCCGCACCTCGACCAGCTGGCCGCCGAGGGCACGCGGTTCACCCACGCCTACGCCACCACCGCCTCCTGCTCCGCCAGCCGCTCGGTCATCCTCACCGGTCTTCAGAACCACGCCAACGGGCAGTACGGGCATGTGCACGATTACCACAAGTTCGAGACCTTCCCCAGCTGCGCGGGCCTCAGCCTTCCCAATCAACTGGGGGCCATCGGCTACCGGACCGCCCACATCGGTAAGCTTCATGTCGCCCCGGAATCCGTCTATGCCTTCGACCGGTATCTGGTGACGAATGCCAGGCGCCCGAAATTCCACGACACCAACACCCCGGCGTGGGTCGAGAACTGCAAGGAGTTCCTCAGCGAGGAATCCGACCAGCCCTTCTTCCTCAACTTCTGGACCTACGATCCCCACCGTTCGGGCACCGTCGATGAAACCGCGCCGGAGGATCTGAAGCCGAACCGCTTCGGCAACCCGCCGGCCGGTGAATCCTATCCGGGCACCGAAGAGGTCCGCTACGACCCCGCCGATGTCGTCGTGCCGTCCTTTCTCCCGGACACCATCGAGTGCCGCCGCGAGATCGCGCAGTACTACCAGAGCTGCACCCGCACCGACGAGGCGCTCGGACGGCTGGTCGAAGCGCTCAAGGAGGCCGGGAAGTACGACAACACCATGATCATCTTCACCGCCGATCACGGGATGGCCTTCCCCGGTGCGAAGACCACGGTTTATGAAGCCGGGCTCCGCGTTCCCTTCATCGTCAGGATGCCCGGGGTCGAGGGCGGCGCGGTCAATGACGCCCGGCTGTCCCATGCCGACATCACTCCGTCGCTGCTGGATGCCGCCGGGGGATACGACGCCGCGAAGCAGGCGCCGAAGAAGCTCCTCGGCCTTTCCAAGGTGGGTCGCGGCGAGAACCGGGGACCTCGGTTCGAGCGCTACCACGGTCGGTCGTGGCTCGGATTGCTCGGCCGGGATCAGGCTGAGGACTGGGACGAGGTTTTCGCGTCGCACACCTTCCACGAGATCCAGATGTACTATCCCATGCGTGCCCTCATCGGCCGCCGATACAAGCTCATCTGGAACCTCGCCTCGCCGCTGCCCTACCCCTTCGCCTCCGACCTGTGGGAGTCCTCCACCTGGCAGGCGCAGTACCGGAAGGGGGGCGACGCGTCCTTCGGCCTCCGCACGGTCGATTCCTACCTCCACCGCCCGCCCTTCGAACTCTACGACCTCGAGGCCGATCCGGCGGAAACGAAAAACCTCGCCGGGGATCCGACGCACGCGGATCGGCTGGCCGCCATGGAGAAGCGCCTCAAGGAGCAGCAGGAGCGCACCGAGGATCCGTGGATGCTGAAGTGGAGCTACGAGTGACCTCCCAACGCGTCATCGTCCGACCGCCCCCTTTGCCCTCGTCTTCCCGGCCAAGTTGCGACCGATCCATTCCATCGTCCACGAGTCACCGATCCAACCCCTCGCCATGAATCCACGCCGCATTTCCCTCCTTCCGTCCCGCCACCTCATGTCTGCGCGCCGGAGCGTTCGCCGTTTCCTGATGGCCTCGGGAGCGGCCGTGTTGATGACGGGACCGGTCCAAGCCGGCGAAGGCCTCGCCCCGAAGCCGGACGCGCCGTGGGCGAAGCCGGACGCCGCCGCTCTGGAGGCCTGGCAGGACCGCCGCTTCGGGATGTTCATCCACTGGGGCCCCTGCGTGGTGGGTGACGTCCGCATCAGCTGGTCACGCGGCGGGCCGATCTCGATCGAGGACTACGACCAGCTCTACAAGAAGCTGGAGGCTCCGAAGTTCGATTCGGAGGCCTGGGTCGCCGCGGCGAAGGCGGCGGGGATGAAGTACATCGTCTTCACCTCGAAGCATCACGACGGGTTCTCGATGTGGGACACGAAGCAGAGCGACTACAAGGTGATGAACGCGCCGCTCGGTCGCGACGTGGTGAAGGAGCTGTCCGAAGCCTGCCGCCGGGAAGGCATGCCGCTGGGCCTCTACTACTCCGTCTGCGACTGGCATCACCCCGACTTTCCCCGCACCAGCCCCTTCGGTGCGACCCGGCGGGAGACCTCCGACATGCCCGCCTACCGGCGATACCTCGAGGCTCAGGTGACCGAGTTGATCGAGAACTATGGGCCGCTGCAATGCCTCTGGTTCGACGTCCCACAGGACTTCAACCGGAAGATGGGCTGGGAGAACGTGAAGTTCGTCCGCGGGCTCCAGCCGGACATCCTGATCAACAACCGGGCCGGCGGCAACGCGGGTGATTTTGCCACCCCGGAGCAGAAGATCGGCGGCTTCGACATGGAGCACCCGTGGGAGACGTGCATGACCGTGGCGCGAGGGTGGTCGTGGCGGTCGAAGGATGAAACCAAGCCGTTGAAGAAGTGCCTGCAGTCGCTGGTCCAGGCCGCCGGCGGCAACGGCAACTTCCTTTTCAACGTCGGCCCGCGGCCCGACGGGACGATCGAGCCGGAGCACCTCGAACGCCTCCGGGAGATGGGCGGGTGGATGAAGAGCCACGGCGAGAGCATCTACGCCACGCGCGGCGGCCCGTACATGCCCGCCAAGCACCTCGCTTCCACCCGCAAGGGGAACACGATCTATCTCCACATCCTCGACTGGCCCGAGGAGGTGCTGAGCCTTCCCCCGCTCCCGGCGAAGGTGCGCTCGAGCCGCCTGCTCACCGGCGGCGAGGTCAGCCTGAAGCAATCGGACACCGGACTCGAGATCCGCATCGCCAAGGAGGACCGCAAGGCGATCGACACGATCGTCGCGCTGGAGATCGACCGGCCGGCGATGGAGTTCGAGCCCATTCCGGTGAAAAGCCTCAACGTGCCGATCACCGAGGGAAAGAAGGGCACCGCCTCGAGCGTGCGAAACATCCACGGCAACGTGACCCGCTACTCGGCGAACAGCGCGCTGGATGGTCGCGACAACACCCGCTGGACCACCGAGCTCGGCGACAAGTCCGCCTGGATGGAGGTCGACCTGGGCAAGGAGATGAGCTTCGATCGCGCGGCGATCCTAGTGTCCGGTCCGACCGGCGAACGTTTCGCGCTCGAGTATCGAAAAGGCAAGGAGTGGGTGGTTTTCCACGAAGGGAAGGACATCGAGCCCGGCTTCGACATCCGCTTCGATCCGATCACCGCCCGCTTCGTGCGCCTGAACATCCTCGAGTCCTCCCGCGAGCCTTCGGTTTCCGAGTTCCAGTTGTTTGCCCCGAAGTCGAAGGACTGAAACCTGCCTCCTTGCGATGATGAAAATGCTCGCCACTCTGGCGCTTCTCCCCGTGCTTCCCGCAATCGCCGCCACGCCGGCGGATCTCGAAGCCTCCGCCCTCATCGGGCGCATCGTCCCCGAGCACGCCGGCCGCTTCGCGGTTGATACCTCGCTTCCTCCACAGGACGCCAAGGACGTCTTCAGGGTCTCCGACACCGCCGACGGGAAGATCCTGATCCAAGGCAACAACGGCGTCTCCGTCGCGTCCGGCTTCAACTGGTACCTCAAGAACCGCGCCCAATGCCACGTCTCCTGGTGCGGCGACCAGCTCGACCTCCCCGACCCGCTTCCCAAGGTCGGCGAAGCCGTCACGGTCACGTGCCCGCTCGAGCGCCGGGTCTATTTCAACTACTGCACCCTGAGTTATTCCGCCGCCTGGTGGGACTGGGAGCGCTGGCAGCGTGAGATCGACTTCATGGCCATGCAGGGCATCAACACCCCGCTGTCGATGGTTGGTCTCGAAGCCGTCTGGTACGGGACCCTGCTGGAACACGGCTTCACCGACGCCGAAGCCCGCAACTTCCTTTGCGGACCCGCCTATCTCGCTTGGCAGTGGATGACCAACATCGAAGGTCACGCCGGACCGCTGCCGAAGTCGTGGATCGACCGCAGCGCGATTCTCGGCAAGTGGATCATCGACCGTCAGCTCGCCCTCGGGATGACCCCCGTCCAGCAGGGGTTCACCGGCCACGTGCCCCGTCTCGCCAAGGAGAAGTTTCCCGATGCCAATATCTCGTTCAAACACGAGTGGTGCGGGTTCCCGGGCGCCGCCCAGCTCGACCCCCTCGACCCGCTCTTCGACAAGCTCGGCACCACCTTCCTCGAACAACAGGCGAAGCTCTTCGGAAGCTCCCATCTCTACGGATGCGACCCGTTTCACGAGGGGAGGCCACCCGTGGATGGCGACGAATACCTCGTCAAGGTGGGCAGGAAAATCGACCAGCTCATCACGAGCCACGATCCCGAAGGCATCATCGTCATGCAGTCGTGGTCGATCCGCGAACCGATTGCCACGGCCATTGCCAAGGACCACCTCCTGATCGTGGATCTCAGCGGAAATCGTCACCTCCGCCACGACCACTTCTGGGGCTATCCCTTCGTCACCGGGCGCCTGCACAACTTCGGCGGCCGCATCAACCTCCACGGCGACATCACGCTGCTGGCGACCAATCCATTCGCCGGAATGGCGGAGACCCTTCCCAACTGTGTCGGTGGCGGTCTCTTCATGGAGGGGATCACCCAGAATCCCGCCTACTATGAACTCGCCTTCGACACGCTCTGGAGATCCGGTCCGGTCGATCCGAACGAATGGCTCCACGACTACGCCCGCCGGCGCTACGGCGCGGAGTCCGGAAATGCCAACAAGGCCTGGGACCTCCTCCTCACCACCCCCTACAAGCCGGGCACCGACGGCAAGGAAGCCTCGTCCATGATCTGCGCGCGCCCGGCGATCCGACCGAGGAAATCCGGACCCAACGCCGGGTTCATCATTCCCTACGAGCCGGTCGAGCTGCTGGAGGCCTGGACGCTCCTGCTCGCCGACGCCGACAAGCTCAAGAGCTCCGACGCCTACCGCTTCGATGTCGTCGACATCGGGCGCCAGGTGCTCAGCAACTACTCCCAGCTCCTACAGCCGGAGATCACCAAGGCGTGGCAGCGGCGCGACCTCGCCGCCTTCGACGAGGCCTGCGTCGCCTTCGATGAACTGCTTCTCGACGTCGATGCCCTGATCCGTCCCCGGCCGGAGTATTCTTTCGACAAGTGGCTTGCCGACGCCCGTGCCCTTGGGAGCACCCGGGAGGAGAAGGATCTCTACGAGAAGAACGCCCGTGCCCTGGTCACGGTCTGGGGCCCGCTCGAAGGCTCGGAGCCCGTGATCCACGACTACGCCTGGCGGGAGTGGTCCGGTCTCATCCGGGACTTCTACGTTCCCCGGTGGAAGAGGCACCACGCGATGCTCCGCAAGCACCTTGTCGATGGCACCGACTACCGTGAAAAGGGGATCCCTCAGGCCCACCGGCGCGAGGCGTTCCGGGCCAACGACTTCTCCAACTCGCTGGCCGACTGGGAACTCGACTGGGTCGGCACTCCCGGCGAGATCTCCTCTCCCACTACCTCGGGCGACGAGATCGAACTGGCCCGCCGTTTCCACAAGAAGTATGCGCCGGCCATCCGGGGAATCGGCGCGCTTGACCGGGAGCTTTCCGCCAACCCCGGAACCGAGGTGGCCGGATGGAAGCCGGGCGACTTCGGAAACAAGAAGCATCAGGCCGTCGATTACGACCTCACCGATGCGATCGACGGAGAGGGGGCGTATGCCGTCACCTTCCGCTTCACCGAGGGCAGCGCCCGCCTCAACATCATCCGGGTGGAGCTGGTCGAGGACGGCAAGGTGATCGCCACCGACGCCCACCAGGGCTATGCCGGGGACGCCCACCGGGACCACATTTACCGGCTGGAGTTGGAGGAGCACGCGTTGGGCACCGGGTATGCCCTCCGCGTCACCGCCAAGACCGACGGCACGACCAAGTCCAGCGGCACGATCCTTTTACGGAAGTTGCCGTAGATTCGGGGAGGCGCTATTCCTCCACCCTCAGGCGGGTGAACATCGAGCCTCCCGGCGCAAGGGACCGGGGGATGGTCACGGTGATCGTGTCAAGGGGGCTGCCACCGTCGGTTTCGATCCCGACGCCGTCGGTCCCGTCGATGGCATCGAACCATTGGTCGAGGTCGGTGCCGTACTCAACGACGAATGAGCTGCCTGCGGCGATGTCCGCCCGGGTGAAGGTGAACTGGAGGTCATTCTCCGTGAGGCTGGCCGTCGGGAGCAGGTCGAGTGCGGGAGCCGACGGGTCGGGCGCTCCGAGAAAGAACGCGATGCCGTTCGCCACACCATCGAGGTTCGCATCGCCGCTGAACGCCGCAGCACCCGACGACGGGGTGGCGGTCACCCACGCCTGGTAGGGCGTCGGCGGAGAGGCAGTAGTGACTCCGAGGAAGACTTTGTCCAGGCGGGCGAACCCGCCCGTCGCGCCGTTGCCGTCGAGGCCGGTCAGCGAGAGGAAGAGGCGCTTGCCGGCAGCAGAGGCGGGCAGGGACAAGGTGGTGGCTTCGCGCTGGTAGGTCCCGGCGATCAGGGATGCCGAGGAAAGCGTCGTGACGGCCTCCGCCACGGGGCCGCCGAGGAGATCATTGGTGGTCGTGTAGAGGGTGGCTTGGATCCGGTCGAACTCGAGACTCCACAAGCTCGCGTCACGCCAATCGAAGGACAGGGAGAAAACCGAGTCGGCGGCGACGATGTAGCGGGTGTCCAACGTCGGAACGCGGCCGTGGTATTCATCGATCACCGCGTTCCACGGACCGTTGGCGGAGGCGGAAAGATTGTCGCGCACCGCGGTTTGATCGGAGCCGTTGCCGCTGACCCAGTCGGCGACCCCGCTGAAATCGAGAGACGCGCCGGCCGGGCCGTCGTTGGACTCGAATCCACCGTTCAGCACCGCGACATCATGGATGCCATTGGCCAGGCCGTCGTCATGGTCGATGAGAACCCGCGTGGGTGCGGGAGCGGTTCCGGTGACGAGGGCGACGTTACCCGAGGACTCCCCGTCGTTGTAGGTGTAGTCGATGACGTAGCCGTCGGGCAGGTTCGTGAAGGAGGAGAAGTTGCCGGTGAGCGTGCCGTAGGAAGCGATGATGTAGGCGGGTTCGGTGATGCCGCCGGTGCCCGCGGTCACGGAAAGGTTGGTGTCGCTCAGGTCGAGTTCGCCACCGACGACGAGCAGGTCGGAAGCATTGCCATCGATCTCCATGCGGATCGATCCAGGCGCGGCGTCGCCGTCGATCGTCAGGATGCCGATCGATTCGCCCGGCGCGATGGCGCCCTCACCGGAGACGCTCTGGGCGACCGTTCCGTTTCCACCGAGGGTGCCGCCGAAGTCGATTTCAACCGGTGAACTCGCGAGGGTGGTGCCGTCGTCGATCAACAGGGTGCCGCGCAGGATGCGGGTGGTTCCCGAGTGCACCGGAGTTCCGCTCAGCAGAAAGGTGGATGAGCCGTCCTTGATGATTCCACTGGGCTCGTAGTAGTCGCGGATGGCCCCGGAAAGCTCGGCACCCGCGTTGCCGGAGCCGGTCAGGATCAGGTCGTCGTAGAGGATGATGTCATTGTCGATCACGAAGCCGAAGTCAGTCCCGCCAGCGGCGAGGCGGATCTCCGGAGCATTGTCGACAAGATCGTTGGTGAACAAAAGTTGGTTGCCGTCGATGACACCCGACCGGGGGGAGCTTCCTCCGAAATCGCCGGTGAGTTCGATCCGGTTGAGCATGAATTCGAGATCCGTCGGGCGGGTCATGTCGTTGGTGGCGACGTAGGAGAAATCGTCGGTGACCGGGAACTCGAGCACCGCTCCGGCGAAGGCGTCGGAACGGAGCAGGGTGTCGACCGCGTTGGTGTCGCCGTCGCGCCAGACGCCGTTGTCGGACCACTCGAGTTCGGACGTCGCCGCCCCGGTTGTGACCGAGCCCCGTTCGAGAACAAGATTATCGAGCCGGGCGAAGCCGCCTCCTCCCACGTCGGCCCCGTCAACCGCGAGAAACAGGCGTTTGCCATCGGCCGAAGCGGGGACCGGATCAAAAATGGATTCCTCCGATTGGGGCGTTCCCGCCACGGCGGCGAGATCGGAGTCGAGAGCCTGAATGTCGGACCGGGTTCCGGTGATCGTATCGTCGTCGGTCGTGAAGAGTGCGACCCGGATCCGGCTGTTTGCGATGTCCCAGTAACTCGCGCTGCGCCAGTCGTAGGTGACCCTGAAGCGCTCCCCTGTGGCGAGCGTGTGTCCGGTGTCGGACCCGAAAACCCGCACGGCACTTTCGGCGATGATCGCATTTCGGGTGCCGTTGAGATCGAGGTTGGTCTGGGTGGCGTTGTCGGTCTGGGAAGAGTTACCGATGTTCGTCCATGACGAGGTCTGCTCGAAGGTTTGGGCACCTGAGCCGCCGCCGGCATTGAAGTCGCCATTGAGCGTGGAGCCGCCGATCAGCAGGAGATTCGGAGTGAATGACGAGGGAAGAACGGAAGCGGGGTCGAGCATGAAGCGGTCATTCACGTTGATCGAGTCCGCCGGGTTTCCCAGCCCCGCGTGGCGCGGCTTGTCCGATCCGGCTTCGAAGTCCGTGAAGTCGCGGAGGAGTTCGTCGACCACCAGCGGATGGGCGGCCGACATGTTGGTGGTTTCACCGATGTCGGATGCCAGATCGTAGAGCGAGAAGGAGGCAGCCCCGCCGCTCTTTGTCAGCTTCCAGTCACCCTTGCGGACGCCGACATTGCCCCCGCCGCGAATGGTGATGACTTCGTGAGGATCCCCGGTGGTGGAGCCGTCGAAGTGGGGGATCAGGTTGACGCCGTCGATGCCGTCCAGCGGTGGGTTTTCGGCGGCCTCGAAGCAGGTCGGCAGGATATCGACCGAATGGACCGGCTTGGCGTACTCGACCGGAGCGGACGGGTTCGACGGCACGCCCGGCCCGGCGATCAGCATCGGCACGCGGTTGCCGCCCTCGAAGGTGCTGCCCTTGAAGCCGTTGAGCGGGGTGTTCACCGTGCCGATTCCCGACGCCCCGCCGTTGTCGTTGATGAAGATGACCAGCGTGTCATCGGTGAGGCTCACCGATCCATCGCCCACGGGGTCGTCGATCTTGTCGAGGATGTTGCCAATCTCCTTGTCCATGGTCAGAACCATCGACGCATACTCCTTACGGGTGCCACTGAGCGAGGCAATCCGGGGATCGTTGATATCCGGCGAGGGCCCGATCGGCGCGTGGGGGGCGGTGAAGGCAACATAGAGGAAAAAGGGGTCGGGGTCGGCGTAGTGGCGGCCGATGAAATCCACGGCTCCTTTTCCGAAGGCGTTGGTGACGTAGTTGTAGGTCGTATCCCAGGGGGCCGTGTTCTCTAGCACGGTGTCACTGAAGGGCGAGGCGATGGTTTCCCGCAAGGTGCCGCTGTCATGCACTCCGCCGACCGTGTAGTTCCGTGAGCCCTTCCAGATGCCGAAGAACTCGTCGACACCCTGGTGCTCGGGGCGATTGCCGAGGCCCGAAGCGTTGTCCCGGGCTCCGACGTGCCACTTTCCAATCGCGCCGGTCGTGTACCCGCTCGCCTTCATGCGCTCGAAGATCGTCACCACCTCCGGGGCGAGGCCGTCGACCGCATCGGCGCCGGTCAGGTTGTTGATGTTGTACTCGTAGCCGATCCGGTTCTGGTAGGAACCAGTGAGGATGGCGGCCCGGGACGGCGAGCAGACCGAGGCGGTGTAGGCGTTGGTAAAGAGCACCCCGCGCTCGCGCAGGGTGTCGAGATTCGGCGTCGGGACGGGTGAAGGTGCCTGGCCCGGGTTGAGCGTCTGCAGGTAGGCGTCCATGAAGCCCCAGTCGGCGTAGCCGGCGTCGTCGGAGACGATGACCACGACATTCGGACGGGTCGCGTGGGCGACCGAACTCCACAGCAGGCAGGCAGCGAGGATCAGAGGGGTTTTCATGAGGATCGGGAGGAATGAAGAGCCCCAACACTCCTCCGCAGGTTCAGGGAAACTGGCAAGCCGGGAAGTAATTGGAATTCTGGACACAAGAAAGTTGCAGAAGCGGATTCATCCGGGAGAATGAGCGGAATGGACCGCTTGCGCAGAGTCCCCTTGGCCGCTCAGGTCGAAGCCGCGCTGGAGTCGGCGATCGAGGCCGGCGAGCTCGGCCCGCAACTGCCGGGCCATCGGGAATTGGAGTCGATGCTCGGGGTGAGCCGGACCGCCATCCGGCCCGCGCTGGCGTCGCTGGTCGAGCGGGGTGTGCTGGTCCAGCCCGGCCCGCGGAAACGCTTCCGGGTGGCGGAGGGGCGTGGCCCGGCGAACAAGCGGCCCGCCACCCGGAAAGTAGTCATCGTCGAGGTGAACGCCTTCGGCGAACGCATGAAGTTTTCATCGGAGATCGCCGCGGATCTCGCGGGCCGGTCCGCCGTCGAGAACTGGACCATCGATCACACGGTGGTGAGGGCCGACCAGAGCCGGGACAACTCCAAGAAGTTGCAACGGATGCTCGACGCCTCCGGAGCCGATGCCTTGATCGTGGTCGCCGGCACGCGCAAGACCCTGGACTGGGCCTGTGGTTGCGGGGTTCCCGCCCTGGCTCTCGGAGGGGACGACAAGGGAATCGGCATTCCCTCGGTGGGCTACTGCACGGATTCGATGGTGACGATCGCGCTCGACCGGCTGCTGGAATGCGGACACCGCGACATCTGCATGCCGGTGGCCGTCGACAGCCCGACCTATGTCGCCCAGCTCGAGGCCGGGATGGTTGAGGCCTTCGGTCGTTGCGGGGCGACCTTCCATCCGAAGCTGCATTTTCCCAAGTGGCACAGCAACACCCCCGAAGCGTGGCGGGATGGCCTGCGGTGGCGCTTCGGCGTGACCCCCCCCGATGCACTCGTCCTCTTGGGAACCCCCGCCTGTCAGGTGTCGATCGGAGTGCTGATGGAACTCGGGCTGCGGGTCCCCGACGACGTCTCCCTGGTGGCCATCGCCGAGGAGAAGAATCTGAACTGGTTTCATCCACGGCTCGCGTGCTTCGATCTGAATCCGCTGAGCCTGAGCGACAAGATCGCAGGCTGGATCAAATCGCCCCATGCGGAGAACAAGTCGCTCATCCTGCCCCCGAAGTGGGTGGAAGGCAGCAGCATCCGGGCACGGGCGCAGAAATAGCATGGGGCTTGGGGCGTCCCCCAACCGCGTAGGGGACCATCTGGGGTTTTTCTGACCCCAGATTTTCCCCCCGTCGCTGCTTCCTCTCCCCGCGGAGGTGCGCATTATCCCGGCTGATCCAGCTGGCTTTCGGCACTCGATGACGTGACGAGAGCCTGCCAACGGACACCCCACCGATTCGACCATGAAGTATTCCGTCCTGCTCGCGGCCTTTGCCCTGCTTACCGCCCTTCCCGCCGGTGCGGCGACCACGATCACCCTGAATTTCGGCAGCGGAGAGTTCGCGTCGGGCGACAACGGGGATTTCCTGCTGATTCCCACCGTGGACGACTCCACCGCCCACGTCACGGGCGTACCCGCCGGGGTCAGCTTCGGCGTGATCCTCGCGACCTTGCCCTCGACCCCCACGATTGACGTCGGGAGCCTCTTCACCCAGACGAATGCCCTCGGCATCAACGCCCCCTCCAGCCTGGGTTCCGACGCGAATGCGGGGATCGACAATTTTCTTCGCGAGGAAGGCCTCTCGATCTCGATCGGCAACGTGGCCGGCCTCGCCCCCGGAGAGTCCATGTATATCTCCGGGTTGGAGCTGACCTTTCTCCAATCCGCGAATGGCGACAGCTGGGAGGTCAACAACGACGGGGTGGTCACCGCCTCCTCCAACGATGATGTCCTGGTGGTGCCGAACGACCAGGCGCTGGCCGCCACGCTCTTTGCTCGCAACAACCCATCCTCCACGGATGACCCCGGCGACGGAAACAACAGAACCGCGTTCGGCCTCGCGTCGCTGGAACTCACCATCGTACCGGAGCCCTCGACGCTGTTCCTCGCCTTCGGCGCCCTGCCGCTCCTGATGCGTCGTCGCCGTTGAGAGAGCGTCCGAACCGAACCCGGTCCCCTCCGATCCCGTCATGTCGAAGATCCTCTCCACGCTTGCCGCCTCTCTGGTGCTCGCCGGAGGGCTATCGGCCGTCGAGATCCTCTCCGATGACTTCGAGACCGATCTCGGAAACTGGGGGACCGACGACCACTCGGTCACCCAAAGTGGCGGGCAACTGGTTGCGGTCGATGATGGAGGAGCCGGGGCGACCCGCGCCTTCTCCCCTTTCGACTCCGCGGTCACGCTCGCGATGGGGGAGCAGCTCACCTTCACCGCGGAAGTGTTCTTCACTTCGGCGGCCGCGAGCCAACAACGAGCGCTGAACATCGCCCTTTCCAACGGCGATGGAACGGCGGCTTACGTCAATCGGATCAGTTGCGGCAGCCTTGCCTACGGGGAAGGGCACTACTTCAATGGAAGCCTGGGCGCGTCGGACAACAACCTGATCGTCGATGTCGGCACGATGGGGGACCTAGCGCCACTGGGATCGGTGCCCAATGTGGAGAGCATCCGGACGAGTTTCGTCGCGAACGACGGCTACTCCCACACCGTCCGCTTCAGCGTGGCCCGGCCCGGACCGACGACCGTGGCGCTGACCACGACGGTGGAGTCGGGGGATGGCAGCTACCGGGTATTTTCGGCCACCGACACCGCCGCCACGAGCTTTACCTTCAGCCGGGTCGATGTCGGAACTTTCGGCAACTCGAACTACGATTTCAACCTCGACGATGTCATCGTCGAGTATGTTGCCATCCCGAGCACGCCCACCATCACCGCGATCGACTACAACCCGGTTCTAGGCGACGTGACGATCCGCTTCACCGACACCGGGGCGTCGTTCTATGCGGTGGAGAGCGACGAAGATCTCGACTTCGCCGCCAGCGTCCCCGTCTATCCTTTGGATGGGAGCGAGGACACGACCACGTATCCGGGAGAGATCGAATTCCTGTTCTTCGATCCCGACACGCTGGGGCCCACCCGCTTCTGGCGCGTCCGCGCGGAGTAAACGCTTCCGGCCGGGATGTTTCGCCGGTGGTTCGATCACCGTTCGGAGTTCTCGAAGAGGAGGGCCGGAGTCAGGCCTCCGGATGGTTTGCCGGCGATCGAATCCATCCGCCCTTCCGTTTCCCGTGAAGCGGCCGGACGGGGCTTGTCGGCTTCGGCGATTCAGTCCTTGTCCGGGGTTCCGTTCCTCGAGCGCACGTCCAGCGGCTCGGGGAGGTCCTTGGTGAGTCTCTCGTAGAGGGCTTGGGTTTCGCGCTTCTTCTCGGCGAACTCCTCGCTCAGGTCCTTCTTCTCGGTGATGTCGTTCTGGATGTCGTAGAAACCGCCGCCCTCGGGATAGAGCCCCGCGGCCTTCTCGCGGCGACCCTCCGGCCCTCTCGCCTGCGAGTGGTTCCACTTGTGGTCACCGTGGCGGATGGCGTGGTTGCCGTCGCCCTGACGCCGGAAGAACAACACCTCGTGCGGGTTGCCGTCCTTCTCTCCGGTCAGGTAGGGAATCAGGTTCACGCCGTCGATGATGCGGTCCTGCGGCACCTTGCCGCCGGCGAGTTCCACGGTGGTGGTGAAGATGTCCATCGAGCTGACGACATCCTCGCTGTTGGTGACGCCCTGCTCCAAGGTGCCCGGCCAGCTCATGACGAAGGGGACCCGCACGCCGCCTTCGAAGACCGTGCCCTTGCCGGATCGCAGCGGCAGGTTCACGCCTCCCAGATCGTTGGGGCGGGCCAGCGCGGCCCCGTTGTCGCTCAGATAGAAGATCAGGGTGTTCTCCCGAAGCTTTTCAGACTCGAGAGCTTTAAGGATCCGTCCGACGCCGTCATCGACGGCGAGAAGCATGGAAAGATAGGTCAGCCGCAGAAGCTCCTGGTCGAGGTTCTCGCCCTTGTAGGTGCCGAAGTCGAAGTCCGGAGGGTTGTAGTAGGCCCGCCGCCCCTTCTTGGGAGCGGTCGATGCGTGCGTCTTCATCCGCTCGTAGGCCGCCCGGTACTCGGGCGCGTGCTCGGCGATCCGGCGCATCAGGGGCTCCTTGCTGCAGAAGGGGCTGTGGGGGGCATGATGCGCGAGATAAGCGAAGAACGGCTTGTCGTCGGCCTTGCAGCGGCGGATGAGCGCGATGACCTGGTCGGTGACGGCATCGACCTCGTAGGGCCCGTAGTCCGGCATCCCTCCCTGCTTCCAGGACTCCGGGTGGGGCGTGCGCTTCATGAAAAAATCCGTTTTGGAGGTCGGGTAGGCTTCGTCGAATCCGCGTCCTTTCGGCAGAAGCTCCTTGGACTCGCCGCAGTGCCACTTGCCGAACATCGCGGTCACGTAGCCGGTCCCCTCGAGGGCTCTCGGGATGAAGATTTCGTCCGTGGTCGCGTAGTAGCCGTTCTCCTCGACGCCGAAGCGGCTCGAGGTGCGACCGGTAAGCAGCGACTGCCGCGACGGCCCGCAGGTCGAGCAGGCGACGTAGCCGTTTCGAAAGGCGATGCCCTCGCCGGCCAGGCGGTCGAGGTTGGGGGTCAGCGCCTGGCGGGATGCGGGAAAGTCGTGGAAACCCACATCGGCATAGCCCTGGTCGTCGGTGAGGATGACCAGGATGTTGGGCTTCTCCGCGGCGGACAGGACGGCGCCACCGAGCAGAAACATCAGAAGGTTGCGAATCGGCTGCATGATGAAGAGCTGGGGTCTGCGGAGGACCGGATGCTACTCGCCGGGGGACGCGGTGCTCTTTCCGAAACGGACATCCCGCACCTTGTCGTTCATGATGAACTTCCAGTCGTCGATCGACCGGACGTCCTTGCCGAGGAAGTTCAGACCGTGGAGGTGGATGTCGTGGATGCCGCCCTTGTCGCCGAATCCGTGGAAGATCACCGGACGGGGTTCGCCCTCGAGGTAGCGGATGTTGTTGAAATGGATGTCCCTGATCTCGCCGAGGTCGGGATTGACCGTCCACGCGGTGATCTTCTGGTCGAGCTTGATCAGCGGCTTGAGCGAACGCTCGATAGTGATGTCGTTGAAGCGGACGTCCGAGACGACGTCGGAGTCGGCGACGAGGATGCCGATCACCCCCTGCCCCGGGGTGGCATGGGTGGCGTGGATGATCTCGCAGTTGCGGAACTCGATGTCGTTCACCGGCATGCGCGTCTCATAGGTCACTCCGAGCGCGTAGCCCCAGTCGCTCCAGATCACGCAGTCCTCGACCAGCACCCGGGAGGTGGATGTGTCCGGCTGGGGGATCTCCTCGATAAAGGCATCCATGTTCCCGGTATCCATCGACTTCATCACGATGCCGTCGTCGCGCTGGCGCATGAAGCAGTCGTGGATGTGCACGTCCTGGCTGAGCACGATGTTGATGCCATCGGTGTTGTATCCGGCTCCGATCTCCTTGAGGTTGTCGATCTCGACGTCCTTCGAGCGGTAGATCGTGGCGTGCCAGCAGTTGGCGCCGCGCAGGATCACACCCTCGATCTCGACGTTATGGCAGGCGTTGATGTGGATCGGGTTCTTCCGGCCCTTCTTCTCGAGCACCCGGCTGAAGTCGAGGATGCCCCGGCCCTTGATCTTGAGGTTCTTCGCCGCCACCGCGTGGATGCCGTGGTCGTAGCGCTTCAGCGTCACGGCCTTCCGGCTGCGGTATTCCTTCCGGTGGACCGGGGAGTCGTCGGTGACGTCGAAATAGACGACCGCGCCGCCATCGACGTAGAGCGTCTGGTCGCTCTTGAGGCGGATGGTGTCGACGACGTGCTCGCCGGGGCCGAAGTAGATCACGGATTCGTCTTCGGGGTCCGGCCGGCTTTCCTCCTTCGGGTTGACGAAGAGGTGGAGGACCCGTTTTTCGGAGCCATCCGGCTCGATGGTGAGCGCACCGGGTTCGTCGACCGTGAACTCGATGGTGTTGTCCTTCACCGTCGGCTCGATGCCCCGCGAAAGCGGCCGGATGACCGCGGAGGAGATTTCCCGGTTCACCTTGATGCGCACCCTGACCTTTCCGGAAATGTCGAAGTAACCGAAGCCGACCGTCGAGTAGGTGATCTCCGGGCTTCCCATGAGCGTGCCCTCGGTGAAGCGCGAGTCGAAGACCCGGGCCGCGTGGCAGAACACCTCGCGGTCATTGACCTGAATCCGGTAGTCGGCGAAGGGGACTTCGCTTTCCGGGGCGGGGTAGAGGGTGGGGCGGTCGTCCGCGTGGCTGGCGACGGGCGAGGCCAGCAGGAAGAGGCCCAGGAAGGATCGAAGCGGGAGACTCATGGATTCGGGGATGCGGAACGGAGGGGGCCGGCATTCGACGGCGGATCCGGTGGCGGGGCCCCGGCCGTGCGCCCAACGATAGATTCCCCGCGGCGGATCTTAACCATCCGCCCGGGAGAAGGCGAAGCGGATCCGGCGGGTCCCCGGGGTTGCCGGTTCCATCTCCCGGCGTCGGGCGTCCGCGTCGCTACGGGGCCACCGGGAGCTCGACCGTCTTCTTCCCACGGCCGGGCTGGTGGGTGACCGGTCCGTCCGCGGTCCAGACGATCGGGTCCATGCACATCTGGCGTTTGGTCCGGTCGTTGTTCCACGAGTGGTAGACGTTGAACCAGGTTTCGCCGTCGGGGCCGGGCACCAGCGAGTTGTGGCCGGGGCCGATGAGTTTGCCGGGAAGGGTGTGGATCACCGAGGCGCGGTCGACGCTCTGCTCGTCGGCGTAGGGTCCGAGCAGCGTGTCGCTCGCGGCGTGGCCGACCCCGTAGCCGGGCGTCTGCCAGTTGCCGCCGGAGTAGAAGAGGTGGTATTTCCCGTCGCGTCGGATGACCGCCGGTCCCTCGACGGTGTACCAGGCGGGGAAGGTGCGGCCGTACATCTCGCGGTCGCGCTGGTAGATCTGCCAGTCGGCGTGGGCGCGGAGGATGGTCTGCGGTTCACCGACGGTGGTCATCATGTCGTCCTCGAGTTCGACCGCCGCCAGCGCGGTGCCGGGTTTCCGGTCGAAGAAGTCCTTGGCGAAGAACATCCAGATCTTCCCGCTTTCCGGATCCTTGAAGACGTGGCCGTCGATGTTGAACTTCAGGTCGGGAAACAGGTCCTTCCCCTGGTCCACGTAGGGGCCCTCGGGCTTGTCGGCGACGGCGACGCGCATCTTCCCGTTGGCGGCGAAGTGGAGGAAGAACTTCCCCTTGTGCTCGACGATCTCGGGCGCCCAGTGGTCGCGGATGCCCTCGAGCGGGGCCAGCGCACCGGCGACGAACTCCCAGTCGGTGAAGTTCTCCGAGCGCAGGATGGGGAACTGGCGGCCATCGGGGGCCTCGCCGGTGCCGACCGCGTACCAAGTGTCGCCGACCTTGAAGGCGTGGGGATCGGCGAGGTAGCCGTCCCACAGGGGGTTGGTGTAGCTCAGGCTTTCGGCGGTGGCCGGGAGGGCGAGCAGGGCGAGCGCGGCGAGAAGGGCGGGTTTCATGGGATCCCCGGAGGATGGAAAATCCCGGACACGGCGCCCAGCCCCATCAACGGGGGGTGCCGGGGCTACTCGATCCCGAGGAACGCGGCGACCGCCTCGGTGGTCGGGTCCCCGGCCTTGCCGAGGTCGCGGTTGATCGTGCCGTGGTTCTTGCCGTCGACCGGGGTCACCGTGGCCGTGCCGCCGCTGGCGCGGAGCGCGCGGGCGAGACGGCGGGCCTGGTCGGTCGACGAGGGGCGGGTGGCGACATGGAGGATGAGAAAGGGCGGCGGCGCGACGTCGAAGCGCGCCACCTTGAGCGCCGGCGAAGCGTCGCGCTGGGTCTTGGCATCGGAGGTGAACGCGGTCAGGTACATCCGCTCCATGGCCGGCCGCCGGGTGCTGTCGATCTGGCGCGGCACGTCGTAGGCCGCGCCGTCGAGGAGGATCACGCCGCGGATGCCGTCGGGGTCGGCGCCGGCGGCCTCGAGCCGGGCGCGGTCGACGCCCGCGAGCGCGGCGAGGTGGGCGCCGGCGGAGTGACCGAGCAGGTAGATCCTCTTCGGATCGCCGCCGTGGCCGGCGATGTGTTTCTGGACCCAGGCGATGGCGGCGGCGACGTCCTGGATGTGGGCCGGGTGGGTGACCGAGGGCGACAGGCGGTAGTTCACTGAGGCGACGATGAAGCCCTGGTCGTTGAACCAGTCGGTCTTCGGTTCGAGGAAGCCGCTGGTGCCCTTGTCGCCGAAGGCCCACCCGCCGCCGTGCATGGCGACGATCACCGGGCGCGGCTTGTCGCTTTCCCCGCCGGGCAGGTGCAGGTCGAGCTTTTGCCGGGGGTTCTCGTTGCCGGCGTAGTCGACGTCTTCGACGGTGCCGCCGCACGACACCAGGGTGCTGATGGCGAGGAGAACGGCGAAGGCTTTCATGAGAGAGGAAACCATGAGGTGGGGTGGGAGGTTGCGCGAAAGGACTAAGGCGTTCGGGAGTTGCTCCACTTCGCCCAGGCGAAGAAGGGGACGATGACGGCGGCGACGATGCCGACCTGCCACCAGAGCGCGCTTTGCAGGGCCCCGGAGTCGTCCGTGCCGTCGCGCAGGCCGGCAAGCAGCAGCGAGAAGGCGAGGGACCAGAGGCCGTAGCCGAGGTTGAAGGCCAGCCCCTTGACGCTGAGCAGTGTCGCACGTTGTGAGGAATCCGCAACCCCGTGGAGGAAGCGGCTGACCGTGAACCCGACGAAGCCCAGCAGCGCCATGGTGAACATGGCGGGCAGCAGGCCGACCCACGGCCAGGCCGGGGCGAGCAACGCGAGGGCGACCAGGGTGGCGGCGCCGGCGAGGGCGAGGACGGTCATGGTGCCGAAGCGGTGGTTCACGCGCTTGGCGATGGCCGGGACGAACCAGTTGGCGACGGCGATCAGCGAGCCGATCAGGCCGAAGCTCCATTCGGGGACGTCAATGAGGCGGTAGTATTCGCTGTTGATGGTCGCAAAGTTGCGGATGACGGCGTCGATCAGCAGCGCCCCGACCAGCACCAGCGCGATCTTGCGGGTGGTGAAGGCCATCTTTGCCGTGCGCAGGGTCAGCCGGAAGGCGGAGCGGCAGCGGTCGGCGGCGCCGTTTCCGGCGTCGTGGCCCTGCTCCTCGAGGCGCAGGGTGATGACGAGGCAGGCGATGGCCTGGAGGAAAACCAGCGCGAAGGGCAGGCGGTGGGCGATGGCGGGATCGATCTCCCAGGCGGGGTTCACGCGCGCCAGCAGGCTCGGGTCGTAGAGCAGCGCGCCGAGGGTCATGGCGACCAGGAAGCCGGACGCCTGCCAGCGCATCATGGTGGCCATCACCTCGTCCCAAGCCGACTCGCGGTCGTCCTCGGGCAGCGCGTCGTAGGCGATGGCCTCGTCGGCGCCGCTGGCGGCCGCCTCGGAGGCACCGGAGAGGAAGCGGTTGAGTCCGCAGAGCAGCAGCAGGATCCAGCCGCCGTCCTTGGGGGCGGCCAGCAGGATGCCCATTTCGACGACCATGATCGCGGCGGAGATCACCAGCAGGCGCTTGCGGCCGAGGGTGTCGGCGAGCGCGCCGGAAGGGACCTCAAGCAGGAAGATCGCCGCGGCCCAGATGAAGTTGAGCATCACGAACTGGTCGAGCGTGAGGCCGAGGTCGGTGAAGAAGATCGCCAGCACCGGGTAGTAGGCCCGGGCATTGTAGAGCATGCGGAAGAGCACGAAGAGCCGCGGGTTGCGGTGGGCGAACGGGCCGCGGCGGCGGATCAGGGACGACACGCCGGGGATCCTCGCCGAGGATTCGCCGACGGCCAGCAGGAACATGGACGGGTGCCTGCTGCGGAATCCGCACGACGGGCCGCCGGGCCGGGGGAACGGCTGGTCATGCGGGCTCCAGCCTGTAGCGTGACGTCACGGGAGGCGGCCCCGGGCGCGCACTTTCGTGAAAAGGAAGGGGCCTTCCGGTGAGTAGGGCTGGGTGCCTTCGATGGTCGCCGGAGCCCGTGCGCCGGTGGCGCCTATTCCTGATGAATGCCATGATTTCGATGCGCCATGCCGCGCTGGTCCTGATCGCCGGCACCGTGCTTTCCACCACGCCGGCGGATGCCGAAACCCGGCGCTTCCGGCTGGTGTGGGCGAACGACCCGACGGCCACCGCGACCGTCGGCTGGGAGCAGGTTTCGGGCGGTCCGGCGGTGGTCCACTACGACCGCGTCGATCACGGGACGGAGGTCTCGGCCTACGCCCACCGCCGCGAGGTCGATCGCGAGGAGAGGTTCCGCGGCATGCACAACTGCTTCGCGCGGCTCACCGGGCTCGAGCCGGACACGGCATACTATTTCGTGGTCGTCGATGACGACGGGCCGAGCCGGCGCTTCTACTTCCGTACTGCTCCGGCGGTGGCCAAGCCCTTCGCCTTCGTCGCCGGCGGCGACTCGCGCAACTACCGGAAGCCCCGCCGCAAGGCCAACCGGCTGGTGCGCAAGCTGCGACCGCTGTTCGTCGCCTTCACCGGTGACATGATCAACAAGGACGAGAACGGCGAGTGGTGGCAGTGGTTCGACGACTGGCAGCAGACGATCGCGGACGACGGGCGGATGTTTCCCGTGCTGCCGCACCGCGGCAACCACGAGAGCGGTGGCAACGAGGTGATCGACCGGCTCTTCGACACCACTCCCGGGAACTACTATGCGCTCGATTTCGGCGGCGACCTGATGCGCTTCTACGTCCTCAACTCCGAGATCCCGGCCGGCGGAAAACAGGGGGCGTGGCTGGAGGGCGACCTGACCGAGCACGCTTCACGCATCCGTCACCTCTGCGTCGGCTACCACAAGCCGATGCGGCCGGTGGTGCTTGCCAAGGCCGAGGGGGCCGACGAGTACGACCAGTGGGCGGAGGTCTTTCACCGGCACGGGGTCGACCTCGTCTTCGAGTCGGATTCGCACTCGGTGAAGCGCACGAAGCCTCTGGTGCCCTCGACCGGGCCGGGCAGCGTGGAGGGTTTCACCGCCGCCTATGGCGACCCGAACGCGACGGTCTACGTCGGCGAGGGCTGCTGGGGGGCGCCGCTGCGCGCCGCCGATGACGCCAAGCCGTGGATGCTCGCGTCGGGCAGCTTCAACAGCTTCGAACTGGTCCACGTGTACGAGGACCGGATGGAGGTGCGCACCGTGCGCGTCGATTCCGAAGCCGGTGTCGGCGGGAATGCGGAAGGCGACGACCTCGGGCTGCCCGCGGGGCTTGCCGTGTGGGAGCCGGCTTCGGGTGCGGTGCTGACGGTCGAGGGCGACGGCGGCCGGTCCGTGGAGGTGGCGACCCTCGAGGAGGGCGCTCCGCAGCCCGATCTCAGCGGGGCCGCCGGTCGCGAGCTCCTCTTCCGCCTGCGGGTGCCGGCCGGCGCGTCGGACCTCGAGTTCCGACTTTCCGGCGGCGAGGGGAATGCCGATCTCTTCGTCAATGCCCGCACGCTGCCGGAGGTGGACGACCACCAGTTCGGCTCGAGCCAGCCGGGCAACGACGAGCGCATCGCGATCGGGTCTCCGGAGGAGGGCGCCTACCTGGTGATGGTGCGGGGGACGACGGCCTTCTCCGGCGTCACGCTGGAGGCGGACTGCACCGCGCCGGTGGTACCGCCGGCGCGGGTGGTGATCGCCTTCCCCCGCGGATCCGAGTGGAGCTACCACGACGCGGGCACCGCACCGGACCCGAAATGGAAGCAGCCGGGTGCCCTCGGCTGGCCGAAGGGACGGGGTCAGCTCGGCTACGGCGATGGCGACGAGGAGACCACGCTTCAGGGCAAGCATCTCGCCTACTATTTTCGCCGTAGCGTGACGCTGCGGGACATCGACGAGATTTCGAACGTCGAGTTCGACCTGCTCTACGACGACGGGGCGATCCTGCATCTCAACGGCGTCCAGGCCTACCGCACCGCCTCGATGCCCTCGGGTCCGGTCGATGCCCGGACTCCCGCGGATACGCGCGTCGGCGAAAACACCCGGCTGGTCTTTTCCGTCGACCCGGCGCTGCTGGTCGAGGGCGAGAACGTGATCGCGGTGCAGGTCCACAACCAATCGACCTCGAGCTCCGACATCAGCTTCGACCTCGCGATGCGGGTCACCCGGTCGGGCGGGGCCGGGGTGGCGGGCTATCTCCGCTTCGTCGCCGAGCACCGTTCGGCCGCCGGCGAGACGGCGCCGGAGCAGGACCACAACGGCAACGGCATCCCGAACTTCGCCGAGTATGCCTTCGGGCTCGATCCCTTCGATCCGGTGACCGAGCTCAGCCACCTGCCGCGGCTCGTCGACGGGGAAGGCCCGGCGATCGAGTTCGTCCGCCGCCCCGATCCCGGCATTCGCTGGGTCCATCAGGTGTCGGCCGATCGCACCGACTGGAGGCCGGGCGTCGAGGGAGAGGATTTCCGGATGGAGGTGAGGGAGGCCGGCGACCTCGAGCGGGTCCGGTTGATTCCCTTGGATGAAACGAGGAAGACCTTCTTCCGCGTCGAACCCGTCGAACGCTGAGTCCATGCCCGGGGATTCCACGAAGGACGGGCGGGGCGTGCCGGGGTGGGTGCGGCTCACCGTGTTCCTCACGCTCTTCTGCCGCGGCTGGCTCTACCTCCGCTGGGATTCGCCCCTGCGCGGGATCTTCTGGAGCGAGGACTGGATGACCTGGCCGGTGGACTTCTTCCTCCACCTCGACTGGGACGCCTACGCCTCCACTTCCGACGCCTACCTGACCTTCCTGTTCCGCGCGATCGGCATCCTCCTCATGGTCGCCGGGGTCGGTGCCTTCTTCGTCCGGCGCGGGCGCACGCGCGGGAGCGACCTGCTCATGGTGGCTCTCTGCTTCAGCGTGCTGCACGCCTTTGCGGCGTGGTTTGAAAAGGACTGGCAGATCGGCATGCTGCTGGAGCTGGCGCTGCAGGCGTGGTGCCCGCTGCTGCTGTGGATTGGGATCCGGCGAGGCTTCGGAGCGCCGGCCTTCCTCCGGACCGCCCGCCTGCTCGCCGCGCTGACCTTCGTCGGGCACGGGCTCTACGCCATCGGCCACCATCCGGTGCCGGGCAGCTTCGTCACCATGAGCATCCGGGTCCTCGGCATGTCCGAGGATGCGGCGAAGCTCTTCCTGCAGGTGGCCGGATGGCTCGATTCCGCCGTCGCGATCCTGATCCTGACGCCCTGGCGGCGCGCCATCCTCGGGGCCGGCATCTACATGGTCGCGTGGGGCTTCGTGACGGCGCTGGCGCGGGTCGTGAGTCATTACGATCCGGCGGTCCGATTTCACGGGGTCGATCCGTGGCTGTTCGAAACCCTGGTCCGGACCGCGCACTGGGCGATCCCGCTGGTGGTCGTGATCCTCGTCTTCAAACCCTCCACCCGATCCGTCGCCTCGTGATCCGTTGGGTTGTCATGCTCGGAGCCATGGTCGCGCTGGTGGGATGCCAGCGGCCGACCGAGGCGTCGCGCGAGGCACCCGGCGGGCTCGAACTGCGGGGCGTGGCCCGGTTGGTCGCGGTGCCCCCGCATCCGGTGGTGGAAATCTCGGCCCCCTACGAAGCAAATCTGGTGGTCGGGTCCGACGGCATCCCCCAGCGCCTCGAACTGCAGGTCGACCTGTCGGGCTTGAGCTGCGACGACGCCGGGTGGTTGGAGGCGCTTCGAAGTCCCGGGTATTTCGGGCAGGCCGCGGCGCTGACCCTGCGCAGCGAGGCCATCGCGCCTCTCGGCGACGGGCGTTTTCAGGTGTTCGGTCAGTGGTCGACCGGCGACGGGGAAACCTCGGTCCGCGCCACCGGCACGGTGGACCGGGAGGCCGGGACCAGGGTTTGGAGGCTCGCGCCCGCCCTGGATCTCCGCGAACTCCGCGAATCGGGGCAGGCCGACGTCGATCCGGGTTTTCTCGTCGAATTGGTGATGGAAGCGCCGACCTGAGGAAGGTGGGCGAAAATCCACCCGATCGGGGCGTGAGAAGCGCCGCCGAAGTCCCGTAGAGTGCGGGATCATGAGAATTCCCCTCTTTGCACTTGCCGCCGGTTTCCTCGTCAGCTCGCTCTCCGCCGCCGAGGAAGGCTTCACCTCGCTCTTCGATGGCAAGACCTTCAAGGGCTGGAAGATCGCCGAGAACGAGAAGTCCTTCAGCGTCGAGGACGGCGCCATTGTCGCCAAGGGGCCGCGCGCCCATTGCTTCTACGTCGGCGAGGACGGCGAGGCGAAGTTCGAGGACTTCGAGCTGCGTCTCGAGGCGATGACCAAGCCGAACTCGAACGGCGGGGTCTTCATCCACACCTCCTGGCAGGACAACGGCTGGCCGGCGAAGGGCTACGAGGTGCAGGTCAACAACACCCAGCACGACTGGCGGAAGAGCGGCGGGCTCTACGGCATCGTCGACAACAAGGAGCCCTTCAAGGACGACGAGTGGATGCAGTATGTCATCCGCGTCGAGGACGGCGTGGTGAACGTGACGATCAACGGCAAGGAGATCGTGAAGGACTTCAAGCCCGAGGGAGACCAGGACAAGCTCCAGGATGGCGGCGGCACCATCGCGCTGCAGGCCCACGACCCCGGCAGCACGATCTTCTACAAGAACATCCGGGTGAAGAAGCTGGATTGAGGAACGGAGCGCCGGGTTCACCCGGCTGGAGCCTCGGGCGACGCATCGACGGCCTTCGCCTCACCCTCGCCACGCCCCGCCACCCGGGCCGCGGTCGAACCGGCGGCCGTCGGACCGGTGCGCTCGCTCTCCAGCCGGCTGAAGCCGGCGCTCCGCTCCGGCTGTCGCGCTCCGGACTTGGTGCCGCCCGGGGGGGGGGAGTGGCGCTTTTCGAAGCACCATGCGCGGGGCGGGCGATCTCGGGTCGCCCGGCGGCTGAAAGCCGCCGACCCGGCTCATGGCGCCTGCAAGGCGCCACTCCTGTGCCCGGCTGTCGCGCTCCGGACTTGGTTCCGGCCGGGGTGCGGTGTGGGCTGGAGCATGGCCGAATGGTTCCACTCCGCGCTTTCGGAGCGCTACCCGTCGATCGAGTCGGCGGTGTCGGAAATCGCCGCCCTGAAGGCGCAGCTCGAGCTGCCGAAGGGGGTCATCCACGTGATCTCCGACATCCACGGCGAGGCGAAGAAGCTGCGTCACGTGATCAACAACGCCTCCGGCCGGCTGCGGCCGCTGGTGACGGAGTTGTTCCGTGAGCGCCTGTCCGATGCGGAGTTCCGCGAGTTCCTCAACGTCCTTTACTACCCGGCGGAAATCCTCCAGTTGAAGGAGGACGAGTTCGGCGAGGACGTGGCTCGCGAGGCCTGGGTGCGGACGACCCTCGAGCGGCAGTTCGAGCTGATCCGGGTGATGATCCGCGACCGGCGCCGGAAGACGGTGAAGTTGCTCGCCCCGAAGGAGCACCGCGAGCTGTTCGAGGTGCTGCTCAACTACCCGGCCGGCGGCCACGCACCGGTCTTCCTCGAGGTGCAGATCCGCGAGATGGTGCGCCGTCGGATCGGCTTCTCCGCGATCCGCAGCGCGTCGCGTTTCATCCGCAACCTGACCGTCGAGGAAACCATCGTCGCCGGCGATCTCGGCGACCGAGGCCCGCGCATCGACCGGGTCATCGATTACCTGCTGCGCCAGCCGAACGTGTCGCTGATCTGGGGCAACCATGACGTCAGCTGGATGGGCGCCTGCCTCGGCAGCGAGGCATTGATCGCCCTGGTGCTGCGGATTTCGCTGCGATACCGCCGCCTCTATCAGCTCGAGGAAGGCTACGGGCTGCTGACCAAGGCGCTCGAGCAGCTCGCCGAAACGGCCTACGCCGACGACCCGGCCGAGCATTTCCTCTCGAAGCGCGAGGGCGAGCGCGACCGGCGCCTGATCGCCCGCATGCAGAAGGCGGCGGCGGTGCTCGAGTTCAAGCTCGAGGGGCAGATGATCGAGCGCCATCCGGAGTGGGAGATGGACGACCGCAACCTGATGCGCCGCATCGATTTCGAGAACGGCACCGTGGAGCTCGCCGACGGGACCCATCCGCTGCGTGACGCCTACCTGCCGACCGTCGATCCCGCCGATCCGAACCGGCTCTCGCCGGAAGAGCAGCACTGCATGGACCGGCTGGTCGAGTCGTTCACCGGGTCGCCGCGCCTGTGGGAGCACATGAAATGGCTGGCCGACCGCGGGCAGATGGCGCTGGTGCGCGACCGCGCGGTGATCTTCCACGCCTGCCTCGCGGTCGATGAGGACGGCGGCTACCTTCCGCTGGTGATCGACGGCGAGGAACGCCGCGGGCCGGAGCAGTTCCCGGCGCTGAACCGCCTGATCAAGCGCGCGTTCCGTGCCGGCGGCCAGGTGACGCAGGAGGATCTCGACTGGTTCTTCTACCTCTGGGCGGGACCGAAGTCGCCGCTCTTCGGCAAGGACCGGATGGCGACCTTCGAGACCTATTTCGTCGCCGACAAGGCGACCCACAAGGAGACCAAGAATCCATGGTTCCGGTGGATCCACGACTTCGAATTCTGCGACCGGATCTGTCGCGAGATGGGCGTCGGGGAGGGCGGGATCATCGTCAACGGCCACGTCCCGGTGAAGGTCGAGAAGGGGGAGAACCCGCTCAAGGGCGGCGGCAACGCGGTGACCATCGACGGTGCCTTTTCCGAGGCCTACGGCGACCGCGGCTACACCTTCATCCTCGCCCCCGAGGGCGAGGTGCTGGCCGAACACCACGCCTTTCCCGATCCGGTGGCGGCGGTGCGCGAGGGCGGCGACCTGATTCCGACGATGTCCGTCGTGCGGGGATACGACGAACCGCGGATGGTCGGCGACACCGAGGAGGGCGAGAACATCCGCGCCCGGATCCACGCGCTCAAGGATCTGGTCGAGGCCTACGAATCCGGCGAAATGCAGGAGCGGTAAGGAGCGCCGATTATGAAATCGGCATCTTCCCGAAGGTCTATTGTCATCGCGGGCGTGTCCGGGTGTGGCAAGACCACGGTCGGCCGGGCGCTCGCCGCGAAGCTCGGGGTGCCGTTCCTCGATGCGGATGATTTTCATCCGCCGGCGAACGTCGCGAAGATGAGGGCCGGGACGCCGCTGGACGATGCGGACCGCGCGCCGTGGCTCGAGGTCCTCGGAAGCGAGCTGGCGAAGCACGATTCGGTGGTGCTGGCCTGTTCGGCGCTCAAGCGGGCGTACCGCGACCGGCTTCGCGAGCTCGCGGGTCCGGTGGCGTTCGTCGTGCTGGAGGTTCGGCGGGAAATTCTCGAAAGCCGGATGCGCGGGCGGGACCACTTCATGCCGCCGGAGCTGCTGGATTCGCAGCTCGCGGACCTGGAGCTGGGAGACGATGTGCGGGTGGTCGATGCCTCCAAGTCGCCGGAGCGGGTGGTGGCGACGGTGATCGGGGAGGGGGGCTGAGCCGGACCGCGTGGCTCCTGCCGCGCTCTTTCTCCGGGAACACTCGGAGGCGCGGCGGGAGCCACGCGGTCCGGTTCCTATTTACATGGCCTTTACGGACGCGCGGGCGGCCTGGGGGTAGGCTGCCCGGCGATGAAGACGACCCATATTCTGATCAGCTTGTGCCTCCTCGCCCCGCTCGCGGCCGACGAGGGGAATCCGAAGATCGACTTCGAGAAGTTCGCGCGACTGACCTCCGAGGTCGGTGGGGAGCGCGGGAAGCGGCGTGTCGGCGAGGACGAGTTCCTGCGGCTGGCGAAGGAGGAGGGCACGGTGATCCTCGACACGCGCAGCAAGGCGAAGTTCGACAAGCTCCACGTGAAGGGGGCGGTCCACCTGAACTTCTCCGACTTCACCGAGGAGACGCTGGCGGAGGTGATCCCGGACAAGACCACGCGCGTCCTGATCTACTGCAACAACAACTTCGAGGGCGCCGGGGAGGCGATGCTGCTCAAGTGCGCGCCGCTGGCGCTCAACATCCCGACCTTCCTCAACCTCTGGGGCTACGGCTACCGCAACGTCTATGAGCTGAAACCGTATCTCGACGTGGAGAAGACGAAGATCCCCTTCGAGGGCAGCGATGTCTTGAAGAAAGAGGCCGAGTGACCTCGGATGGTGCCGTGGCCGAGACGACGATCCTGGTGATCGAGGACGACCCCGCGGTGCGCCGGGGGGTCGTCGATGTGCTGGAGTACTCCGGGTATCGTACTTTGGAGGCCGGCGACGGGAACTCGGGTCTCGAGCTGGCGCTGGCCGCGAACTACCGGCTGCTGCTGCTCGACCTGGTGCTGCCGGGCCGCGACGGCTTCGCCATTCTCGCGGAGCTGAAGAAGCGCCGTCCGGGCCAGCCGGTGATCATCCTTTCCGCGCGCGGAGAGGAGGACGACCGGGTGCGCGGGCTCGGGCTCGGCGCCGACGACTACGTGATGAAGCCCTTCAGCGTGCGCGAGCTGCTGGCGAGGGTCGAGGCGGTGCTGCGCCGCACCTGCGAACGATCGGCGCCGGCGCAACGGCGGTCGATTCCCGGTGGCGAGGTGGATTTCGGCGAAAGCCGGATCGAGCACGAGGACGGCACCATCGAGGAACTCTCCGAGCGGGAGGCCGGACTGTTGCGCTACCTGCTCGAGGCGGCCGGCCGGGTGGTGTCGCGGGCCGAAATCCTGCGCCACGTCTGGGGCCTGGATCCGGACCGGACCGAGACGCGCACGCTGGACATGCACGTGATGCACCTGCGGGCGAAGCTGCGCGACCGCGACCAGTCGATTCTGGTGACGGTCCGCGGAAAAGGGTGGAGGTTGAAGTCATGAGCGGTCGATCCGGCGTCGGGGTGGGTGTGGTGCTGGCGATGTGTGCGCTGCTCATCGTCGGCGGCATGGCGTGGCTGACGCGCAGCGTGCTGGAGGCCGAGCGCGAGCGTTCGCTGGCGGAAGCGCGGGCCCGCCTCGAGGAGCGGATCCGGCTTTCCCTGTGGCGCATGGACTCGCTGGCGGCGGCGGTGACGATCGAGGAGAACCAGCGGGTGCTGCTGCCGCAGGCCGGAGGCGGGGAGAACCCGCTGGTGCGCGGGCGATTTCGGATGGATCCGGACGGCGGGCTGGAGGTCCTCGGAGAGCTCGACAAGGACGACCGGGAGAAGCTGGCCGGCTTGCTGGACGGCCGGCAGCCGGCGGCCGGACTGCTGACGGCGATCCAGGGCGACAACCTGTGGCAGTCGAACCGCGGCTACGAGGTGATCCCGGTCGAGGGTCCGGTGCAGGCGGCCGAGCAGCAGCAGGCATGGACCAACAACGAGCGGGCGATCCGCGGCAAGGCGATGAACAACGCGGTGTCGAAGGCGGGCCTCACGCAGCAGGTCGAGCTTCCGGAAGCGGAGGCGGCGCTGGAGGTGGCGAGCGGCGGTTTCCAGCCGATCTGGATCGAAGCCGAGCCCTTCCTGCTGAGGCAGGTCGTGGGGGGGCTGCCCGGCATCGAGGGGGTGTGGCTCGATGGCGAGGCGTTCCGGGAGATGTTGCTCGGGGAGATCGCGGACCTGCTGCCGCGGGCGCGGCTCGAGCCGTCGAAACCGGGTGGCGGCGTGATGGAGCTCGCCTCGTTTCCCTGGCGCCTGGTGCCTGGCGACGAGGCGGTGGCCGACCCGGCGCTCCGTGGGCCGGTGGTGGCGTCGTTGGCGGCAGGTTGGGGAGCGGTGATCGTGGCGCTGGTGGCGGGGCTGGCGCTGGTGCGCGGGGTGATGCGGCTGAGCGAACGTCGGGCGAGCTTCGTCTCGGCGGTGACCCACGAATTGCGCACGCCGCTGACGACGTTCCGGCTCTACTCCGACCTTCTGGCAAGCGGGGCGGTGAGCGACGAGGGCAAGCGCGCGGGCTACTTCCGGACGATGCGGCGCGAGGCCGATCGCCTGTCCCACCTGGTCGAGAACGTCCTCGCCTTTTCCCGCATCGAGCGGAAGGGCGGCAAGGCGCCGTGCTCGGCGGTCGCGGTGGGTCCGTTGCTCGAGGGTTTGCGCGAGCGCTGTGCGGAGCGGCTGGCGGGGGCGGGCCTGGATCTGGTGGTGGAGCTCGAGGGCGGCCCGGTGGCGAGGACCGATGCGGCGGGGGTCGAGCACGTGGTGTTCAACCTGATCGACAACGCGGCCAAGTATGCGGCGGGAAGCGAGCCGGCGGTCGTGACGATCTCGGCGCGGACGGTGCGGGACGAGGTCGAGATCGAGGTCGCGGACCACGGTCCGGGCATCTCGGCGAACGAGCGCGGGCGGGTGTTCCGTGCCTTCCACAAGTCGGCGGCGGAGGCGGCGGATTCAAAGCCGGGCGTCGGGCTCGGCCTCGCGCTTTCGCGGCGCATCGCCCGGGACCTCGGAGGTGAGCTGGAATGCCGCGAGGGCGAGGGGGCGCGCTTCGTGCTGCGGCTGCCGGCGGCGTAGTGTTTCGTCCAGATTGAGACGATGGATGAGGTCGCCGCAAAGTGGAGCGCCGGGTTCACCCGGCTGGAGCCGCGGGCGAGAGACGGGCGATGGTGCTGAACCTTTTCGTCAGCCGTCTTGTGCCGACGAAGACAAGGGATGCAAGGATTACGACTCTCGTGCAGAGGTGGCGCTCGGGCTCCAGCCGGGTCAACCCGGAGCTCCTCCGCAGTGATCCCTCGATTCAAGCCTGACGGGACACTGGTTTGCCCGATCTGGGTCGGGCGCGGCGGGAGCCACGCGGTCCGCTAGAGCAGCGCTTCCAGCGAGGGCAGCACGCGGTCGGCCAGCGAGAAGTCGATGCCCGCGGTGGTCCGGTTCGGCACGGCCCAGACGGTGAGGCCGGCTTCCTTGGCGGACTTCACGCCGTTGAGCGAATCCTCGATCGCGAGGCAACGGTCCGGCTGGCGGTCCAGCCGTTGCAGGGCCTCCAGCCAAAGGTCGGGAGCGGGTTTGATCCGCGGCGCGTCGCCCCGGCAGACGGTGGTGTCGAAGTACGAGGCGAGCCGTAGTTTCTCCAGCCAGCCATCGACCCAGTGGTGGGTCGAGCTGGAGACCGCGGCGATGGCGACCCCCTCCGCGCGAAGCTTTTCGAGCAGCGGCACGACGCCGGGCATGGGTCCCGCGTTTTCCAGGTCGGCGCGGATCTCGACCTGGCGGTCGGCGTCGAGCTGGTGCCAGTCGAAGCTCCGTCCGGTGAGGTCCTCAAGGTGGGTCTTGGGCGACCAGGTGTCGAAATCGGAGCCGACGCAGCGGGTGTAGACGTCGAGCGGCAGTTCGTGGCCGTGGTCGCGGAAGGTGCGGTACCACGCCTCGTAGATCGCCCACTCGGTGTCCACGAGGATGCCGTCGAAGTCGAAGAGCACGGCGTCGAAATCCATGCGCCGGGGATGAGGGCGCCGCCATCGGGGATCAAGGCTTGTTTCGGATCGGTCGCGTCGCATGCTCGATGGATGAGCGAGCGCGACCGGATGAAGTATGCGATCCTCGGCGAGGACGGACGCAGCGAGGAGGAGCGCATCGCCGACTACACCGGCGAGGTCGGCTGGGACTACCTGCGGCCCCACTACGAGCGCGGCTGCCTGTTGTGGGTCGACGAGGATCTCGCGCTCGAGCGGGCGGCGATGGCCTTCGTGAACGACGAGAGCGAGCAGGTCGCGGATTGGCTCGGTTCCGGCGAGCTCCTCAAGATCGGCGCCCTTCATGCCGCGCAGTGGGAAGGCGGCGAGGACCGCTTCACGGCGGTGGTGGTGTCGCCCTTCGTGCTGGTGAAGGCCGTGGGAGGCGCCTGATCCCGCGTCTCCGGCGGTGAAAATGCCTGAGGGTTCGGTAGCCCGATGGATTTCGACTTTGAGAGTCGAGTAATCCGGATCGTTCGATCAGAAGTCATTGATGTAGAAGGACGAGAGATCGAAATCGAATTCATTACGCCACAATTGGACGAGGTATAATACCACAATTGGACGCTTGTGTATGCCGCAATTGGACGGTAGGGTATGCCGCAGATGGACGATGTCATTTTGGTGCTCCCGAGAGGAATCCAGCGGGCGATGGACGAGGCGATGGAGGACACGCCGGTCGTCTGTTTGCTGGGGCCCCGGCAGTGCGGAAAATCGACGCTGGCACGGGCGCAGGCGCCGGACCGGCCGTATCTGACGCTGGATGACGACAACCTGCTCGCCAGCGCGAATCGGGACCCCGGGGGCTTCATCGGGCGTCTGCCGGAGCGGGTGACGCTCGATGAGATCCAGCGTGCGCCAAAGCTGCTGCTGGCGATCAAGCGCAGCGTGGATGAGGCGCGTCGGCCGGGGCGATTCCTGCTCACCGGGTCGGCGAACCTGCTGCAGCTCCCCGATTTGGCGGACTCCCTGGCGGGACGGATGGAGTGCCTCTATCTGCATCCACTGGCGGAGAGCGAAAAGGAGCGGACGGACGGCGGCGTGTTACGCCGGATCCTCGATGGGGAGTTCAGCGAGCGTTTCGACGGCCGGCTGCGCGAGGACACGATCGATCCTTCGAGCCTGGTGGGACGAGTGGTGCGCGGCGGTTTCCCCGAAGTGCGGAGCCGGTCCTACCCGCGGGCCCGACAGTGGCACCGGCAGTATCTGCGGGCGGTGATCGATCGCGACGTGCACGATGTCGCGCGGGTGCGCGACGCATCGGAAATCGGGCGCCTGCTCGAACTGCTGGCCTATCAGACCGGTTGTCTGCTCAATGCCTCGGCGGTGGCCGGGGACCTGCGGATTGATCGCCAGACGGTCGACCGCTACCTTTCGGTGCTGGAGCGTTTGTTCATGATCCGCCGGCTGTCGCCGTGGCACCGGAACGACGCGAAGCGCCTGATCAGGACGCCCAAGGTGCACCTCACCGACAGCGGCCTGGCGGCCTCGCTTTCCGGGCTTACCGCCACCGACTGGAACTCGAAGCGGGACCGTTTCGGCCGCCTGCTGGAGTCGTTCGTGCTGCAGCAGCTCATCGCCCAGGCGGGGTGGACGGATCCCGACCTGCGCTTCTGGCACTACCGCGACAAGGACCAGGTCGAGGTGGATGTCGTGATCACCCGCGGGCGCGACGTGTGGGGCGTGGAGGTGAAGGCTTCGGCGACGCTGCAGCCGTCCGATGGACGCGGCCTGAAACGTCTGGCCGCGCTGGCGGGTCGGGACTTTCGCGGCGGTGTGGTGTTCTACGACGGGCACCTGATGATGCCGCTCGAGGACGATCCAGCGATCAGGGCGGTGCCGCTGGAGTGGTTCTGGCAGGAGTGATGGAGCCCGGCCCGGCCCGCTTGCCTCGGTGCGGGGGGACTGCTAGATTGCCGGCATGGATGACCGGATCGTCGATGACGCCCGCGCCGCCTTCCGGGCGAAGGTGCGGCAGGCGCGTGCGATGTCGGGCGAGGAGAAATTCCGGGCGGGCGCCGAGCTTTTCGAGGAGGCCTGTTGCTGGGTGGAGGCCGGGATCGCCGCCCGTTTCCCGGACGCCAGCCCGGAAGAACGGGCGGTCAGGGTCGAGAAGCAGTTGGCGATGGCGCAACGCATCGGGCGATGAGCGCGACGGACTCGCTGCTGGCCTTGCTCGCGGCGTTCGACCGTCACGGCATCCCCTACATGCTGGTCGGCTCCTACTCGTCGAATTTCTACGGAATGCCTCGGATGACGAAGGATGCGGATGTCGTCGTCCATCTGCCGTCGGCCGGATGGGCCAGGCTTCCCGACATCCTACCCGAGGGGATCGTGATGCAGGATCAGATGAGCTTCGAAATGGTGACGGCCACCCGGCGCGAGATCCTTCAGGTCTCTGGAAGCCGTTTTGAGATCGAGCTATTCCGTCTGAGCGAGGACGCGCACGACCGGTCGAGGTTCGAGCGTCGGGAGCGGCTGGAGATATTTCCAGGGGCATGGGTCTGCCTGCCGACGCCCGAGGACGTGGTCGTGCAGAAGCTCCGGTGGAGCGAGAAAGCCAAGCGGGGGAAGGACTTCGACGACGTGGTGGCGGTCATCGCCACGCTGGGTCCCGACCGGCTCGACTGGGATTACGTCGAGCGCTGGTGTGGCGAGCATGGGACGCGGGATCTGCTCGGGCGGGCCCGTGTGGAGGCGGCCGATCTTTCGCAAGCCGACGATTGATTCGGCGGAGCCTCCGAAAATCCGCCGCCGCGACCTCCCCTTCTTGCCCTCCCGCCCGGCGCTCTCCAGAGTGGGCGGCGCCCGATGTCCGACTCCTTCGTCCACCTCCACGTCCATACGGAATACTCGCTGCTCGACGGCATGAACCGCTGCAAGCAGCTCGCCGCCCGGGCCAGGGAGCTCGGGATGCCGGCGGTGGCGATGACCGACCACGGCAACCTGTTCGGCGCGGTGGAGTTCTACCAGGCCTGCACCGAAGCCGGGGTAAAGCCGATCTTCGGCTGCGAGATCTACCTCGCGCCGGGCGACATGGCCGACAAGAAGGAGGTGCCCGGTCGCAAGCGGGCGACCCACCTGACCCTCCTCGCCGAGACCAACGAGGGCTGGACGAACCTCCAGAAGCTGGTTTCGAAGGGGCACCTCGAGGGGCTCTACTACGGCAAGCCGCGGGTCGATCGGGCGACGCTCCGAGAGTTCAGCGAGGGCATCATCTGCCTCACCGGCTGCATTTCCGGACCGGTCAACGAGTGGCTGCTGGCCGGCGACCTCGACAAGGCGCGCGCGGCGATGGCCGAGCTAGCGGAGATCTTCGGGAAAGAAAACACCTACGTCGAAATCCACGACCACGGGCTGGAAAAGCAGCTCGACGTGATGCCGCGCCTGCTGCAGCTCGGCCAGGAGCTGGGACTCAAGCCGGTCGCGGCGAACGACGTCCATTTCTTGCGCCGCGAGGACCACGAGGCGCACGACGTGATGATCTGCATCGGCACCGGCAAGCTGCTGATCGACGAGAACCGGATGCGCTACCCCGAGGACGTCTATTTCAAGACCGCCGAGGAAATGCGCGAACTCTTCGCCGCGGTGCCGCAGGCCTGCGATTCCACCCTGGAAATCGCCGAGCGCTGCCGGGTCGAGATGCACCTCGATGCGACCAGCTCGGAGAAGTATCCGCAGTTCGACTCGCCCGACGGTTCGCCGCGCGACGAGTATTTCCGGAAGGTCTGCTTCGACGGCCTCGAAACGCGCTACGGCAAGGAGAAGGCGGCCGATCCCGAGTTGATCCAGCGGCTCGACTACGAGATCGACACGATCAACCAGCTCGGCTTCGCCTCCTACTTCCTGATCACCGCCGACTTCATCAACTGGGCGAGGGACAATGACATTCCCGTCGGCCCCGGCCGGGGCTCGGCGGCCGGTTCACTGGTCGCCTACACGATGGGGATCACCGACATCTGCCCGATGCGCTTCGGCCTGCTCTTCGAACGATTCCTCAATCCCGAGCGCATCAGCCCGCCGGACGTCGATATCGACTTCTGCCAGACGCGTCGGCCGGAGGTGATCGAGTACGTCCGCCAGAAGTACGGCGAGCGTAGTGTTTCGCACATCATCACCTACGGCACGCTGGGGGCGAAAAGCGTGATCCGCGACGTCGCGCGGGTGATGGGTGTGTCCTATGGTGAGGCCGACCAGATCGCCAAGATGATCGAGGCCAGGCCGGGCGTGAAGCTCAAGGGCGAATGGGATTCAAAAGCCGAGCTGCGCGAGTTGATCGAAAGTTCGACGACTTATCAGGAGCTATGGGAGGCGGCGCTCAAGCTCGAGGGGCTGACCCGGAACGTCGGCGTGCACGCGGCCGGGGTGGTGATCGGCGACCGCCCGCTCGACGATCACGTGCCGCTGACGCGCGCGGCGGAGGGCGAGGTGGTGACCCAGTACGACATGGGGGCGATCACCGAGGTCGGCCTGCTGAAGATGGACTTCCTCGGTCTGAAGAACCTCACGGTGATCCAGGAGGCGGTAGGGCACATCCATGTCCACACGCCGGACTTCGACATCTACAACATCACCCTCGAGGACAAGCAGACCTTCGAGATCCTCAACCGCGGCGAGACGATGGGCGTCTTCCAGCTGGAGTCCGGCGGCATGGTGGAGACCTGCCGCAAGTACGGCATCGAGAAGATCGAGGACATCATCGACCTTCTCGCGCTCTACCGGCCGGGGGCGATGCAGTTCATCGACCAGATGATCGAGGTGAAGCGCGGCAAGAAGCCCTTCTACGAGCATCCGCTGCTCGAGGAGATCTGCGGCGAGACCTACGGGGTGATGATCTATCAGGAGCAGGTGCAGAACGCGGCCAAGATGCTGGCGGGCTACACGCTCGGCGGCGCCGACCTGCTGCGCCGCGCGATGGGCAAGAAGAAGCAGTCCGAAATGGACAAGCAGCGGAAGATCTTCGTCCAGGGCTGCCGCGAGACCAACGGGATCGAGGAGAAGCTGGCCAACGCGATCTTCGACAAGATCGCGATGTTCGCCGGCTACGGATTCAACAAGTCGCACTCCGCCTGCTACGGGCACATTTCCTACTGGACCGCCTACCTCAAGGCGAACTTCCCGGTGGAGTTCATGTGCGGACTCCTTTCGAACGAGATCCACAACACCGACAAGATCGGCGTCTTCGTGGCCGAGTGCCACCGCATGGGCATCGAGATCCTGCCACCCGACCTGAATCGCTCGAAGCTGCGCTTCGCCCCGGAGAAGACGCCGTCGGGCGCGATGGCGATCCGCTATGGCCTGGCGGCGATCAAGAACGTGGGTGGCGGCGCGATGGCCCAGGCGATCGACGAGCGCGAGAAGAACGGCGCCTTCGAATCACTCGACGAGTTCGCCAACCGGCTCGACTCGAAGGTGGTCAACAAGCGCATCCTCGAGAACCTCGTGAAGGCCGGCGCCTTCGACTGGACCGGCGAGTCGCGCGCGGCGATGGATGCGCGGCTGGAGAGCGTGACGGCCAGCGCGTCCTCGGCCCAGCGCGACCGCGCGGCGGGGCAGGTGGCCCTGTTCGACACGATGGACTTCGGCGGCGCGCCGCAGACCGGCGCGGTCGGCGTCGAGGAGGTCGAGGAATGGTCGAAGGACGAGCGCCTCGAGATGGAGAAGGAACTGCTCGGCTTCTACGTCACGGGTCACCCGCTGGACAAATTCCGCCGGGTGCTCGATTCGGACCGCTACCACAAGCTGGGGCTGGTCGATGAGATCGAGGTCCGTCACCCGCGCGACCGCTTTCCGTTCGCCGGGATGATCCGCAGCGTCGATTCGAGGCTGACCAAGAAGGGCAAGCCTTTCGGCATCCTCGTGATCGAGGATTTCACCGGCTCGCGGGAGGTGATGGTGTGGGGTGAGAGTTTCGTGCCGGCGCGCGACGCGGGGATTCTGGTGGCGGGGAAGGTGATCCGCTTCAAGGCGCAGATCCAGATCGACGACCGCACCGATTCCCGCCGTCTGACCGGCTCGGAACTCAACGAGCTGAAGATGCGCGGCAGCGGGGCGAACTCGAAGTTCGTCGAGCTGTCGCTGTGGACGGCGCGCCATTCCGAGCAGGATCTGAAGGAGATCCGCGAGGTGCTCGAGGCGTACCCGGGCAAGACGCCGGTGGTCATCCATTTCCAGAACTCCGCCGGCAAGCGGGCGACCGTCGAACTGGGCGAGGGCTTCTGCGTCCGCCGCGGGGCGAAGCTCGAGGCCGCGCTGGGCCGATGGTTGGCCGAGTAGCGCGAGCCATGAACGGGATGTGGGAGAATGGAGCGCCGGGTTCACCCGGCCGGAGGCCGTGCCTCCATCGGTGACGGCGTCTCCTGAGTGGCTTCGCTTGTTTCCCGGCATCGCGCAGCCGATGAAAGGGTCGGGCGGCGGCACTGGTCAGGCCCCGGGGCTCGAGCCGGGTGAACCCGGCGCTCCTCCCGACAGCGGATCGCCAGAAAGGGAATTCAGTGGATTGTCACGAGCCACGAACGCGCTAGAATCTCGCCATGATGACACTTTCTGACATTCAGGGTAGCGCGATGCAACTACCTGAGGACCAACGAGCGCAGCTTGCTGCCTCCCTGCTGGAGTCGTTGCCGGCCATTCTCCACGATGACGATGATGGGGTGTCAGAGGCTCTTCGCCGCGACGCTGAGCTTGAAGAGAACCCATCCGCCGGCATGACGCTGAACGAGTTTCGATCTGCCTTTGAGAAATAGTGGCGGACGAGGTCATATTCCATCGGCTGGTCCAGAGGGACATGGACGGCATTCGCCGTAACTAGATCGAGGAGGCTGGCCAGCCGCTTGCAGATCGCTTCTACGAGGCGTTCCTCCGCCAGGTGAATCGAGCCTTGGAGAACCCGGAACGATTTCACCCGGTTCACGAGTTTCTTCGCCGGGCACCCGTTACCGGTTTTCCCTACCACTTCTTTTACCGTCGGATCCGGGGTGGGATTCGAGTTTTGGTGCTTCGGCACGACCGCAGGCATCCTGCGTTCGGGCTGTCCCGAGAATAAAAAGGCTAAGGCAGTGGTCCCGATCCCTAACCGCGGCCTTGTTGCGTTTCCCGTCTGGTGATTCAATCCGGTAACGAGAATCGGGAGCCCCGCCATGAGGGTCGGGATCGCCACTTCTCAGACGATCCGGGGAAGCGGCTCGCCGGTGGTACCGGCGAGGGCGTCTGCGTCCGCCGCGGGGCGAAGTTCGAGGCGGCGCTCGGGCGGTGGTTGGCCGAGTAGGAGGCGCGAGTGTCTCCGGATTCGCCTTGACCGGGGGAGGGCGGGTTCGCGCATGATGGCAGGCTGATGGTTGGCATGCCGGACGCTGCCACCTCGTCCCCCGCCATGAGATCTCCCGTGTTTTTCCTCCTCCCGATCGCCGCGGCCATCGGTGAGGTCAGCATCGAACGCATCGAGCTCCCGGACCTGGTGCATGACATCGACCTGCCGGAAGAGGTCATTCAGTCCGGGTTTTCCCGGCCCCACGCGCCATCGAAATACACCGGGCAGGAGATCGATGATGCGCTGGCCTCGGTGGCTCCGGGCCAGCCGGCGGTTCTCGAAAGCACCGCTGAGAGACGTTTCTCCGCCGACGAGGTCGTGTCTGTCCGCACCGTGATCGATCCGCAGGGCGCCCACGCGGGCGTCGATTTCTCCGGTGAGCTGTTGGATGTGGAGTCGTGGACGGCCATCGGAGAAGCCGAGGTGCCGGTCGAGCGACGGGTCCTGCGGACGCGCGAGCGCCGGAGCCGCCACCATGTCTTCGAGGAATATGTCGTCGATGAGCCGCTGAACGGAGGCAATCCGAACGTGAACGTCTCGATCTTCTCCGTCCCGGTTCCAACCGATGTGGTCGAGACGGAAACCGCCACGCTTCGATGCACGCCCTCGACCGTGCCGGCGTGCATTCCCGCGGAGTTGGTGACCGCCGCCTTGAGCGGCGCGGCACCGGGAGACGTGGTGCCGCTCGCGAAGGGCTACGGGGTGTTCCGGCTGGAAACGCTGCTCGGAGAGGTGGACCGGGAGGTCAAGGCCTACGACATTCAGTTCGGCGTCGACTATATCGGCGATCCCAACGACTACGCGACCTGGATCGCGATCGGCTCCGCCGACGTTCTGGTCAACGTGATCCTCGAGACGGAGGAGGGCGACGGCTATCTCGACCAGACGCTCGACTACGAGCTGGTCGTCCCCGATTCGACCGGGGAGATCCTGCTCAATCCGGAGATCTCGGAGGTTCTGGAGGTCACCGATGTCACGCATGCCTACTCGAAAACCTACACGCCGGTCGGCTCGGTGCCGCCGGAGGTGGCCCCGGCCGATGCTTCCACGCTGGAGGCGAAGCTTACTCCCGGTTCGGCCGGCCTCGCCCTGCATGCAATCGATGAGGTCATCGGCGAGACGACCGCCATGCTCGATTCCCGCTTCGATGCCCATGGGGCGGTGGAGGATGTCGATTACTCGGGCGACCCCGAGGATCCAGCTACCTGGACGGCGCTGACGACCGAGGACGTGGTCGTGGATCGATTCGAGACGCGCACCGTCACCACCGAACACACGGCGAGCCATGAGGCGCGGATGATCTACCGCGAGGCCTCGGAGGACGCCGGCACGACGGGGGAGGTGTTTCTGGTCGAGAGCGACGTGATCGGCCGCGATGTGGTCGAGGTGAAGCGCTGCTTTGTGAACGTCGCACTGGATCCCGGGAACCTTCTCGAAGGCGTGACCGACGCGCAGGTCCAGCAGGCGCTCGCCTGGGCCGAGCCCGGCGAGACCGTGGTGGTCGCGCAGACGCGCGAGACGGTGCTGGTTTCGACGCAGACCACGCCGATGGACGAGATCGTCGATTCCAACGGCTGGGTGCTGGGCATCGATTTCAACGGCACGGCCGGCGATCCGCAGACCTGGGTGGCGGCGGGGCCGAGCGACATCTACATCGACATCTATCAGCCCGAGATGCGCGTGCGCCGCTACGACGAGGTGGTCACCAACCACACCATGGTCGCGCCGGCGGTGGTGCCGACGCCATTGATCGCGGAGGTGTTCGCGGACTTCAGCGGAGGGAGCCCCTTTTACGGCGTCGGCTGGGACCCGCCTTTCGGGATGGAATTCGGAGTGGAGACCGGAACGAATCTCAGCGGATTCGAACTCCGGAAGCCCGTGATCCAGTCGATCGGTGAACGGCGCTGGTTCGCACGGTATCCCGGCTCCGGGCAGCCGTCCGAGTTCCTGCGAGTGGTTCGCCGGTGATTGCGAGATGTTCATTTTTGATTGAACTATCTCACAAACCTCCCTATCCGGCTGTGCATGCCCGAGCTTGAGGAAAGCGATGCCGCGCCGGTGGCCGAACTGACCGATCTGGAGCGGCAGGTGGTCGATTTCTTCGTCGATGGCGTCCGCGTGCTCGGGATGCCGGGCTCGGTGGGCGAGATCTACGGGCTGCTGTTCATCAGTCGCGAACCGCTGTCGCTCGACGATCTGGTGAGGCGCCTCGGGATCAGCAAGGGCTCGGCCAGTCAGGGGCTGCGGACGCTGCGCGGACTGGGGGCGGTCAAGGAGGCGGAGATGCCCGGCGTGCGCCGCGTTCACTACGAGGCGGCGGTCGACCTGAAGCGTCTGGCCGGTGGGTTCATTCGTGAGCAGGTGCGTCCTCATCTCGACAGCGGCCAGCTCAAGGTTGGGCGGCTGTTCGAGGCGGTCGCTGCCGAGGACGACCGCGAGGCACGGGAGTTCTACGACGAGCGGGTGGCCAAGCTCGAGGGGTGGATGAAGCGGGCACGGATGATGCTGCCGCTGATGCAAAAAGTTCTCGGTCAATGAGTTCGGGCTCCGACGAGCCATGCTGGTACTGCGTCAAGACGCAGCCGAAGCGCGAGCACGTCGCCGCCCAGCACCTGCGCGAGCTCGACGGCGTCGAGGTCTTCTGTCCTCGCCTGCGCTACCGCAAGGCGACGCGTCGCGGCAAGGTCTGGTGGGTCGAGGCGCTGTTCCCCGGTTACATTCTGGCGCGCTTCGTCCTCAGCGAAAGCGAGCGCCTGGTGATCTACTCGCAGGGGGTGCGCGGGCTGGTGCGCTTCGGCGAGATCGTGCCGCCGGTGGCGGACGAGTTCGTCTCGGTCCTGCGGGCCGAGGTGGCGAAGGGCCGGGACGAGTCCGACGAGGTCGAGACCCTCACCGTCGCCCCCCGCATCGAGAAGGGCGAGGAGGTCGAAATTGCCAGCGGTCCGCTGGGCGGATTCCGCGGCGAGGTGGTCTCGGTGCTGCCCGGACGCGAGCGGGTCAAGGTGCTGCTCGAGTTCCTCGGTCAGCCGCACCTGGTCGAGGTCGACCTGTTCAGCCTGCTGTTGCCGCGAAAGCCGCTTCCCTGAGGCGAATTCGGAGAATTTCCCGAATTGTTCATTTTGGATTGAACAATCGCCGGATTCCGCCATGCATGGCCGCGACGCCGAAGCTTTGGCCCGGCTCCATCCATTTCCCGAACGCAGCGCCCGTGGTTTTGTCCGAAATCGGACATTCGACCAGGGGCGGCAGCGTGCCCGAAATCTGACGGCGTGATGATCAAGAATCCTTCCGACTTCAAGGGCCAAACCGCGGTGGTCACCGGCGGGGCGGGCTTCGTGGCCTCCCACCTCATCGACCGGCTGCTGGCCGACGGCCTCAAGGTGGTGGCGCTCGACAACTTCGTCACCGGTACTCCGGACAATCTCGCACACCTCGATGGACACCCGGACTTCCGCTTCCTCGAGCATGACGTTTCGAAGCCCTACGCGATCGACGGCGAGGTCGCCTTCGTCCTGCACATGGCCTCGCCCGCGAGTCCGATCGACTACGTCGAGATCCCGGTCGAGACGCTGAAGGCCGGCTCCGATGCCTCCCACCACGCGCTCGACCTGGCTCGGGAGAAAGGGGCGACCTATCTGGTGGCCTCGACCTCCGAGGTCTATGGCGACCCCGAGGTGCACCCGCAGCCGGAAACCTACTGGGGCAACGTGAATTCGATCGGCGTGCGCTCCTGCTACGACGAGGCGAAACGCTACGCCGAGGCGGCCGCAATGGCCTACCACCGGGCCTACGGTCTCGACACCAAGATCGTCCGCATCTTCAACACCTACGGTCCGCGGATGCGCCTCGACGACGGGCGCGTCGTGCCCGCCTTCATCGGCCAGGCCTTGCGCGGCGAGCCCATGACCGTCTTCGGCGACGGCCGGCAGACGCGGTCGTTCTGCTACGTCAGCGACCTGGTCGATGGCATCTGGCGGCTGGCCCGCAGCAGTTTCCACGAGCCGGTCAATTGCGGCAATCCGCACGAGATGAGCATCCGCGAATTCGCCGAGGCCATCGCCCGCATCTGCGAGGTCGAGCTGACCATCGAGGACCGGCCGCTGCCGCCCGACGATCCGAAGATCCGCAAGCCCGACATCACCCGCGCCAAGGAGATCCTCGGCTGGGAGCCGCAGGTCGGTTTCGAGGAGGGGATCCGGGAAACCATCGACTACTTCAAGGGCGTGCTCGCGCCCGCCTGATCCCGTGGAGGGCCGCACCGATTTCCTGATCGTCGGCGCCGGCTTCGCCGGGCTGGTCGTCGGGGAACGGCTCGCCGCCGCCGGATGGAAGTGCGTGGTCGTCGACCGCCGTGCGCACCTCGGCGGCAACGCCCACGATGCGACCGACGCCGCCGGCGTCCTGATCCACCGCTACGGCCCCCACTACTTCCGGAGCAACTCGCAGCGGATCGTCGACTACCTGACGCGCTTCACCGGCTGGCATCCGGTCGACTACGAAATCAAAAGCCACGCCGCCGGTCGCCACTGGAGCTTTCCGATCAACCTCAACACCTTCGAGGAGTGGATCGGGCGGCCCTCGACCTCCGAGGAATTCGAGGCATGGCTCGAGAAGGAGCGGGTGCCGATCGACGACCCACAGAACTCCGAGGAAGTCATCCTCTCGCAGGTCGGCCGCGAACTCTACGAGCAATTCTTCGAAGGCTACACGCTCAAGCAGTGGAAGCGGCATCCGCGGGACCTCGACCCGAGCGTCTGCGGGCGCATCCCGATCCGCACCAACCGCGACAACCGTTACCTTCGGGAAACATTCCAGGCGCTTCCCGACCGGGGCTATACCGCTATGTTCGAGCGGATGCTCGACGCCGCGCCCGGACTGAAACTCCACCTCGGGGTTGATTTTGAAGAGGCGAAACGCCGCTGGGACCATCGCCACCTCGTCTTCACCGGCCCGATCGACGAGTTTTACGGACGCCGCTTCGGCGCCTTGCCCTACCGGTCGCTGCGATTCGAACCCGAAAGCTTCACACGCGAGCAACTGATCCCTCGCGAGCCGGTCTCAGGCAAGCCGGGGTTCTGGCAACCGGCGATGCAGGTCAACTACCCGGAGGCCGAGATCCCCTTCACGCGCATCGTCGAGATCAAGCACGCCACCGGGCAGCGGATCGACGCGACGACCATCGTCCGCGAATTTCCGAAGGACTGGCGGCCCGGCGACGAGCCCTACTATCCGGTGCCCGCCCCCGACGCCACCGAGTCCTACCGCCGCTATGCCGACCTCGCGACTCGCGAGGAACATGTCAGCTTCATCGGTCGCCTCGCGACCTACCGCTACTACAACATGGACCAGGTGACTGGCATGGCCCTCGCGGAGGCCGACCGTCTTCTCGCCCGCTACGGGAAAGGTCCGCAATCTTCAACATGAGCAAGGAACTGGACAAAAAGTCGGTCATCGGGGTCGTCGGCCTCGGCTACGTCGGGCTGCCGCTGCTGCTGGCCTACGCCCGGGCCGGCTACCGGGCGCTTGGGTTGGACATCGATCCCGCGAAGATCGACGCGCTCGCCGAAGGCCGCTCCTACATCGAGCACATCCCCACCGGGCAGGTCGCGGAGGCCAAGGCGGCGGGGACCCTCGACGCGACGACCGACTTCTCGCGGGTGGGCGAGTGCGACGCGCTCATCCTCTGCGTGCCGACCCCGCTCGACGAGCATTTCGAGCCGGACCTCAGCTACGTCGTGAGCACCATCGAGGCCATCGTGCCCGGGCTGCGCGCCGGCCAGGTCATCAGCCTCGAGAGCACGACCTACCCCGGGACGACCGACGAGGAACTGGTCACCCGGATCGAGGATGCCGGGTTCACGGTCGGTGAAGCCATCCACGTCGTCTACTCGCCGGAGCGCGAGGATCCGGGCAATCCCGACTTCTCGGCCACCAACATCCCCAAGGTCGTCGGCGGTGTGACCCCCGCCTGCCTCGAAGCGGGTGTCGCGCTCTACGGGGCGGTCTTCGACGAGGTGGTGCCGGTGAGTTCCTGCAAGGTGGCGGAACTGACCAAGCTGCTCGAGAACATCTACCGTGCGGTCAACATCGGCTTGGTCAACGAGCTCAAGGTCGCCGCCGATCGCATGGGCATCGACATCTGGGAGGTGATCCGCGCGGCCTCGACCAAGCCCTTCGGTTTCAAGCCCTTCTATCCGGGCCCCGGTCTCGGCGGCCACTGCATTCCCATCGATCCCTTCTACCTGACCTGGAAGGCGCGCGAGTACGGCGTGCACACCCGCTTCATCGAACTCGCCGGCGAGATCAACCGAGGGATGCCTGACTACGTCATCCATCGTACGATGGAGGCGCTGAATTCCCGGGCCAAGGCGGTGAAGGGGAGCCGGATCCTGCTGATGGGCCTCGCCTACAAGCCGGATGTCGACGACATGCGCGAGTCGCCGACCTTCCACCTGCTCGACGGTTTCAAGCGCCTCGGTGCGGAGGTCGCCTACTTCGATCCCCACGTGCCCGTCGTCGGTCCGACCCGCGAGCACATGGAGTGGGCGGGAAGCGAATCGGTGGCGTGGGACGAGGCGACCATTCGCGGCTTCGATTGCGTCGTGATCGCGACCCATCACAAGGCCTTTGATCTCGATCAACTCGCGGCCTGGTCCGACCTGATCGTCGACACCCGCAACGCCATGGCCACCGTCACCACCTCCGACGGGCAGGTGGTCAAGGCGTAGTATGGAGAGCGACTTTTCAAGTCGCTGCATCCGATCAAGCAAGCCCAAGCGAGTCAAAAACTCGCTCTCCCAATTCCTATGAAAAAACTCTTCATTGCCGGACACCGGGGAATGGTGGGCTCGGCGCTGGTGCGCGAGGCGGAAAAGCAGGGGGGCTTCGAGGTCCTCACCGCCGGACGCGACCGGGTTGACCTCTGCGACCAGTCCGACACCTTCGCCTTCCTCTCGGAGGAGAAGCCGGACATCGTGATCATCGCCGCGGCCAAGGTTGGCGGCATCCACGCCAACTCGACCTACCCGGCCGACTTCATCTACGAGAACCTCGCGATCGCCGCCAACTGCGTCGAGGGATGTCGTCAGGCGGACGTTGGGCGCGTTCTCTTTCTCGGTTCGTCGTGCATCTATCCGAAACTGGCGCCGCAGCCGATGCCCGAAGACTGCCTGCTGACCAGTCCGCTCGAAGTCACCAACGAAGCCTACGCCATCGCCAAGATCGCGGGTCTCAAGATGTGCCAGCACTACCGGGCGCAGCACGGGCTGATGTATCACTCGGCGATGCCGACCAACCTCTACGGCCCCGGCGACAATTACCATCCCGAGAACTCGCACGTCATTCCGGCGCTCATCCGCCGCTTCCATGAGGCAAAGGAATCGGGTGCGGAAAGCGTCGCGATCTGGGGGACCGGATCGCCGCGGCGCGAGTTCCTGCACGTCGATGACCTCGCCGCCGCCTGCTTCCACTTGCTCGGCCTTGAGGATCCGCCCGACTGGGTGAACGTCGGGGTGGGAGAGGACGTGACCATCCTCGAACTCGCCCAACTCGTTGCGAAGACCGTCGGCTACAAGGGCCGGATCGAGACCGACCCGAGCAAGCCCGACGGCACCCCGCGCAAGCTGATGGACGTCTCCCGCATCAAGGCCACCGGCTGGGCGCCTGCGATCGCCCTGGAAACCGGCCTCGCCGGAGCCTACCGCGACTTCCTCGCCTCCCTCGAATCCGGCGCCGCGAGGCTGTGAGCGGCGCGGAGTGGCGCTTTGCAAGCGCCATGGGAAGGGGAAGGCGAGCTCCGGTCGCTCGGCGGTGACCGGCTGCGTTGGCCAACCCGTGCGAAGAACGGCTGGATAGCCGTTCTCCCTCTCTCATGGCTCCTTGAAAGGAGTCACTCCTCTCCGGAAGTTCACTCCATCCCTCTTCCAGCATTATGAAAAAAGCGCTCATCACCGGCATCACCGGCCAGGACGGATCCTATCTCGCGGAGTTTCTCCTTGAGAAAGGCTACGAGGTTCACGGCATCAAGCGTCGTGCTTCGTTGTTCAACACCGAACGGGTCGACCACATCTACGAGGACCCGCACGTCGAGCACGCCCGCTTCAAGCTCCACTATGGCGACCTGACCGACAGCTCGAACCTCACCCGCATCCTCAGCGAGGTCCAGCCGGACGAGGTCTACAACCTCGGCGCGCAGTCGCACGTCGCGGTGTCCTTCGAGTCGCCCGAGTACACGGCCGACGTCGATGCGATGGGCGCGTTGCGCCTGCTTGAGGCCATTCGTTTCCTCGGTCTCGAGAAGAAGACCCGCTTCTATCAGGCCTCGACCTCCGAGCTCTTCGGCAAGGTGCAGGAGATTCCGCAGAAGGAGACGACGCCCTTCTATCCCCGCTCGCCCTACGCGGTGGCCAAGATGTATGCCTACTGGATCACGGTGAACTACCGCGAGTCCTACGGCATCTATGCCTGCAACGGCATCCTATTCAACCACGAGTCGCCGCGCCGCGGTGAGACCTTCGTCACCCGCAAGATCACCCGCGCGATGGCCAATATCTCGCAGGGGCTCGAACCCTGCCTCTACCTCGGCAACATGGACGCCCTCCGTGACTGGGGTCATGCCAAGGACTACGTGCGGATGCAGTGGATGATGCTCCAGCAGGACGAGGCGGAAGACTTCGTCATCGCCACCGGCAAGCAGATCTCGGTGCGCGAGTTCGTCCGCATGTCGGCGGCCGAGGCCGGCATCGGCCTCGAGTTTTCGGGCGAAGGTGTTGATGAGATCGCCACTGCCACCACGGTCGATGCCGAGAAGGCGCCGGCGGTCAAGGAGGGCGACGTGATCGTCCGGGTCGATCCCCGCTACTTCCGCCCGGCCGAAGTCGAGACGTTGCTCGGCGACCCGACCAACGCGAAAGAGAAGCTCGGTTGGGTTCCGGAGATCACCGTCGAGGAAATGTGCGCCGAGATGGTCGCCTCCGACCTCGAGGTCGCCCGCCGCCACGCCCTGCTCAAGGCCCATGGCCACAAGGTCGCGGTCGCGAAGGAGTAAAAGCTGAAAGGAGCGCCGATTATGAAATCGGCACCGCCTCGCCCCTCCGGCATTCGTACTCGCCGATAGAAAGCCCACAAGTTCGACCATAGAAAGCGCCTCATCTTAGACTACCAAGCTTTCCATCAGAGAGTAGGCGGTCATCTCCAACAGGCGTGCCGATTTCATAATCGGTGCTCCATTCCATGAAAAAAGTCTTCGTCAGCGGTTGCTACGACATCCTCCACGGGGGGCACCTGCAGTTCTTCGAGGAGGCGCGGGCGCTGGGGGACCACCTGACGGTGTCCTTCGCCTCGGCGGAGGTGCTGTGGATCCACAAGCGCCGCAAGCCGTCGATTCCCGACGAGCACAAGAAGGCCCTGCTCGAGGGCATGCGGGTGGTCGATTCGGTGGTGGTCGGGGACAGCCACGAGGAGGGACTCGACTTCAAGGAGCACTTCCTCCGCATCCGGCCGGACGTGTTGGCCGTCACGGAGGACGATCACTACGAAGCCCTGAAGCGGGACCTCTGTGAGCAGGTGGGCGCCCGCTACGTGGTTCTGCCGAAGACGCCGCCGCGCTTTGCGCCGGTCTCGACCTCGTCCATCGTCCGCTGGGTCCAGGCGCCGACCGAGGCGCCGCTGCGGGTCGACTTCGCCGGCGGCTGGCTCGATGTCCCCCGCTTTTCCCGCGAGGGTGCCTACGTGGTGAACTGCGCGATTTCGCCGATGGTTTCCCTGCGCGAGTGGCCCTATGAGAAGCAGTCGGGCCTCGGCGGCAGCGGGGCCTGGGCCCTGCTCAACGGACGCTGCGGCGTCGAGTCCGAGATCGACCTCGGGGTCGGCTGGCAGGATCCCGCGGTCATCCGCGAGGGCGGACTCTGCGTCTGGCGCTCGGGCGAGAAGCCGGTCCTCGACTTCAAGCAGAGCGGCGACTTCCTGCGCGGTCGGATGGCCATCCTGTGGACCGGCTCGCAGCACGACACCCCCGGTGTGGTCGACCTCCCGCGCGACTACGACGGCATCGCCCGGTCGGGCGCCGTCGCCCGCGAGGCCGTGATCGGGTCCGATCTCGAAGGGCTCGCCGAGGGGATTTCGATCTACCACCGGACTCAACTCGACGAGGGCATGGAGCCGCTTCCCGAAATCGACGGCGCGCTCGCCCGCAAGTACTGCGGCGGCGGCTACGGCGGCTACGCGCTTTATCTCTTTCCGGACGAAGTCATTCGCTCCGCCGCGCTCGCGGGCACGGACACCCTTCGCCCCGTCGAGCCGTTCTGTCGGTAGGAGTGGCGCCTTCCAGGCGCCATGAGCTGGGCCTGCGACCTCCCGGTCGCGCCTTCACGGGGTTTGACCGTGGGCTCGCGGCGGCTGAAAGCCACCACCCCGGCTCATGGCTCCTCGAAAGAAGCCACTCCCATGCACACCCACACCGTCATCGGCCTGCCGCTGGCCCGGACCGATTACGCCGGGGCGGTCGAGTGGATCCTCGAGCGGGCCGTGGCCGCGGATCGCGCCCACGCGGTCGAGGCCGCCAACACCCACGTCGCCGCACTGGCCCGCCACGATGACGAGTTCGGCCGGAGCATGGCCGCCTTCGACCTGATCGTGCCCGACGGCATGCCGCTCGTCTGGTCGATCAACCTCGCGCTGCCCGAAGAGGAGCGCCTCAGCGATCGCGTTTATGGTCCGACCCTGATGCTCGAAACCATCCGCGCCACCGACGGACGTTCCGGTTTCCGGCACTTCCTGCTCGGTGGCAAACCCGACACCCTCGACAAGCTCACCACGCGTTTCCGCGAGGAGTTTCCCGGTGCCGAGATCGCCGATCGCTACTCGCCGCCCTTCGGCGAGTGGCCGGAAGACGAGTTCGACCGCATCTGCCGGAAGATCCGCGAGTCCGGCGCCAACTTGATCTGGGTCGGCCTCGGCTGCCCCAAGCAGGAACACTGGATCGCCCGGCACAAGCACCGGCTGCCCCCCGGCGTTTACTTCGGCATCGGTGCCGCCTTTGCCTTTCACGCCGGTGAAGTGTCCCAAGCGCCCGCCTTTCTCCAGAAGCGTGGCCTCGAGTGGGCTTATCGCCTCGCCGCCGAACCTCGTCGGCTCTTCAAGCGCTACGTCGTCCACAACTCCCTCTTCCTCTTCTACTCCCTCCTCGACCACGCCAAGGGCCGGTAGACGGCCCGTCGAAAGTCGCAGGTCCGAACGTCTGAAGGGCCCGAAACCACGGGTGCGATTGGCAATACAGACTTTCGACTTTCGACCTTCCGACGTTTAAACTTTTCCCATGCACATCCATCCCAGCGAAACCCTGCCTCGACACCACAAGGAAACCCTCCTCGGGCAGAAGGGTGGGGTGCTTTGGTTCTGCGGCCTTTCCGGTTCGGGCAAGTCGACCATTGCCAATGCCCTGGAGCATGTCCTACACGACAAGGGGCGTTTTGTGGTCCGGCTCGATGGCGACAACCTGCGCACCGGCCTCAACAGCAACCTCGGCTTCAGCGACGATGACCGCCTTGAGAACATCCGCCGCACGGCCGAGCTCGGCAAGGTGCTGGCGTCCAACGGCGTCATCGTGCTGTGCTCGCTGATCACGCCGCGAGGCGCCTTTCGTGACCTCGCGCGCGGCATCCTCGGCGATGACTTCCACGAGATCTACGTCAAGGCCGACTACGCCACCTGCGAGGCGCGCGATCCGAAGGGTCTCTACGCCAAGGCGGCCGCCGGCGAGATCAAGAACTTCACCGGCCTCGACAGCGCCTTCGAGGAACCGCAGGAGCCGAATCTCGTCATCGACACCGAAACCCTCAGCGTCCAGGACGCCACCTTCGAGATCCTCGAATACCTCCGCACCAAGCGCCTCACGGTGTAGGAGCGGAGTGGCGCTTTTCGAAGCGCCATGAGCCGGGCCAGCGACCTCCCGGTCGCCCCGATAAGTCCCGCGGCGGCTGAAAGCCACCATCCCAGCGCATAGCTCCTCGAAAGGAGCCACTCCAGAGTGACGCCATCCCAAGCGCTACTTTTCACGCCGTAGCTGGCGAAGGCGGATGAGCTGGCCCGGCGACCTTTCGGTCGCCCGATAAGTCCCGAGACGGCTGAAAGCCGTCCACCCCGCTCATGGCTCCTCGAAAGAAGCCACTCCAATCCTTACTAAAAAAGGCAACTTACCAATTAATTCTTGCCTGCCCGGCGGATCGCCCCTCTTCTTCCGCCTCCGCCCTTCGGGCTACGGCGGACAAGCCCGCCAAGAAGCAGCGACCCGCGCCGGGCGGCAAAGCCGCTTCAAAGCCTCAAGCCAAACCACTCCGCTTCCCAGCCATAGCTCGTAAAGCGCCGACTGGACCTCCGCTTGCCAGCCATAGCTCATCGAGCGACGGCTGGACCTTCCGACCGCGGCGCAGCCGCCTCTCCATTTCAGCATTTTAGATTTTCAGCGTTTCAGCCTTTCCGAAGATGCCCAACTACAAGCTCTCCCACCTCGACCAGCTCGAAGCCGAGGCGATTTTCATCCTCCGCGAAACCGCGGCCCAGTTCCAGAACCCCGGGCTGTTGTTCTCGGCGGGCAAGGACTCGATCGTGATGGCCTGGCTCGCCCGCAAGGCGTTCCACCCGGCGCGCCTTCCTTTCCCGCTGGTCCACGTCGACACGGGCCACAATTTCCCGGAGACCATCCAGTACCGCGATGAGTTCGCGGAAAAGATCGGCGCCCGCCTGGTCGTCGGCTCGGTCCAGGACTCCATCGACAAGGGCCGCGTGGCCGAGGAGAAGGGCCCCGACGCCTCGCGCAACCGGCTTCAGACGACCACCCTGCTCGACACCATCGAAGAGCAGCAGTTCGACGCCGTCCTCGGCGGCGGCCGACGCGACGAGGAGAAGGCCCGCGCCAAGGAGCGCTTCTTCTCTCACCGCGACGACTTCGGGCAATGGGACCCGAAGAACCAGCGCCCCGAGTTGTGGAATCTCTTCAACGGCCGGATGCACCCAGGTGAGCACTTCCGCGTCTTTCCGCTGTCCAACTTCACCGAAATGGACATCTGGATGTACATGAAGCGCGAGGGCATCGTCCTCCCCAGCCTCTACTACGCCCACGAGCGCGACACCATCGTCCGCAACGGCACCATCCTCGCGGTCAGCGAGTTCGTCCAGCCGCGCGAGGGCGAGGAGGTCGTCAACCGCAGGATCCGATTCCGCACCATGGGCGACGCGACCATCACCGGCGCCGTCGAGTCCGATGCCGACACCATGGAGAAGATCATCGAGGAAGTCGCCGCCGCCCGCCAGACCGAGCGCGGCAACCGCGCCGACGACAAGCGCTCCGAAACCTCGATGGAAGATCGGAAGAAAGAAGGTTACTTTTGATCGCTACGCTCTGTGTTTCGGTTTTTAGGAGTTCGGTGTTTCGGTTGAGAAAGCCCAAGCCTGTTGAACGATGGGAATGGTCAGTTCGTGGCGGGAGTTGGAGGTGTATCAGGGATGCTTTTCGCTGCAGCAGGATATCTTCCTGGCCACGAAAGCCTGGCCCCGCGACGAGGCCTACTCCCTCACCGACCAGATCCGACGATCGTCACGCTCGGTGGGAGCCTGTGTCGCCGAAGCCTGGGCAAAGCGTCGCTTATCCCGCACACTTCCTTTCCAAGCTTACTGACGCGGACGGAGAGTTGCAGGAAAGCCTGCACTGGATCGACTCCGCCTGTGCCTGCGGCTACCTGGGCTCCGAAGCCGCCAATCGATTCGTCGAACGCGCAGAGAAGATCGGCCGCCAACTCGGAAGCATAATGAATAATCACAAAGCCTTCTGTTTCTGACGGTTCGCACCAAAGACCGAAACACCGGCTTCCGAAACACCGAAACACAGTCCTTTTCCCCAGCCAGCCACCGAACTTTTCATGGACCTACTCAGATTCACAACGGCAGGAAGTGTCGACGACGGCAAATCCACCCTCATCGGCCGCCTTCTCTACGACTGCAAGTCGATCTTCGAGGACCAGCTCGAGGCCGTCGAGGCCAGCTCGAAGCGCCGCGGCGACGAGCACGTCAACCTCGCGCTGCTGACCGACGGCCTCAAGGCCGAGCGCGAGCAGGGCATCACGATCGACGTCGCCTACCGCTACTTCGCCACCCCGAAGCGGAAGTTCATCATCGCCGACACCCCGGGGCACATCCAGTACACCCGCAACATGGTGACCGGCGCCTCGACCGCCAACCTCGCCATCATCCTGGTCGACGCCCGCAAGGGCGTCATCGAGCAGACCAAGCGCCACAGCTTCATCGCCAACCTGCTGCGCATCCAGCACGTCGTCGTCTGCATCAACAAGATGGACCTCGTCGACTACTCGCAGGAGACCTACGACCAGATCGTCAAGGACTACCAGGACTTCGCCTCGCGCCTCGACAACATCGTCGAAATCACTCCCATCCCGATTTCCGCCCTCAACGGCGACAACGTCGTCGAGCCCTCGGCCAACATGGAATGGTATCAGGGGCCGTCGCTGCTCTACCACCTCGAGAACGTCTATGTCGGCGGCGAGGAAAACCACGTCGACGCCCGCTTCCCGGTCCAGTGGGTGATCCGTCCGCAGAGCGACGAATGGCACGACTTCCGCGGTTACGCCGGACGCGTGGCCGGCGGCGTCTTCAAGCCGGGCGACGAGGTCATGGTCATGCCCTCCGGCTTCCAGTCGAAGATCAAGGAGGTCCACACCGCCGAGGGCCCGGTCGAGGAGGCCTTCGCGCCGCAGAGCATCACGCTCACGCTGCAGGACGAGATCGACATCTCGCGCGGTGACATGATCGTGAAGAAGAACAACCCGCCGGAGGTCGCCCAGGATCTCGAGGCGATGATCTGCTGGTTCTCGAACAAGCCGATGCAGCACCGCGCCAAGCTGGTGCTCCGCCAGACCACCCGCGAGATGCAGGCGGTCGTGCGCGAGGTGAAGTATCACGTCGACATCAACACCCTGCACAAGATCGAGGGCATCGACGGCTTCGCGATGAACGACATCGGCCGCATCACCCTGCGCACCGCGAGCCCCGTCATCCACGACAGCTACCGCCGCAACCGCCAGACCGGCTCCTTCATCCTCATCGACCCCGGCACCAACGAAACCGTCGCCGCGGGGATGATCGTTTAGGGGTAAAAGCTGAAAGGCTTCCGTCGTCGCTGAAGCTATGACGGACAGGGAAAAGCTGGAAGGCGGGCGACACGGAGTGGCGCTTTTCAAAGCGCCATGAGCTGGGCGGACGACGTCCCCGTCGTCCACAGTAGTTCCGTCCCGCCCGCAGCACCCGTCCGATCAATCCAATGGTTTGGGTCCGGTGCGGCTGAAAGCCACACTCCCGGCTCATGGCCCCTCGAAAGGAGCCACTCCGGTTCGCCCGAAACCCCGGCTTCCGCCCTCCGGCAACTGGTCGAAGAGTCGGAACATCTCAAAGTCCCGAGTGGCCGGTCGCTCAGGCAGTTCTGACCTTCCGACCTTCCCCCCGAAGCTCCGAACCACCGGCCACCGAAACACCGATTCTCCGCAATCCGCAATCCGCAATCCGCAATCGAAACGGGTTCGAAACTTCACCAACCCCATGAACGCCCTCTCGACTCACCTGTTCTGGGACATTCGCAGGGAGGCCATGGATCCCGAGCGTCATGCGGTCTGGTTGGCGAAACGAGTACTTGAGTATGGGGATTGGTCGGACTGGCAGGAGTTGGTGGCCTACTATGGAAAACCAAGACTGGCCAGGATCGTGACAGACATCCGTTCCCTCGACCCCCAGGCCTTGGCCTTCTGCTCGGTCTGGTTCGATATCCCGGTGTCCTCGTTCCGATGCTCCACGAATCCGCCGTTTCGCCAGCCCTCCTGAAGCTCCTCAGGCGCTTCCAGCCTCTCGTCGAGGACCATGGATTCGCGCTGGCAGGTGGGACGTCTCTTGCACTTCGGTTTGGTCACCGGATATCGACCGACCTCGATTGGTCCACCGATCAAGCATTCGAACCAAAGGTCCTGGCCTCGGATTTGGGCATCGGTCCCGACAGCATCATTGGTGTCGCCGCTGGCACGCTTCGTCTTCGCGCTGACGACATCAAGATCGAACTCCTTCGTCATGCCTACCCCCGGCTTGAGGAGCACGACCGGGTTGAGGGACTTTTCCTCTGGTCGATCGAGGATGTGTCAGCCATGAAGCTCAATGCGATTGCCAATCGAGGGAGCAAGAAGGACTTCTTCGATCTCGCTGCCCTACTCTCTTCCGCCCCATTGCCCGATTTGCTTGCGCATTACCGCGCGAAATACCGACCAGCCAGCATGTTGATGCTGATCCGCAGCCTGGTCTGGTTTGGAGATGCAAACGCCGAACCCGATCCGGTCAGCCTGAGCGATTGCTCTTGGGAGTCCGTTAAGGAATGCATCAGGGACTCCGTCCGCGATCTCAAGTAGTTGAGGAGAGCCGGTGGTCCCCCATTCCCATTTGCAGATTCGAAACCCCAGCCACCGAAACACCGAAAAACCGGCGACTTCCAAAGTCGCTCTCCCCACTTTCTACTTTTTACTTTTTACTCGGCACTCGCCACAGCCCCGCCTTCACGATGCCGGCTAAAGCCAGCGCTCCTCCCCCCCCTCTATCCTTTTTCCTTTTTTCTTTCTCCTCGCCTCGCCACCGAAACATCGATTCTCCCCGCGGCGCTCCCGCTTCCCCATTTCAGCGTTTCAGTTTTCAGCGTTTCAGCCTTTATTCTGCCGCGTCCCGAGGCGGAACCCGCCAACTCATGAACTTCTTCGAACAGCTTCCCCGAATCGTGAAGTCGTTCGACGCAGGGAACGTGAGGTATGCGCTCATCGGTGGCTTGGCGATGGCCCTGCGGGGTGTTCAGAGAGCGACTCTCGATGCGGATTTCATCCTGTTGTCCGAGGATCTCGACCGCTGTGACGACATCCTCCAGGGGATGGGTTATCGCCGGGAGTTCCAATCCGAGAATGTCACGCACTACCTCGCCGAAGACCATGCCCTCGGCCGGATCGACCTGCTTCATGCCTTTCGCCCCGCCACGCTTTCCATGCTGAAACGGGCGGATCGCCTCACGCTGACCCCGGGTTGTGAGATCCCGGTGGTCCAGACGGAAGACATCATCGGTCTCAAGGTGCAGGCATCGGTCAACGACCCGGAACGTAAGCGGGGGGACTGGAGCGACATCTTTCAACTGATCGGGCATTCGGCACGATCCGGAATGGACCTCGATTGGGAATTGGTCGCGGACTATCTCGACCTGTTCGATCTGGGGAACCGGCTGACCGAGCTGAAACAGGCTTATGGCAAGATTGCATCCATCTGAACGGGAGGCGCTTCGGCGATTCGCCCGGCAGAAGCAACCCGCTCAGGCAAGACCTCCCTCACTGCCGATCGCGGAATTTCTTCGCTGCCTGTCGGACATGCCGCCATCTCTCAGGCCGCCCAAGCCCGTTCGCTTCCATGGCACCCATTGGCGGCTTTGAATCGAAGCCAGCACTCCTCCCCCCCACCTTTATCCTTTTTCCTTTCTCCTCGCCTCGCCACCGAAACACCGAAACACCGGCGACTTCCAAAGTCGCTCTCCCCACTTTCTACTTTTTACTTTTTACTCGGCACTCGCCACAGCCCCGCCTTCACGATGCCGGCTAAAGCCAGCGCTCCTCCCCCCTTTATCCTTTTTCCTTTCTCCTCGCCTCGCCTCCGAAACACCGATTCTCCCCGCCGCGCCGCCGCCTTCAGCTTTTCCTTGTCCGTCATAGCTTCAGCGACGACGGAAGCATTTCAGCGTTTATTCCCCCATGTCTCGTCTTGCCAAATCGATGGAGGAAGCGGTGCTGGCTGGTCTTGCGCCCCTGGAGCCGCAAGTGGTCTATTGCTTCGGCTCGTTTGGAACCGACCGTCAACGTGACGGTTCCGATCTCGATCTGGCGATTCTCTGTCCCACTGCTCTCGATCCCGTCCGACTTTTCGATCTCTCCAATCAGCTGTCAGAGCAACTGGATCTTCAGGTGGAAGTGGTGGACTTGTCCTCCGCGACGACCGTGATGCGCAAGGAGGTGATCCGCACCGGTGAGCGGCTCGAGGCTTCCGATCTCGAGGTGGCGCGGCGATTTGAGATGCAGACCCTGTCCGACTACGCCCGCCTCAATGAAGAGCGGGCGGAGATTCTGGCCCGATGACCGACGACATCAGCCGCAACAAGTCCGCGATCATCCGCCGCGGTCTGGCCCGGGTGTCCGAGGAATTCAAAGGCAAGCCCGAACGCCTGGACGACTTCACCATCCAGGATGCCATCGTCCTGAATCTTCTTCGTGCCTGTGAGGCGGCCATCGATCTGGCCATGCACCACGTGGCGGAGGGGAAGCTGGGTGTGCCCCAGTCGAGCCGCGACGCATTCAGCCTGCTGGAGCAGGCCGGCAGCCTGTCGGGCTCCACCGCCTCCGCGATGCGCAACATGGTCGGCTTCCGCAGCGTCGCCGTTCATTCTTACCAGGAACTTCAACGTCCCATCCTGGAGGCGATCCTCCAGCGCCACCTCACCGACTTCGAACAATTCATCGACGAACTGACGAACTGACGAACTGACGAACGGAAACACCGAAACACCGGCGACTTCCGAAGTCGCTCTCCCCACTTTCTACTTTTTACTTTTTACTCGGCACTCGCCACAGCCCCGCCTTCACGATGCCGGCTAAAGCCAGCGCTCCCCCCTTTATCCTTTTTCCTTTCTCCTCACCTCGCCACCGAAACACCGATTCTCCCCGCCGCGCCGCCGCCTTTAGCTTTTCCTTGTCCGTCATAGCTTCAGCGACGACGGAAGCATTTCAGCTTTTATTCCCGAATGCCTCTCCTCGCTGATCGCCTTGGCACCACCTCCCATTTGTCGCCTCTGCTTCAAAAGGCCCGGTTGCTTGGGATTGGAGGACCGCGTGATCTTGAGAATATAGCGTTGTCCAAAGGGCTCCGTTATTACGGTCGCCCGGATCCAGGGACGACAGCAATCCCGGCTTGCCAAACCGACGCGTTCTCAACGGAGGAGCTGACCATTGCCCTGATGTCGCCCTCCGCGCCCTACTCCCTCAACCGGCTTCGGATGGCCGGAGCGCTTCTCGGCACCCCGAACATTTCGGCAGCCAGGATTCTCAAGCTGGCCCGCCGGGAACGCTGTGAAGCGATCGTCCGGCACCTCGCCGAACAGGCCATTCAGGTCGAACCGGGAAACCCCTTTTGGCGAACCCTCCTGGATGGATTGCCGGAGTTGCCTCCCGTCCGGCCCGATGCCCTCCCTCACCTCAGCCGCCTTGTCGCGATGTCGGGGCTTTCTCGTGATGGGCTTGGACCCCGCATGCAGTGGATCCGACCGTCCGCATGATTCCCAACCACCCAGCCGAGATCCTGCAGGCTCTTGGCGGTGCCCTCGATCACCCGGTGACTTTCGCGGTCGCCGGTTCTTTCCCATCACTTTCTGATCAGGATCTTGCGACCAGTGCCCCAAACCGCTAAACCTCGCCCGTGCCGAGAAAAGTCCGCGAATTGGCAAGAGATCTCAAAAACGCCGGGTTTGAGCTGATTTCAGGAGCTGGAAAAGGTTCGCACCGGAAATTCACGCATGCTAATTTTCCGGGTGCGGTGACGCTGAGCGGCAAGGACAACGCGGATGCGAAGCCGTATCAGGAAAAGCAGGTAAGAAAGGCGATCGAAGACGTCGAGCAATGAAAGCAGTCGATCAGTATCACAAATGGGTGGAATGGTCAGAAGAGGACCAAGCCTACATCGGGAAGTGTCCGGACCTGATTACGGGGATTCACGGAGACGATCCCGTGCAGGTATTCCGGGATTTGTGCGAAGTGCTCGAAGACGTGATTGGGCATTTTCAAGGCACCGGACGCGAACTTCCGAAGTCTCGGACTCGTCCCATGATGGAGGTTGCCTGACCGGCGTAGGCAATCGCGAAGCGCACGATTTTTTCCAGCCCAACTCCCGGCGGCGGGGCCGTGCGGGATTTTCCCACAGTCTCATCGCCGAGGCGCGACGGCTGGACCTTCGACCTGCCGTCCTGCACAGCTCGACATGGATGGCGAGTGCTATTTGGTGAAAACCCCGATCGAAACACCGGGCCTCCCCATTTGCCCTCTCTCGCGTGCCGCGGGATCACGCCATGCCAGTTTCGCTTCGCTTCGAGTAGTGGTCGCTACCGCTCCCGCCGCCTTCAGCTTTTCCTTGTCCGTCATAGCTTCAGCGACGACGGAAGCGTTTCAGCATCTACTCTCCCGCCCCCCCATTTGCCCTCTCCCGCGTGCCGCGGGATCACCCGCCTTCGCGAGCTTCGGCGTGGCAGGCTGCCATGCCAGTTTCGCTTCGCCTCGAGTAGTGGTCGCTACCGCTCCCGCCTGCGCTTCGCTCCGGCGCGGCAGGCCCGCCGCCTTCAGCTTTTCCTTGTCCGTCATCGCTTCAGCGACGACGGAAGCATTTCCGTTTCTTGCCCCCTCGTCTTGCCGCGCCGTAGCCTTGGCGTAGGCGGGAGCCTTGGCGAAGGAGGGTCAGCGTTTCAGCGTTTATTGCCAGTGCCATGACCCGACCGACCTCCACGCTGCGGATGCTTCTCATTTCAGCATTTCAGCTTTTTAGCATTTCAGCTTTTACCGCTGCAGCGGCCGACCTCGGCCAGCTGCAAGCCTCCTTCATGGCCCGCTACGACGAGGCCAACGCGACTCGGGATGAGAGCCTGAAGAAGCTCGAGGCCAGCTATCTGGCGGCCCTCAAGAAGCTGGAAGACCGGCTTAAGGATACCGGTGATCTCGATCAGGTTCTTCCGGTTCGCGAAGAGATCAGCGTCGTTGAAGACGGCGCCGAGGATCTTCCCGATCTTCCGGATAAGCCCCCCGCCCAGCTCCCCGGAATGCGTCGCAAGTTTGTTTCTGCGCGGACCAAGGTGGTCATGGAGCACGCCCGCGAACTCTTGGCGCTGGTTGAGAAGATGGATCAAGTGCTTTCCGAGCAGGAAACCCGTCTCACGCGTGAAGGTGATGTGGACGGTGCGCTCGCAGCTCGCAAGATGAGTGCGACGCTCGAGGCAGATGCCGGGATTCAAAAGGCTCGGGAACTTCTGGGCAAGCGCAGCGGTCATATGGCAGGTGGCTCTGGTGATTCCCTGCCTTTGGAGAAATTTCTTCCTGGCACCGTTTGGGCTTATGAGTCGGGCCCGAAAGACGGGTCCAGCCATGAGGGCTTTATTCTTTTCTTTGCGGGAGGAAAGCTACTCAACACCCTTCCGAATGCAGGCCCAGGCACCTGGAAAGTCGATGGTGACAAGCTCGCGTTGACCGTCAATCCCTACCCCACCGTCTTGTTCACGGTGGGCGATGAACGACGCTCCTTGAATGGCGATGATGCAAAGTCCCGACGGCGAGGGAAGCTTCATGCCGTGCCCGTCGAAGATTAGGTCGAGAGCTACTCACGTGTTTTCAGAAATTCTGATCGACTCCGAGACAACAAGGCTCCTTTCCAAACACGCCTAAGAGCTTTCTGGCACACCAGATTTTAGAACACCCTCATGGATTCCTCTCGATTCAAGGTCTTCGCCATCCTCGGACTGGCCTTCGCGTTCGCACTCTACCTGGGAGTCGCGGCTGCGACAGCTCAGATTGAAGCCGTCGCATGGGTCGTGGGAGGCGTGTTTGCCGCCGTTTGTCTCCTGCTCGGAAAGCATGTTTGGATTCTGATCCCCGCCACCCTGTCACTCCGCGGTGGCATCAACTTCCTGCCGGGAATGATTCCTCCGTGGGTGCTCATGACCATGGTCACGGGTGCGTTTTTCTGCGCTCGCGTTGCGTTGAGGAGGCAGACCCTCACCTTCCGCTGGACCTGGATGGAGACGGCGATCCTCATCGTTGGATTGACCATCCTTCAGGCAATGGTCCGCAATCCCGTCGGCTTGCGGGTCCTCGGTGGTGATTCGGCGGGCGGCAAGCCCTACGTTGTCTTCGCCTTCGCCTTCGCAGCCTATTATCTGATCATCGCTTCAAGGCCCGAGATGAAGATGTGGAAGTGGGCCGTGATTCTTTTCATGGTATGTGGAATTGGAGATGGATTGATTCAGGCTCTCTCAGCCCTCTCTCCGGGGTTTGCCCAGGTGATGGTTAAGATTTACTCCAACGTCAGTTTCGATGAGGCGATGGGGCAGGGGGAGGGGTACCAACTGGGCGAGCGGCGGTTTGGGTTTCTTGGGCAAATCGGGTCAATTCTGGGTTTGATCGCCTGCAGCTATTGGCGCCCGGTTGCCGCATTGGATTTCACAAAACCTTGGAGGGGTGTGACCGCCGGCCTGGGTGTGATTTGTGTCCTGCTGAGTGGCTTCCGGGGGAGTAGCCTAAGTCTCTTCATTCGCTTCTGTGTGGGCTCCGCGATTCGACGAAAGACTATCGATGTGGTGTTGATCGTGATGGTTGGCCTTGCCGGGGTAGCCGTCATTGCCATCTCAGATATCGGCACGAAGCTACCTTTTGGTGTGCAGCGGGTGCTGACGGCGGTGCCGTTCCCGATGCGGTTGGATCCAAGAGCAGAGAGCCAGGCACATCACAGCTCGGAGGACCGCTTCGAGATGTGGAGATTGGCTCTGGGGTCTGACAAGTACATCGACAACAAGGTTCTTGGTGACGGCTTCCAGTTCAGCGCGACGGAGATCAATGCGATGAGCGAGGCCAAGTTACCCGGTAGCTATTTGACGAGCCTTTCGTGGATGGAGCAATCAATCGCGGTCGGCAATTATCATGGCTTCCACGTGGAGACAATTCGATTTACCGGAGCGGTGGGTCTCATTGCGGCGACGGTGCTCCTTTTGGTTTTCGCGCGATTCGCCTGGCGGGCGATCCAGCTCCATCGTGATACCGTGGCATGGGGGCACGTGATCTTCATCTGCATGCCGTTTCTCATTCATCCTTTCTGGTATTGGTTGATCTTCGGGTCGTACAGAACGGGATTCCCCGAGCTAGTTGCTACCGGAGCAATGGTGAAAGTCGCCTACGAACTGGGGTGTCATGCAGTCAACACCAATGTATCAGGAGGCCATGGGGATCAGAAGGTAGAGGTCCGTGCGCTTGCTCGAAGGCAAACAGTTGGAGCGCCTTCGTAAGATTGATGCCGGGTCGCTCAGTTCCCCGAAGTTCTCAGCTATACTCGCTCCCTCTCCGTCCACTCCATGAAAAAAATCGCATGCATTTTTGGTACCCGCCCGGAAGCCATCAAGATGGCACCAGTTGTCTTGGCGCTTCAAGACTCAGAAACGCTTGAACCAGAAGTATGTGTGACGGGACAGCACCGGAGCATGCTTGATCAGGTGCTCCGGGTTTTTGGCATTCGGCCGGACTACGATCTCGATCTGATGCAGCCTGGCCAGAATCTGGCGGGCTTGACCGCCAGAGCAACTACGGCTCTCGACAAATATTTTGAATCGAACACGCCTGATTTCATATTGGTGCAAGGAGATACGAGCACCGCATTCTGCGGGGCGCTTGCCGGCATCTACCAGCGTATTCCGGTTGGCCACATCGAGGCCGGCCTTCGAACGGACAATCTCTTGTCACCGTGGCCGGAGGAGGCCAATCGCAGACTAATCTCCGCAATCGCGAGTCTCCATTTTCCGCCTACCGTGTGGAGCCGTCGAAACCTTGAGCGTGAGGGCGTTGCTTCGGAAAAGATGATCGTAACGGGAAATACCGTAATCGATGCCCTGCTCCGGGTGCGACAAAAGATCAAAGATGAACCACCCAGAATTGAGGATCTCCCCAATGATCTTCAACCGGGTGTCAATGGAAGAAAGCTAGTGCTCATCACAGGTCATCGGCGGGAGAATTTTGGTGAGGGGTTCGACTCAATCTGCCGTGCCGTCCGAGATCTCTCTGAGAAATTCGAAGATGTAGCGTTCGTCTATCCAGTGCATCTAAATCCAAATGTCAGGGGGCCGGTTTACCGGATACTCGGAGGAGACCGATCTGCAAGCAACATTCACCTGATTGAGCCGCTCGATTACGTGCAATTTGTCGCTCTTATGAATCGGGCTCACCTGATTCTTACCGATTCCGGTGGAGTGCAGGAAGAAGCTCCGAGTCTCGGTAAACCCGTCCTTGTGATGAGGGATACCACGGAGAGGCCAGAGGCTGTGGAGGCCGGGACGGCCCGCCTTGTGGGCACGTGCCACAAGGCGATCGCGAAAGGGGTGGCGGAGTTGCTTACGGATCAATGTCTATACGACGCTATGGCGC
>JAUIJD010000075.1 GCA_030431475.1 Verrucomicrobiia bacterium | reverse complement strand
CCCTGCGGAGTCCCCTTGTGCTGGGCGAGCTCGTTGTAGGCGGCGATGAACAGGTCGAGCATGCTCTGGTTGACCTTGCTGTTCCGCCACTCGTCGATGTGGAGCGGCAGGCCTCGGAACCGTGTGAGTGCTCGCTCGATGCCGACCTTGGTGGATCCGAGGGAGATGGGCTTGTACGAGTCGAAGCCGAGCATGGCCATGGCGAATCCGGCCGTCTTGGTCTTTCCGGATCCCTTCTCGCCCTGGATGGAGAGGGATGGCTTGCCGTAGGGTCCGAGGGTTTCGGGGTGGGCGAGATACTGGAGAATGCCGGCGACCATGGCATACCCTGCGAATCCTCCGAACGAGTCCTTGAAGTCGCTCACCGCGTTCTTCCAGATTTCGGCGACCTCTTGCTTCTCCTGCTTCCAGTCGATCGAGTTGAAGATCTTCTTCGGCGGATCGTCTCCTTGGAAGAGGCCGGGCGGGGTGTGCGAGAAGTTGGCCATCGTCTCGCTGTTCTTGTAGCCCTGCCCGCGGTGCCAGATGATGCCGTTCTTGTCGGGGAAGAGGAAGCGGCCCGGGGTGTTCTCGTCGCCGTCGGCCACGGCGCAGTCCCGGAACAGGTAGATGCCGTGCTCCTCGTGCCAGCCGTAGGTGTCGATCTCCTGGATCTCCTTCTGGTAGTTCTGGATGTCGAGCTCCTTGACCCACAGGTCGCACTCCGCCTGGTTGCCTGACCAGTGGAAGCCGCCCATCGAGAGGAAGAACTTCCGGAGTTCCTGAGAGCTGCCCATCCGGTCGGCTGGCATTTGAAATGGCCGGCTGCGTCGCCCGTTCTTGTCGATGAAGGTGATGAGGCGGTCGAGGCGGGGGTCGCCCTTCTCGTCCCAGGCGAGAATCTTGTAGCGGGAGATCGCGGTGAAGTCGGTGAAGGGCTTCGGGTAGCGATAGAGGATGATGTAGCAGGCCTGCTTGGCGGCCCGTAGTTGGCGGATCTCATCCTCGTTGGCCTCGGGATCCTGTTCGAGCTCCTCGAGTTTCTCTCCGACCTTCTTGAGGGTGTCGATGGTGCGCTTCTCAAGCCCCTCCGAGGGGGTCTTGTGGACGTAGTATCCGCCGACGGAGTTCCGAAGATCCTCGGCCAGCTTGCGGACCTTGAGCGTGTGGGCGTAGTCCTCCGGTGTGAAGTTCTCGATCTCGGCCGCGAGTTCGACCTCGTGCTGTCCACCGGCGAAGATCTCGGGGGTGTGGCGCAGGCGGTGGAGGTTCTGCTGGATGATGTCCTCTTTGACATCGGGGATGAAATCGACCTGTCGGGGTGAGGGTCGCACCGATGCTTTCTCCCCGTGGCGATCGGAGAGGAAGCGGTGGAATTCCTTGGAGGCGGCGGCGATTCCCTTGTCGAAGTCCCCCTTGGCGGCGCGGACATGGTAGGCCATGCGGGCGTCCCAATCGGCCTTGGCTTTGATGGTGCGGCCGTCGCGCTCCTCGCCCCCCTCCCGCCAGTCGTCGGGGAGGTTGCCGAAAAGGGCGGTGAATCCGGCGTCCTCGAGGCATTCCGTGGTGTAGCGGGCGAAGGTTTCCGTCTCGAACTGCTCCGGAAGCGGCTTGTGGGATTTGTCCTCGCTGTCGAAGACGGTGATGGTCAGGCGGATCCCGTTGGAGCGGAGGATGCTCACGGTGTCCTCGATGGCTTGGCGGTGCTGTTTGTTCTGGAGGAAGAAGTGGATCCCTTGGAAGTCGAGAGACGGGATGCCCGCCATGGCGAGGGCCATGCCTTTGAATTCGCCCTCGCCGATCACGGCGGCATGGCGCCAGGTGTCGGACCTCGGCGTCGCGAGGAGGTGGCGGCCGTAGGGGATGCGCAGGTTGTGGTGCAGCTTCTCATAGAAGCTCGAGGCGACTTCCTGTTCGCGCCACCGGGCATTGCTCAGGCTCCGCTTGTGCGGCCGCAGAAGGTCGATGCCGCCCTTCTCGTTGATGTAGGGGATGATGATGGTGGGGTCGGTGACCCACTTGTTCGAGTCCTTGTCGAAGCGGCGGCCGCAGAGAGCATCCGCGATCCGGAGCTCGCCGGCGGCGGAGCGTGTGGCGATCCCGGCGCGCAGCAGTTTGTTGGGAGGGAAATTCTCGAGGAGCGGTGCGAGTCGTTGCCGGTTGTCGGGGGTGGCGCTTCTGAGCCCGAACGCGCGGATCCAGTCGTCGGACATGCCGCGCTTGACGTTCAGCTCCTTGCGGTGCTCGTCGGTGAGAGTGAGGAGTTTCCACGCCTCCTCGTAGGCGTTGCCCTGGTTGTCGCCGAGCCGGATGAATTTCGGGATGTCGGGGTTGTCGTCCCCGTCCTCGCTACTCCGACCCGAACGTTCGGGTTCGCTCCAGAGCTGGGAGAGCCCGGCGGTGTCAAGCAGCTTGCGGGCGGCGTCCTCCTCTCCGATGTCACGGCTGAGGATCAGGTAGTCGATCTCGTTGATCCAGCCGGATGCCTTGCACGAGTCGTTGGAGCATGTCGCCTCCCATGTGTCGTCGTCCTCGGTCTGCTGGAAGGTGAGTCGCCCCTCGGTGCAGAAGCAGCAACCGGCCTGCTGGTTGTCGTCGATCTCGTGGCCGTCGCGCTGGAAGAGAGCGGGGAGGCTTGCCGAGCGCACCTTTCGTGCCTCGGCGATGGCTTCACGGAGTCGTTCTCGGGCCTTCATTTCCGGCCCTCCTCTCTCTCGCGCATGAATCGGTCGTAGGGGTGCTCGATTCCAGCTCGATCAAGAAGGTGCCGCACGGCGTCCCGGCGGCTCATGCTGCCGACGCGCTCGAGAAGCGAGATCACATCGCCGGGTCGCTTGCCTTCGCAGGAGTTCCGGAAGCATCCGAAGACCCACTCGCCGCCCCGCTGGTTGATCGTGAACTTCCCCTTCCGATCGCAGAAGGGACAGTGGGCGGCGACATAGCGGCTGCCGCTCTGTCTGAGCTCGATGGAGAGTGTGGTCGCAATCTCCGGCATGGCATTCCGGGGGTGCTGCTTGGCGGTGTCGATCGCGCTGCGGAGCTCGGCGCGGTATTCGGCCTGACTCATGGGTGCTCTCCTTTCGCCCGCATGTTCTCGCCGATGATCTCGACCGTGGAGGGATCGTAGGCCTTGCGCTCGCCGTCGAGGATGACGGCGGGTTTGATGCCGAGGCGGTCGATCGCCATTTTGACTCCTCGCCTCGACCTTCCGAGGCGGCGGGCTATCTCGCCCGCGCTCAATGCTTCGCGTGCCTTCTCCATATCCTGATTCGTTGCGGGAGACAGCTAAATCCCGTCGGTGATACTTTGGCAAGATCGTTTTGCAAAGTTGAACAATCTTGCCGTGAGCCCCGGACGGGGGTAGGACTCGGGCGTGTTCGGGCTCATCACGGCGATCGACGGAATCTGCTTCGTGTTGTTCCATGTGGAACAATCAGAGAGGTGGTTCTTTCGCTGGCGAGTGGCCGGGGAGGGTTGGCCGGAGATCTACCGGGAGTGGCAGGAGGGTTTTGCCACCGAGGCATTCGCCCGCTTCCAGCCTCCGGCTTGCGGCTGCCGGGTCGAGGTGGAGGTGAGGTCGTCAGAGTCCCACGAGTGGAGCGAGCCGAAGCACGTAAGGTTGACGCCCGGGGTCCGGTCGAAGTTTCGCTTGAGGGCCAAGGCCGGGAAAGCGGTTTCGCTCGACGATGAGGTCCACGAGCTCATCGGGGCCGTGCGCGATCATGGGGTGGGGAGGTATCTTTTCCAAGGTGCGGTGAATCTCGAGCCCGGCCAGGCGGTCGAGGTCGAGGCGGTGGCAGATGGCCCCATCCTTGCCAACGTGCTGCTCGAGCCCGGTGAATTCAAGTGCTGGGACGAAAGGCTGGAAGTCTGGAATCTCGGCGCTTGCGGTCCTTGGTGGGAGAGCGATGAACGGGTGCCCGAGTTGGTTCGGGGGGTGAGGTTCGATCGACCGAATCTCTTTGCCTACGGGGATCCGGAGTTGGCACAACCGAAACCTGACTGAACATGGCGAGCGTTGGCGGCGGCATCATCCGCAAGTATGAATTCACCCAGGCATGGGGAGTGAACCCGAGCTCGGCTCGAGGCGATGTGGTGATTGCCGATGCGGCGAGCTTCACCTTGGAGGAGGGCGATTACGTCGTCTATCAGTTCGATGTGCTGGCGACCTTCTACGGCGTCGTGAGCGAGGTGGTGGGGGTCGAGGCCGAAGGCAGCGGCACGATCGTCAGTTTCACGGTGCTCGACAATCGGGTGCGGCTCCAGTGGCAGGTCGTGACGGGCGCGTGGAACATGCTGGACCAGCGGCCTTCGACGACGCTCGCCCGGCCCGATGCCGGATCCACGAACACCGGATCCGACAGCGGAGGGCCGACCGGCACGGATGATGTCGAGTTCGGGGGTGCGGCTCCGAATCTCCCCGGCGCCTCGGGAGTGGGTGCCTTGTCGGTGCCGAGCGAGCCGAACCTCGGGCGCCGCCGCTACGCGCACCTTCTTCCGGAGAATGCGGCCGCCGGGATCTGGACCTACACGGACGCGCCCTTGTCGGCTCAGGAAATCCTCAACTCCGCGTTCCGTGGAGCGTGGGGTGCCTTCACTTTCAGCAGGAGCTACGCAGCGTCCATGGGATCCGTGTATCCCCAGGGGATCGACGCCTCCTCCGGAGTCAAGCTCGGCAACCTGGTGGCGCAAATCACCTCGGCGACCGGGCTTGATGTCCGGATCTCCGGGAAGAACACGCTGCATTGGGAGCGCAAGGGTTCGGGGTTGCCGCTTGTCGTGCCGACCACGAACACCGAGCCGCGGCGAATCGGCACGAGCCTGACGGCCAACGACACGGCCGTCATGGTAACGGGCGACGCGAACATCGTTCAGGTGCTCAACGTGGAGCTTGAGCCGGATTGGGCTTCGGCGTGGGAGGCCTTCATCGACGAGGCGGCGTGGATCCGGGAGGTGGTCGAGGTCTTCAGTCTCGCCACCGACACCAAGGCGGATCGGGCCGAGGCGGCGGCGCGCGCGCGTGAGGTGACGGTGGCTCAGTATGTCGCGGCGACGGAGGATGCCTCCTTCATCGACTGGCGGCCGCTGGGGAAGGTTTCGAGGATGATGGTTCCGGCTTGGCACTACATTCGCGAGCTGGTGTTCCGTTCCTATCGGATCCCGGCGGACTACGAGTGGGGCGGGATTCCGCTCGAGAGTCTGAGGGTTGCTCAGAATCTCCTCAGTGGCACCGAAATCACCGGCACCGGGGCGTCGGCCAAGCAGCGCTATCGGCGGGACAATCTCTCCTGGTATCCCTCCTCGAGGGTCGAGGTCATCGCCAAGGGGCAACCGCTGGATCTGATCGACGGTCGTTCGATCGAGCTGTTCATGGCCCGCCGGGTGAAGAATCTCCGGGAGGAGTGGACGACGCAGAACGCCTTCGAGGTTGATGAGGAGAATCGTTCCATCCGATTCAGTACGCCGCTGTTCATCGACGGAGATCCGGAGGCCGACGAGGCGCTCTACTCCTACGTCAATCAGGGGCAGGCCGGCGGCGCCGATGTTACCGAGTCGGTCGAGGAAGATTCCGACTATCTCGATGTCGTGGTGCCGAACCCGAACGTCGTCATCTTGCCGGCCGAGGTTCGCATGTCGGTGGCGTGGGAGCTCGGCCGGTATCGGAGCAAGCACGGCCAGGGAGCGAGGCATGGGGTGCTGTCCGTTCCCGGCCTTGCGCTGCATCTGCTGGATGTGGCGGGAGACGCTGGTTTCACGAATGCGGCGCTCGAGGCGGTGGCCGACAACCCGGCTTTCCTCCCCGATCAAACCGGGATCTCCCTCAAAGAGCTCACCTTTGCCTCCGGGGATGTGGCGGCCGAGGCGGCGGAGCGAGCAGCGGAGACGATTACCGAGCTCGACGAGGTGCAGGTCTATGGATCCTACACCTTGAAGGGCTCCAGCGGGACCACGCTCAGTCCGGTGATCGACCGAGTGAGTCTCGTTGTGGACGGGGACGGGGTGAATGAAACCGTCGAGCTCACCAAGGCCCGCGCGAGTTCGGCCCTGTTCGCCGAGCGGACCTTGAACCGATTGCAGCGTTCCGAGGAGCTGTTCAACGGCCAAGATGCTTTGAGGCGCGAGGTCGAGGGATTGAAGATCGAGGCGCGACTTGCTCGTGAGGCGCTGGCCGCCAAGCGGTCGAAGACCCACGAGACGGTGGATGATGTGAAGCGCGTGCCGATCGGATCCGAGATCCAGGCCACGATGCCCTACATCGTGGACACCTCCGATTTCGAGGAGGGTTTCGAGTGGAACATCGGCGATGTGGTGTGGCTGAATCTTGAGGGCCGCCCCGCTCCGGACGGCTCCCGATTCGGAGGAGTGATCGTTTCGGAGCCGGGAGTGTCGGGCGCCGGCGCTGGTTCCGGTGGTGGATCCGGCGTGTTGAATTGCGCCACCGATGGCGTGGTCCCGGTGCGCTGCGCAGGGGGGATCTCGGATGTCGTCTATGGTGTCATCGGCCAGGGGTCGGCGGTGTCGGTGGGGGATGTGGTGATTGGCCGCCTCGAGCACGCCGAGCCGACTCCGGCCCTCGAGGAGGGCGAGGTGCTTGCCATGGTGCGGCTGAATACCGGCGGTGGAGGGGAGACGAAGTGCGGGTTCCAGTACATCCGCGCCATCGGCGAGGGGAGCTCGGGCGACGGCTGGGAGATTGTGGGGGGATCGCTCGCAGCGGGTCCGCAGACATGGGGGGTGGATGCCCACGAGATCGACACGGCGACCGATGGAACGTTCCGCTACTACCTGGAGTTCAACATCACCGCGAACACGAACGACGGGGTGATCTGGCCGGGCATCGAGAGCTCGACGGAGCCGGAATGGAAGCGGGTCGCATCGGGTGACGGATACCCCGATACCGAGACGCCGACGAACACCACTCCGACGGTCACCGTCCGGGTGCCGATGCTCAAGATTAAGATTGCGGGCGGAGTGCCGACGATCTTGCAGCGGGAGGGTCCGTGCCAGCCGGTGCTCGTCGATCATTGCCTGGGCCGGGTCATCTTCTACGGCACGCCGACGCTCATCACCCCGGCGGTGAGCGCCGACGACAGCGGGAGTGCGTGATGGGGGTGTTCGGCAAAGAGGTGGTCGTCTTGTCCCGCTGGCAAGCGGTGATGCAGGAGTGCGGGTGCTGTCCGCCGCCCGACTGCTGCCCGCCGCTTGTCGAGTGTGAGGGAGTGCTCATCGAGGGCTCGACTTCGGTTTATCTCCCCTGTGACCACGAGGCGGCCGGGAGCGATGCTCCGGAGGCCGAGCTCGACATCCCGACGCTCTATCACGATCGCATCTCCCGCCAGAACCACCGCGAGTCCTCGGGGAGCCGGGTGCATGAGTATCGCTTCCGGCGGCGGAATGCGACGACACTGGTGGTCGTCGAGGACAATCAATCCACCGAGACGGTCACCTACACCGAGTCCTTCGCCATCGCTGGCACGCCGGACATTCGACAGCCCGACATCGACCCGGGATCCCTGTTCTACGAGTCGGATGTCCGTGAGGGGATCTGGTGGCCGGCGAACGACTTCCCGCCGGGCTGCCTCCCCGATGGGTCGCCCGTGCTCTACTACCACGGCGACTACGACTACGCGCGGGTGTTCACCGGGGATTGGGCGGGCTCGAACCCGGATGAGTCGAAGGGATGGGAGGGCAAATACTGGCTCGAGCTCGACTCGGCCGATGAATGCGGCACCCGGGAGGAGGTCATCGAGAATACGGCCACACCCTTCTTCGATGTCGGCGAGGAGGGGTCGCCGACGGTGACCACCAGCGAAACCCTGACAGCGACCGAGGACATCACCGTTACCACGACAGAGTATTCGGAGGTCGAGTCGAGTGATACCGGCTGGGTGGAAAATTTCGGCGGCGGAGGTGGTGAGGTGCGCACCGAGACGACGACCACCACGGCGCATGTCGAGGAGATGACCGACAGCATCGTGCTGTCCTCGCCCTTCGATCGGGGCGATGCTCGGGATGCGCTTCGCGAGCGCCTGGTCGAGGTCATGGCGAATCTCGACGCCGTGTGCGACTCGGGCTCCGGCTCGGCAGGTTTCGAGTTGGACGACGGGACCGTGCTGTCGCCGCCGCTGTGCGTGGACGGCTGCGGGGCGGAGGTATCGGTTGGCTGGCCCACGCAGGACGCGGAGGGTGTCGGAGGCGAGGTGACGATCTCCGGGACGGGGCGGGCCTTCCGCTACCGCATCAAGCTCGACAAGTGCTGCCTCAACGAAAAGATCCGCCTCGAGTGGGACGAGGTGTTCTACCCTCAGTCCTACCTCGATTGGCTGGAGGGCGGCGCGAGCGGGGATCCGCCGGACGAGCCGGTGGTAACTCCGAAGGCCTGGGAGTGGGAAGGAATCCCTCCGGGATGCGGGTCTTCCTCGGCGGCCGAGAGCGACCACGATTCCTACGACGAGCAAAGCATGTGGTCGCCCTGGTCCCTCGCGGTCATTCCTCCGCTTGGAGGAGAGGGGGTCGTGTTGCTGAAGAACATGCTCATGGACTGCAACCCGGACTCTCCGTGGGGATCCAAGCCGATGCTCGTGGACACCTTCGGGGAGTTCGACTCCGAAGACCTCGACGAGGATCCCGACACTGAGATATGATGCAGGATCCCTTTGAGCCGTCGGTCTATGGTGGCGTGCGTTTTGAGCGGCCTCCGCAAGAAGGTGAAGACCCCGTGTTCCGCGGTCGTCGCGGAACCTCCGGAGTGGTGCGGCTGGGTGGCAGGTTGATGAGTGTGCTGCCGCAGGGCTGTGTGATGTGCGGCCCCGGGTCGAGGCGCCGGAAAGCGCCCGCTCCGCCCTACATGCCGGAGCAGGATGGGCGGCCGCTCCTTGGGTCCGTCGAGGTGCATACCTTGCGCTGGGGAGAGGATCCGCTCATGCGGGAGTGCGCACGGTCGTTGGACGAGTGGGCGGCACGCTGCGTCTATCCGGTGAGGGTGCATGGCGAGGATCGTCGGCTTCCGCATCCGAAGTTTGCGCTGGTCGAGGCCATGCGGGACTTCGTGATCGACTCGGCCTCGGACTGGATGCTCTACGTCGATTCCGATGTGATGGTGCATCCGCTCGCGCCGAAGCTCTCCTCGAGGGGGCCGGGCTTCTGGTTGCGGGAAGACCCGCCGGGAAAGGTGTCGCAGGGCTGGCGGGACTGGTGCGCGGACAAGCTCGGTGTGGTGCCGTCCGAGGGTTTCGTCTATCGGAACGCCGGGGTGTGGTTGGTCGATCGGGAAAGTGCTCGACGGTTCCTCATGGCGATTGATGGCCGGGGGGTGGCGGGCGTGATGGAGCAGCATCAGTGGAACGTGTGGCTCGACCGGGCGGAAACCCTGTGCGGGCTCGCTGTTCGGGATCTGGAGATCGAATGGAATGGGATGACGGTCGATCGCCGGCCGGCGTGGTTCCACCACCTCGCCGGAGGTCACAAGCACAAGCGATTGGTGCGAGCTCGCGCGAGGGGCTACCTGCCGGATGCCGTCAAGCGGCTTGTCGATCCGCCGAGTCCGCCGGACTTCGGGGAGGGGGCGGTCGTGTGGCCCTACTCGTCGCGGCACGCTGAGTGGGATGAGCTCTGGTATTCCCATCGCTCCGTGCTTGAGCATTGGTCGGAGAGCGGGTGGCCGCTCGTCGTCTTCGGTGATCGGGTGCCGGATTGGTGGCCGGGGGAGTTTGTCCATTGTCCGGACTATGCCGAGGCTCTTTGGCAGGGGGTCCAGTGTGCGGATCGCGTGCTGTGGATGAATGACGACATCTTCATGCTCGCCGATCAATCGCCAGAGGACTACCGAGTGGTTCCGTCGGTGCGCGACATGAGTGATCGTCTCGGTCAGACCATGGTGGCGGGGAATGCGTGGCGGCGAGGCCTCGGTCAGGTGCTCATGCGCCTGCATCACCACGGCTTTCCGGCGGTGAACTATTCGACTCACACGCCCTACCTTTACGAGCGCGCCAAAGCTCGCACGGTGCTCGAGGAGTTCGGTCAATTCTGGAAGCTCCCCTTCGAGACGGCCTACCACAACCGCTTCCGCACGCCGCATCGTCCAATGTCGGAGCTGAAGGCCGAGAACGTAGGCCGCCTCGACGGAAAGCTGTGGGTGAACCCGGCGGCATCCCAGGCCGACGAGACTTTCCGGGGTCGGATGGCCACGCGATACGGGGCTCCTCCGCGGTGACTCAAGCCGTCGTCCGCATCCACACCCGCGTCAGGTCGCGAGTGGCTTCGTCGGCGCTGAATCGCTCGGCGAATCGAATGAAAAGATCCCGCTGCGGGGCGGTCAGCTCCACCATCAACCGGATGACCCGAGGGGCGAGCTCAGGGTGACTCGAGACGAACTCCAGCGCATCGCTTTTGATTTCCCGGATCTGCTTGCTGACTTCCTCGGAGCATGAGTCGCCCGTGTCGCTGGGTGTTTCCTTTCCGGCCTGGGCGCAGGCCCACCGAGCGAGGAGAGCGACGCTTTCATCCTTGGTTCGGCAGAGTCCTTCGTAGGCCGCCTGGATGGTTTTCCAGGCGACGGGCCTGCCTTCCTCGGCCTTGTAAAGAACCGATGGGCTCAAGTCGCATTGCTGCGCCAGCGCGGCGACAGTGATTCGATCGCGACTGCGAAGCTCGCGGAGAAAATCCGGTAGGTGATGTTTCATGGAGAATCCGTTGGGGGGATGCTCGTCTGACAAAAGCTGAAAGAGGTATATTCGATTTTTTGTGGAGTGCCACCCCCAATGAGGGGTATTTTGCACGATTCTCCCCCGCGTTCGCGGGTTACGCTTTCACGTTATGTATAAATACCGTTGACGATACGTGGAATCCTCATAGGATGCCGGGCGCAATGAATGTGGATGAAGCGCGTAAGAGGCTCGCAGAACTTCTCAGGGGGAGTGGTCGGGCATTTCTGGATTCTCAAGCCCCGAGCATGCCCGCCTCGTCGGTGGTGGCTCTCCGGAATGAGATGGAGAGCATGGTCGCCCTCTTTGAGGATGAGAATTTCGATCCGGTTTCGGAGTTCGAGCGCCGCTCGGTGGGCGGAGCGGGCATGCTGAGGATCGCCAGTGAGGAGTCAGGACGATGAGCAGGGAGAAAAAGAAACGGGAGGAAGAACTTCTCGGGCGAACCATCGTGGTTCCGGTGTTCCTCGAGATCGAAGTGCCGGCCGAGTTCGAGGGTCCGGAAGCGCTCGAGGCTGCGATGGCCTATCTCGATGAGGCGGGGCTCAAGCTCGATGGGAATTCCATCGGTCACCGCATTATCGCGCCGGCCGAGATGGAGGAGGGGGGTGGCCAGTGAGTGCCTACTCGGTTCCGGCGAATTTCCTGATGAGGCGCCAGGACATGCTTTTCCTGCGCAAGGCGCCTGCCGAGCTGTCGATCTCCGATCTCGAGGCCCGAGCGTTGCTGTTCCTGATGTGGCACAATTTCGGCGTCGATCGCGAGGGGAAGCTCGAGGTCCAAGCCGAACGTTCGGGTTGGGCGGAGGATGACTCAGTGGGCATCCTCGAGTGCTTTGTCGGTTGGTCGGGAGAGCCGGGTCGATTGGTCGGGTTCGCGGTGGACTGCGGCTTTCTCGAAGTCGTGCCGGCGGGGGAGGGCAAGGCGCGGCTCGTGGCCAGTGGATTCTCGGAAGTGAACCGGCGGCCGCTGGGTGGCGCCTCGCTCTCCATGCTGGGCGGGCTCAACAAGGCCCGTAATCGGGCGGAGAAAGAGGCCGAGCGGGGAGCTCAGAAGCAGATGGATCTCTTCAAGGCCAACGACGACCCCATTCTCAAGGAGTATGATCCGGGCCGATTGCAGTCGGCGATCGTGCTGATTCGTCAGGCCGCCAGAATCCTCCGGCGGGTCGAGCCCTCGGATGGAAGTTTTCTCGCGCAGCTCGTGCCGAAGGCGCTGGCTGCCATGGATGCCTGGGGCGAGGAGAAAGATCTCGTTCTCTCATGGCTGGGGCATGCTCGCGATGATGATTCCCTGCCCGGCCGCATGGACTTGTTGCTCGACGCCCACGAGGACCTGCGTCGTCGAGCGAAAGATTGGCGCCGAGGCGTTGAGGGGTGAACGCACCATGTGATGACGCGCCCCCAGCGGCTCGCACCTCTGAACCTCACAACCCCCACGACAATGCCTGATTCCGACAAGGACGCCGTAGGGCGTCATCATCCACGACTTGTTGTGCGTTTTTTGGCCGAGAATCACCCGGATTGCAGCGCCGAACGGCTCGCGAAAGAGATCGGACCAGAAGCCATCAGGCCGATTATCAAAGCCCGGTGCGCGTTACGACCTCACCGGTTGCGGATAACTGCTAAGACCGACGGAGATCCGTGCGTCTGCGGCTGCCCCGACTTTTGGCACCGCGAGTGTTACTGGCACTATCACCGGGACATGCGTGCCCCCGATGGAAAGCGCCCGCCGAGCACTGAGGACAACGCCCACAAGTGGAGGCTCAAAGTGCTGGGGATTTCGCACAACGA
>JAUIJD010000019.1 GCA_030431475.1 Verrucomicrobiia bacterium | reverse complement strand
CACATCTGCTTGGCGAACTGGGAGTGGTCTTCGAGAATCCAGATTCGGATGGGTTGGTTTTCCTCGCTCATGATGCCGATTTTGCCGAGGTCAAGCTGCTGCGTTTCACCTCGAGACGCAAGCTTGTCCCGCGGCCCTTCTTTGAATTGACCTCGAGGCGTCCCTCAAGCACCGCCGCCCGATCGGCGAGCTTCCGCACGGCCGCCGGACGCGAATCCTTGTCGACGGGGAGGCCGACGCCGTTGTCGCTGATCTCCATCACCAGGTAGTCGCGGCGATCGCGGACGTGGATGGAGACCTCGGTGGCCTGCGAGTGCTTGAGGATGTTGTGGAGTGCCTCCTTGTAGAAGAGGAACAGGTGACGCTTGGCGTCGAGCGTCATCTTGGCCGCGGTCCGGTTGGAGCGGCAGACGAGCTCGTAGTCGAAGTCACGCAGCAGCCGCTGGGCGCAGTCCCGCATCCGCTGGACGAAGTCACCGATGGTGTCCTGCCGGCGTTCCAGGAGCCAGACGATGTCGCGCATGGCGAGCGAGCTCTCGCGGGCGATGACCTCCATCTCGTCGAGGTCATCGACCAGTTCCACCGGACCCTCGAGGCGGCGGAGGTCCTTCTTGGCCGAGCGGGCGATGAGCGAGATGCTGCCGAGGTTGCTGCCGATGTCGTCGTGAAGGTCGGACGCGATCCGTTTGCGAAGGGTGTCGACCTGCTTGCGGGAAACGAGGCGGCGACGTTCGGCGAAGGCCACGGGAATGAGAAGGGTGAGCCCGACCGCGACCGAAGCCCCCCACGTGGCATTGAGTTCGCTCTCGGTCGCCATGCTGTTGCGGACCGGGACGAGGCGGGCGAGCTCGGCTTCGATCGCCCGTCGCTCGGTCAGCTGGCGCATCCAGGTCCCGACGGCGAAAACACGGAGGCCGTTGGCGTAGCCGTCGGTCAGCGTCTCCTCGGCTTCGGTGACGACGCCAGCCTGATGGATTCCGACCGATGTCTCCCGGGCGACGTTGCGGCCATTGGACCAGACCTCGAGCTCGGCCATCGGCTGGAAGTGGCCTTTTCCGGTGTTGATGGCGGCCTCGGAGCGAATTCGAATGAAGCGGGCCGTGCGTTTGGCGGCGAAACTGAGCGGCGTGTAGGTTTCGCCGCCTTTGTGGGCCCACTCGGCGACGGGATCCGAGCCGTCCGGATGGTTGGAGAGGGAAATGCTCAGCCGCTGGGGCAGGGCGTAGACGCCTCCGAGTTCCGGCATCTGCAGAGGGAAGAGAACGATGCGGTCGACCGGTTCTTCGGAGCCGAGATCGATCCGCCATTCGGTGGCCGGCTCGGCATCGTGCACGCGGAGGACCTGTCCGCGGGAGTTGGTCCACTGCCCTCCTTCCCAGATCCCGAGAGGCGAGCGGCCGTCGATCACGAACGCCGGATCCCAGTAGCCCGGGTCGTTGAGCGATCCGTGGGCGGAGATCCGGCCGCCGAAGGAGACCGGCTGACCTCCCGACACCACGACCAGCTCGGACAGGGCGGAAAGCGACTGGAGGCCGTGATGATGGCCGAGAAGAACCCTGAGGCGGATGAATCGGGCGTCGATGTCCCGCGCCGTGACCCGCACCGGATACCCGTCCTGAGGCTCGTGAATCTTGCCCCGGGTCTCGTAGATCACGCGGGCGTCCGAGAAATCCTCGGACAAGGCCGCTTCAATCTGGAAACGGAGGGGGAAAAAGGTCCTCGCTTCTCCGGTGAGAGTCTGGGCGGGGACCAGAAAGATGTCTTCGAGGGGATAGATGTCCCCGAGGTCGAGGGTGAGGCTGGGCGGTGGGTCGCCGGTCGCCTGGACGGTGCGCCAGCCGAAGGCCTCGTTGAGGGGCTTCGGGGAGTAGACCGCCAGACCGCGCAACCGGTCTTCGAGCCAGGAAAGGCGGTCTTCGATTTCAACCAGGGATGGGTTGATGAGTCGGGCGACGCGGCCGATGGGGTTGGAGGACTGGGCCTCCCGGGCCTGTGCCGGGGAGACCGGAAGCAGCCCCAGGCACATCGTGACAAGAGCGAGACCCGGGCGGATCGCGGAGCAAAATTTCATCGGGAGAGGGGAAGCAGCCCCGATTATTTAGCATTTTTAAAATTTCCCTCCAAGTTTTTATTGAACGTTTTTGGACTAATGAGGTCGGCACTCAGGAGGAGGCGGTCTTGACGAGCAGTCCGCGGGTCCGGGCCACGCCCAGCATGCGCGAGAACAGGGCGCCGGCGGCGACCAGATAGAGCAGGTTCAGGCCCGAGGCGACGAGCAGGCGATGGACGTCCATGCCGTCACCGGAGAGAACCTCCCGCATGCCCTCGAACACATGCGCGGGCGGCATCGCACGGGCGACGAAGGCCATCCACGTGGGGAGGACGGAAATGTCGTAGAAGACGCAGGCGAAGGGCTGGATCATGAACGGGACGGCCCAGGCGAGGGACTCGGCGGCATGGCCGAACCTGAGGATGAGCGAGGTCGACAGGATTCCGATGGACCATCCGAAAACCAGCAGGTTGGCGTAGAAGGGAATGAGCAGCCACTCGAACTGGAAGAGGTTGAAGCGGTAGGTGACGAAGGCGATCAACGCCATGACCAGGGCGGTCACGACCACCCGGAGAAAGCCGACGGCGAAGCTGGCGGCGAGGTACTCCGTCATCCGGATCGGTGCGGCGAAGATGTTCAGGAGGTTGCGGGTCCAGACGTCTTCGAGAAAGGAGATCGCCACGCCCTGCTGGGAGCGGAAGAGCGCATCCCACAGGATGATGGCGCCGATGAGGAAGGTGATGAAGCGCGTGAATCCTTCCTCCGCGCCGCCGGCATTCTGTTGGAGAAAGACCGTCACGAAGCCCCAGACGAGAAGCTGCACGATGGGCCAGAAGAAGAGCTCCAGCGCCCGCACCGGATTGCGGGTGAACAGCAGCACCTGACGCTGCACGAGCGCGAGGATGATGGCGGGACGGAGCATGGGATGGAAGTCCGCCCCAAAGCGGACCGCATGGCAAGCACCGCTCAGGATCCGGTGCCCGCGCCGGAGTGGTAGAGGCGGGTGAGGACTTCGGTGCGGCGGTGGAGCCTGTCCGCTTCCGGGAGCAGGCGGTCGAGTGCCTCCCGTTGTTCGGACAGGTCGGCCGACCGGGCGTCGAGTTGATCGAGCAGGTCGGCGATCTGGTCCCGGAGCATGGCGGCCATCGCATCGCGCTCGCGGGCGATCTCCGGATCTTCGGGAAGCGGATCCTCAAGCAGGGCGCGGAGCTCGGCGCGCTTCTCGGCAAGTTCCCGGCTCAGCGATTCAAGCATCCGCGCGGTTTCGCGGAAGCTCGTCTCGGCGTCTCGGGCGGAGGCATCGATCTCGCGTCCGCGCTTCCGGAGGTCGTGGATCCCGGCATTCAGCGAGGCGCGATACCAGCGGCGTCCCTGTTGTTCCAGCCGGGCGCGGGCCGAGATCGCCTTCGCATGATCGGCCGATGCCGAGGCGAGCGACTGCTTTTGTTCCTCGACGGCGGCGGCGAGGGTGGGGCGCTGTTTTTCAAGGGTGGCGAGCCGCTCCCGGGAGGTCTTGAGGCGCTGACGAAGCTCCTTGAGCGTGCCGCGGGTCTCCCGCAGTCCGGCTTCCCGGGTCTTCAGTTCCTGCCGTCGCTTCTCGAGGTCGGTCTGGGCCGTCTGGATCTGCTGTTCGAGCTTGGCGACCTCGTCGGTGCGCTGGCGCTGGTCGGAGCGAAGTTTCTCAAGCCGGCTTTCCCGCTGCTCGATGGTGCCGCGGAGTTGGGCGACGGCGTCGGCCTTGGGGTCGCTGGCGGTGGCGAGAGCCTGGCGGTCGGTTTCGAGACTCTGCTCCTCGGCCGAAATCTGTTTCCCAAGCTCCCCGGTCTCCTGCCGCAGCGAGTCGCGCCGCGCCCTCATCGGCGCCAGGTCTTCCTGTCCGGCGGTGACCTGTTGGCGGAGCTGCTCGACTTCGCGATTCCGCTTCGCTTCCTCGGCCACGGCCCCGGACTCCTCCCCGCGTGCCACCTCAAGGGCCTGCTTTTCGTCCCCGGTGCGGCGATCGTGTGCTTCCAGCGCCTGCCGCGCTTCCTCCACCCGACGGGTCGCCTCGTCCCGTGCCTGCCCGGTCCGCGCGAGGGTGTCGATGAGGTCGGCGATTTCGCCGGCGATCCGGTTGCGGTGATGCGCGATGGGGGCGGGGTCGTTGTCGAGCTCTCCGAGCTTCTCGCCGTTGTCGATCCGGTGGACATGGATGCGTCCGCGGTAGTCGGCGATGAAGAGGCGGGTCGAGGTGGAGTCGATGGCGATGGACGTCGGGATGTCGGGAAGGTTCTCGATCGCCCGTTCCGGATTGAAGTCCGCCTTCCAGACGCGGACCTTCCGATCCCGGCCGGCGGTGGCGAAGCGGCCGTCGGGGGCCCAGCAGAACGCGAGGACCCCTTCGCGGTGGGCGTCGAGTTTGCGCACCTCCTTGCCGCCATTCATTTCCCAGAAGCGGACGGTGCCGTCCTCGGAGGCGCTGGCGAGGAGGTTCGAGTCGCTGCGGAAGGATGCGGTCGTGATGCCGGCCTGATGAGCTCGAAGCGTATGGAACTCGGCGCCGGTCCGTGCTTCCCAGACCCAGACCCCTCCATTCCGGTCGCCCGTGGCGAGCAGGATGCCGTCGGGGGAGTAGTCGAGGGCGGTCACCCAGTCGGTGTGTTTCTTGATCGATGCCGTTTGCGAGCCGTCGGCGGGATTCCACAACTTGATGAGACGGGAAGGGGAGCCGGTGGCGACGGCGCCGAGATCCGGGCGAAGGTCGGCGCAGAGGATGGAGTCGAACTCGCGCCCCGCGGTCAGGACCCGCTCGCCGCTCGTCAGGTCGAAGGAGATGGTGACGCCGGACTTTCCGGGGACTCCGCCGCCGACGATCAGGTAGCGGCCATCCGGTGTGATCGAGAGCGAGACCGGGTCGCCCTCGGGAAAGGGAAGGATGCCGACGAGTGAGAGGTCCCGCGTGTCGTAAAGCAGCACCTGGCGTTGGCCGGTCACCGCCAGCACCGGTGCCCAGCGTGAGGCGGCCATCGCGTGCACGGCGGACGAGCGCTCCGCGACGACGGCCGGTTCGAGAATCACATCCCGGGGCATCGGCGGCGGTCCGTCCGGACGTTTCTGCGGATCGCCGCTCAGGGAAGTGTCGAACTTCGGCTTCGACGGTTTCCGGGCCTTCGAGTCGGGGTTCTGCAGCAGGCCTCCCTCGATCCATTGACGAAGCACCTCGGTCTTGTCCGCAGGAATCGGATCGCCTTCCGGGGGCATCTTCGGCTCGGCCGTCTGCATCACCACGGCAAGCAGCTTGGACGACGGATCGCCGGGTTCGACGATCTTGCCGCCCGACCCGCCCTTCAGCGTGCCTTGATAGCTCGATAGATCGAGCCCTCCCTTGGCCTTGTCGGGGTTGTGACAGTTCAGGCACGACTGCTCGAAGATCGGCAGCACGTGCTCGTCGTAGGTCACCTTCGCCGCGGCGGTGGCGAGCAGCGGCGCGGTCAGGGTGAGGAAAAGCAGGCGGGGCAAGAGGGCGGGCGAGAAGGGGTTCAAATCCTCCTACGCACCGGCCCGGGGCGTCTTGTCGTTGGAAAAGAGAAGCCCGCATCGAATCCGATGCGGGCTTCCGATCGTCGAACCACGAACAAGAGAGCGGTCAGCCAAGCGGCACCTTGAGGCCGAGTGTGGCGCTCACCGAGCCGATGAGCATCGGAATCAGGGACACCGGTTCGGTGCTGAGGATGCTGGCGAACTGGAAGTAGGCGCGGTGACCCTCGGTGGGAAAAAGGATGAGCGGCACGGTGATCAGGGCCGTGGTGAGAAGCACGGGGAGCATCGCGGTGATGATGAGGGCCGCCTGGCGGCGACTGTAGCGTCCGCCGATGATGGCGAGCAGTCCGTCGACGTAGCAGGTCTTGAGGAAGGCCGGAGTGCGTCGGAGGGTTTCCTTGGCCCGGGCCACGAGACCTCTGAAGGAAAGGGGCTTCATTTCAGCAAAACCGAATGCCGGAGTGGTGCGGGACAGCATGCCGTCGGAATACACGGCATCGCGTAAGTCCTCAATTAAAATTTAAAAAATATTGAACGTTCTGATATTCGAAATGTCGCAGCCTTCCGGGTGGACGTGTCGAGCCCCGTCGCCGGAATGCGGATCAGGGAGAAGGCGGGACGATGCCGAAGAAGCGACGCGTGTTCGCATCGGTTCGGCGAGCGAGGGCGTCGAAGGGTTCGTCGAGGTGGCCGGCGAGTGATCGGGCGATGGAGGGAAGATTGCCGGGATGATTCGCGGAATCGGCAAGCGGGTGGGTGACCACGGCATCCGGCGGAGTCATCGAGGGGGCGTCGGTCTCCAGCAGGAGGCGATCCGGAGGCACCGCAGCGAAGGCGGCGAGGACCTTCGCCTTGCGGGGATGGAGGAAGTGGCCGGAGAAGGAGAAGCGGGCGCCGAGAGGGGCGAGTTGTGCAACCAGCTCGGACGTGCCGCCGAACGCGTGGAGCAGGAAGCCGCTCTGGGGGGGCGGTTCGACCTTCAGGGCCTCGATCAACGGGCCCCACGCCTGGAGGGCGTGGATGGAAATCGGGCGCCGACGTTCCCGGGCGAGGGCGAGCTGGGGGAGGAAGACCGCCCGCTGGATGGTCATCGCGGGCTCGTCCACCCACCGGTCGACGCCGCATTCGCCGATCGACGCGTTGGGGAATCGGTCGAGCAGCGCTTCGAGCCGGTCGAGCCAGCGGGAGGAGTGGCGATGGGCGTGCCAAGGATGCAGGCCGAAGGCCGGATGAACGAATCCGGGATACCGCTCGGCGAGCGCCGCGACCGCGGGCCAATCGTCTTCCGAAGTGCCGTTGACCACGCAGGCGCGGATGCCGACGGCCTGCATCTCCGTGATCATCCGCCCGGGATCCGCGAACTGGTGGAGGTGATTGTGCGCGTCGATCATGATCCGTCGCGGGATCGGGGGAGTCCCGTGCCGGGACTCGGGGCGGACCTCAGTCCGTGATCTCGACGATCATGTTGATCTCGACCGCCACATCCAGGGGGAGGGCCGCGGCGCCGAGCGCGGTGCGCGAGTGCCGGCCCCGGTCACCGAAGACCTCGAGGAGAAATTCGGACGCGCCGTTGATCACCTGGGGGTGACCGGTGAAATCCGGCGCGGAATTGACGAAGCCGTTGAGGGCGACGATGCGGGAGACCTTGTCGAGCGATCCGATCTCGTCGCGGATCACCGCCAGGCGGTTGAGCATGATGAGTCGGGCACCCTCCGCGGCCTCCTCCGGCGAGACCTCGTCCGGCACCTTGCCGATGACCTTCCGGTCCCCGTCGATCGGGAGTCCCCCGGAAAGGAAGAGGAGGTTCCCGCTGCGCACGCAGTTGACGTAGGCGGCGACGGGGGCGGGGACTTCGGGCAGGGTGAAGCCGAGGCTTTCGAGGCGTTCGAGGGTCTGGTCCATGGAAACTTCTAGGGATAAACTTCAGATTTCAACGCGCCGCATGGCGCGATCGACGGGGAGATTCCAGCGCTTGGGATCTCGAGTTTGAAGTGCGGAGTTTCAGGACTCGGGGAAGTCGCCGGTGAGGAGGGCGACGAGCTTCTGGCCGTTGGTCGAGAGCGTGGCCGAGCTTCCTTCCCCGGTGAGAAGGCCACGGGTGAGGTAGCGGTGGGGGGTGTCCGAGTCGCGGACGGCGGACACGATGGGGGCCGAGACCTTGCGGTTGCTGGTCGCGATGCCGGTCGGCAGGCCGGTGGCGGTCAGCGAGATCTCCCACGACGGCGAAGCCTTGGTCAGGTCGCCATAGACCAGCCACGGATGGCGGGCCGCGAAGTCGAGCGTGCCGTCGCGGGGGACGGTCACCTTGAAATAGGCGGGGCTGCGGCGGACGAAGTCGGTGACCTTGAGGCCGGAGTCCTTGTGGGACTCGGTGAGGAAACGGGCGACATCCATGCCGATGAGGTTCATCCCGTTGTAGTTTCCGTGGTGATTGGTGCCGCCCGAGTAGCGCTGGAACCAGCCTTGGAAACGGCTGCTCATCAGCAGACCCAGCTCGAGGTGAAGGTGGGCGCGGGTCCGGTTGATCCCACGGCCGGTGTAGCCCATGCGGCCGAGCACCGATCCCGCCTTCACCCGGTCTCCCGGTTTCACCGTGGCTGCGGCGAGGTGGGCGTAGAGGCTGTGGACGACGTTGCCGGCCGGATCGACGGGATGCTCGACGACCAGGTAGCGGCCGTAGTTCGAGCGACCGGGGTGGTCGCTGACGTGGACCACGCGGCCGTCGCCGATGCTCATCACGAGATCGACCGGATTGCCGGCCTTGTCGCGCTTGACCGGCGCGATGTCGATTCCCTCGTGGAAGCGGAGATACTCGATCTCCCCGCCGACGCGGACCGGGTTGCGCACCAGACCCCAGGCACCGCCCTGCCAGGGCTTCGAGGAAACACCCTCGAAGGTGCGGTCGACATACATGTAGAACTTCTCGGGCTCACCCGTGAGGAGGTGCCGGTTCTCGGTGGGCAGTTGCCAGCGGGAGGGGGCGGCGACGAGCGTGCCGAGCGTGAGGACGAAGGCGAGGAGTCGGATCATGGACATGTCAGCCGCGCGGCTTCTTTTCACCAATGCGGGGGATCTTCTTGTCGAGGCCCTTGATCTCGGCGAGCGAGAGTCCCTTCCAAATCACGAGCTCTCCATCGTTGATCTGCTGGTCGATCACCACCCCGTCGACGATGCGGCCGTTGACGCGGGCGATCATCCAGCGGCCGACGTTGGCGGCGGTGACCCCGCTCAGGCGGTTGGTGGCGCCGCGTTTCAATTTGAGCAGCACGCCGTAGCCCTGGCCGTCCTGGGACGGGAAGGGGTTGAACGCGGCGATGTCCTTCGAGCTGATCTCGGGGACCCGCCGGAACACCCGTTCCTCACCGGCGACAAACTGCGGAAACACCATCTTCGGGTTCTCGCCCGGCTGGGTTTCGAGATGGAAGGCGATGCCCGCCATCGTTTCCTTCTTGCCGCCGGCCTGAAGAGGGACGGCGACAAGGAGCAGGAGAAGGATCGCGCGGAGAAAGCTCATGTCGCCGGGATCAAAGCATTGATTCGACCAGTTCCTCAAGCTTCACGATGTCCGCGGCGAACTTGCGGATGCCTTCGGCCGTCTTCTCGGTGGCCATGGCGTCCTCGTTGAGCGCGAGACGGAAGCCCTTCTCGTCGTAGCTGATCTTCTCGACATCGGCGTCCTTGGCCGCATCCGGCGAAAGCGCCCGCTCGAGGTCGTCGGAGGAGTTCTGGAGTTCCTCGAGGAGCTTGGGGCTGATGGTGAGGAGGTCGCATCCGGCGAGCGCGGTGATCTGGCCGGCGTTGCGGAAGGAGGCCCCCATGACCTCGGTCTGGTATCCGAACTTCTTGTAGTAGGTGTAGATCGATCGCACCGACTGGACGCCGGGATCGTCGGCACCCTCGTATTCCTTTCCGGTTTCGGCCTTGTACCAGTCGTAGATCCGGCCGACGAAGGGCGAGATGAGCTGGACGCCGGCTTCGGCGCAGGCCACCGCCTGGGCGAAGGAGAAGAGGAGGGTGAGGTTGCAATGGATGCCTTCCTTCTCCAGGGCCTCCGCCGCGCGAATTCCTTCCCAGGTCGAGGCGATCTTGATCAGGATGCGGTCGCGCGAGATGCCTTCCTTCTCGTAGCCCTCGATGAGTTGGCGGGCCTTGGCGATCGTCCCTTCGGTGTCGAAGGAAAGCCGGGCGTCGGTTTCCGTCGAGACCCGGCCCGGGACGATCTTGAGGATCTCGATGCCGAAGAGGATTAGGATGCGGTCGATGATCGCTTCGACGCGTCCGTCGGCGGGAGCGTCCTTGAGTTCGTCGACGGCCTTCTCCACCAGGTGCCGGTACTCGTCCTGACCGGCCGCCTGAAGGATCAGCGAAGGATTCGTGGTGGCATCCTGCGGCTGGTAGTCCTTCATCGACTCGAAGTCGCCGGTGTCGGCAACCACGGTGGTGAACTGCTTGAGTTGATCGAGTTGGCTGGCGCTCATGTCACGGCCGAGGTAGGACGGAATGACCGGTCGAGCGAGGGAAATCCGCGCGGCCACCGGTGGGGGACCCAAAAAAGCGGCGACTCCTGTCGGAGCCGCCGCTTTCGAGAAAGAAACCTGACCCGGCGATCACTTCACGCCGGCACCGGTTCCCGGAAGGAAGCGGTAGTAGGTCTCAAGCATGAGAATCGCGAGGCAGGTGCGGTAGTGGGTGTTGGTTTCGTAGGCCGGCGCCACAGCGTTGAGCTTGTTGCCGCCGCCGGGCTTCTTCCACGAGCCATCGGCATTTTGTCCGCCGAGAAGGCTGTCGCGGAACATCTTGTTGTACTTGTCCCACTGGGCGCCGCCGCGGGCGATCATCGCCTGGGCCTCGTAGTAGTGGCCGTAGAGGTCGGCATCGGCGGTGTTGTAGTCGAACTTGGACTCCTTGTCGATGTAGCGGGCGCCCTTGCGGACGGCGGCGGCCGAACCCTTGTCCCACATCTGAAAGGAAAGCATGCCGGCCCCGGTGAGGGTGTGGTAGCCGTTCGGGCTGTGCGCTCCGCCACGCGGAGTGTAGCCGAAGCCGCCATCGGACTTCTGGCACTCCTCGACGTAGTCGAGCGCCTTGCGGATGCTGCCCGACATGTTGCGGAAGTCCATGCCGGTGTGCTTGCAGGCCTTGAGCGCCTGAACCTGCCAGGCGGTGACCGAGAGGTCGCCGCCGCGCTGGCTGTCTTCCTTGTAGCCGTAGTCCCAGCCACCGGACTTGTGCTGGTTGTCGATGATATGCTGGCCCGCCTTCTGGGTCACGTCGGCGAGGTTGGGAACGTTGATGCCCAGTTGCTTGCAGAAGGTGGTGGACTCGCCCATCGCGTAGGCGGCGATGGCGTGCTCGTAGGGTTGCGGGTTCGGCTCGGCCCCGGTGGTCAGGCGTCCGTTCTGCTTCATCCCGAGATTGGTCAGCCAGGTCATCCCCTTGAGCACGGTTTCGCCGTACTTTTCCGAAATCGGGGTCTCGCAGTGTCCGAGGTAGGCGAGGATGGCGAGGCCGGTCATTGCCGCCTTGTTGCTGCCACCCCAGGAACCGTCGGCGTTCTGGGTCGACTGCAGCCAGTCGAGGCCCTTGACCACGGCTTCCTCGCACTTCTCGGTGCCACCGCTCTCGAGGAGGCGCTGCATGCGATCTTCGGGCGAGCAGCGCTTCTGCATCGTGGCCGGGATGTTGCCGAAACCACCACCGCCGCCGCCGTCGCCACCGGATCCCCAGCCGTCACCGAAGTCGTCGCCGTCGCCGAAATCGGTCGAAGGCTCGGGAACATCGACCTCCGGGACCGGAACCGCGGTGGGCGAGGTGGTGTTGGCGGCGATCACCTTTGCCATCGATGAGGAAGGAGCGGAGGGCTTGCGCTCGACGCTGTTCGTCAGCTTCTTGGTTTCCAGCTTCTGATCATCGTTCACCGACGACGAGTAGCTGACGATGGTCGGCGTCTCCTTGAACAGGGGCGGGAGGAAAATGAATGCCAGGATCAAGCCGAGGAGCACCACCACCAGAAGCGAGATGACGATGGAGGAGATGGTCGAGGTGCGGCGCTGGGCACGCAGGCGGGCCTGGGCTTCCGGGCTGAGTTGGGCGTGAAGGCTCATGGGGCGACTTGGTTGGGGAAAACCTAGAGGGGAAGTGGGCGGTGACCAGTCGAAAAACACCGTGTTCTCAACAGGTTGGCGACCCTCTTTCCGCCGACGCAACGCAGGTCACCCCCGGTCTCTTGGGGGATTTTTCGGATTTTTCTTCCGGTAAACCCCGGCGCCCGGGCGGCCGTCTGCTCGATGGCGGAAGCGCTGGTCGCTCCGGATCACCCGTTTGGGTTATCTGGCTGGCAATCGGCCGGGGTCGGGCTACCTTCCCCCGCGCCGTCAAACCCACGACAATCCATGAACTGCAAAACACCATCGAAACGAGCGGGCTTCACCCTGATCGAGCTGCTCGTCGTCATCGTCATCGTCGCCGCGCTGGCGGGACTGATCTTCATGTTTGCCCAGAGGGGGATTCTCAAGGCGCAGAAGGCGCAGACGCTTCAGCAGATGCGGGACATGGGGCTGGGTGTGGAGGCCTTCTCGATCGACTACAACCGCCCCCCCATTCCCCAGTCGAAGTTGGATACCGGCTGGGACACGATCTACGGGGATCCCGGCGGGACCTACGGGAGTGAGGTCATCATCGGGGCCCTGATCGGCGACGAGGCGGAGTTCTCCACCGGCACCGACGAGGTGTTCAGCGCCCGGCAGATGAATCCACGGGGTGAGAACTACATCCAGCCGATCATCGTCGACGACAACCGCTCCGGCGTCGGGCGGGAGGACGGGAAGTTCTACGACGCCTGGGGCAACGAGATCATGTTTGCCATCAACACGCCGCCTTTCGAGAAGGTCTTCGACAATGGAAAATACGACAAGGTCCTGCACACCTGGACCTTGGCCGAGTGGGCGGACAAGAAGCCGCGCTACCAGTTCCACGTCCTCTGGTCCTACGGCAAGGACGGGATCAAGGCCGAGTCCTACGCCGGATCGGACGACGTCGCCAATTTCTGAGTCCCGCGTTCCCGCGAAGGGGACCCACGGAAAACGGCCGCGGAGGTTTCTCCGCGGCCGTTTGGTTTGGTGAAGTCGGTGATGCGAATCGCGTCACTCGGTGAGGAACCGGTGGACCATCTTGTGGGTGTAGGTCTCACCGGGCTTGAGGACCGCCGACGGGAACTCCGGTTGGTTCGGCGCGTCGGGGAAGTTCTCGGTCTCGAGGCACAGCGCGGTGCGGTGCTTGTAGGCGACGCCGTCCTTGCCGGCCACGGTGCCGTCGAGGAAGTTGCCGCCATAGAACTGGATCGCGGGCTGGTTGGAGTGAACCTCCATCACGCGTCCGCTCTTCGGGTCCGACAGGGTTGCGGCAAGCGCGAGACCGTCGGGAGCGGGTTCGGTGAGGACCCAGCAGTGGTCGTAGCCGAGACCCAGCTCGAGCGCTTCGAACTCGGCATCGACCCGCTCGCCGATCGCCGTCGGCTTGGTGAAGTCCATCGGCGTTCCCTCGACGGGGGCCAGCTCACCGGTCGGGATCAGGCCCGCGGTCGTCGGCAGATACTTGTCCGCGTTCAGCGTGAGGATGTGGTCGTTGATCGAGGTCGAGGGATCTCCGGAGAGGTTCCAGTAGCTGTGATGGACGAGGTTGAGGACCGTCGGGGCATCGGTGGTGGCGGTGGCCTCCCAGATCAGCTCGTTGTCGTCGGTGAGCGTGTAGGTGACCTGCGACGTCAGGGTGCCCGGGTACCCTTCCTCGCCGTCTTCCGAGACGTATTCGAGCGTGATGGCGGATCCCGTGTAGTCCTTCACGGTCCACAGCCGCTTGTTGAAGCCGACGTCGCCGCCGTGGAGGTGGCAGGGGATGCCGCCGGGATCGTTGTTGGTCGCGAGCTGGTATTCCTTGCCGTCGAGCGTGAACTTGCCGTCGGCGATGCGGTTGCCGAAGCGGCCCACCGAAGCGCCGAAGTAGGGGTTCTGGTCGCTGTTGTAGCCTTCGACCGAGTCGAAGCCGTGGGTGATGTCGGCGAACTTGCCTTCCTTGTCGGGCGCGGTCAGCGAGACCAGCGTGGCGCCGAAATCGGCGACTTCCGCGGTCATGCCGCTGCTGTTCGTCAGGGTGTAGAGCTTGGTCTCGCGACCGTCGGGGAGCTTGCCGAAGTTTTCCACGGGAATGTCTTCTGGGGTTGAGGTGGTGGTTTCAGATTTCTGGCAGCTGGAAAGGACGAGCGCAGCGGCCGAGGCGATGAGCAAGGTTCTGGTAATCATGGGCTTGGATGGTCGATGGATTTTCGCAGGTGGGGGCAATCAAGCCAACCGCTGGAAAGGGTGTAAAGGACGCTGTGGGTCACCATTTCCCACGGTTCCCTCACGAGCATGTCACCGACGGTTGCGGTGTTCCCTCCCGATCAGCGAAAGGCGGGGCGGGAGAGCACGCTGCCGACCATCAGCGCGGAATCGAGCTGGTCGTCGTTGACGTCCCCGATGACCAGGCGCACGCGGTGGGTCTGGTTCGGCGTGACGAAGGCGAACACCCGGAGCCGGGCGATCATGCCGTCGTACTCCACCCGCGAGCCGTGGTTGGGCTCGGCGACCAGCGGCAGGATGTCGTCGTCGTCGTCGAGGAAGAGGTGCTCGTTGGCTGGGGTGACCTGATTGACCGAGCTCACCGCCACGATGTCGGAGCAGTCGGGCACGAATGAGGAGACGACGCCGTTGATCGTGATCAGGAAGGCGTCGTTGTAGCTGTTGACCCACTCGTCGTACTCCTCGGAGCCGAACTGATACTCGATCTCAAGCTGGCCGTTCGTCGAGAAGACATCGAACTCGAGCGAGGCGGCATCGAAGGTCTCGAAGCCCGCCACATACTGCTCCAGCAGGGGATCGCCCGGTTCGCGGTAGTTCTGGAATCCCGCGTCGAGGGACTCGCTCGCCCCCTCCGAGGCATCCCCGCCGTTCCAGAGCTCGGCGAGACCGGAGGTGAGGATGATGCCGTCGTCGAGCTGCATCCCGGAGGCGACGCCTCCGGAGAAGGGCGAGGTCGAGGCTTCGACACCGGTGAAGCTTTCGTTCGACGGGGCGGCGGAGACGGGATCGGAGATCTGGAGGGCGAGTTCGCGGGCGAAGGTCGGCCCGGTGCCGGTGTCGTCGAGATAGAGCTGAAGCTCGCGCGGGCGGCTTTCGGCCCCGCCCACATCCGTGGCGTAGAGGCGGATCGTGTGGGTGCCGGGTTGCCAGCCGGTGGTGTCGAAGGTGAGGTTGTCGAACGGCGGGACCTGATCGGAGATCTTCTCGAGCGTGGCGAGATCGACCGCATCGATCCGCAGGAGGTCGGAGGGACCGTCGGGATCCGAGGCGGTGAAATGGAGGGTGAGGGGATCGCCGACCGCAATGGTGCTGCCGGGCGCGGGGCCGGTGATGGTGAGTTCGGGGCGGGCGTTTCCACCCGTGATCTCCAGTTCGTAGGCCTGCGCGGTCTCGCCGACCGCGCCCCGGGTGTCGTAGGCCTTGGCGGTGATCGAGTGGAGGCCGCGGTACAGCGAATTTCGTCCTCCGCCGACCGGCACGATCTCGTCGCCATAGGGGGGCACCTTGTCGGTCCCGATCAGCTCGCCGTTGTCGTAGAATTCGACCTTGGCGATGTCGTCCTCGCTGTCGGTGACCGTGGTTCCGAAGGTGGCCGTCTGGGAGTTCGCGGACGGGGAGACGGGACCGCTGGTGATGACGATCTGGGGCGCCTCGTTCTGTCCGATGTCGACGTGGCGGGTGGCGGTGGCGGTCACCAGGCCGGCGGCATCGACCACGGCGGCCTGCACCTCGTAGCATCCCGGACTCGGCGCGATCCAGATCGCGCTGCCGCGCAGCAGCCGGATGCCGTCGATCTCGGTGAATTCGGTGAGCGTGCCGATGATCTCCCAGTCGCTCGTCCCGGCGGTCCGCTGATAGATGTGGATCTTGCTCGGGAGCGCGTCGAGCACGTCGAGATCGAAGGCGAAGCACACGCCCTCGTGGAGGTCGACCTCGGTGTCGGGCTCGGGAAGCAGGAGGAAGGCGCCGGCGTGGGCGTCGGTGGTCTCGCGGACGCGGAAATACCGCTGCGGGGCATCCACCGGAACGGGGTGGCACACTCCGGTTCCGTCGCCCGCGACGATCACCCCGGTCGGCGACCACGCGCCCAGATCCTCGCTGACCTGCAACTCGTAGTTGTAGCCCGCACGGGTGCTCCAGCAGATCTCGTGGGACTCCGGTCCCGGGAGCAGGCCGAGCGACATCTGGAACTCCGTCTCGGCCGCTTGCGAGGCGCACAACATCCCCCCCGCCAGAGCGGTGAACCAATTCACCATCTGGGGATGCGCGTTGCCTGGATTCCGTGTCATCGGGACATGACAGGGACCGCCCGGCTGAGGCGACGGACCGTCCCCGGTGGATAGTATTCCCCGGGGACGGGGAGGAACAAGGCGAAAGGGACGTCCGGGGAGGGCGCTCGGGGACGCCCGCCCGCGCTCGATTCACTCTCGGGGCAAAGAAAAACCCCCGCGGCTTTCGGCCGCGGGGGTGATTGGATTTTCAGATGGTGCTCGAGGGGGGAATCGAACCCCCACGGGTTACCCCACATGATCCTTAGTCATGCGCGTCTACCAATTCCGCCACCCGAGCTGGTCTGGGAAAGTGGTGGGCGGCGGATTTAGGAATGATCGCCGGAGTTGGCAAGAGAATCTTTGGAGTTTTGTTCGGAAATTCTCCACGGTGGATGAAGGCTTGCCACGAAGCCGCGGAGAGCAAGCATGGCGGTGGTCATGGATTCGATACGTGCCGAGTCGGTCGTGAAGCGCTTCGGGGAGGTTACCGCCCTCGACGGAGTGGACGTGGAGGTGGCGCCGGGTGAGTTGTTCTTCCTGCTGGGAGCGTCGGGCTGTGGCAAGACGACCCTGCTCCGGTGCATCGCCGGACTCGAGCAGCCGACCTCCGGAGGGATCTTCTTCGGAGAGAACGAGGTCACCGGACTCCCGCCGCACAAGCGGGAGGCGGCGATGGTGTTTCAGAGCTACGCGCTCTGGCCGCACCTCACCGTCGGCCGCAATGTGGCGTTCGGGCTCGAAGAGCGGAAGGTCCCCAGGGACGAGGTCCGCAAGCGGGTGGAGGAGGCGCTGCGCCTCGTGCATCTCGCCGGGATGGAGGACCGGGGGGTCGATCAGCTTTCCGGAGGCCAGCAGCAACGGGTCGCGCTCGCGCGGGCGCTGGTGGTGCGCCCGCGATGCCTGCTGCTCGACGAACCGCTCTCGAACCTCGACGCGAAGCTCCGCATTGAGATGCGTCGTGAGATCCGCCGCATCGTGAAGGAGGGTGGCCTCACCGCCATCTATGTGACGCACGACCAGGAGGAGGCGCTGGCCATGGCCGACCGGATGGCGGTCTTGAACGCCGGCCGCATCGAGCAGCTCGGAACCCCGCAGGAGGTCTATCGGTCGCCTCGCACGTCCTTCGTGGCCGGCTTCATCGGCGAGACCAACCTGATCAAGGGGCGCGCGGTGGAGAGCCGCCAGGGATACGTCCAGGCGGAAACGGATCTCGGCCTGCTGGTCGGCCAGCTCACCGACTCCGACTGGATGCCCGGCGGCGGCGAGGAGGTGGTGCTTTCCATCCGTCCGGAGGCCTGGAGGGTCGGCGGGGTGCGCGGAGGCAACCGGACCACCGGCAAGGTGCTTGAACGCAGCTACCTCGGGCAGCGCATCCAGTACGAGGTGGAGACCCGTGGCGGACGTCAGAGCGTCGTGCAGCTGAATCCCGACGTCGTGCACGAACCCGGCGATGAACTGGAACTCGGATCGCGCCACGAGGACGTGGTGGTGATGAAGGCCTGAGCCATGGCGAAGCGACTGATTCCCGTCTTTCTGCTGCTGGCCCTCGTGGTGGCGGCCCCGCTCGTGCTGCGTCGCGATACCGAAGTGGCGGAGGCGGGAACCGGCGACGACCGCCTGGTGATCATCACCCCGCACAACGATTCGATCCGCTCCGAGTTCGGCGAGGCGTTCGCGGCCCACTGGCAGGAGAAGACGGGCCGCAGCATCTACATCGACTGGCGGGCGCCCGGCGGCGGGGGGGACATCAAGCGACTCATCGCCAGCGCCTTCGGAGCGTCCGATGAGCTGGGGAACGAGGGCACCGAGTTCGATGTGTTCTTCGGGGGAGGCACCAAGGATTTCATCGACCAGGCGAAGCTGGGCAGGCTCGCCGAGCTGGAGGTGTTCGAGGCCGAGCCGCAGTGGTTCGGCGAGGACCGCATCGCGGAAGGGTTTTCGGGCGAGACCTACTACGATCCGGATCATCGCTGGGTCGGTGTGTGCGTGTCGCAGTTCGGCATCGTCTACAACCGCGACGCCATCGGCTGGCTCGACCTGCCGCCACCGCAGCAGTGGGAGGATCTCGGGGAGCCGGACTACTTCGGGCGGCTCGCCCTGGCCGATCCCACGAAAAGCAGCTCGGTCACGCAGGCCTTCGAGATGCTGGTGCAGGAGCAGATGCAGGACGTGATCCGCGAGCAGGGCGACAGCCCGGAATCGCGGGCGGAGGGTTGGCGGCGGGGCATGAACCTGCTCCAGAGGCTCGGTGCCAACGCCCGCTACTTCACCGACTCGGCAAGCAAGATCCCCTACGACGTGGCGATGGGCGACGCGGCGGCCGGGACCTGCATCGACTTCTACGGACGCTCGTTCGAGGACGCCGTCCGCTACGAGGACGGGACCAGCCGGCTCCACTGGGTGTCGCCGGTCGGGGGAACCTCGGTCAGCGTCGACTCCATCGCGGTGTTCCGGGGGGCGCCGAACATGGAGATCGCCCAGGAGTTCGTGCGCTTCTGCCTGAGCGAAACGGGTCAGGTCCTGTGGAACTACAAGCCGGGCGTGCCCGGCGGACCCAAGGCGCGGGCGCTGCGGCGGTTGCCGGTGCGGAGGGATCTCTACACCACCGGGCACCTCCAGCACTTCACCGATCCGCAGGCGCTGCCGTATGAGCGGACCGGTGAGTTCGTCTATCAGCCGGAGCTCACGGGCAAGGCTTTCGACGCGCTGCGGGTCATCTTCCGCGCGATGTGCATGGACCCGCACGACGAGCTCAAGGAAGCGTGGGCCCGGACGGTGGTGGAAGGGCGCGGGAACGCGGCGCCGATCTTCGTGATCGATGAAATCGAGTACGAGGCGGTGATGGAAGGCCTCGTGCCCATGCTGGATCGGAACGATCCGGTGGAGGTGGCGCGCACCATGACCGCCATTTCCAAGGCCTTCGCCGCACGCTACCGCGCCGCGGTCTCGACGGAAGGAGGGCAGCCGTGAAGCGGGGCAATGCGGTGGCGGTGACCACGGGCGTGTGCCTGCTGTTCGCGTTTTTTTTCGTCTATCCGGCGCTGTCGGTGGTGGGGGAGGCGTTCCGCGACAAGGATGGCGGCTTCACCTTCGCCTTCGTCGTCGAGGTCTTCCGCAATCCGGTCTACGTCGAGGGCCTCTGGAACGCGCTGTTGCTCGGCATTGCCAGCACCTTCGTCACGCTGCTGATCGCCTTCCCGCTGGCGCTGCTCTCGCATCGCTACGACTTCATGGGGCGGCGCCTCCTCGGGGCGCTGATCCTCATCCCGCTGGTGCTTCCGCCCTTCGTCGGGGCGATCGGGGTGATGCACATCCTCAGCGTGACCGGATCGCTCAACTCGCTGCTGATCGAGATGGGGCTGATGGACCCGGACCACCGGATGGACTGGCTCGCCGAGGGCCGCTTCTGGGGCATCGTGGTGATGAACGCGCTGCACCTCTATCCCATCCTCTACATGAACATCGCCGCATCGCTGGCGAACCTGGACCCGGCGATGGAGCAGGCGGCCGAGAACCTCGGTTGTCCGCCGGGGAGGCGCCTGTTCCGGGTGACCCTGCCGCTGGCGATGCCGGGCATCTTCGCCGGCTCGTCCATTGTCTTCATCTGGTCCTTCACCGAACTCGGCGTGCCGCTGGTCTTCAACTACAGCCGGGTGGCCCCGGTGCAGGTCTTCCACGGGATCAAGGACCTCGGGGGCAACCCGGCTCCCTACGCACTGGTGGCGGTGATCCTGCTCATTTCGGCGCTGGTCTTCATCCTCACCAAGTTCCTGTTCGGGCGCTCGACCTCCGGTGCCCAGCCGAGACCGAAGGGGCGCGATGCGGAGAAGAAGCTCACCGGACTCAATTCGCTCGGCTGTGCGATCATCTTCGCCACGGTCTTCCTCGTCGCCTCGATCCCGCATGCCGGGGTGGTCATGCTGGCCTTTTCGGAGAACTGGTATGATTCGCTGACGCCGATCCACTGGACGATCGCCCACTTCCAGGAGGCGCTCGGCGACCCGCTGGTGGTGCCGTCGATCGAGAACAGCCTTTTCTACGCCGGGATCGCGACCCTGATCGCGGTGGTCGTCGGGCTCGCCATCGCCTGGGTGGTGGTCCGCAGCGACATCCGGGGCCGCAACGTGCTCGACGCGCTGGTCATGCTGCCGCTCGCGGTGCCGGGGTTGGTCCTCGCCTTCGGCTATCTGGCGCTTTCGCAGGAAGGCAAGCCACTGCACTTTCTGATCGGGGCCGGTGGCAGCCCGGCGCTGCTGCTGATCGCCGCCTATGCAGTACGACGACTCCCGTATGTCGTCCGCGCGGCCGTGGCTGGTCTGCAGCAGAGCAATCCGGCGATGGAGGAGGCGGCCCGCTCGCTCGGGGCCGGCACCTGGCGCACGCTGCGCCGGATCTCCATTCCGCTCATCGGCGCCAACGTCGCGGCCGGGGCGATTCTCGCCTTCGCCTTCGCGATGCTCGAGGTGAGTGACAGCCTGATCCTCGCCCAGCAGGCGCGCCACTATCCGATCACCAAGGCGATCTACACGCTGCTCAGTACGCTGGGCAACGGTCACGAGCTGGCAGCCGCCCTCGGTACGTGGGCGATGGTCTTTCTCGGCATCGCCATCGTCGGCGCCACGGCGCTCGGCGGGAAAAAGGGTGGACTGTTCAAGCTGTGAGAAGGGGGTGAGGGAACGGGTTGCCATTCTCCTTTTCGTCGCCGGGCTGGTCGGGTCGGCGGAGCCGCGGCGGGCGGTGCTGGCGTGCGAGCAGGCTCGGGCGAGGGTCGTGATCCTGGATCCGGAGATCGACTGGGGGGATGCCGGCGCCCTGTTGTGGGAGTGGAAGGCCGCGGAGGACCCGGTGATTCCCGAGGCTCACCGGAAGTGGTTCTCGCATCCCTCCGACGCGAAGCCGGCCGAAGGAGGGCGCGTGCTGACCGTGGCCTCGGGGGGAGGGGTCGCGGTCCTGTCGATCGAGAAACGCGAGGTGATTGCCTACGGTCGGGCCGGATCGAATCCGCATTCGGTGGCCGAACTGCCCGGGGGCTACCTCCTCACCGCGTCCAGCACCGACGACACGCTGCAGCTGTTTCCACCGGCCGAAAACGGCTGCTTGAAGGGCGTGCAGGACCTTGGGTTGATCGACGCCCATGGGCTGGTGTGGGACGAAGAACGAGGCGGTGTCTGGGCCCTCGGCGGCAAGCGGATGAAGTTTCTGGAGTTCGACCGGAAGGGGGGAAGGCTGGAGGAGACCAAGAGGATGGATCTGCCGGTCACCGAGCGCTCGCGGGCGTATCCCAGGCACGGCGGGCACGACCTGGTGTGGGATGCCGACGGCAGGAACCTGCTGCTGTCCGACATGGACGACCTCTGGCGCTTCGATCCGAAGGACGGGACCTTCGCCTCGCTGGTGTCCGGTCCGATGACGAAGGTGAAGAGCCTCGCGCCCGATGCCGGCCGCCGACGATTCCTGCTGATGCAGGCGAGCGAGAACTGGTGGGCGGACACGGTCCGGAGTCTCGAGGGCGGGCGCTCGTGGACCCTGCCGGGCGCCCGCTTCTACAAGGCGCGCTGGATCGACTTTCAGCCGAACCGATAGCCGATGCCGCGGAAGGGCGCGGGATGTGCCGGAGCGATCGTGGCTTGAGGCCGGTGGCGAAGGGGAGGGGGAAACCGAGCGGGGGATTCATGGGGCTCCGAGCTTGTCTGGCCCCGGGTCGAACGATCGCCGCTCAGCGGTGCCAGACGGTGACGACGGTGAGGACGCGGCCGCAGGCGGTATCGACGGAGACGATTTCGAGGTCGGGGTGGGCGTTGACCCACGCGAGGGCCTGCTGCTGGGCGTCCTCGATCATGGCGCGGTCCCGACCCGTCGTGAAGGCGCCGTTCCGATGCGACTCGAAACGGGCGCACCGGAGCGGGCGGGTGGAAGGGATGGGGGGCGGAGTCTCGGACATAGAGGGGCGGGCGCGGCGGGGCCCACGCGGTGCGGGCGGGACGGTGGAGGTGCCGATTGGGAAACCGGCGGTCCGGTCAGAGGATCGCGCTGAAGCGAGTGGCGGCCTGGTTCCAGGCCTCGGCGTCGCGCGGGGTGTAGGTGGTGAACTCGAAGGAGTCGCGGATGAGCCGCCGGCCGGAGGCGAGGTCGGGGAGGTGGCCGGTGGCGATCATCTGGGTGATGAGGTTGCCGCAGGAGGTGGCCTCGACCGGGCCGGCGAGGACCTCCACGCCGCAGGCATCGGCGGTGGCCTGGGCCAGCGAGCGGTTCTGGATGCCGCCGCCGCCGACGTGGAGCCGGGTGAAGTCCCTGCCCGAGAGCCGGCGGAAGCCTTCGAGGATGACGCGATACTTCAGCGCCAGCGACTCGGTGGCGACGCGCAGGATCTGGCCCTTGGTGGTCGGGACGGTTTGTCCACGGCGTTTGCAGTAGTTTGCGATGCGGGACGGCATGTCGCCGGGCGCGGCGAAGTCCGGATCGTCGGGATCGATGAAGGCGGTGAAGGCTTCCGCCTCGTCGGCGAGCTTCGCCAGCTCGGCGTAGTCGAGGTCGTCGCCCTCCAGCGCCCACTGGCGTTTGCACTCCTGGATCAGCCACAGGCCGGAGATGTTCTTCAGGAAGCGCACGGTGCCATCGACGCCGAGCTCGTTGCAGCAGCGGGCGGCGAAGGCCTCGTCGCTGCGGATCGGCTCGCGGGTCTCGAGGCCCATGATGGACCAGGTGCCCGACGACAGCCACGGCTGGTTCTCGCCCTCCATCGGGATGCCGGCGACGGCCGAGGCGGTGTCGTGGCAGGCCGAGGCGACCACCGGCACCTCGCCGAGTCCGGTGACCCGGCGGACTTCCTCGCGCAGCGGTCCAAGCACGGTGCCGGGCGGGACGATCTCGCCGAAGATCCTCTGCGGCAGGCCGAGGGCGTCGATGACCTCCCACGACCAGTCGCCGGTACCGGGATCGACGAGCTGCGAGGTCGAGGCGATGGTGCGCTCGACCGCCTTCTTTCCGGAAAGCCAGTAGCCGAGCAGGTCGGGGACGAAGAGCAACTGCTCGGCATGCTCAAGGGCGGGGGAGCGGCGCTCTTTCTCGGCGAGGAGCTGAAGCGAGGAGTTGTAGAAGTTGGTGGTGAGGCCGGTGTGGCGGTAGATCTCCGCTTCGGGCATGAGGCGGTGCAGGATCTCGGGCATGCCCTCGTGGCGCGGGTCGCGGTACTGGTGGGGCATGCCGAGGAGGCGGCCCTGAGCGTCGAGCAGGCCGAAGTCGACGCCCCAGGTGTCGATGCCGATGGCGACGATCTGCTCTCCGTAGCGCTCGGCGGCGAGGCGGAGGCCCTCCTGGATCTCGCGGAAGAGTCCGATGAGGTTCCAGAACGAGCCGCCGGGCAGGTCGGTGCCGGGGTTGTCGAAACGGTGGATCTCCTGGAGCTGGAGGCGGTCGGAACCGACTTCTCCGGCGATCACGCGGCCGGAGCCGGCGCCGAGGTCGATGGCAAGGAAGACGTTCATGGTTGGCGCGATTCCACGGGCACGAGGACCTCGATTCAATCTCCAAAGCAACGTTTCCTATGCAGCGGGGATGGAGATGCGGCGAGGCATCGCCGGGCCCCCACGCTCGTGGGAGCGGTCAGAGTGCCGCGGCGTCGTGGATCGGGCCGCTCGGGAAAGCCGTGGCCAGCATCTTCCGCAGGGCGGAGGCGGTTTCCGGGTCGAGCCGAGCGGCGGCGGCGATCAGGGCGTGGCCGGCGGCGTCCCTGGATTCTCCCGGCTGGGCGGGGATCAGGCGTTTCAGCACCTCCACCGCCTCGGGGCTCGCGATCTTCCCCAGCGCGGCGATGGCTTCGGTTCGGACACCCTTCCCGGGATCGTCGACGAGTGCGCGGAGGGCCTCCACGGCACCCTCCTCGCGCCGCACGCCGAGTGAGTTGACCGCCCCGGCGAGGCGGTGGCCCTCAAGCTTCGGCAGCGCCTCGATCAGGGCCCGGGATGCGGTGGGATCGTCGATCGCCTCAAGGCCGCTGCGGGCGTAGGCCGCGAGCTCCGCGTCGGCGAGCAGGGCGGCGAGGGGTTTGACGGACTTCGGTCCGGCGACGTAGACGAGCTTTTGGCAGGCGATGGCCTTGTCGTGGGTCGAGGCCTCGGAGGCGAGGATCGCGAGTTGGGAGTCCTCGCTGGGAACGCGTTCGGAGTTCATGGCGGGAAAGGGGAGTCAGGCGTGCCACGGGGCGCGTCGAGCGCGTCGGGCCATGCGGTTGGCTTCGTCGTCATCGAGAAAGACTTCCTTCACGGGATCGAAGCGGACCTTGCGGCCGAGGCGCCAGGCGATGGAAGCGGCGTGGGACACGATGTGCCCCCGGCGGGTGATGTCGGCGTTGGCGGCGGGTTGTCGGCGTGACTTGACGCCGTCGATGAAGTCGCGGACGTGCTTGGCGGGATCGGTGCCGGCCATGCCATCCTGGGGAAAGCCGCGGATCAGGGCCCCGGGGCTGGCGGCGATCCGTCCGCTGTCGGCGGCCTCGACCCAGCCCTCGTCCCCTTCAAAGCGCACCGGACAGGTTCCGGGCACGACCCAGTCGCCCTCGCCCTTGAAGCCGGCCAGGCGCATCACCAGGCGGACGCCGTCCGCGTAGCGGGCGTGGATGGTGGCATCGTCGATGGCCTCGTACTCGATCGGCACCGTGTCGTCGGCATCGGCGGCCCACTGGCAGAGGTCGATGGTGTGGGCGCCCCACTCGGGGAGGGTGGCGCCGCCGTTGAAATCGTAGTACCCGCGCCAGCGTCCCTCGACGTAGCGCTTGTTGTAGGGGCGCCACGGGGCGGGGCCAAGCCAGCGGTCCCAGTCGATGAGTTCGGGATCCGGTTCGGGTTCCTCGGGAAGCCAGTCGTGGTTCTCCTGCAGCCGGAGGATGCCGGCGTGGACGGCCTCGATCCGGCCGAGCCGACCGTCGCGGGCGAGCTGGCACGCATGGCGGAAGTTGTCGACGTTGCGCCGCTGGGTGCCGGCCTGAAAGACACGGCCGTAGCGCTTCATGGTATCGGCCAGCTCCTGGGTCTCGGCGATGGTCATGCTGCAGGGCTTCTCGCAGTAGACGTCCTTGCCGGCCTTGGCGGCGAGGATGGAGGCGAGCGCGTGCCAGTGGTCGCCGGTGCAGATGAGCACCGCGTCGATATCCTTGCGGTCGAGGACCTCGAACATGTCGCGGTACTTGGCGCAGTCCTCGACCCCGTATTTTCGCGTCGCCATGCGACGCACCGTCTCGCGGCGATCGGCCTGGACGTCGGCGATGGCGACGAAGCGGACGTCCTTTTGCTCGAGGAAGCACGACAGCACCTTGCGACCCCGCGGACCGATGCCGATGGCGCCGAGGACGATGCGGTTGCTCGGCGCGACATGTCCGTCGCGTCCGAGGGCGGATGCCGGGATGAAGGTGGGAAGTCCGAGCGTCAGGGCGCTGGTCTTGAGGAAGCGGCGCCGGCTGGTCGTGGCATTCATGGCGGAATTGGGAAAGTCGACCCGGATTCCTACGTGCCCGGCGGGCGAAACGATCAGGATTCCGCGTGGGCCGGGATCGCGGCTGCCGGAGTTCGGGCGTGCGCTGGAGGAACCCCGGGGTTTGGCTGGGGGCATGGAGACGAGCATCGACCAGCCGGGGCGCACGCCGCACACGCCGATCGCGGTGAACATCGAGATGTGGTTCGAGGGACACTTCGTCGAGCGGATCGAACAGGCGGCGGAGCTGGGCTCCCCGGCCATCGAGTTGTGGACTTGGCGGGACAAGGATCTGGCGGCCGGCGGCGAGGCACTGCGGCGTCACGGCATGACCGCGACGCAGTTCACCGCCTGGGGCTTCGGGCAGGAGATCAATGACCCGGACTTCCCGGTGGAGAGCTTCGTCGCCGAGATCGAGGCGGCCTGCGGGGCGGCGCCGCAGCTTCCGGGCTGCGACCGGTTCTGCGTTGTCGCCGGCGACGACATCAAGGGCCTGACGAAGGACCGCATGCACGCGGCGGTGATCGAGAAGCTGAAGGCCGCGGTCCCGGTGCTCGAGAAGCACGGCATGACGGCGATCGTCGAACCGATGAATCCGTACAACCACCCGGCGCACTGTCTCTACGGCAGCGACGATGGAATCGCGATCTGCCAGGCGGTCGGCTCGGAGCGGGTGAAGCTCAACTGGGACCTGTTCCACATGCAGCGATACGAGGGCAATCTCATCACTGGACTGGAGAAGGGGCGGGAGTGGATCGGCTACGTCCAGTTCGCCGACTCCCCGGCCCGCCACGAACCGGGAACCGGTGAGGTCAATTATGCCGAAGTCTTCCGCAAGGTGAGGGAGATCGGCTACACGCTGCCGCTCGGCGCCGAGTGCCTGCCGCTGGGGGCGAATCCTCGACGGGCCGCGGAGCGCCTTCATCGCGTCGATGCCGCTTCGGCGGAGGGGTGATCCCCGTACATGGCAAGGCGCGGGTTGGATCCCCCCGGATTCACAACCCGCGCCTTCCAGTTTGTCCCGATCCGCCCGGGAAACCCTGGCGGTCTCCCCCCGGAAACTCACCATGGCGAACACTCGCCGAACGGATCATGGAAATGGTTGACGGTCGAAATCTACCGCCACCACGACGGAGACACCTCGCATATCTTTTGAAAAACCGAAGCTATTTTTGCTGAAATACGCAATTTCACGAGAAATCAATGATTCTTAACCATCGTTCTCGGGCTTCGGAGCAGGCTTGGCGTCGGTCTTGGCGCCTTCGGGAACAAACTTCAGCGCCACGCCGTTGATGCAATAGCGCTTGTCGGTCGGTGTGTCGTAGCCCTCGCCGGTGAAGACGTGGCCGAGGTGACCGTCGCAGACCGCGCAAAGCACCTCGGTGCGGGCATAGCCGAGCTTGTAGTCGGTGGAGGTCTTGACGTTCTTCGCTTTCGACGGGTCGTAGAAGGACGGCCAGCCGCAGCCGGAATCGAACTTCTCCTTGGAGGAGAACAGCTCGGCATCGCAACCGGCGCAGTAGTAGGTGCCGCCGCCCTGCTTCTTGAACTGCTTGTAGACCTCGCCGTTGGGCCGTTCGGTGCCGGCCTCCCTCAGGACATGGTACTGCTCGGGAGTCAGCTCTTTCTTCCACTCGGCATCGGATTTCTCGACCGGCGTGGTCGGCGGTTCGGGAGATTGTTCGGAGGTTTCCATGGGCTTTTCGGCGGAGTTGTCGGCGCATGCGCAGAGGCTGAGCGCGGTGAGGAGGGCGACGGCTTTCATGGGATGACGTTAGAGGTGGTGGGCATCGGCGCAAGGGACATCGCCTCCGGGCTTGTTCGGCAATAGCCCAGCGCCTTTGATGGTGAGCGTGGAGACGCTGGATTTTATTCCCTCGCCCTTGTTCGGATTGTTGTTGGTCGCCGCTCTTTCCCTCGTCATCGAGCTTGGCTACCGGTTCGGCCTGTGGCTTTCGGGGAAGGCCGGGGAGCGGGGCTTGAGCAAGCACCCGATGGAGGCATCCGTGACCACCGCCCTGATCGGGCTGATGGCCTTCATTCTCGGCTTCACCTTCTCCATGGCCACCAAGCGCTATTCCGACCTTCGCGGGCTGGCGCTGACGGATGCCAAGCACGCCGCGACCCTGATGCTGCGCACCGACCTTCTTCCCCATGAGGAAGCCGGGAAAGCGCGGGAGCTCATCCGCGAGTACGTGGGCATCCGGGCCGGGGCGGCCGGCGAGAAGGATCCGCAGAAGATCGGGGCGGTCCTGAAGCGCTCGACGGAGATCCAGAACGCCTTGTGGAAGCCGGCGGTCCGGCTTCGGAAGGAAAGCGGGGATGCTTCGCTCAACCTCTACCTGACGACCTTGAACCAGCTGATCGACAACGATGCGGCACGGCGGGCCAAGGCCTTCTCCAACCGGTTTCCGGGAGTTCTCTGGTTCACCCTCTTTTTCCTCGTGACCCTGGTGACGGCCATGATCGGGGTGAACTCCGGCCTGCACGGACGGCGCAGCCGTCTGGCCAGCACGGCGCTGATCGTCGCCTTCTCGCTGGTGATCGTGCTGATCGTGGATCTCGACCGTCCGAACCGCTCGCTGGTGCGGCCGGCGGGCTCCATGGTGGAGGATGATCAGCCGTAGGCCGGGCCAAGCCGAGCGGGGTGAGCTGCCGGGGCACGGGACCGAGGACCGCCGATCTCCGAATCGGCCGTCCCCTGATCCCTTCCGGAGGCGGGTGGGGGCTCAGCGGCCCATCCAGCCGCCATCGACCACGAGGGTCTCGCCGTGGACGTAGCCGGCGGCGTCGGAGGCGAGGAAGACGGTCGGGCCGACGAAGTCCTGCGGGTCGCCCCAGCGCCCGGCCGGGATGCGGGCGAGGATCTGTTCGGAGCGCACCGGGTCGTTGCGCAGCGCCTCGGTGTTGTCGGTGGCGATGTACCCGGGGGCGATGGCGTTGACGTTCACGCCCTTCGACGCCCATTCGTTGGCGAGCGCCTTGGTGAGCTGGCCGATGCCGCCCTTCGACGCCGCGTAGCCCGGCACCGTGATGCCGCCCTGGAAGGTCAGCAGCGAGGCGGTGAAGATGATCTTCCCCGAGCCACGCTTGATCATCTTCGCGCCGATCTCGCGGGAGAGCACGAACTGGGCGTTCAGGTTCACCTCGATGACCTTGTCCCAGTAGTCGTCGGGATGCTCGGCGGCCGGCTTGCGCAGGATGGTGCCGGCGTTGTTGACGAGGATGTCCGGAGTGACGTCGAGCTTGCCCACGAAGTCGTAGATCGCGGCGCGGTCGGAAAAGTCGCACTGATGGGCGGTGAAGCGGCGGCCGAGGGCGGTGACCGCTTCACCGATGGCGCTGCCTTCGGTTTCGAGGCTGGCGGAGACGCCGATGATGTCGGCTCCCGCCTTGGCGAGTCCCTCGGCCATGGCAAAGCCGATGCCGCGTTTGCAGCCGGTGACGAGGGCGGTTTTTCCGGAGAGGTCGAAGAGGTTCATTGGTTGATCAGGTCGGGAAGCCAGGTGGAGATGATGGGGATGTAGGTGATGAGGATGAGCGCGATGAAGAGTCCGGCGTAGAAGGGCAGCATCTGCCGCGAGACCGGGGCGATCTTGGCCTTGCCGACGCCGCACCCGATGAACAGGCAGGTCCCGACCGGGGGCGTGCAGAGGCCGATCGAGAGGTTGGTGATCATGATGATCCCGAAATGGATCGGATCCATGCCCAGGTCGATGCCGACCGGCAGCAGGATGGGGGTGAAGATCAGGATCGCCGGAGTCATGTCCATGAAGGTGCCGACCATCAGCAGCGCGAGGTTGATGGTCAGCAGGATGACCAGCGGGTTGCTCGACATCCCCAGCAGGGCGTCGCTGACCATCTGCGGAACCTGCTCGGTGGTGAGGAACTTGCTCATCGCCGAGCTGGTGGCGACCAGCAGCAGCACCATCGCGGTGGTGCGGGCCGAGCGGCCGAGGATGCCCCAGAGCTCGGTGAGTTTCACCTCGCGGTAGAAGATCACGCTGAGCAGGAAGGCCCACACGACCGCCACGGCCGAGGCTTCGGTGGCGGTGAACCATCCGCCGAAGATCCCGCCGAGGACGATGACCACCAGCAGCAGGCTGGGGAAGGCCCCGAGGAAACTCTGGCCGAGCGGCGGCGGGGTCTCGATGGCGGCGCCGCGGCCGTAGCCGTGCCTGGCGCTGAGCACCACGCAGACGCCGATCACGCAGAGCCCCATCAGGATGCCGGGCAGCACGCCGGCGAGGAACAGGTCGGCGACCGAGACGGAGGCGACCACGGCGAAGACAATCATCACGTTGCTCGGCGGGATCAGCAGGCCGGTGATGGCGCCGGAGACGGTGACCGAGACGTTGAAGTCCTTCGGGTAGCCCTGGCGGTTCATCTCCGGGATGAGCGTGTTGCCGATCGACGAGATCGCGGCGGCCGCGGAGCCGGAGATGGCGCCGAAGAGCATGCAGGTGACCGTGTTGACGATGGCCAGCCCGCCGGGGAGCTTGCCGATCAGGGCGGCGGCGAAGCGGATCAGTCTTCGAGCCAGGCCCCCGGCGCCCATCAATTCCCCGGCGAGGATGAAGAAGGGGATGGCGAGCAACGCGAAGGACGAGACCGAGTTGGCCATGTCGCTGGCGACCACCGAGGCGCTGTTGGGGGAGCCGATGGCCAGCGCGGCGAGCACCGTGGCGGCGCCGACGACGAAGGCGATGGGGGTGTCGAGCAGCAGCAGCCCGACGAAGACGACGATGAGGATCAGCAGTCCGATGCTCATGATTCGACCTCGGTGGGGGTTTCGGTGGACTCCTGCGGGGCGCCGGCGAGGGCGAGGCGGAGGTTGTCGAGGGAGAAGAGGCAGATGAGGACGCCGCTGATCGGCAGCGAGAAGTAGAACCATGCCCGGAGGAATGGCAGCGAGGCCATGGTCTGGCCCATCTGGTAGCGCTGGATGAAGAGCTGCCAGCCGCCCCAGGTCATGACGCCGGCGGCGAAGAGGAACACCACCAGTGCGACGAACACCGCGGCGACCTTCCGGGCATACGGGTTGAGCTTGGACGTGAGGATGTCGACCCCGAGGTGGGCGTTCTCGAGATAGGCCAGCGCGGCACCGAGCATGACGGTCCAGCTGAGCAGCAGCTCGGCGCTCTCACTGGTCCAGCTCAGGTTGAAGAGCGGGGTCTTCTTGCTGAGGATGCCGAGCAGCACGATGACCAGCAGCGCGAAGAGGCTGGTGGCGCAGAGCCAGCGCAGGACGGCGGCGAGAAGGTGGCGCAACCGGTTCATGGCGTGTCTTCCTCGGCGACGTTGCGGATGCGTTCGACCAGCTCGGCGACCTCACCGGTGGCGAATTCCTCGATGACCGGGGCGGTCGCCTCCTGGAAGGGCTTGAGGTCCGGCTCGTGGATGGTGACCCCTTCCTCGCGCATTGTCTTCAGCGCCTGGCGCGTGCCGTCCTTCCACAGCTTCCGCTGCACCCGCGATGCCTCCGAAGCGGCGGTGCGGACCCACTCCTTCTCCTGGTCGCTGAGCTTCTCCCAGAGCGCCTGGCTGGCGATGAAGAGGTCGGGGTTGCGGGTGTGGTGGTCGAAGGTGAATTGCTTGCAGACCTCGACGTGGCGCGACTCGACGAAGGACGGCGGGTTGTTCTCGGCGCCGTCGACGTTGCCCTGCTGCAGCGCGCTGTAGAGTTCGCCGAAGGGCATCGGCTCGGCCTTGCCGCCCATCGCGCCGATCATGGCGATGGCGATCGGGTCGCGCATCGTGCGGATGGTCTTTCCGGCGACGTCCGCCGGCGTGAGGATGGGAGCGTTCGAGTAGAAGTTCCGGCTGCCGGCGTCCATGTAGCAGAGCGCGACCATGCCGCTCGGCTGGCCGTTGGCGAGCGAGGTCGAACGGTCGAGGATCTCGCGGCCGATCTCACCTTCAAGGACGTCCCAGTAGTGCTCGGCGTCGTTGAAGAGGTACGGGAGCGAAAAGACGCTGAAGACGGGCACGAAGTTCGACACCGGGGCGGTGCTGGTCTTGGTGAAGTCGAGGGAGCCGGTCTGCAGCTTTTCGAGGCATTCGGTCTCGCTGCCACGCTGGCCGCTCGGGAAGATGGTGCAGGTGATGCGCCCGCCGGAGAGAGCCTCGAGCCGCTTGGCGAAGGCCTCGATGCCCTGGTGGACCGGGTGGCCGGTGGGCAGGGCGTGGGCGATCTGGAGTTCGCGGCGGGGCGTCGCGCCGGTGGCGTCGGAAGCGTTCTGCCCGGCCGCGCCGCGCCAGGCGAACAGACCGCCGGCAACGACCAGGCCGATCAGGATGCCGACGATGAGGTTGCTGTGTTTCATGGGTTTTCTACAGGTGCGGCGGCTGGCCGCTGCTTTGGCAGGTGGTGGGAGGGAAGCGGCTTGGTGGGTTTCGCGCCTCCGCCCGGAGCTAGCTCCGGCTGGCCGCAAAGCGGAGGCAAGCCTCCGCACTCCAAAAGGTCTCAGCGCAGTTCGTCGAGCGGGAAGCCGTCCATATCATCGAAGCGTTGGTTCTCGCCGCCCATTCCCCAAATGAAGGAGTAGCTGCCGGTGCCGGCGCCACAGTGGATGGACCACGAGGGGGAGAGCACGGCGTTCTTCTCCGAGATCCAGACGACGCGGGTTTCGTCCGGTTCGCCCATGAAGTGCGCGACCCGGTGCCCCTCGGCGATATCGAAGTAGCAGTAGACCTCGCTGCGCCGGTCGTGGGTGTGCGGCGGCATGGTGTTCCACACGCTGCCGGGCTGGAGCACGGTGAAGCCCATCACCAACTGGCAGGAGCGGATGCCGTTCTCGTGGATGTACTGGTAGAGGTGCCGTTCGTTGGCCTCCTCCTTGGAGCCGAGCTCGAGCTTGTTGGCGTCCTCGATCTTCGCGTGGGTCGTCGGATGCTCGGCATGGGCCGGGTAGCTGAGCAGGTAGAACTGCGCCGGGTCGGTCGACGATTCGCTGGCGAAGCTGACGGCCTTCGATCCGCGGCCGACGTAGAGGCATTCGGTTTTCGCGACGGGGTAGTCCGTGCCGTCGACGGTGATGGTGCCGGAGCCCCCGATGTTGATCACCCCGAGCTCGCGCCGTTCGCAGAAGAAGTCCGCCCGCAGTTCCTCGCCGGCGGTGAGATCAAGCGGGTCGCCGAGCGGCACCGCCGAGCCGACGATGGCGCGGTCGAGGTCGGTGTAGTGGAGCTTGATCTCGCCCGGAGCGAACAGCTCCTCGACCAGAAATCGGTCGCGGAGCTCGGTGGTGTCGAGCATGGGATAGGCTTCGATGTCGGCGGTGCGGCGGTGTTCCATGAGTCTGTGAAAGGGGTGAGTTGTCTGACAGATCCGGAGCCTACGGAAGCAGGCGGTCGTGTGAAGGGGAAAGCGGGGCATCCGGGACTTGTCCGCCTCCCTTCCACCGCCTATGTCCCTCTCCGGATGCCCCACCTGAGGAAATGTGCCTGGTGGCGCCACCTCGTCGTGGCGTTGGGCTGCCTGCACCTGGTGGGTGGTCCGGTGGCCTTGCTGCAGGTGGTCGCCTGGGCGGGCATGCTCGCCCGCTACACGGCCGAGGACGGCCTGGTGCAGGGCGTGACCGATACGTTCAGCGGCGAGCGTCCGTGCTCACTCTGTCTCAAGGTCCGCGACATGGAGCGCGAGGCGCCGGATCCGGCGTGGCCGTCCGATCAAAGCCAGCGTCGTCTCGTGGAGGCGCTGGGCCAATCCCTGCGCTCGACCGAGTTCTTGAGCCTTCCCGATCCCCATCGCCACCTCCTGGTCAGGAGAGCCGGTGGGTGGGTGGCAATGGATCGACCGGAGGATCCGGCGGATGGGCCGGAGACCCCGCCGCCTCGCCCCGTGGCTTGAGCGCAGCATGATTCGACCCGCGAGGTGGCCTGGGGATCAGGGCACGTCCGGGTCCGCGCGTCGGGTCTCTCCGGTTCCCCCCGGAGACCCGGTGCACCCGCGGCCGGTCCCCCCGGGGTTCCGCCGGCCGCGGGACAGCGCTCGTCGCCCTGCCTCCGGTGTGTCCGGAATTCTCTCCACCGTCCCTTTCACCTGTCTTTCCACACTTTGATGAAATCTCTCTATCCAACCTCTGCCGGGGCCCTGTTCTTCATGGCCATCGCAGCCCCGGGTCAGGCGCCCGACGGCATTCTCGATCCATTGGTCGTCGAGGGCGTCAGCCCGGCCCGCGATCGGACGTCAACCCAGCGCGTACTCGATCGAAGCGGCCCGATGGCCACGCAGGGCGGCGACCTGCTGCGCGGCATGGCCGGCGTCGCCGTCCTGAGCAACGGTCCCCAGACCGGGATCGCCCAGATCCGCGGACTCGCCGGCGATCGGGTCCGGATCCGGGTCGACGGTCTCACGATCACGCCCGCCTGCCCGAATCACATGGACCCACCCCTGCACTATGCCCAGGCGGCTGCGGGCGACCGGGTCGAGCTCTTCGCCGGGCTGTCCCCGGTGAGCGCCGGCGGGGACTCGCTGGCCGGTACCATCCGGGTTCGCCGTCCGGATCCGGAGTTCGCGGACGGCGCGTCGCCGATCTTCGGCGGCGGGCTCACGTCCGGCTTTCGCGGCGACCACGATTCATGGCTGGTCGAGGCGAGGGCTTTCGGTGCCACCGACCAGTTGCGCGGTGAGTACCGCGGCAGCTGGATGGACGCCGGCGACTTGAACTTCCCCGGCGGCACGGTGAGGGCCAGCGGGTTTGAAACGCAGCGCCACACCTGGATCGGGTCGTTCCGCACGCGGGGTGGCTTCGTTTCGGTGGATGCCGGGCTCTCCCGCACGCGCGACGCCGGGACGCCGGCGCTGCCGATGGACATGGTGCGCGACGACTCCTGGCACTTCGGACTGCATCAACGGGAGGAACTCGGATGGGGGACGCTGGAGTCGCGGATCTACGTGCACGACATCGACCACCTGATGGACAACTTCAGCCTGCGCCCGGCGGTCATGCGCATGCAGGCGCCGGCCGCGAGCCGGGACTACGGCCTGTCTAGTAATATCGAAGTGCCCGTGGAGGCGGGCCGCTGGCGCACGGGAGTCGATCTCCACCGGGCCGAGTTCGAGGCCGAGCAGGTCAATGCGGCGGGCCTGCGTCGCGACACGTTCCGCGACAACCGCCGCGAGCGCTACGGACTCTTCGGTGAGTGGGAAGGGGAGTGGGGCGCGGGCTGGGAAGGGCTCTTCGGATTGCGGGCCGACTACGTCGAAGCCCGGGCCGGCACGGTGCGGAGCGGTTTCGGGGGGCCAATGGTCGCGGCCGATCAGGCGGCCTTCAACGCCGGCAGGCGGCGCCACTCGGATCTGCTGCTCGACGTCATGGCGGCGCTCCGGTGGCAGGTTCGCGACGACACGCGGGTCGAGTGGGCGGTCGGGGTGAAGAACCGCGCTCCCTCGCTCGTCGAGCGCTACCTCTGGACCCCCGCGAATGCGAGCGCCGGTCTGGCCGACGGACGCACCTACCTGGGCAACACCGCCCTCGATCCGGAGACGGCCTTCCTCGTGTCGCTCGGCATCGAGCACCGGCGGGAGTGCTGGGGGGTGTCGCTGACCCCCTTCTATCAGAGCATCGACGACTACATCGAAGGCCGGCCGATCGCCCGGCTCGACATGAGGGGGCGCCCGGTCCTGCAGTTCCAGAATGTCGACCGGGCCGAACTCTACGGGGCCGAGCTGGAGTTCGACGCCGAGCTCCACGAGCATCTCGTGCTCCGGGGCAACTTCAGCTGGGTGCGCGGCCGCGACGCCGGGAGCGGTGACCCGCTCTACCGGATCGCGCCCCTGCACGGCATGGTCGCGCTCGATTTCACCCGCGATGGCTGGGAGACCTCGCTGGAGTGCGAGTGGGCCGACGCCCAGAACCGGGTGTCGCGGGTGCAGAACGAGCCGACGACCCCCGGCTTCGCCGTCTTCCACCTCCGCGGCGCCCGCGAGTGGGGGAATGGCGTGCGGATCGAGGCCGGCGTCGAGAACCTGCTCGACCAGCGCTACGCCGAGCACACCGGCGGGATCAACCGCGTCGCGGCGAGCGACGTCGCCGTCGGACAGCGCCTCCCGAATGCGGGGCGCTTCTTCTACACCTCGGTGGGATGGGAGTTCTGACCCGGTTCCGGGGCCGCCGCCCGGGCGGTCCCGGTCCGCTTCGGGGAGAATTTGACCGAATCTCCCCGTTGACGGTCGTTGCCCGGCCCCCTAGGAAGCCTCCACACCCATGAGCAAACTCGAAGGCAACGTTCTCATCGCGCAGGGCGGCGGACCGACCGCCGTGATCAATGAATCCATCGTCGGCGTGGCCCTCGAGGCGCGGAAGTTTCCCCAGGTCAATCGCGTCTACGGCGCCAACCACGGCGTGGCCGGGATCCTCAACGAGGACTTCCTCGACCTGACCCAGGAGACCACGCACAACCTCGAGGAGGTGGCGTTGACCCCCAGCTCGGCGCTCGGTTCGACCCGGATGAAGCCGACCGAGGAAGACTGCCGGCGGATGTTCGGTACGCTCAAGGCCCACAACATCCGCTACTTCTTCTACGTCGGCGGCAACGACTCGGCGGACGCCTGCCGCATCGTCAATGATGAGGCGGACAAGTCGAACTACGAACTGCGTTGCATCCACGTCCCCAAGACGATCGACAACGACCTTCCTGGCAACGACCACACGCCGGGCTACGGTTCGGCCGCCCGCTTCGTCGCCAGCGCCTTCGCCGGCGCCAACCTCGACAACCGGGCGCTGCCGGGCGTCTACATCGGCATCGTCATGGGCCGCCACGCCGGCTTCCTGACCGCCGCTTCGGCGATCGCGAAGAAATACCCCGACGACGGCCCGCACCTCATCTACCTGCCGGAGCGCGTCTTCAGCATCGAGCGCTTCGCCGCCGACGTGCAGGAGGTTTTCGACAAGTACGGCCGCTGCGTGGTCGCGGTCAGCGAGGGCATTCACGACGAGGACGGCGTGCCGATCGTCACGACCCTGCAGAAGGAGGTCGAGCGCGACGCCCACGGCAACGTGCTGCTCTCCGGCGGCGCCCTCGGCGAGCTGCTGGTCAACACCGTGAAGGAGAAGACCTCGGTCAAGCGGGTCCGCTCCGACACCTTCGGCTACGTCCAGCGCTGCTTCCCCGGCTGTGTGTCGGACGTCGACCAGCAGGAGGCCCGCGAGGTCGGTGAGAAGGCGGTGCACTACGCGCTGTGGCACGACCTCGACGGCTCGGTGGCGATCAAGCGCACCGGCAACTACTCGGTCGACTACCACCTCCAGCCCTTCGAGAATGTCGCGGCCCAGACGCGGACGATGGAGGACGAGTTCATCAACGAGGCCGGCAACTACGTGACGGACACCTTCATTTCCTACGCCCGGCCGCTGATCGGCTCCGGCTACCACACCCCGGCCCGCATCCGTGCGCCGAAGGTGCCGAAGGTGGGCAAGTAGCGCCCCTGAGGAAGGCGCCTGCCGGAGAGCTCCGCGCGCGATGCCTCCGGTCGGCACGGCCTCCGGCTCCGCTCCCTTCGCCCGGAAGCGCCGGGACCTACGGGCGAAGCCACTCGGTCGTCCGGTTGCCGAAGCTCCACAGGGTGTCGTTGCGGGCCGAGTTGAGCAGCAGGACCATCTGGTAGTTGCCCACCGGGCGGTAGCCGAGGTAGCCGTCGCCGCCGAAGTTGTCGCGCTTGCAGTAGTAGAAGACGCCGTGGTCGTCGTCCTCGGGCGTGCACAGCGCGAAGAGCCAGCGGTAGTAGTCGAGGCACTTCCGGTGGTCGCGGTCCTTCCCCTGGGTGCTGCCCATGAAGCCGAGCACCAGTCCCATCGACGTGGTCGCGTGCCCGTTCGAGCAGCGCTTGTAGTTGTCGGCCATCCACGAAACCATTCCCCTCAGGTCGGTGCGTTCGCGCTCGGCCAGCTCGAGGGCGGTCGCCATGCAGCCGGTGCGGGCGGCCGACTGGGTCGGACCGCGCGCCGAGAAGTTGTAGCCGACGCTGCCGTCGCCGGAGATCGAGACCTCGACCGAGCGGTAGGAGAGCTTCCAGGTCGTCTCGTCGATCGGAATGCCGCAGCGGTGGGCCAGTCCCCAGAGCCAGTGGAGATGGGCGGTCGTGATGACCAGCCCCTTGCCGTCGTAGGGAAGCTGCTTGCCGTTGTGGCCGAGCCGCCCGTTGTCGGGGGACACCCGCTCGCCCATCTCGCGACTGATCCTCTCGATGCTGTCGAGCACGGCGCGCTCGCCGGTCGCAAGGTGATACTCGGCGAGGTAGATGCCGATCGCGCAAGCGATCCAGTTGCTGTTCGGCACGTCGCCCTCGATCATCCGGTCGAAGCGGCGGGCGCAGTCCCGCAGGATGGACCGGTAGCGTCGGTCGCCGGTCGAAAGCAGGGCGAGGGCACCCATGGCGGTGGTGTAGTCGTTGCCGGAACCAAAATTGCCGTGGTCGCTGTGCTGATGCGCCAGCCACTCCGCCGCGGCGGTGACGAGGTAGTCGGAGCGGGCGCAGGCCGCCGGGAAATCCTCGCCGAAGTCGGCCAGTCGAGGCAGCTCGACTTCAATGGTCAGGTTTTCCGAATCCCGCAGCACCTCGAGCGTGAGCGGCTCGGTCCCGGCCTGGGCTTCGAGCAGGGCGAGGCCGAAATCGCGCGGGACGCCGTCGCCACCGGTCGCGGGGTCCTTGCTCAAGGGCTCGAAGCGGCGGCCGTTGGCGCCAACGATCCGGTCGCCCGGCTCAAGGCCCGCCTGTGATCCCGGACCTCGGGAATCGAGTTGGGTCACCTCGGCGGTCTTGTCGCCCATCTTCACCGTCATCACGCCCCCGACCGGCCCCATCGGGAAGGGCTGGATGTCGGTGCCCTTGGCGTTGATGACCTGGGGGTAGAAGTCCGAGCCGCGCTGCTTCTTCTGGGGCTCAAAGCGGTCGTCCGCCTCCGTCTCGTCCTCCCAGCTTTCGCGTTCGACGACCTCGTCCTCGTCGTCGTCGTCCGGTACGTGGTTCTTGAGGAAGTGGACGTCGTCCTCGCTCAGTCTCGATAGCGCGATCTCGAAGGTCTTGCGGTCGGACTTGCGCTCCAAAATCACCGTCTCGCCCTCGATCGGGTCCTCGCCAAAGTTGATCACGCGCGCCTCGAGCTTCGTCCCGCCCTGACTGGTGAAGACATGCCAGTTCTCCGCACCGTGGCAGGGGACAAACAGAAGGGCGAGCAGCAGGGCGCTCGCCAGAATTCTCGGATTCATGAGGGTAAGGGAGGGCTGATGGGCTTTCCGGAGACCATAGGGATTCGGAATTGCTGCAAAAAATGAGCTGCCAGACCTCTACGATGCAGTCAATGCCAGGTCAAGGTCGGGCATCGTTCGCGCCGCGGGTGCCCTTCGCCCCCGTGCTTCTTCCTGCCGAAGGACGGCCGATGTTCGTGGAGCCGAGGCGGCGTTGCCCCGGATGGGACGGGGCGCTCCGATCTGCGTGTCGGACGCCGACCCGCGAGATCTCCCCGCCAGGTTGGCGAGAAGAAGGTTCACCGCACGCGGGGGCACGGCCTTGAGTTCCGGTTCGATCAATCCCAGGTGCCGGCGAGGTCCCTGGCGCAGCGGTTCAGGATCTCCGATTGTCGGCTGTTGTAGGGATCGTAGCCGGAGGAGGTCGATTGTCCCCAGTGCTCCTTGACCGAGTCGGGAAGCGCCGCGTCGAGGGCGACCTTGATGGCATAGACGGCGACCACCGTGCCGAGGAAAACCTCGCCGGCCGTGGCGGCTTCGTGTTCCCGGACTGCGACGCCGAGCCGGTCGCGGTTGCGCTGCAGGTTGCGATGGCCGGTTTCCATGCGACGGGCGAGACCCGAAATTCCGGCCTGGTCGCTGTCGCTCACGGAGGCGATCAATTCGCCGGCGAGATCCATCGCCTCGCGGTAGGTGCCGACGCCCATGTGCTTTCCGGCGTTGGTGATGATGGAGTCGAACTTGCTGCCGCGGCGTCCTCCCGGAAGCTCGAGGGCCACGCTCTGGAGCACTTTTGCCATCCGCAGCTTGGCCAGATCACTGCCGGCTTCCGACGCGGTCTGGTAGCGCCGCCACGCGTCGAAATGAAGCTGCTGCCGTTGGGATTCGTCACCCAGATAGAGCAGGGCGGGGATGTGCCCGGCATCCGCGGCGGCTCGGAGCTGGGCGAAGCCTGCCTCGGGGTCCTTCTTGACGCCGATCCCCTCGACGAGCATCCGGCCGAGTCGGTGGCACGAAGGCGGATAGCCCTGGTCCGCCGCCTTCCGCAGCCAGCGCTGCGCCCGGAACGGGCTCGCCGGAACACCCCGGCCTTCGAGATGGAGCAGGCCGAGGTTGTGCTGGGCCTGGAGGATTCCCGCATCGGCAGACTTCCGGTACCATTCGGCCGCTTCGCCCGGATCGGCTGGCACGCCATCGCCTTTCTCCAGGTGCGCCGCGAGCAGGAACTGACCGAACGCTTCGTCGTTCTGGGCGGCCCGCCTCAGGTGCGTCACCGCGCGTGCCGTGTCTTCGTCGCTGGTGCTGGAGAAGGAGGCGAGCATCCCGAGGTAGACGTCGGCCTCGGCGACACCCTCATCGGCGAGTTTCGTCAGCGACGCCCGCGCCTTGTCGGCGTCGCGTTCCACCCAGCGGCCGGTCAGGCGTTGCCTTGCGATGAAGAGTCGCTCGCGGGGGCCGTTGCGGCGTTCGGCGGCGGCGATGAAGTCTGCGGCGAGCGATCTGCCGTCGAGTGAGGATTCCGGACGACCTGCCAGAAGCAGCACCGCATCCGCCGCGTCCACGTTGCCTTGATTCGCGAGGTCGATCAGTTCGGAGGCATTGCCGGCGTCGTGGAGTCGGACGATCTCCGCCTCGGCGACTTCGCCACCCGCCGCCCCCTCGGGGGCCGAGTCACAGCCGGCGCCGGTGAGGCACCACAACACGAGTCCGAACAAGGGGACGATCCGGGAACCACGGTTCATGCTTTCAGGGGGTCGTGGAGGCATCGCGCAGGGCCTGCTCGATCGCGGTCCTGCGCTCGATGGGGAAGCGGGCGTGACGGCTGCCGGTAGGAAAGATGATCCTGCGGGTCTCGGCATCGATGAGCTTGTTGCGAAAGTGGGTGTCCCAACGCACCGCCTCCAGGTTCCCGGCTTCAAAATCCGGGCCCTTCGATTCCTCGGAGTCGACGCCGTGGCGTCGGTCCCTCTCCCCGATGTAGGCCACCATCATCCTCATGGCAGCGCCGTAGGGCGTCCAGCCGGCTTCGAGCTGAGCCGGGTAGAATTCGTCCATGAGCTTCTCCTGGAGAGCACGGTCCTCGGCCTTGTTGGAAATGACGAAGGCTTTGCGCAACGCGGTCTCGGTGAATGCCACCTGTTCGTAGTCCCGGAGCGCCCGGGCGTAGCGGCGGATGGTCTCGACCTTTTCGGCGAGGTCGGCTTCGCGCGCCTTCCGGTCGTCACCTTCCAGGTCCGGATAAAACTCTGTGAGATGCTCCGACGCCGTCTGGGCTGGGGATGTTCCGCTGGCGGCCGAGACCCTCCAGACTTCCTGAACGTCGGCGTCGTGTTCGGGGAGAACGAAGCGGTCGAGATGGATGCGGATGTAGGCATTCAAATCGAGTGCTTCGGCGCCGAAGGCATATCGGCGATAGTGGCGGTTGTGGGCGACTTTCACCGGAAGCTCCCGGACTTCCTCCGGCCACATCAGCTTCCGCTGGAGGTCGCCCGCGGATGGCGGGGTCGCATGGTTCGAGGTGGCTTCGGTGGCGTCGCCGGATTCGGAAGATGCCGGACGAGAATCATCCCCGCATCCGGTCACGATCGAAACCAGGAGCCCGGAGAGCATCGCCAGGGGGCGCCAGGCGTGGCTCTGGATGGCCTCGCGTCCCGGACGAGTGGAGCATCGCGTGTCCATGACTTCGAAGCTGTGGGGTGACGGAGACAGGTCAAGGTCGGATGGTCCCGGGTCGACTCAGAGTTGCAGCTCGGTGCGTTCCTTGGAGTGGATCGTGAACGGACGGGTCTGCGGCTCGCCGTCGCGGGGGAAGCGCAGGGTGTAGTCGCCGGGCGGGAGCTCAAGGGTGCTTGCACCCGTCATCCCCCGGGCGACGAGCTGGTCGCCGTCGAGCACTTCATACGGGATGTCGAGCGCCTCGCGGAAGGCCTTCGCCAGCTCCTCGGCCCCGGGGGCGTTGAAGTAGCGGCCTTTGCCGAGCGCCGCCCAGCTCTTGAAGGTCTCGCGCAGCGCCTCGTCGTCGATCGAGTAGCCGACGATGTTCACCCGCAGGTCGGTGCCGTCCTCGCGCAGGCGGCGAATCGCCAGCGTGGGATCGCCGTCGCAGGTCTCCTCGCCGTCCGTCACCAGGATCACGACCCGCTCGCCGGTCACGCCGGGGAGGTCGTTCGGCACCTCCGCCAGCGAGGCGGCGATCGGGGTCTTGGCGAGGTTCATCGCCTGGATCGAGGAAATCTTCGCCCGCGCGGTGTCGGGGTCGAGGGGGCCGAGCGGGATCTCCAGGTCGGTGCGGCAGCGGTCGGCCTCCTTGTGGCCGAAGACCCGCAGCGCGAAGGGCGTGCCCGCCGGCAGCACGTCGTCGAGCAACGCCAGCAACGACTCGCGGGCGACCTCAATGCGGCGTCGCCCGTCCTGCCGCTGGAGCATGCTGCCGGAGGCGTCGAGGATGATCTCGACCGCCGATTGGGCGCCGATCACCGAGCTTTCGCCGAGGCGCACACGCAGGCTGCCGGGGTCGACCGGAGCGGGTCGCACCTCGATCGGCCGTGTCGCGAGCACCGCGCCTTTCCTCGTGCGGTAGCGCAGCTCGTAGGGGCCGGGATCGACGGTTGCTTCCATCGTTACGACGTCTTCCGTGGGGTCGATGTAGGTGGTCGCCGCCGGTGGGGCGTCGTCAGCGGAGCCGCGGCCGACCATCACGATGCGGTCTTGTCGGTTGCCCGGGCCGGTCCACACGATCTCGAAATGCAGCGTTGCGACGACTGCCTCGGGAGCCTCGAGCGTGGCCGAGACCGGGACGACCTCGATCGCCTGCCGCGCGAGCACCTTGCCGCCGGTGAAATAAGCCACCTCGTATGCGCCGAGCTTCTCCGGCGCGACCAACATCACCGCCCTTGCGGTGCTGTTGCCGGTGTAGGCGTAGCTGGCCGAGGATGGTCGCGATTCCGCTCCGGCCGGGATCAGCGCGACGTAGTCCTGTCGGTTGTCGGGTCCGCTCCAGAAGACCTCAAGGTCGCCGCCGGCCTGGACGGTCGGTGAGGCGATCACCTCGGCCTCGGTGCCACCGACCCGGAGTTCGCGGCTGGCGAGCGTTTCGCCATCCATCTGATAGATGAGGCGGTAGGTGCCGGCCTCGACCGGCGCCTTGAGCTGGACCGGCTTGCCCTTGGCGTTGGAAGGATAAGCGTAGGCGCCTCCCGGCAGCGAGGAGCCGTCGCCCCGGACGATGCGGATCCGGTCCTGCTGGTAGGCCGGGCCCGTCCAGGTGACGCCAAAGCCCTCGTTGATCTCGACGACTTCAGGCGCGGAAAGGGTGGCGGTGACGGCGGTGATCCGGATCGGCTCGGACTCGGTCACTTCCTGGTCCGGCTGGAAGCCGATCTGATAGTCACCCGGTTTCGCCGGCGCCTTCAGCGTCGCCTTGCCATCGCGCAGGTAGGCGTAGGGGGCGCCCTGCCAGGGCTTGCCGGCAGGGTCGAGGAAGCGCACGCGGCCCTTGGCCGAGGTATCGCTCCACGACACCTCGATCGCACTCCCGGCTGGCGCGGACTCGGGAATCGTCAGTTCGGCGGAGAGCGGGGCGGGGAAGAGGAGGGAGGCGATGATCGCGAGGGGGAGCTGCTTCATGGAACGATGGGATGGAGAAAGGATGGTCCATACCAAGCGGAGACGACAACCGGCGGTCAAGCTCCGGTCGGCGCGAGGCGGTTCGGTCCCGCGGTCTTGTGGCGAAGCATCTTGTGGCGAAATAGGCAGAAGGGTAGGGCATTGGACCGCCGTGAGGGCCGGGCCGGCAGCGCTTCCACGCCGGGCCGCGTGACATCTCGGCGTGATGCAGACCCTCACCCCAAACGCCTCATGCGCACGCTTCGTTCCCTGATTCTTGCCTCATCCCTGGTCTTTCCCCTGGCGGGCGATGCACTGAAAATGGTGTCCGATCCTCCGGAGGGGTTCATTCACCTGAGGGAGAGCGGCGAACACCACGACGTCGATCGCTTTCTGGCGGTCGCCCACGTGACCTCGATTGAAATGCAGGGGTGGGGGGATGATCCGGAAGGCGGAGCGGCCATCGTGATCCGGACGGCGGAAGTGGAGCCGGTGGATCACCGGGGAGCGCCGGCCTCGCGGAGTGTGCGTCACATCCTTCGTTTCGAGTCGCGGGCGGAAGCAAGGAAGGTGCTCAAGGCACTGCTGGCGGCTGCCAAGAAGGTGCCGGGTGATGGCGGGTGAGGAGCGGAAGGGATTGCCGCCGCTTCCTCCTTCGCCCTTCGAGCTACGGCGGACAAGCCATTCCAGTTTGGGTGCCCCGCCGGGCACCGGGAGGATGCCGCCGATAGAATCGGCTTCCTGAATTGCCCTCGTCGCTGCGCTCCTCACGCCAAACCAGTTTGGCTCTCCCGCGGATGCGGGATCGCAGGAGGATGCCGCCGATAGGATCGGCTTCCTGTTTTCAAACCCTCCTTCGCGTTGCTTCGGTAGGGACTGCCTCCCGCCCAGAACCGCCAGACCCCTGTCCAACGAGTTGGACAGGGGTCTGGCGGACCGGGAGGGATTGCCGCCGCTCCGCTCTGGCCATTCCAGTTTGGGTGCCCGCCGGGCACCGGGCGGATGCCGCCGACAGGGTCGGCTTCCTGAATTCAAACCCGGCCTCGCTTCGCTCGCCAGCGATCTCCGCCCACCCCGAAAACGCCACGACCCGACCCCAGCAAGCTGAGGTCGGGTCGTGGCGGACCGGGAGGGATTCGAACCCTCGATACCGTTTCCGGTATACTCCCTTAGCAGGGGAGCGCTTTCGACCACTCAGCCACCGGTCCGGGTGCGGGTCGGCGGGAGGTTGAACACAGGGAGGCGGGGAGGTCAATCGCCCGCGAGGAAAATTGTGCACGGATGACGAGGCGCCGGATCACGCCCCCCCGAATCCCGGACTCTCGGGCGGCGGGACCTCCGGATCAGGAGGGAGCGGTCGTGACGGGGGCGACGACACACCCGCCGCTGAGCGCGGCAGCACGCGTCGCTTGAACCGGAGGCGGAATCGGTGTCGCTTGGTGTCCTGATGCTACGACTTGTCATCCCCATGCTCTGCCTTGCCCTTTCCGCCTGCGGCTGGTTCTCGGAGGAGGAATCGGAGCCCGAGCCGGAAGGTCCGCGGCTGGTCGGGCGGGTCGCCTCGGTGCACGGGGCCGACGGCTTCGTGCTGGTCCAGGGCTTCGACGACCTGAAGCTGGGCGAGGGTCTGATCCTGACCACCCGCGGCGAAGAGGACCGGGCGGCCAGCCTGGTGATCACCGGGGAGAGGGCCGGCCGCTACGCCGCCGCCGACGTCAAGGGAGGGACCGTGGAGGTGGGCGATGCGGTTTTCGCGCGCCCGACACCCGAAGAAGAGGTCGTGGAAGCCCCGGTTGATGAAAAAGTTTCGCCCTCCAGCCCCTGATTTTAAAAGGAAACCCAGATAGGTGGCGGTTTTTTTACAATTTGGTCTTGCTTAAGGTCAGGGGGGATTGCTAGCTTTCTCCCCGCAAAGGCTGTGCTCCCTTACATGTCCCGAAACATGAACACTAAAACCAGCCATGAAACTGAGCACCCCGAGCCCCAAAGGCTCTTCGCTGCACGCCGATGCGGATCGTCTTGCTGACTTCGTCCTGTTCACGCAGCGCAGCTGCATCCTGAACCTCTCGACCAAACTCAACAAAGGCAACGTATCATTCCCTCAATTCTTCCTACTGGCCTACCTTTCGAGCGAGGAATATCTGACGATGTCGGATATCGCGAAGAAGATGGGTCACTCGACCGCCGCGGCCACCGGCCTCGTCGATCGTTTGGAAAAACTGGGGTATGTGGAGCGTGTTCACGCCGCCGAAGACCGACGCAAGATCATGGTTCGAATCACTCAGAAGGGTGTCGAACTTGTCTCGAAAATGCGGAAGGAAATCGCGACGGATCTCGCCGGACTCCTCTCCGAGATGGACGAGGATCAGGTGGAATCGGTCGAACATACCAAGCGCGCCCTCGAGGGCCGCGAGATGGCGTGAGCCGCTGTTGCTAGACATCCCCCCGATATCAGGCGAATTCCAAGCGCCCTCGTCACTTCAGTGCTGTGACGGGGGCGCTCTCTTTTTGGGAGGTCGGATCGGGGCGTTCTGAGTGCGAGTGGCCGCCGCCCGGCTGGGCGTGCTCTCCGATTCCGGCTCGGAAACTCTACACTTGGCACGCGCGCGCAGCGGGGGAGGCTGGGGCATGTCACATGATTTTCTGGAGCCGCTGCACGAGATGGCGGGGCTCAAGGTGGACTTTATCGAGCGGGTGCCCGGGGTGGCGGTGAACGGTGAGCGGGACGAGGTGCTCGAGCGCCTGCGGCCGAATCACGAGGCGCGGGTGCGGGAGGCATTCGGGCAGCCCGACTGGTGGCGCGCCGAGCAGGTGCATGGGAACCAGGTGGCGGTGGTGTCGAGTGGGGCGGATGTGACGGGTGAGGCGGGCGCGACAGCGTCGCGCGTCCCGTTGGCTCCGGCATCGATGGTCTCGGGTGTCGACGGCCTGGTGACCGGAGAGGTGGGCCAGGTGCTGGGGATTTACGTTGCCGATTGCGGGCCGATCTGGCTGGCGGACCGGGCGACCGGAGTGGTCGGATTGCTGCACTCGGGGAAGAAGGGAACGGAGGGGAACATTCTCAAGGCCGGGGTGGAGGCGATGGCGGGGGCCTTCGGGACCCGGGCGTCCGATGTGGTGGTGGTGCTGGGACCGTGCATCCGCCCACCGCACTACGAGGTGGACTTCGCGGCGGAGATCGGTCGGCAGGCCGCGGCGCTGGGAGTGGGTACCTATCACGATGCGGGCTTCGACACCGCGGCCGACCTGGACCGATGGTACAGCTATCGCATGGAGAAGGGGCGGACGGGTCGCATGTTGGCGTTGATCATGCGGGACGGGGCGGCATGATCGGGCCGTGATCATCGAGGCGCCGGCCAAGCTGAATCTTTCCCTGCGGGTCCTGCGGCGGCGGAAGGACGGGTTTCACGACATCGAGTCGGTGATGGTCGCCCTGCCGGGGCTGTGCGACCGGATCGAGATCGGCGCGGCGGAAGCGGATGGCTTCGAGTGCGACACGCCGGGGGTGCCGGTGGACGACTCGAATCTGGTGCTGAAGGCGCTCCGGATCTTCCGCGAGGCGACGGGAAGGGCGGATCGGCTGCGGATCCGCCTGGAGAAGGTCATCCCGCACGGCGCGGGCCTGGGAGGTGGTAGCAGCGACGCCGCCTCCATGCTCCGGGCGCTGGACGATCATTTCGAGACCGGCCTCGGAACCGGCCGGTTGGCGGAGCTGGCGGCTTCGATCGGCTCCGACATCCCGTTCTTCATCGGTCCTCCCGTGGCCCGGGTGGCGGGGCGGGGCGAGCGTCTTGAGACGGGGCCGGAGCTGCCGCCGCTCCCGGTGGTGTTGCTCAAGCCGGCCTTCGGGGTGTCGACGCCGGAGGCCTACGGGCGGTGGGGGGATGCGCCCGCGCTGGCGGGGGTGGACTACGAACCTCAGGGCTTCGCGTGGGGCGAGCTGGTCAATGATCTCGAGCGTCCGGTGTTCTCCAAATACGTCTTTCTCGCCGAGATGAAGGAATGGCTGAGGGCTCGCCCGGAGGTCGCGGGGGCGCTGATGAGCGGTTCGGGATCCACGATGTTCGCCGTACTTCGGGAGCCGGGGTCGGCGGAGGCGCTGATCGGTGCAGCACGGGCGGAGCTGGATCCGACGCTGTGGGCGTGGAGTGGTGAGGCGGCGGCGAGTCGCGCGGCGGAGGGCTGATCCCCGGGCATGTCACGGCTTTGGGGCGGGGGCGACGCTTGCGGCTTGTCAGGAATGGGATTGCTCCCTATCCCGTGGGGCATGAAAATCGGCTGGATGATCGCGGGTCTGTTGGCGGGCACTCTGATGGTGTCGTGCACGAAGAACGGAGGCGGAGCCGGTCCGGCAACGAATGAAGTCATGAGCAGTGGATACAGCAGCTTGAAGGATGGGGAGTTCTCCGACTCGGATTTCTCTCCGTGGATGAGCAAGGCGGACCAGCAGGTGGTGTACGACGGCCGGGCGGACGGGACTTATTTCGCCTACGTCGAGGGGCGCAACAACGGGGGCTTCCACCAGTATCGCCACGTGCTGAAGAAGTTCGACGCCAGCGCCAACAAGGAGTGGGGCGTGTTCTGGGGGCTGACCACCGAGGAGTTCTATCAAATCGACCTGAAGATGCAGAAGCGCGGCTTCACGCGCGCCTACCTGCAGGTGTTCGAGGACGCCACCGGGAAGTCCTACCACCAGGGCGTCTGGCTGCTTCCGGCGAAGTGATCCTCAGCGGCTCAGCCGCAGGGACTTGAGATAGGGTTCTCCGGTGAAGTCCGGCGGCATCGGAAGCGCTTCGATCCGGAATCCCGGGGGGAGCGCGTCGGACAACTGGCGGCGGAAACCCGCGACGTCGAGTTGTCGGCAGTTCGTGCAGGCGAGGATGGTCCCGTCGGCGGCAAGGCATCGTTCGGCGAGGGCGGCCAGGCGGCCGTAGTCCTTCTCGACGCGGAAGACCCGACCGTCCCTGTCGCGGGAGAAGGTCGGGGGATCGAGGACGATGGTGTCGAAGCGGCGGCCCTGCTTGGCGAAGCGGCGGAGCCAGTGGAAGGTGTCGCCCTTGCAGAAATAGTGACCGTCCGGGTCGATGCCGTTGAGTTCGAGGTTCCGCCGGGCCCAGTCGAGATACGGCTGGGAAAGATCGAGCGTGGTGGTGATCGCCCCCGGGACGGCGGCGGCGACGGAGAAGGCGCCGGTGTAGGCGAAGGTATTGAGCAGCGTGGTGCCGGGCGTGGTGGCATCGATGAGCCAGCGGCGGTTGTCCCGCTGGTCGAGGAAGATCCCCTGCGAGTAGCCGGAGGAGAAGGACACTTCGAAGAGCAGGCCGTTCTCGCGGATCACGAAGGGCTCGGTGCACGGGGGACCCGAGAGATGGGCGGGCGATTCCTTCTGATGCTGGTCGAGGCGCTTGTGGTAGAGGGTTCGCCCGGTGTCGCGCAGGGCGTCGAGCATTCCTCCGGGGATGGCGGCGTCGCGGGTGGAAACCAGCCAGCGACCGGCGAAGGCGTCGATCTCGAGCCCGTCGAGCCCGTCGCCGGCGCCGTCGAACACCCGGAAGGCGTCGGTCTCCCCGTCGGGGAGGGACTGACGCCGATCGACGGCCTGCTGGAGGAGATGTCGCATGGGGGGCATTGCCATGGCGGAGATGCGCGCTAGCATCCAGCGCGAAATGAGCGACTTGTCAGCCCTACTCGACCAAGCGGCCGCCGCCGGCCATCTCCTGAAGAGCTCCCGCGAGAACATTGACCTCCTGTTGGCCGGCGCCTCCGGTCCGCTGGCCGGGACGGCGATCCGCGAGCTGGCCGAGAAGGGGGAGTGGCAGGAGCTGAACGACCGCTTCTTCAAGACGCTGGCCTTCGGCACCGGCGGACTGCGCGGACGCACGATCGGACGGGTGGTGACGAGCGTCGAGCAGGGCGCGGGTGGGCCCAACGAGCGCCCGGAGCATCCCTGCGTCGGCACCGCGACGATGAACTTCTTCAACGTCTCCCGGGCGGTCCGGGGGCTGGTCGAGTATGCCCGGACGGCGGTCGGCGAGGGACGGAAACCGAAGCTGGTCTTCGCCCACGACACGCGGCACTTCTCGCGCGACTTCGCGGAGTTCTGCGCCCGGGTCACCGCCGACCTCGGAGGAGATGCGTTCCTGTTCGAGGACGCGCGTTCGACGCCGCAGCTGTCCTTCGCGGTCCGCGAGCTTCGGGCGGATGCCGGGGTGGTGCTGACCGCCAGTCACAACCCTTCGCACGACAACGGTTTCAAGGCCTACTTCAACGACGGCGCGCAGATCGTCGAGCCGCACGCTTCGGGCATCATCAATGCGGTCAACGCCATCGAGAGCGAGGTCTACGAGCCTCTGCCCGAGCCGGAGCGGGGGAGTGTGACGATCCTCGGTGAGGAGATGGATCGCCGCTACATGGACAAGCTGAAGTCGCTGCTGATGCAGCCGCAGTTGCTCGAGGGGGGATCGGCGAAGGTGGTCTTCACCAACCTCCACGGCACCGGCGGGCACATCACGGTGCCGATGCTCCGCGAGCTGGGTTTCGAGGTGTCGACGGTGGCCGGGCAGGACGTGCGGGACGGCCGGTTTCCGACGGTGAAGTCGCCGAACCCGGAGAATGCGGCGGCGCTGGAGATGGCGGTGGCCCAGGCCGAGGAGGAGGGTGCCGAGATCGTGATCGGCACCGATCCCGACAGCGACCGGATGGGCGTGGTGGCCCGCGACGGCAAGGGCGAGATGCGGCTTCTCACAGGAAACCAGATCGGTTCGCTGATGTGCTGGTATCGCTCGAAGACCGCCTTCGACATCGGATGGCTCAACGACACGACCCGGGCCCGTGCGGTGATCGTGAAGACCTACGTGACGACCGAGCTGCAGAGCGCGATCGCGGCGAAGTTCGGACTGGGCGTGGTCAACACGCTGACCGGGTTCAAGTACATCGCCTCCAAGCTCGGCAAGTACGAGGGGGCGATCCCGGCCGACAAGAAAGGAGGCGACTACCGGGATCTCGACGAGGACACGACGCGCAAGCTCCGGCTCGAGTATTCCCGGTTCTTCCTCTTCGGCGGCGAGGAGAGCTATGGCTATCTCGGCTGCGACTTCGTCCGCGACAAGGATGCCAACGGGGCCGCCGTGATGTTCGCCGAGGTGGCGGCGTATGCGAAGTCGGTGGGCACGACACTGCCGGACCTGCTGGACACGATCTACACCGAGTTCGGCTATCATGAGGAGCGGGGTCAGGCGATGGTGATGGAGGGCGCGGACGGCGCCGCGAAGATCCAGGCGCTCGCAACCTCGTATTCGGAAGCACCGCCCACGGAGCTCGACGGCACCGCGATCGATCGGGTGCGCGACTTCGCGAATCAGGACCTTTTCGACGAGGAGGGCGACGAGCTGCCGAAGGAGAAGATGATCTTCGTCGACCTGGCGGACGGACGTTCGTTCGCGGTGCGGCCTTCCGGCACCGAGCCGAAGATCAAGTTCTACCTGTTCGGCAAGGACGGTCCGGCGGACGACCTCGCGGCTTCGAAGTCGAAGGTGTCGTCGTCGCTCGATGCGCTGTGGAGCGCGATCGAGGCCGATGCCAACGAGCGGATGGGATGAGTGGGTCTTTGGAGTGCGGGGGCTCGCCCCCGCTTTGGAGGGCGAGCTTGCGAGCGGGTTGGGCGCGGGGCCGGGGGGGCTTGGCGTCGCGTGGTGAGGTGGCGGGCGTGTCCGATGGTTCAAAAGCGGGGGCAAGCCCCCGCACTCCAAAGTGATGCGCTCGATGCTTTCAAGGTGGGGCGCGGTGCTGGCGTCGGGCGCCGGCATGGCGCTGCTGGTGCCGCCCTTCGATCTCGGTGGATTGGTCTGGGTGGTGATGCTGCCGCTCCTCGCCGCACTGTGGACCCTCGGGGGAAGGCGGGCCGGCTGGAAGGGATTCGGATACGGTTGGCTGGCGGGGGCGGCTTGCTTTCTCATCAGCCTCCACTGGCTCAGCGAGGTGTCGTGGGTGGGCTGGCTCGTGGTCGCGTGCTACCTGGCGCTCTATCCCGCGCTGTGGGGAATGTTCGCCGCGACCTGGGGGAATCCCTGGCGGGAGCGCGGGGTGGCGGAGGAAGACCGGATCGCGAGGAAGGTCCGAGAGAAGTCGGGAAGCGGCGGCGGGCCGCTGCGTGACTCGCTGCTGTCGATGGGTTTCGCATTTGCGGTGGCGGGTTTCTGGTGCGGTGGCGAGTGGCTTCGCGGGTGGGTTTTCACCGGTTTCGGCTGGAATACGCTGGGAGTGGCCTTCCACGAGACGCCGGTGATGGCCCAGTCGGCGGATCTGCTGGGCATCTGCGGACTGGCCTTTCTGCCGGTGTTTCTCCAGGCGGTGTTGCTGCAGGTGGGCCGGCGCTTGTTCGATCAGGCCCGGGGCAGACGCCGGGGGCTGCGGGTCGACTTCGGGGTGGCGGCGGTGCTGGTGGCGCTGGCCTTCTGCTACGGGGTCTGGCGTATCAGCAGCCTGTCGTCGCGCGACGGGGCCCGCCTCAAGGTGCTGCTGGTGCAGTTGAACATCCCGCAGGAGGCGGCGAGGCGCCTCTGGTCGCCGGAAGAGATTCATTTCGGCTACGAGGAGGAGACGCTTCAGGCGCTGCGGGAGCTGGTGGCGCGGGATGCGGCCCGGATCGACGAGGCCATGGTCGATGGCGGATCGCTGGAGCTTTCGACGCCGGACTGGATCATGTGGCCGGAATCGGCCCTGGTGGGCCGGGTGCTGCGGACCGATGACGGAGGCTGGGGCACCTGGGGACAGAATCTGGAGACCATGGAGCGGGTGATGGCGGAGGGCGAGTTCACGCTGGTGATGGGGCTCAACGAGGTCGAGGGGGAGCGACTCGGGGACGCGCTCGTGGAGAAGGATGGCGGGCGTCTCTGGAACTCTCTCGTCATGTTCGATCCCGAAGGCGAGTTGCAGACCTTCCGCAAGCATCACCTGGTGATTTTCGGCGAATACATCCCTTTGGCCGAGGAGTTGCCCTTCCTGCGCAGAATCTACGAGCAGCAGTCGGGCGCGCAGTACGGGGGCGCGTTCGCGAAGGGCGAGGCCTTCGATCCGCTGGAGGTGGAGGTCGACGGTCGCGAGGTCGGGGTGATCCCCACGGTGTGTTTCGAGGACACGGTGCCTCGCCTGATGCGGCGGTTCGTCCGGGACGGTCCCCAGCTGATCCTGAACGTGACCAATGACGGGTGGTTCAAGAACAGCGCGGCGGCCGCCCAGCATTTCGCAAACTCGCGTTTCCGGGCCATCGAACTGCGGCGCCCGATGGTGCGCTGCGCGAATACCGGGGTCAGCGCGGCGGTGAATCCGCTGGGGTCGACGGCCCACCCGGACACCGGCGAGCGGCAGGAGCTGAGGGATGAGGCGGGGAGCCACCTCACCCGCGGCTGGCTGCTGGCGGAGGTGGTGATTCCCGATCGTCCGGGGCTTTCGCTGTATGCGGTGATCGGGGACTGGGGGGTGATCGGGCTGGGACTCGCCGGGCTCGGAATGGGATGGCGGATCGGGAGGAGACGATGAACGAGCGCTGGACGGACCGGATCGCGCGCGGCTGTTTTCTGGCGGCGCTGGTGTGCTTGGCGGGTTTCCACTTCCTGGTGTTCGAGAGCTTCGGTTGGAGCGGCGAGTGGGATGACTTCCGTGGCTGGGAGATCTGGAGAGTCTGGTGGTCGGGAGTGGGGGACTTCGCGAATCTGGATTGGTTCGGCATGCAGGCGGTTCTGTGGGCGGCGATCCACCTGATGGTGCTGCTGGTGGTGGCCTCCCCCTTCCTGGTGCGATGGCTTGCGGCCAGTCGGCTGCTGTGGTGGTTGACCTGCGGCTGCAGTGCGGTGGCGATGGTCGGGATCGTGGGCTACCTGAGCTGGAGCGTCTGGGATGAGCTGGGCCTCGACTACTACCGTCTCGGTCCCGGCTACGGGGTGCTGCTGACCTGTCCGATCCTCCACTTCATCGGCGTGATGTTCGTGCGGGGCGCCGCTCCGCTTGCGCGGCGGGAGCGGGGTTGCTAGAGATTCGGCGTGGCCGCACAGGGTGATGTCAGAGCCGTCCTCCAGTATGTTCCGCAATTCCGCGGAAAGGTGTTCGTCGTGCTCATCGAGGCCGGGCTTCTGCCGGAGCCGGCGGTGGCCGAGACCCTGCTCGATCTGGCCGCGCTGGAATCGGTGGGCGTGAAGCTGGTGCTCGGTGTGCTCGGGGGCGATCTGAAGGACCTCTACGACTGGACGCTCGAGTGTGAAATCAAGGCGGCCCGGCTTTCGGCTCCGCTCGGCGACCCGGCGTCGCTGGCGGAAGCAAAGGCCATCCTCGGGCGGGGTCAGACGGTGGTGGCCGACGCCTCCTCGAACGACCCGCTCGATCCGCAGGTGGTCGATTTCACGCTGGGGATCGGGGCGGTGAAGCTGATCGCGCTTCTCGAGGAGGCGATTCTCGTCGATGGCGAGCCGGTGCCCGCCGTGGCGGCGTCGGAGACCGAGGGGTGGCTCGAGCGGTCGAGCGTGAGCAACGGCGACCTGCTCAAGGCAGCGGCGGAGGCGTGCCGGCGGGGCGTGCCGCGGGTGCATGTGCTCAACGGCCGGCGCCAGGGGGTGCTCGTGGACGAGCTGTTTTCCAACGAAGGGGTGGGGACGATGGTGCACGCCGACGCCTACCGCGAGATTCGTGCCCTGCGAGACGAGGACATCCCGGAACTGCTCGGGATGATCGGCCGCGTGGTGCGGCGGACAAAGCTCGTCCCGAGGAACTACGAGGACATCATCGAGCGGCTGGACGATTATCTGGTGATGACGATCGACGGCAACGTGGTCGGTTGTGTCGCGCTTCATCCGTATCCGGACGGTGTCGGTGAGGTGGCGTGTCTCTACGTGAAGATGGCCCATGAAGGGCGGGGCTACGGGGTCGAGTTGGTGAGGCAGGCGGAAGCGGTGGCCCGTGAGCGCGCGCTGGAGCGGGTGTTCGCGCTCACCAATCGCTCGGCGGAGTTCTTCCGCGATCGACTTGGATACCGGGAGGGCGGCGTCGCGGATCTGCCGGACAGTCGCCGGCGGCAGCTGGAGGAAAGCGGTCGCGACTCGAGGGTCTTTGTCCGCGATTGGTCATGAAGTGCTGGTTGCTGGAGGGGGAACGACGCCTGGAGGACGATCGTGCCTTCACCCACGGACTCGGTGTTTTCGAGACGATGCTGGCGGTCGATGGTCGCTTGATCCGCCCGGATCTGCATTTCGAGCGGCTCGCGACCGGGTGCGCGCGCTTGGGGATCGAGGCTCCGGATGCCGACGGGATTCGGGCGGCGTTGGACCCGGTGCTGGCGGACCTGGCGGCTCCCCGCACCCGGGTGAGGATCATGCGCACGGCGGGCGCGGGCGGGCTGCGCGAGCTCGCGGGCGGACGTCCGGCGACCGTGATGGCGGTGGAGGCGATGGGGCCGCTGCCGGACTCGGTGTCGGTGGTCACCTCGCCGTGGCCGCGGAACGAGGGGTCTCCGCTGGCCGGAGTGAAATGCACGAGCTACGCCGAAAGCCTGATCGGGCTCGATCACGCGCGGCGCGCGGGGGTGGACGAGCTGGTTTTTCCGAACACGCGCGGGAACTGGTGCGAGGCGGCGACGGCCAATGTGTTCGCGGTTTCGAAAGGTGTGCTGCTGACGCCTCCGGTCGCCTCGGGCTGCCTGCCGGGCACCGCCCGGCGGCGGGTGATGGAGCTGGCGGAAGGAGCCGGCATCGCCGTTCGCGAAGTCGTGCTCCCCCTCGATGATGCGCGGGCAACGGACGAATTCTTTCTCACGTCGGCCACCCGTGGCGTGATGCCCGTCTCGAACTGGGACGACCGGGCCTTTGCCGATCGACGCGTGACGGAGCGGCTCCGGGCCGCCTTCGAGGCGACGCTTGAGGCGCCTTGAGGAAGACGGGGACGCATTTTGCGATGGATTCGGTGAAAGGTGGGCCGTTAGCCTGCCGAAGAATCCAGAACATCATGCCAAGACCCGTCACTCTTTTCACCGGTCAGTGGGCCGACCTGCCTGCTGAGGAACTGCTGCCGAAGGTCAAAGCGATGGGCTTCGACGGCGTCGAACTCGCCTGTTGGGGCGATCACTTCGACGTCCAGGCCGCGCTCAACGACCCCGACTACATCGCCGGACGCTGGGAGTTGCTGAAGAAGCACGACCTCGGCGCCTATTCGATTTCGGCGCACCTCGTGGGCCAGGCGATCTGCGACAACATCGACGCCCGTCATCAGTCCATCCTGCCCGAGCACGTCTGGGGCGACGGCGACCCCGAGGGCGTGCGTCAGCGGGCGGCCCGGGAGATGATCGATACCGCCAGGGCGTGCCGGAAGTTCCTCGATGCCGGCAAGGACTACATGGCGGGTCGGACGCCGGGGAACGGCAAGGCGGTGGTCAACGGCTTCACCGGTTCGTCGATCTGGCACGCGCTCTACGCGTTTCCTCCGACCAGCCAGGAGTATGTCCAGGCCGGCTTCGACGACTTCGGCAGACGCTTCGGGGCGATCCTGGACGCCTTCGAGGAGGAGGACGTGTTTTTCGCGCTGGAGGTGCATCCGACCGAGATCGCCTTCGACATCGCCAGTGCCGAGCGCGCGATCGAGGCGGTGAAGGGTCACCCGCGATTTGGTTTCAACTACGATCCGAGCCACCTCGGCTACCAGGGCGTCGACTACGTGAAGTTCATCCGCCATTTCGCGGAACGCATCCACCACGCGCACATGAAGGACGTCTGGTGGGACCACGGCAACGGCGACGTCGGCGTCTTCGGCGGTCACACCGACTTCACCGACGCCCGCCGCTACTGGGACTTCCGTAGCGTCGGCCGCGGCGACATCAATTTCGAGGAAGTCATCGTCGCGCTCAACGACATCGGCTACACCGGTCCGCTCTCGATTGAGTGGGAGGACGGTCGCATGGACCGCTTCCACGGTGCCACCGAGAGCTGTGCCTACGTGAAGGACCTCGACTTCCCGGTCAACGAGGCCGCCTTCGATGCCGCCTTCGACCGCGACAACCAGTAATTCGACATGTCCGCATCCAATCGAAAGATCCGCTACGGGATGGTGGGTGGAGGCCGCGGGGCCTTCATCGGAGCCGTCCACCGCATCGCCGCCGCCATCGACGGCCAGTGTGAACTGGTCTGCGGCGCGTTTTCCTCCGACCCCGAACGTGCCAAGGCCTCGGGCGCCGACCTCCATCTGCCGCCGGAACGTTGCTACGGGAGCTACGAGGAAATGATGGAGAAGGAAGCCGCGCTGCCGGAGGGCGAGCGCATGGATTTCGTCGCCATCGTGACGCCCAACCACGTCCACTTTCCGGCCGCCAAGGCGGCTTTGGAGGCGGGTTTCCACGTCCTTTCGGACAAGCCCGCGACCTTCGACCTCGCCGAGGCGAAGGCACTGAAGGAGGTGATCGGGAAGAGCGGCCGGCTCTATGGCCTGACCCACAACTACACCGGCTATCCGATGGTGAAGCAGGCCCGTGAAATGGTCGCATCCGGCAAGCTCGGGACGATCCGCAAGGTGGTGGTGGAGTATCCGCAGGGCTGGCTGGCGACGAAGCTCGAGGACACCGATCTCAAGCAGGCTGCCTGGCGGACCGATCCGACCAAGTCCGGCGCGGCCGGCTGCATCGGCGACATCGGAACGCACGCCGAGAACCTGGCCGAGTACGTCACCGGGCTGAAGATTTCCGAACTCGCGGCGGACATCACGGCCTTCGTTCCCGGCCGGGCGCTGGATGACGACGGCAACTTGCTGCTTCGCTTCGAAGGAGGAGCGAAGGGGGTGCTGCACGCGTCGCAGATCAGCGTCGGCGAGGAGAACAACCTCAACCTCCGCGTCTATGGCGAGAAGGGGGGGCTCGAGTGGCACCAGAACGAGCCGAACACGCTCCTCGTGAAGTGGCTTGAGGAGCCGATGCAGGTCTATCGCACCGGCAACGGCTACCTGTGTGAAAGCGCCGCGTCCGCTTCGCGCACGCCGCCCTCGCACCCCGAGGGTTATCTCGAGGCCTTCGCCAACATCTACCTCAATTTCGCCAATCACATCCGCGCCGTGATCGACGGCACCGAGCCTGACACCCAGTCGACGGACTACCCGAAGATCGACGACGGCATCCGCGGGATGGCCTTCATCGAGGCGGTGGTCGCCTCATCGAAAGCCAACGCGGCCTGGACCCCTCTCGATTGCTGATCCCATGAAACCGACCCTGTCCATTCCCCTGGCCCTGTGCGTGATCGCCGGGCTGATCGCGGCCTCGCCGAAGAAGGAAACGCCCCCGGCCGGCGCCCACGAGAAGATCGGGGAAGCGCTGCCCGACGAGGCCTACGCCAAGCCGAAGCAGAAGCGGAAGCTGCTGGTGTTCTCCCGGACCGCGGGGTTCCGCCACCAGTCAATCGCGACGGGGAAGGTCGCCCTGGAGGAAATGGGCGAGAAGACCGGTGCCTTCGAAGCGGTGATCAGCGATGATCTCGCGAACTTCGAACCCGGGAAGATCGACGAGTTCGACGCCATCCTCTTCCTCAGCACGACGCAGAACGCGTTCGAGGGCGCGGAGGACGAGAAGCGGCTTCAGGACAGCCTGATGAAGTTCGTGAAGGGCGGGAAGGGCTTCGTCGGCATCCATGCCGCGACCGATACCTTCTACAACTGGCCGGAATACGGCGAGATGATCAACGGCTACTTCGATGGCCACCCTTGGCGTGCCGGCACGGAGGTGCACGTCTTCGTCGAGCCGGGGAAGGAGGAGCACCCGCTGGCCGCGATGTTCGCCGGCGAGCCGCTGGAGTTCAAAGAGGAGATCTATCAGCTCAAGGATCCCTACGACTCCTCGAAGGTCGACATGCTGCTGCGTCTCGACAAGGACAAGAGCGCTGAGGTGAAGGGGATCAAGCGCACCGACAACGACTTCGGTGTCGCCTGGGCGCGACATTGGGGCGAGGGCCGGGTCTTCTACTGTTCCCTCGGCCACAACCACCACATCTACTGGCATCCGAAGGTGCTGCGCCACTACCTCGCCGGCATCCAGTGGGCGCTGGGCGACTACGAGGTCGAGGTGGCGAAGTAGGCCCCCGGCCGCGTGGGGGGAGGTCGTCGGGCGGCCTGTCTCAGTCGCCGGGTGGCCGTACAACCCGCGGTCGCGGCTGGCGGGGGGCTCCCGGGGCCGGGACGGCTGGCGCGGGAGGGGTCGCAGGTGATGGCGACGGGCCGGGCGTTACGGGTTGCGAGGGCGGGGTGGAGGCCCGGCCGTCGGCGGCATCGTCGAGCGTGGTCCGGTCGACGCCGACGGTGCGGAAGGTGTGGGCCGGGTCGAGTTCACGGAGGACCTCGCGCAGTTTTGCCTGGATCTCGGCCGATCCGTAGAACGGCCCCGATCCCCCCCCGCCTCCGGTATGGGTTTCCACCAGGAGCAGTTCGCCCCTGCTCAGGATGAACGAGGGATGGCCGGAGTCTCCGACGATGAGCGCCTTGCGGCGGGTCTCGGGGAGCTCCCGGTCGAACGACATCCGGAAGTGGTTTCGACGGATGCCCGCGACCCGGTGGAAGTAGAGGGCCCGCTTCTGTTCGGTTACGAGAACCGTCGCGCCGACAAGCGAAGCTCCTTCATCGGCCGCAGGTTCGGGAAGGGGATAGCATCGCACCGAGGCGGGGAGCGGCTGGTCGAGAAGGCCGATGGCGACGTCCGATGGCAGGCCGCGGTCGCGCAGTTTCACCACGGTTTCGACGAGCCGTGCGTGGCGGCGTCCGGTGCGGTCGTGGAAGACGAGTTCATGCCCGGGCTTGCGGATGAAGTGGGCCGCCATGACCACGTGCCGGGGGGTGATCGCGGTCGCCGTGTTCGGCTTGTCCCAGGCGACGCCGGAGAGATCGAGTTTCCAGGGCCAGGACTGATTCCAGCGCACCGGGCCGTCGGAGCGATAGCTGGTGAAAAGCGCGCCGGAGCCGTCGGCCTCGCGGGCGAGCTCGGCGAGTCGGAGTCCGGGGTGGTGCAGCGCCCCGCCCCTGCCGGTCGCCGAGCAGGAGATCAGGCAGAGGCAGAGCGTGAGGGTCGGCCAGCGCATGGCGCAGACTCGCCCCGGATGGCCGGGAAGGCAAAACCGGATCAACGCCTCGGCGGGGGAGGACCGCCGCGGTGGGGAGGGGGCGGCCCGTCGGGGGGCGGCGGGAACGCGTCCCCTCCGCGATTTTCTCCGGGCCTCCCGCCTCGGTTCACCGCCGGGGGGAGCTTGGCGAAGGAGGGGTCGGGAGTGCCACGGAAGAGTCGGGGAATGAAGGGGTAGTCCTTGGTGAGGACGTAGTGGTAGCTGCCCTTCGGAAACTCCGGCGTGACGCCGAAACGGCCGTTGCACTCGTCGAGATCGCCGTGACCTTCGACATATTCGTAGTCCGAGGTGTAGCTGCCGTCGTGGTTGCCGGGCGGGCTGCCTCGTCCTTCGCGCGGACCCTGCTTGAGGCGGTAGCTGGTCCGGAGCAGCTTGACCCCGCTCGAAGCGTCGTCGGCCTCGGCGTATCCGTAGAGCCCGTAGATCGGGAAGCCGTCGGCCGCCCAGCCGATGAGGGTCATTTCCTTGCGGCGACCGGAGAGCCGGAGGAAGAGTCCGGTGGGGAGTCCGTGGTAGTGATAGGCGCCGGTGGGTTGGACGTGGGCGTGGTGATCGTCGAGCCCGAGGTCCACCGCGCCGGAGAGCGCTTCGTAGTTCCACTCGGAGCCCCGCTGGTTGCGGTAGTACTCCGCGGTCGCCGGGTCGAACACCACGCCGTTGAGCGCGACCCCGAACAGGTTGTGTCCCACCTCCGCGGCGCGATCGTTCGCCTCGGGCTCGACCGGAATCGAGAAGGAGTACTCCTGCTCGGTGATGGCGTTCGGATTCCGGCGGTTGGGAAATCGGCCGGTGTCGTGATCGGGCATGCCGTTGGAGGTGATCACCCGGCGGTCGCCGGCGACGGTGATCGTGACCTCGTTGTCTTCGGGGGTGCTGCGGTGGGCCTTGACGAGATCGAGCTCGGCGTTGTGAACCGAGGCCGGGTGATTCGGGTGGGCGCCGAGCGGGAGCAGCAGGATGAGGGGAATCAGCGCTTTCATGGCCCGAGGAGAGCCCGCTTGTGTAAAGATCAGATGTGGAGTGGGAAAAGGGATGGAAAAAGAAATGGGTCGAAATCTCCACAAATCCGCCCTTTCCCTCTCGGGATTGCGCTTCAACGGTGGGAGATGTTCGCGCGTTTCCTCCTCGTCCTCGCGCCGCTCCCGTTGATGGGGCAGGTGAAGATCCACGATCCTCTGGTGAGCGTGATGGCCAAGCCCTACGGGATCGAGCGGCGGATCACGCTGAAGTCGATCGACAAGGTGCACTTCGGCCCGGAAGGCGGAGGCCGTCTGGAGCTCACGCTGGAGAATTCCGGAGTGAAGCGGGTCACCCTGCGCCGGCCGTCGTTCCAGCTCGAGTGCGCGGGGGCCGACGGCAGGTATCGGGTGCTCGCGGATCTGGAGTGCGAGGAGATCGTCTTTCCCGTGACCGAGGAGGACCGGACGGTCCGCCGGCGCCATGTGGTGAAGATGTCGCCCCGGGTCGCCAGCGACCGCTTGGTGAAGGCCTTGCGGGAAGCGGCGAAAGCGCAGCGTCCGGTTCGCCTGATCGGCCGGGCGGACATGAGTGTGAAGATGGACGAGGAAGACGATTTCAACCGCCGCAAACTCAAGCTCGAACTTCGGGGCGCGACCCGGCTCGGCCAGGGATTCAAACCGGAGTGGTATCGGCGCTCGGCGAGCCTTCCGAAGTGTGGCGCCCGGGACCGGTGAGGCTCAAATCACTTGCGCGCGGCGGGATGCCGCCGTCGGTGCGGCCCGGATGAATGGTTGGCGCAAGGCATACTGGCGGCGGATCACCTCCTGGCTGCTGCCCGGGCTGGTGGCGTCGTGCGCGCCGCTTGAGGACTACGACGCGGTGATCGCGGAGGTCCCGGCGGGCAACCTGATCGAAATCGATGGGCAGCGGGTCCACATCGAGCAATGGGGCGAGGGAGGTCGTCCCGTGGTCCTGCTTCACGGTCTCGGTTCCTCGACCTACGGGTTCCGTGAACTCGGGCCCCGGCTGGGCCGCTCGCGGCGGGTGGTGGCCCTGGATCTCAACGGGTTCGGTTTCACCGAGCGGCCGAAAGAGGCCTCGGCCTACTCGCTGGAGGGTCAGGTGGATCTCGTCCGGGGAACGATGGATCACCTCGGGATCCGCGAGGCCGACGTGGTTGGGCATTCCTACGGGGGCTATCTCGCGATGCGACTGGCGGCCGAGCATCCGCGCCGGGTGCGCCGGCTGGTGCTGGTCAGTCCGGCTCTCAACATGGACGTCGCCCCTGCCGGCTTCATCCGTTCGGGGCTGCTGCGGGAGGCGGTGTATCCGGGGTTCCGCCTGCTCGTTTCCGACGAGGACCGCTTCGCCGCGCTGCTGTCGAGGGCCTACCATCGCAAGGAGGTGCTCACCCGCGAGGTGATCGCCGAGTATCAACGGCGCCTCCTGGTCGAAGGGCTGGGCCGGGCCTACCGCGGCTTCGGGGATTCCCTCGAGACGCTTGGCGAGCAGCGGGTGCGCCTCGAGGATCTGGACCAGCCGCTGCTGGTGGTCGGGTCCCGCCAGGACGAGGTCGTCCCGCTAGAGAGTCTCCGGGTCGGCCTCGAGGGAGCTCCCGCACGGACTCGCCTGGCGGTGATCGAGGACAGCGGACACTCCGTTCCGGAGGAGCAGCCGCAGGTTCTGACGGCGGAAATCGAGGATTTCCTGAGGCGGTGAGGCGCGTCTGATTGCCGCTTGTGTTTCGCCGGGGGGCGACGCAGCCTCTGGGCCGTCTCATGAAAATTTCGACTGTTTCCGCATGCGCCGTCCTGTCCCTCGCCTGCTTCGCCGGAGCCGAGGTGCCGAAGACGCTCGACTACCTGCCCGAAGGCAAGCTCGTGAAAGGTGCGACGACCGTGGTGGTGCCGCCGGCCGAGCTCGACAAGTACGTCGCGATGGTCGAGCAGGCCGCCCAGAAGGATCCCGACTGGTTTGCGGAGCATTCCAAGAAGGCGTCGCCGGGCGTCCCGCTGCCCTACGATCCGAAGCTCGGACTGACCGAGGAACAGTACAAGGAATACCTGGATCTGTGGTCGAAGCGGGAGTTCAAATCGGTGGATCCGGTGATCCTCCAGCTCAAGAAGGCGGGTGACGGTCGCTGGAATATCAACGCCGCGGTGCCGGGCGGGGGATCGAGCCCGATTTCGACCCTCAAGTACGACCCGGAGAAGGACATCTTCGTATCGCCGAACGGGACGCTTGAGCGTCTCGACGACGTCGATGCCGACAAGAACAGCATCCTCGGAGCCTGGACCGGCCACGAGTGGAAGCTTGAGGAAGAGACGAGTCTCGGAAAGACCAAGGAGAACTTCGCGATCGGCAAGACCGGCGACGGAAAGTTCGGTCTGCTCATCTATCGCATGCAGGAGGTCTCCTCGGAGGGAACGCGCCTCTACGACAAGAGCCTCGTGATCCGCTATCCGATGGGTGAGGCGGGTATTCTCAAAACGCCGCCGGCGAAGTAAGGGCGGAGACATGCGGCGGAAACCTCGGCGGCGCTGGCGTTTCTGGTTGCTTGCAGCCTTGGGGCTCTTCGCAGGCCTGTTCGGGCTGCTGCAGTGGGTGCTGTCGACGCCGTGGGCGTGCCGCCGGGTGGCCTCGAAGGTCGAGGCACGTCTGGGGCTCGAGACGCACATCGAGCGGCTGTCGTGGTCGCCGTGGGGAGGTGCGGTGGTTCATGGGTTGACGGTCGCCAAGCCGGACGGGCTCGACGAGAGGCCGCTGATCACCGTCGAGGAAGCCCGCGTCTGGCCGGACTACAGCGCCTGGCTCCGGGGCCGGCGGACGATTCGTGGCGCCGAGCTGATCGGTCCCGAACTGGAGCTCGATGCGGAACTTCTGCTCTCGATCGCATCGACGGCGCTGCAGGCGGCGCCCGAGCCGCCTGTCATCGCGGCGGCTGATGGCGGGGAGGCGGAAACGATCTCGTCTCCCGGTTCGGCCGGACGGCCGTCACCTGCCCCCGGTCCGGGCGTTCAGGGTGACGGAGTCCCGTCGTCTCAAGTCCCATTAGAAGGGGAGCCGTCCCCGGCCGGGGAGGTGAGCTGGCTGACCGTCCGGGGCGGCGGATTCCGGATCGTGGGATTCGGGCTGCCGGGCGAGTGGCTGCAATGCGAAGGGTTCAACGGGGCCGTGCCCTTGCTTGGCTCGGGAACCGGAACCATCACCGGCGTCGCCGATTCCAGCCTGCTGGTCGATGGTAAATCAACTGTTTCAATGCGGCTCAAGAAGTCGCCAGATCGCATCGCGGATGTGGTTCTGAAAGTTGCGGGAGAAAACCATGTGACCCACGTAGAAGCAAAGATCAGAGTGACTTCTGGACTGCCTATTCAAACAAAAGCTTCAATCAGCATCTCGAGTCCGCTTGAGTGGCGTTTTGATTCTGGCTTGGGAGGCGAGATGGCGCCGTCGGTGATGAGGGTGGAAGGCTTCGGATGGCTCGCGTATCCATCGACCTGGACGGCTCGAGCCGAGGCCAAGGGGGCGGGGCTCGGGCTTTGGCGGGAGGGTTGGGGAGAGTGGGTTTTCGACGCGGCGAGCGGCCAGGTGCTGCTGTCCCGCGGGCGAATCCGCTGCCCCGGATTTCGTCTGATGGGGGAACCTGTCTCGCTTCAGGGGAACGGCTGGCTTGGCAAAGGCAGCGGGGCCTTGGTGGCACGGGTGAGTTTGCCGGAAGCGCATGCGGCGGTTGTCGGCACTCGCATCGGCCCTGTCGCGTGGCGGCCTCTGGCACCGGGCTCACCGGTCTATGCCGACGTGACGGTCTGGTCCGACGAGGACGGTCGCTGGTGGGTGGAGCTGGGTGACGGGGGAGAGCGTCTTGCTTTCGAAGAGTGGAGCGAGCGCTTGCGAAACGGGACCGGGGTTGGCAGGTAGGGGGCGGTGAGAATCATCGCGGGAAAGGCGGGACGGCGGGCGATCAAGGTGCCGAAGGGGGTGACACGCCCGACCACGGATTTCGTCCGGCAGGCCTTGTTCTCGATGCTGGGCGAGCGCGTCGAGGGTGCGAGGGTGCTGGATCTTTTCGCGGGCTCGGGCGCGCTGGGTCTCGAGGCTCTGAGCCGGGGCGCGGCGTCGTGCGTCTTCGTCGACGAGAACCGTGCCGCCGAGCGGGTGCTGGGCGAAAATCTCAGGGCGACCGGTCTCGAAGGCGGCCGGGTCGTGCGGGCCGACGTGCATGGATGGCTTCGGCGTGAGCGGGGTGCCTACGATCTGGTTTTCGCCGATCCTCCGTATGCCCGGTCGGTGCTCGATCGCGATCATGTGGCGGAGCTCTTGGGATCCGAATCGCTCCGCGGTGTGCTGGCCGATGACGGCCTGCTTCTGCTCGAGCAGTCGTCGGATGCCGAGCCCCCGTCATCGGCGGACTACGAGTTGCTGGAGCATCGCAGCTACGGCGGCAGTGCCATCCTGCTTTACGCTCCGCAGGGGGCTTCCTAGCCTGCCGCGGATGGCCCTGATCCTCTACCGCCTGCTGCTGCCGCTCTATCTCGGCGTGGCCTTGCCGGGGTGGGTGATCAAGATGGGCCGCCGCGGAGGCTTCGGCAGCGGGCTGCTGGAGCGTTTCGGCTGGTATCGACGCGCCGCCGAGTTCGAGCCCTGCGGGGCGATTCACGTCCATGCGGTGAGCGTCGGGGAGGCGATGCTGGCGCTGAAGTTGATCGATTCATGGCGCCGGCGGGATCCCGGGCAGTCGTTCGTGCTGGCGGTCGCGACGGCGACCGGTCACCAGGTCGCCCTTCCGCGGGAGGACGAGCGGCTGCGGGTGGTCTATCAGCCGGTCGATCTGAGAATCTGTGTGAGGCGGTATCTCGATCGCTTCGAGCCCTGCCGCGTGGTGCTGGTCGAAGGGGAGATGTGGCCCAACCTGATGGTGGAAGCTGAACGTCGGCGAATCCCCGTCTCTTTGGTGAATGCCCGGATGTCGCCCCGATCCCGGCGACGCTATGAAAAGCTGGCCTCCTGGGTCCGTCCGGTCTTCTCGCGGCTCGACCGGGTGGCCGTCCAGGAAGAGGAGGATGCCGCAATCTGGCAGCATCTCGGCGTGCCGGAGGAGCGGGTCCGTTGCACGGGGAGTCTGAAATTCGATCCGGGAGATGGTCCCAAGCCGCAACCACGCCCCGAGTTTGAGCGGATGATCGAACGGTGTCGCGGGGGGAGGCCGGTGGTGGTGGCGGCGAGCACTCATGCGGGCGAGGAGCCATTGATTGCGTCGGCGGTGGCCGAGGCCGGCGGATTTCCGCTGGTGGTGCCACGCCATGCCGAGCGCCGCGCCTCGGTGAAGGTGATGCTCGAGGATGCCGGGTTCCGCGTCGTGCTGCGCTCGGGATTCGAGTCGCCGGACGGGGGCGGGCGGGTCGTGCTGTTGGTGGATTCGACCGGTGAGCTCCGGGATTGGACCGCGCACGCCGACGTGGTGGTGATCGGAAAGAGCTTTCTCGCGGTGGGTGGGCAGAACCCCGCCGAGGCAATCCAGGCGGGGAAGCCGCTGCTGTTCGGGCCCCACATGGAGAATTTCGAGCCTCTCGCCGGCCGTCTCGTCGACATGGGGGCGGCGTGGCGGGTGGAGGACGGGGGCCGGCTCCGGAAGGCGCTCGTCGAGCTGCTCGAGGGGCACCGGAAGCCCGACCCCGAGATCGCTCGGAAGATTCTGCAGCGGCATGCGGGGGCGGTGGGACGAGTGATCGAATGGCTGGAGGACGAGCTCCCCCATCGTTGGCAGGATTGATGCAATCGCCGCTTTCATTTCGGGGCGGAAACGCGCTAGAGATTTCCGTGTGAGCGACTCATCGGATCCGTCGAAAGATCTCCTCTCCGCCTTCGATCTCGGTCCCGCGTGGGCACGTGGCGACGAATCGAAGAAGAAGTACGCCGATCACCCGGGCGACAAGGGTCCGAAAGGGCGCCGTGGAGGGGGTCGCCGGGACGGGGGCGACCGTCGGGGCGACGGAGGCGGCGGGCAACGCGGCGGAGGCCGGGGCGACCATCGTCAGGGCCGCCGTGACGGCGGTCGGGGGCGTCGCGGCGACGGGGGGCGCGCTCCCCGTGATCTGCCGGCGCCGGCCGACGGCGTGAAGATCACCGTGCTGCCCACCGAGGAAGCAGTGCATTTGATCGTGAAGGAGATCCAGCATCGGGCGCGGGTCTATTCGCTCTTCGATGTGGCGCAGTTGTTTCTCGCCGGTCGCGAGCGGTATCGGCTCCAGATCAAGCTCGATGCCGAGCGTCCTGCCTTCTACCGGGGCAAGCTCGATGCCAGTCTGTTCCTCACCCGGGACGAGGCGGTCGCTCACTTCATGCAGTCGGAGCGGTTCGCGGACTTCTACGAGACCGACGAAACCGAAACCGAGCCTCCGGCCGGCAATTTCCAGGTCGTCGCGCGCTGCGGCATTTCCGGCGAGTGGCTGGGGCCTCCGAACTTCCACAGCTACCAGGCGAACCTGCGCCGTCTTCATCGGGAGCGCTTTTCAAGCATGCCCTTCGAACGCTACGCCGCGAAGGTGCGGACCGAGCGCGGCGAGGAGGCCGTGAACGAGTGGCTCGAGTCGATGAAGGTGCGTCAACGCTGGCGGCCGAAGGGAGGGGACGACGATTCGTGGACCTTCGAGCGTCCGGAGATCGAACGGGACTTCTCCACCCGCCTCTTCGACGAAGTGTTCGAGGAGGTGCATGAGACCGAGTTGCCCGGAGACGTGCCGGCGCGGCATGTGTCCGAGAGGTTGCTGGCTTCGATCAAGCTCGCCGGGTCGCACGCCCGGAGGCATCCGGCGATGATCATCCCCTCGATCTGCCACATGCTGGAGTCCGACCATCTCGCGATCTTCAAGAAGCAGGGCAAGCTCTACTGCGGTCCGGCGCGCCCGCATCCGCTGGTGAGCTTTGAGGAGCTGTCGGAGCGTCCGTCCGCCATCGTCCGCTGGCTGGATGCTCATCCGGATTCGAAGCTCGAGGACCTGTGGAAGGCCCTCCTGCCCGAGGGCACCGAGGAGCCGCCGAAGGAATGGCTGGTCGATCTCTTCTGGTTGCTGACCCAGGGGCACGTGCTGTTGTTTGCCGACGGGGCACTGGTGCTGCCCAAGAAACGACATCCGGGCGGGTCGGCCAAGAAGTCGGCTCCCGCCAAGAAGGCGGCGAAAAAGGCGGCGAAGAAGGCTGTCGGTTCGTCGAAGGAGGAAGCCCGGAAGTCGAAGCGATCGCGCAGCAAGGATCGGGCACCGAAGGTGGTGCCGCATGCCGCCACGGTGCGCCGGATCTCCCGCATGCAGCCCGGGGCCTTGAAAAAGCTCCGGGGGCACTCGCGGCTCTGGAGTCGACGACTGGCCCGGCGCGGCAGGATCGAGTCGCTGCTGGACGACGAATAGGCGCGGGTCTCCCGTCCATCGATGATGGGGTGTCGCGGATTCAGGCCGCGTCCGGCGGGCCCGTCGGGCTCATGGCAGGCCGGGTCGCGGGGGAGCCGGCTTGCGGGCGGCGAAGGCTCATTCCAACTCGACGAGGAGGTCGTCGCTGTCGACCTGATCGCCCTTGGTGACGTGGATCTTCTTCACCGTGCCCCCCTTGCCGGCGCTGACGGTGGTGAGCATCTTCATCGCTTCCAGGACGACGAGCTTCTCGCCCTCGGCCACGACCTGGCCGGGCGAGATGACGACATCGGTGACCATGCCCGGCATCGGGGCGCAGGCGTGTTCGGCCTTGGAAGTGTTGCCCTTCACTCGTGAGGGGCCGGCCTGGCCACCGAGGGACCGGTCGGCGACCGAGCACTCGCGGGGCATCCCGTTGAGTTCGTAGAACAGCGTGCGGTTGCCGTGGGAGTCGGCCTCGGTGATCGAGACCAGCTTGATGAACAGGGTCTTTCCCTTGTCGATCTCCACCTCGACCTCTTCGCCGGGGGCGAGCCCGTAGAAGAAGGCGGGGGTGGGGAGTCCACTAAGGTCGTAGTAGGTGTCGCGGACCGCGCAGAATTCCTCGTAGACCTTCGGATACATGAGGTGGGAGTAGAGGGCGTCCTGCACCGCGGGGCTCGCGATGTCGTCCGCCTTCGGGTCCGGCTTGCGCACGAAGCGCTCCGCCTCCTTCGAGAGGTCGACGGGTTCCGCCAGGTCGCCGGGACGGTCGGTGGTGGCCGGGCGGCCGTTGAGGACGACCTGCTGCACGTCGGCGGGCCAGCCACCGTCGGGTTGGCCGAGTCCGCCGGAAAGCATGTCGATCACGCTCTCGGGCCAGTCGATCGAGCCCGGCTTCAGCTTCGGCACGTCGGCCGGCTTGATGCCGCGGGTGATGAGGAACATCGCCATGTCGCCGACCACCTTGGAGGAGGGGGTGACCTTGACGATGTCGCCGAAGAGTTGGTTCACCTCGGCGTAGGTGCGGGCGATCTCGCGCCAGCGATGACCGAGGCCCATGGCGTTGGCCTGCTCGCGGAGATTGGTGTACTGGCCGCCCGGCATTTCGTGCTCGTAGACCTCGGCGGTGCCGGCGCGCGGGGCGGAGTCGAAGGGTTCGTACTGGAGCAGGGTCTCCTCCCAGTAGTCGGAGATCTCGTTGAGGGTGTCGAAGTCGAGGCCCGGGTCGAGTTCGGAGTTGGCGAGGGCCGAGCTGACCGAGTTGAGGTTGGGCTGCGAGGTCGATCCGGACATCGAGGCCATGGCGAGGTCGACGATGTCGCAACCGGCCCGGGCGGCGGCGATGACCGATGCGGCGTTCAGTCCCGAGGTGTCGTGGGTGTGGAAATGGATGGGAATGCCGATCTCCTGCTTCAACGCGTGGACCAGATCGTAGGCGGCCTGCGGTTTGCAGAGCCCGGCCATGTCCTTGATCGCCAGGATGTGGGCTCCCATCTTCTCGAGCTCCCGGGCCTTTCCGAGGTAGTAGTCGAGCGAGTACTTCGTGCGGCTCGAGTCGAGGATGTCGCCGGTGTAGCAGACCGCGGCTTCGCAGAGCACCTGGCCGTGCTCGCGGGCGGCCTCCATCGCCACCTGCATGTTCGGCAGGTAGTTGAGCGAGTCGAAGATGCGGAAGATGTCCATCCCGGAGTCCGCCGCGTGCTTCACGAAGCCGGCGACGACGTTGTCGGGGTAGTTGGAATAACCGACCGCGTTCGAGCCGCGGAAGAGCATCTGGAAGAGGATGTTGGGAACCCGCTCGCGCAGGTCCCGGAGGCGTTGCCACGGGCATTCCTTGAGAAAGCGCATCGCGGTGTCGAAGGTCGCGCCACCCCACATCTCCAGCGAGAAGAGCCCGGGGAGGCCGGCCGCGTAGGCGTCGGCGATGTTGAGCATGTCGCGGGTGCGCATCCTCGTCGCGATCAGCGACTGGTGGGCGTCCCGCATCGACGTGTCGGTGATCAGGAGGCGCTTCTGGTCGAGGATCCACTGACAGAAGTCATCGGGCCCCTTCGCGAGGAGGAGTTCGCGCGAACCCTGTCCGGTGAAGGCCTCGGCGGGGCGGGGGTGGGGGATCCTCGGCAGGAGGATGGGCTCCTTCGGCTTCCAGCCCTTGGCGGTCGGGTTGCCGTTGATGGTGACGTCCGACAGGTAGTTGAGCAGCTTGGTCGCGCGGTCGCGGCGTGCCGTGAAGCGCATCAGCTCCGGCTTGCTGTCGATCAGCTTGGTGTGGGCCTGGCCGTCGCGAAAGGTTTCGTCGGCGATGACGTTTTCAAGGAACGGGATGTTGGTCTTCACGCCCCGGATGCGGAACTCGCGCAGGGCCCGGTCCATGCGCTGGCAGGCCGTTTCGAAGTTCCGGCCCATGGTGGTGAGCTTCACCAGCATCGAGTCGTAGAAGGGGGTGATCTCGGATCCGGCGTCGCCCGAGCCGGCGTCGAGTCGGACCCCGAAGCCCGCCGCCGAGCGGTAGTTGAGGATGCGCCCGTAGTCCGGGGCGAACTGGCGCTCCGGATCTTCGGTCGTGATCCGGCACTGGATCGCGTAGCCGTTGCAGGGGATGTCGTCCTGGGCCGGGATGCCGATCTCGTCGCCATGGAGTTCGTGTCCCTCGGCGACGAGGATCTGCGAGCGGACGAGGTCGATGCCGGTGACGCATTCGGTGACCGTGTGTTCGACCTGGATGCGGGGGTTCATCTCGATGAAGAACCAGTCCTGTCGATCCATGTCGTAGAGGAACTCGACGGTGCCGGCATTGTTGTAGCCGATGCCCTTGGCGAGTCGCACGGCGGCATCGCAGAGTTCGCCGCGGACCACGGGATCGAGTTCCACCGAGGGGGCGATCTCGACCACTTTCTGGTATCGACGTTGCACCGAGCAGTCGCGTTCGTGGAGGTGCACCACGTTGCCGTGGCGGTCTCCGAGAATCTGGACCTCGATGTGCTTGGCGCGGGGGATGTAGCGCTCGAGGAATACGGCGGGGTTTCCGAAGGCCTTCTCGGCCTCGCTCTGGGCTTCGCCGAGCAGGCCCGGGAGATCGCCCGCCCGCTTGACGACGCGCATGCCCCGGCCGCCACCGCCGAAGGCGGCCTTGATGATGAGCGGGAAGCCGATCTCCTCGGCGATCTTCGCCGCTTCGGCCGGGTCGGTGACCGGCTCCTCGGTGCCGGGGAGGACGGGGACGTCGAATCGCTTCGCCAGCTCGCGGGCGGCGGTCTTGTCACCCATCTGCTCGAGCAATTCCGGCGACGGACCGACGAAGGTGATGCCCTCCCGTGTGCAGGCACGGGCGAAGTCGGGGTTCTCGGAGAGGAAGCCGTAGCCCGGGTGGATCAGCGTGACGCCCTTCGCCTTGGCCAGCGCGACGATGCCCTCGGGGTCGAGGTAGGCTCCGACCGGGCCCTTTTCCTCGTCGAGTTTGTAGGCCTCGTCCGCCTTGAAGCGATGGCGCGAGAAGCGGTCTTCCTGGGCGTAGATGGAGACCGTTCGAAGGCTCAGCTCGGTGGCGGCGCGAAAAATACGGATGGCGATCTCGCCGCGATTCGCGGCCATCAGCTTGTCGGAACTCATGCTGGCCCTTTCCTAGAGGGTGCCTTCGGCGGCGGCCAAGGGGAATCGTGCCGAAATGGAAGCTCGTCCTTGGAAATCTGGAGGACTGGAAGGCACTTTTCAGCTTGACGTCCGTTGGTTCGACGTCCATCCTCCGGGTGTCGCGACAATAGTAGGCGGCCCGGTTGAAAGTTCCTTTAGGTTTTTGGGTTTTCCTGAGGATGATCGACCGGGCCGCTTCTTTTTTATGAGGCGGCTGTTTTTTACCCGGCGGCCCGCGCGCGCCGGCTGATGCGGGCGGCGTCGAAATCGAAAGGGGTGAGTTCGAGCACGACCCGGGTGCCTTCCGCGAACTCGGGTGCGGATGCCTTCAGATGTTTTGCGAGATGGGCGCAGGTGATCTTGCCGTTGGGGAGGCGAGCGTCGAAGACGCCGGCTTTCCGGACACTGACAATAACGGCTTCGGCTTCGATCGGAGCTTCGTACACGGGCAGGAGCATCCGACGCCGGGCGGGTGGATGCAAGCGGTTGGGGCCTTGGCTTGACCTCGGGGGAAGGAGTGTGAACATTTCTGCGCCCCGGCTCCGCTGGAGAAACAGGAACCCCAACGATCGACTGATGAAACATTTCTTGATGACCGCGCTGCTCGCGTCGGCCGCCGTGCTGGTGCCGACGGCTTGTACTCCGTATCCCGAAGATCCGCCGCCGGTTCCCGGGCCGGATGTGGCGGCCAACGACGCCCGGAAGACCGAGGCGGAGTTGAAGGCGGAGAAGGAAAAGATGGAGCAGGAGGGGGATACGCTCGCCGGGGGCACGGGGTCGTCGGGCGACGATCGGCCGATGATCACCGAGAAGCCGGATGATCCCGATCCGCCGGCTGTGGATCCGAAGCCCTCGACCCAGGTGGCGCGTCCGGTCCCCGGGAAGCCGGGATTCGTGTTCAGTCCGTTCAACAACAAGATCATCGACGTGAAGGACATCCCGAGCGGCACCCTGGTGGCGGATCCCACCTATCCGGCTTCGGAGAAGAAGTATTTCCGCGTTCCCTGACGCGGCGGTTCCTCTGACAATTCGTCTTGCGAGCCGGGCCGTTGCGTCCGGCTCGCGTGTTTTTTCACCGTGAGGAAGTATTCCAAGGTCGCCGTTCTCGGAGGTGGCTTGCTGGGCGGGTCGGTGGCACTCGCGCTGAAGGATTCGGTGCCGTGCTCGCTCTGGGCGAGACGACGGGAAACCGTCGATCTGGCTCGTGCCGCCGGGATCGACGGGGCGACCCCCGATCTGGCCGACGCGCTGGCCGGGGCGGATCTGGTGCTCCTGAGCGTGCCGGTGGGGGCCATGCCCGGCCTCCTGAGGCAGGCGCTGGAGGTCGGACTCGGGGAGGGCGTCACGATTTCGGATGTGGGCAGTGTGAAGTCAGCCGTCCATGCGTCGCTCGGACCGATGGCTCGCGAAGCGGGTGTCGACTTCATCGGCGGGCATCCGATGGCCGGCTCCGAGCAGCAGGGCTTCGCCGCGGCGCGGGCGGATCTCTTCGAGGGATCCGCCTGCCTTCTGACCGACGAGGAAGGGGTGGGCGATCCGGCATGCGGGCGCCTCGAGGCATTCTGGCGAAGCGTCGGCTGCCGCGTCCATTGGATCGGGGCAACCGAGCACGATCGCTTGGTCGCGAGGATCAGCCATTTGCCCCATGTGATGGCGGCGGCGACGGCATCGGTGGCGATGAATCCTCCGGAGGGTGCGAGGTTCGGTGGCGGCGGGCTGCGGGACACCACCCGGGTCGCGGCCGGCGAGGTGGGGATGTGGAGCGAGATTCTGATGGAGAACGCCGGGGCCCTGACGGAACCCCTGCGCGAGGCGCGCGAGAGCCTCAGCGAAATGCTTGCCATCATCGAGCGTGGCGACCATGAAGCGCTCCGTCGATGGCTGGAGCTCGCGCGTGACAGGCACGCGGCGGCGACCGCCATTCGTGAAGATCAACGCGATGAGTGAGGGAGAAGCATTTCAGGTCCGCCCGATCGGGACATTCGACGTCGACCTGGAGGTTCCGGGTGACAAGAGCATCTCGCACCGGGCCGCCATGATCGCCGGCCTGGCCCGTGGGACCTCCTCGATCACCGGATTCCTTCCGAGCGAAGACTGCCTGAATACCCTCGGAGCCATGCAGGCTTGCGGGGTGAAGTGCCGGGTGCTTGAGGAAATGGAAGGCTTCGGTCCGACTTCCCTGGAGATCGAGGGCCGGGCGATGGCGCTCTCGGCACCGTCGGCGCCGATCGACTGCGGCAACTCCGGAACGGGCATGCGCCTCCTGGCGGGTCTGCTGGCGGGGCAGGCCTTCGGTTCCGAGCTCTTCGGCGACGCGTCGCTTTCCGGCCGCCCGATGGGGCGCATCACCGGACCGCTGGGTGAGATGGGGGCGAGGATCGACGCCTTGGGAGACAAGGAGGGCTGCGCGCCGCTGCGGATCCATCCGTCCTCGCTGCAGCCGATCCGCTACGAGCTTCCGGTCGCGAGCGCTCAGGTGAAGAGCGCGGTGCTGCTCGCCGGTCTTTTCTGCGATGGGGTGACGACGGCGGTGCAGCCGGCGACAACCCGGGACCACACCGAACGAATGTTCGAGGCTTTCGGTGTGCGTATCACCGAGGAGGGCAACGCCATTTCCATCGAGGGCCGCCAGGTTCCCGAAGGTCGCGAGTTCCATGTGCCGGGTGACATTTCCAGCGCCGCCTTCTGGGTGGTGGCTGCCGCGGTCCGTCCCGGGGCCCGGTTGGTGGTGCGGCGTGTCGGCCTGAATCCGACGCGCACGGCCATCCTCGATGTGATCGAGCGCATGGGGGCCACGGTCATCCGCCGTCCCGTCGCCTCGGCGGTGGGCGAGGCCTACGGCGACGTCGAGATCCACGGCGCCCGCCTCAAGGGCACGGAGTTGCGCCGCGAGGAGATTCCCAACCTGATCGACGAAATCCCGGTGCTGGCTGTCGCCGCCGCGCTTTCCGAGGGGACGACGACGATCCGGAATGCCCGCGAGTTGCGGGTGAAGGAAACCGACCGGATTGCGACGACCCTCGAGAACCTGCGGGCGATGGGGGCGGATGTCACCGAGTTCGAGGACGGAATGGAGATCCGGGGCGGGGCGCTGCGGGGCGCCGAGGTCCGGAGCTACGGGGACCACCGCATCGCGATGGCCTTCGCTATTGCCGGGCTTTCCGCGGAGGGAGAGACGCGGGTGCTTGACACAGCCTGCGTGCGCACTTCGTATCCGGGCTTTTCGCAGCAACTTGACGCCGTCGTGGCCGAGCGCCGCGGGGCGGAATCCTTCGCACTTCCCATCGTCCCGGTCGTTTCATGAACCATCACATCGCCATCGCCATCGACGGTCCCGCCGCCTCGGGCAAGAGCACCCTCGCCCGCGAGCTCTCGAAGCGGTTCGGGCTGACCATGGTGAGTTCCGGCGAGATGTACCGGGCGGTGACCTGGAAGGTGCTGGAGCTCGGCGTGGATCCCAAGAATCCCTCCGCAGTGATCGCCGCCCTGGATGGGATGGACCTCGAGTGCGGCGTCGATGGGCGGGTCTCGACGATCACGGTCGATGGCGAACGCCCGGGCGCCGAGCTGCGCAGCGAGGCGGTGAACCGCTCGGTATCGACCGTGGCGGCGATTCCCGAAGTTCGGCATCGATTGGTGGATCTCCAGCGGAGCTACCTCGGGTTCACCGATGTGGTGATGGAGGGAAGGGACATCGGGACCGTGGTGTTCCCGGACACCCCGTTCAAGATCTACATCGATGCCGACGCCGACGTGCGTGCCAACCGGCGCGTGGAGATGGGGGAGGTGGACGCCGTCCACGACCGGGATCGCGAGGACAGTTCCCGCAAGACGGCTCCCTTGAAGATCGCCGAAGGCGCGGCCATTCTGGACACCTCCAAGCACACCATCGAGAGCGGGGTCGATGCCGCCGTCTCGTTGCTGGAAGGGCAGGGTCTCGAGCTCCGAAAGCAACCATGATGCGCTGGATCTACTGGACCGGCTGGCTGATTTTCCGGTGCGCGTTCCGCTCGGTGTTCGGGCTCAGGGTCCGCGGGAGGGGGCGGCTGGTGGAGAAGGGGCCGGTGCTGGTCGTGGCGAATCATCAGAGTTTCCTCGACCCTCCGCTGATCGGCACGCTTTACGAGAGCGAGATGCACTTCCTGGCGCGCAAGACCCTTTTCAAAAAGGGGTTCTTCGAGTGGCTCTATGGTCAGTGGAATTCGATCCCGGTCGACCAGGAGAAGCCCGACATGAGCAGCCTCAAGACCATCATCCGGCGGCTGAAGGAGGGCAACCGGGTGCTGGTGTTTCCCGAGGGGGCAAGGACGATGGACGGTTCGCTCGGGAAAGCTCAGCCGGGTGTCGGACTGATTGCGGTGAAGGCGGGAGTCCCGATCCAGCCGATCCGGATCCGGGGCGCGCGGCGCGCCCTGCCCCGTGGAAGTGGGAGGATCCGCTTCGCTCGGATCGAGGTCCACATCGGCGAGCCCATTGTGCTCGGCAAGAGCGAGCTCAAGCAGTTCTCCGGGAAGGACGGCTACGCGCGGATGGCCGACCGGATCATGGCCGCGATCGGAGAACTCTGAGCCGGGTTTCCCGCTCGCGTGAGATGACGGCTGGCGGCTACTTCAGGGTGAGCGAGACCGGGCAGTGGTCCGATCCCATCACTTCCGGAAGGATGGCGGCCGATTTCATCCCGGACTCCAAGGCCTGATCGACGCCGAAGTAGTCGAGTCGCCACCCGACGTTCCGTGTGCGGGCTCCACCGCGGTAGCTCCACCACGAATAGGCGCCCTCGAGATCCGGGTGGAAGTGGCGGAAGCTGTCGATGAAGCCGGCGTCCAGAAGCTCCGAGAATCCCTCGCGCTCCTCGTCGGAGAAACCGGCACTCCGGCGGTTCTGGGCCGGTCGGGCGAGATCAATCTCGCGATGGGCGACGTTGAGGTCACCGCAGAAGATCACCGGTTTGCCGCGTGTCCGGAGGCTTTCGAGATGTCGGCGGAACGCGACATCCCACTCCATGCGGTAGGGGAGGCGGCGCAGCTCGTTCTGGGCATTGGGGGTGTAGACGTTGACGAGGTGGAAGTCGTCGAACTCGAGGGTCAGGACCCGTCCTTCGCCATCGTGTTCCGGCTGGCCCATGCCGCGCTCGACCGATCGCGGCGGCCGTCGGGAGAACACGGCGACCCCCGAGTAGCCCGCCTTGTCCGCGGAATTCCAGAAGGCATCGTAGCCGCCGAACTCGAGAGGCAGCTGAACCTGTTCGGGCCGGGCCTTGGTCTCCTGGAGGCACAGGATGTCGGGGGACGAGGCTTGAAGGAAGTCGCCGAGGCCCTTGCCGAGGCAGGCGCGGATGCCGTTGACGTTCCAGGAGATGAGTTGCATGGAGGGAGGCTGGACTTCCCGGACCCAATGCCAAAGGCCAAAGGCGGGCAAAGAGAAAGACCGCGGCCGGGATGGCGCGCGGTCTTTGGAAAGGTTCTGTCCCGGAGGATCAGCGCTTGGAGAACTGGTAGCGCTTGCGGGCACCCGGCTGGCCGGCCTTCTTCCGCTCCTTCATGCGCGGGTCGCGGCGAAGGAACCCGTGGGGCTTGAGCTCCTGGCGCAGTTCCGGGTCGAAGGCCGTGAGGGCACGGGACACCGCGTGACGAATCGCACCGGCCTGGGCGTGAAGTCCGCTGCCCTTGACCGTGACGTCCATGTCGAAGCGGTTCAGCAGGTTCGCGGTCTGGAACGGGGCGAGGACCGTGCTCTGCAGCGGCAGGGTCGGGAGGTAGTCCTCGAATCCTCGGCCGTTGATGGTGATCTTGCCCGAACCTTCGTTGAGTCGGACGTGGGCCACCGCCGTCTTGCGACGGCCGGTGGCGGCGAGGGTCTGGGTGGCTGCTGCGCTCATGTTGATGGGAATGAAATGGAGAGTGGGGAAAATCAGGCGACTTCGTAGGCCTCGGGCTGCTGGGCCTCGTGGGGGTGCTCGCCGCCGGCGTAGACCTTCAGCTTGCCGAGCTGGGCGCGACCGAGGCGGTTCTTGGGGATCATGCCCTTGACGGCGCGCTCGACCAGGAGCACCGGACGACGCTTGCGGACCATGCGGGGCGTTTCGACCTTCTGGCCGCCCACGTAGCCGCTGAAGCTGGTGTAGATCTTCTCGCGCTCCTTGTTGCCGCTGAGGCGCACCTTGTCGGCGTTGATCACGATCACGAAGTCACCGGTGTCGATGTGCGGGGTGAAAATCGTCTTGTGCTTGCCGCGCAGAAGGCGGGCGGCTTCAACCGCGACCTGGCCGAGGATCTTGTCCTCGGCGTCGATCACGTACCACTTGCGTTCGACGTCGGACGGCTTGGCGGAGAAAGTCTTCATGGTGTTCGTGGGATGTCCCGATTCACGGGGCTCGGGAGAGGGGCTCTCGATTG
>JAUIJD010000074.1 GCA_030431475.1 Verrucomicrobiia bacterium | reverse complement strand
GCGACGTCGGGCGCCATGCCGGTGAGGTCCTCCATCAGCACCTTCAGCGAGGCCTCGCGCACGCCGAGCCCGGAAATCGAGAGCGGCAGGGCGCTGAGCATGTCGACCACCGGCATCGCCACCAGCAGCGGCTCGATCCCGACGTCCGATCCGGCCGCCCGCGCACCGGCCCAGAAGCTGGCGTAGTAGATCGGCAGCATGACGATGGCCACCAGCAGCGCGACCAGCGCCCGGCGCCAGTCCTTCCGATACATGTCGTAGATCTCGGGAACCCGGCGCATGAAGGCGATCTTCCAGTGGCGGCCCCGGGCATGGATGCGGTTGTTGATCGGCGGGTAGGAAACGACGAACAGCGACCCCACCATTACCAGCCCCCCGCAGAAGAAGGCCCACGCGAACCTCAGGATGCCCTTCGTTTCCACACTCTGGCTGGCGAGCGCGTCGAATCGACCCGCGGTGAGCATGAAGAAGACCAGCGACATCGCCACCAGGCCGACCAGGTGGTCGAACATCACCGTCATCGTCACCGCCAGCTTGCGCTCGGGGTGGTCGCGGATCAGCAGGAAAATCTTCGCCGCATCGCCGCCGATCCCGCCGACGGCCACCAGATTGAAAAGGTTTCCGATGAGGGTCAGCTCGGTCGCCCGCCACAGGGTGATGCGGATGCCCGTCGCCGCCAGCAGCAGCCACAGGCGCATGGCGGTGAGGAACACGGTCAGGCCCGCCAGTCCCAGCCCCGGCAGCAGCCACGACCAGGCGATCTCGGACGGGCGCGCCAGGATCGACTCACGCCACTCGACCCCACGCAACGCCCACCACAGGCAGGCCGCGGTGAGCACCAGCTTGAGGGCGAAGAGAGGCCACTTTTTGTTCATCGCCCTCGATCGCCCACCGGCCCGTCACCCTTCGGCCTCGATGGCTTTGGCGATGGTTTCGACGCTCTGCAGGATCTGCTTCGCCTTCTCCGCGTCGCCGACCTTGAGGCCGAAGTGCTTCTCGATCGCAACCACCAGCTGAAGCGCGTCAACCGAGTCGAGCCCCAGCCCCTCGGCACCGAAGATCGGCGTCTCGTCGCCGATCTCGTCGGGCTCGAAGTCGAGCATCAGCTCCTCCACCATCACTTCCTTGATTTTCTCCCTCAGTTCCGCTCCGTCTGACATGGTCGTGCTCCCTTGATCCTCAGAATATTCCGCCGTCGATCTTCACCGCGGAACCTGTGACGTAGCCCGCATCCTGACAAGCGAGAAAGAAGACCGCGGCGGCCACCTCCTCGGGCTTGCCGAAGCGCCGCATCGGGATGCCCGCCTTGGCCCGTTTGGCCGCCTCTTCGTCCATGTGGGAAAGCGCCTCGGTCTCGATGTAGCCGGGCAGAACCGCGTTCACCGTGATCCCCGCCCGGCCGACCTCCTTCGCCAGCGTTTGCGACAGCGCCACGACCCCGGCTTTCGCCGCCGCGTAGTTCGTCTGGCCCGCCGGCGGCAGCACCGCACTGAGCGAGGCGACGTTGATGATCCGCCCGAAGCGGTTGCCCATCATCGGCCGGATCACCGCTCGGCAGCCGAGGAACACCGAGTCGAGGTTGCTCGAGATCACCGAGTCCCACGACTCGTCGTCCATCGTGGCGAGCAGGGCGTCGCGATGCATGCCGGCGTTGTTCACCAGCACGTCGAGCCGACCGTCGGCCTCGACGATGGTCGAAACCGCCGTCTCCCAGGCCTCGCGCGAGGTCACCTCGAGATCGACCAACCGGCAGCGTCCGTCGAACTCCGCGGCCAGCGCCTCCGCGCGACCCCGCCGCGACCGGACCCCCAGCCACACCCGGGCCTCGGGGTCCTTCTCCAGAAAGTAACGCCCGATCCCGAGACCGAGCCCGCCGTTGCCACCGGTGACCAGAATGCTGCGCACGCCCCATCCTTTCCGCGTCCCGAGCTTTGGCAAGCGGCCATCCCATCAGCATCCGTCCCAAGCCCGGCCGGGCTCGTGATCTGGACTGCGGCGATTCATCGCCGCTCGCAAGAGCGGTCGATTCATCGACCGCGAGACGGATTCCGGGAACCGTCCGCTCCGGCTGCACGGCTTCGCAATGAATTGCTTCGCCAGAGCGGCGATGAATCGCCGCACTCAAGAAGACCCGCCCCCCCGCTCCCGCAATCCCCGCTCCCGCAATCCCCGCTCCCCGCTCCCCGCTCCCCGCATTTGTCATTTATCATTTGTCATTGGAGGCGCAGCCTCCCCCCATGGAACGCCTCAGCGCCCGCATCGCCGCGAAGCTCGAACGCGACATCCTCGCCGGCAAGCTGCCGCCGGGCGAGCGGCTGCCTTCCGAGGAAAAGCTCTGCCAGCGCTTCGACGCCAGCCGCACGGTCATCCGCGAGGCGATCCAACAGCTTCGCGGCCGCGGGTTGCTGCGCACGCTCAAGGGCTCCGGAACCTTCATCGCCGACCCCTCGCTCGAGTCGCTCGGCTCCGCCATCGGCACCTACTCGGCGCTCGCCGAGGATGCCGATTTCCACGAGTTGATCGACTTCCGCATCGTCATCGAAAGCGAATGCGCGCGGCTCAGCGCCGAGGAATCCGGTGAACGCGCCCTGACCAAGGTCCGCGCCGCCTTCGCCGAAATGGAGCGCGCCGCCGGCGACCGGACCGCCTTCGCCCGGGCCGACATCGCCTTCCACCGCGCCATCGCCGAGGGATCCGGCAACCGGATCTACGCGACCCTGCTCGGCGCCCTCGAGAAACGCTGCATCGAGTACGCGCAGGCGACCCGCGGCGACGACGACTGGTTCGGCGATGTGATCGAACAACACCGCCGCATCCTCGAGGCCGTCGAGGCCGCCCAGGCCGACGAGGCCTTCGACGCCATGCGCCGCCACCTGCTCGAGTCGCGCCGCCGCTTTGTCGACGTCGAGGCCGGCCACTCGGAACAGGCCTCCTGAAAGGAAACCCCCGCGTCCGACGCATACCTCCCGATGCGCGCACTCCTCGGACTTCTCGCCTTTCTCCTCCCCGCCACCGCGGCCGACACCTTCCAGGTCTTCATCCTCGCCGGCCAGTCGAACATGGTCGGGCACGCGAAGAACAAGCTCTTCGAGCACCAGGCGACCGACCCGAAGACCCGTGACCACTTCGCCCCCTACCGCAAGGACGGCGACTGGATCACCCGCGACGACGTCATGATCGACTACTTCGATCGCACCGGGGGTCTGACCCTCGGCTACGGTGCCCGCGACAAGACCGGCCCCGAGCTCGGCTTCGGAAAGGTGGTCGGCGATGCCATCGACGAGCCCGTGCTCCTCATCAAGGTCGCGTGGGGAGGGCGCTCGATCTACCGCGACTTCCGGCCGCCCTCCGCCGGCCTGCCATCGGAGGAGAAGCTCGAGGCGGAACTCGAGAAGGCCCGGGAACGGACCCGCAAACAGAACGAGAAACATCAGCGGAACGATCCGCTGCCGACCCTCAAGGAAATCAAGTCGGCCTACGGCAAGGACTACCGCGCCATGCTGGAGGAGGTTCGAGGAGCCATCGCCGGCGCCCCGGAGACCTTCCCCGCCCTGAAGGGCCGCCGACCCGCCCTCGCCGGCTTCGTCTGGTTCCAGGGATGGAACGACAAGTTCGGCGGCGCCGACCAGGAATACGCCGACAACCTCGCCCACCTCATCCGGGACGTGCGCCGGGATCTCGAATCCCCCCGGCTGCCCGTCGTCATCGGGGTCATGGGCCAGAACGGCTCGAAAGCCGCCGAGGGCACCACGCTCACCTTGCAGCAGGCCCAGCTCGAAGTCGCGCAGATGGAGGAATTCAAGGACACGGTCGCCGCCGTCCGCACCGACGTCCTCGTCGACAAGGCCGCCGAGGCGCTCTACCCGACCTGGAAGGAAAACGTCGAGCTCTGGGAGAAAACCGGCTCCGACCACGGCTACCACTACCTCGGCAGCGCGATCTGGATGACCCGCATCGGCGAAGCCTTCGGCGAGGCGATGCTGGAGCTGGTGCGGTGACCACTCAGCGGCTCTCGAACGCCGTCCAGTAGACCCACGCCGCCCCCGCGCCGACCTGCTCGGCCTCGATCTCGATCTCGCGGGTCGCCTCGAATTCCACGGCGATCCGGGCCTCCCGGTTGCGACCGCCGAGCTCCTCCTCGAAGACCGTCTTGCCGCCGGCGGTGATGCGGACCGTGGCTCGGGCGTTCGGAAACGCGAGCGACACCTTGCCGCGGATCTCCGTCGCCGGGAGCTTGGGAGAGAAGGACACCTTCGCCGGGGAAGGCGTCACCAGCACCTCGTCGGCGTCCTGCTCGTCGCCGCCCGTCAGCAGCCGGTTCCAGAAACCCCGGCCCTCCTTCGCCACGTCGCTCAGCGAGCCGACCTCGTGCATCCCCTTCTCCTCGACCTTCATCCTCTGCTCGATCAGCAGCTGCCACTCCTTCGGTTCGTCGAGCGCCAGCGGCGCCCGGGCCTTCCCGAGCAGCTCGCGGGCCGAGGCGATGCCGACATCCTTGGAAAGGGTCTCCCGCATCCGCTTCGCGGCGAGGGCATCGTCGATCTTGCCGGCCCGGGTCAGCTCCTTCTCCTCGCTTTCAAGGGCGGCGGTCATCTTGTCCGACAGCGAAACCAGGGTCCTGGCATGCGTCTCACGGACCGTGTCGCGGGCCCCGACGTACTTCCCCCGCATCGACTTGAACTCCCGGTCGACGTTCGCCGACAGCTCGGGCAGCGGCTCGGCGCCGGTCTTCACCGCCTCGATTTCATCGCGCACCGGCACCACCTTCTCGAGGTCGCCACCGGCCTTGATCTTGTCGAGATGCCGCTCGAGCGCTCCGACGTAACTGCCCTCCAGGTTCTTCAGCTGCTGGTCGCGCGTCGCGTTGGCCTCGTCGTAGCGGGCCATGAAGGAGGTCTGGAGCTGACCGAGGTCCGCCGCCCTCCCGGACAGCGCGACCGACAGCAGAACGAAGAGAACCGGAACGAAGGGCGTTTTCATGATGCGCAGCGAAAGGAAGAGACCGGGGAATCAAGAGTTTGAAACCGGGGCTTCCTCCAAAGGTTACGCGAAAACCCGCCGCCGGGTTACATCGCCCGCCCGCCGGAGCGGTCCCCGGCCTCCCACACGGCGCGGGCGCCGGCGAGGTCGCCGAGGGCGCAGCCGACCGACTTGAACAAGGTCACCTCCTCCGACGACCCCCGCCGCGGAGCCGCCCCGCGGCAGATGGCCGAAAGGTCGCCGAGCACATGGTCGCGTCCGATCCGACCCTCCGCCAGCGGCACCAGAATCTCTCCGGCCTCCTTCAGGCAGTTGGCCTCGCTGTCGACCCAGACCCGGGCGCGCTCGACGAGCTCTCCGTCGCACTCGCGCTGGTCCGGGTGGTGGTTGCCGAGGAAATCGGTGTGGGTTCCCGGTCGCACCCACTTGCCGCGGACGAGCGGCTCCGGCGAATGGGTCGCGCACACGATCAGGTCGGCCGTGGCACAGGCCGCCTCAATTCCGGGCACGGCGAGGATTTCCAGCCCGGGACGCTCCCGCCCGAGCGCCTCGGCCACCCGCTCGGCCTTCTCGAAGTCCCGCGCCCACAGCCGCACCCGCTTCAGCGGCCGCGCGCTCGCATGGGCATCGATGAGAAACGGCGCCAGCTTGCCGGTGTTGATGAGAAGCATCTCCTCGGAGTCCGTCCGCGACAGCAGCCGCGACGCCAGCGCCGACACCCCCGCGGTGCGCCGGTAGGTCACCGAGGTTCCGTCGACCAGGGCCAGCGGAGCCCCGTTGCGGCGATCAAAGAGCAGGATCTGGGCATAGACGGTGAGATCCGGCGGCGCGTTGTCCGGATAGTAGGTGAAGGCCTTGAGCGCGATCACCTCGTCGTTCCACGCCGGCAGCATCGCGAAGGCGTCGTGCCCGGGTCCGCCCGGCACCAGCGGCATCACCTGCCGCGGGGGCATGGTGAAATCCTCGCCGAAGGTGGTCTCGAGGACGTCGAGGAAATCCGGATAGCGAAGCGTGTCGTGAACCTGATCGGCGGTGAAGATCTTCATGCTTGGCCCGATTCCCGGACAGACCGCCGGGCGATTCAAGCCTTCGCCGCCTCCCAGGCGAGTTCCTCACCGGTGAAGTAGCGCACCCGGACCTTCTTGAACTCCTCCGTGGAATAGAGGGCCAGCCGGTCCGCGATACCCGTCTCCCGTGAGATCTCGGCCAGCGTCTCCTCGCACTCCTCCCGGCTCTGGCCGTGGACCATGGTGAACAGGTTGTAGGGCCAGTCCGGGTAACTCGGCCGCTGGTAGCAGTGACTCACCGCCTGGAAGCCGGCCATCGTTTCCCCCATCTGCTGCAACGCTCCGGGGTCGTCGGCCGGGCCGGCCCACACGCCCATCGCATTGGCTCGGAAGCCCGCCTTGCGATGATGCAGCACCGCCGCGAAACGCCGCATCCGCCCGTCGTCGAGAAAACGCCGATGCATCGCCGCCGCCTCGTCGAAGGAAAGCCCCAGCTCCCCGGCCACCGCCACGAAGGGCTCGGGCACCAGTTCGAGGTCGCGCTGCATCCGCCGCACGAACTCGATCTCAAGGTCGCTCAATGGCCCGACCGCCCGGCGGCTCTTCTCGGTGTAGCCCGGCCGCGACCGTTCCCCCGGCTTCGAGACGCCTCCGACATCGAAGCGCACGCCGATCTTGAACAACTTCAGCGTCGGCAGCAGCCGCGTCGACTCCGCCCCGGAACGCTCGTGCAGACGCCGCACCGTGCCCTCCAGCCCCAGTCCGCTGTCCGGGGGCACGGCGATCGTGTACCACAGATTGAAGTCGTGGTTGCGCAGGTAGTTGTGGCTCACGCCGGGGTGCGCGTTGATCACCTCGACCGCCGTCTCGAGCTGCTCCGGCGCGATCCGCGCCGCCACCAGGCTCGACGCGTAGCCGAGGCTCCGGGTGTCGAAGATCGCGCTGATCTGCCGGATCACCCGCTCCGCCTTCAAGGCCGCGATCCGCGCCAGCACCTGCTCCTCGGTAAGCCCGCACCGCTCCCCGATCTCGGCGAAGGGATGGCGGACGAAGGGGATGGACTCCTGCAACGCCCCCAGCAGGGCGGCATCGTCGGTGCGGACGGTGGCGTTCATGCCGAAAGCTCACCCACCCCCCGTTTTCCCGCTGCCCGGATCCTGTCAAAAACCCCGCACCGAACCGTCGGGCCCGCCGCCCCGGAAACGCGCTCTCTCCCCGTCCGATCCCGAGGGGCGCGACAAGCGCCGGATCAATAGCTCGTGTTCGGATTGCTCCGCAACTGCGGCTGGTTGTACTGCAGCCGACGCGCCGTGTCGTTGTCGAACATCCGCTTGTTGCGCTCCAGAGCGTCGCTGTAGGAGCTGGTGGCGGGGGTCGATGCCGGACGGGAGGTCGAGGATCCGGACGAGTAGTTCGAAGCGGCCGCCGCCCAGGCCCGCGACCGTGCCTGATACTGTTCTTCGCGGGCCTGGTCCCGCCTCACCTTGGCGTAGATCTGATAGAGGTGGTCCTTCTCGGCGGGCGTCGCATGCGTGTAGGCGGTCTCGAGATCGTGGAGTTCCTCGTCGTAGGTCAGGTGCCGGTGCATGCCGTCGCGGTTGGCGAGGACGAAGTTCGTCCAGGTGCGTCCGCCCACCGAACGGGCGGCATCGCGCTCGGACCGCCATTGGGAACCGGCGCAGGAGACGACTAGCAGCGCGACGAGGGGGAAGCTCAACCAGCGGATCATGATCGATCGCAGGCTAGCGCCCACCCCCGTCGCGTCAATCCACCGCAAAAGACTCTTCCCCCCGGCGCGATTCCCGCTACCTCCACCGCGTGTCCTGGCTCCTGCTGTCCGTCGCCTCCGCGCTGCTGCTCGGGCTCTACGACTATTTCAAGAAGGCCGCGCTGCGCGACAACGCGGTGCTGCCGGTCCTCTTCGGCAGCGTCGCCGCCTCGGCCTTGGTCTGGCTGCCCTTCGCCATCTGGTCGGCGGTGGCGCCCGACACCCTGCCCCACCGGTTCTTCGACGTCGCCGCCATCGGCCCGCGCGAACACCTTCTGCTCGCCCTCAAGGCCGTGCTCGTCGGCGCCTCGTGGCTGCTCGGCTACCACGGGCTGAAATCCCTGCCGCTCTCCATCGCCACCCCCATCCGCGCCACCGGGCCGCTGTGGACGATCGCCCTCGCGGTCCTCTTCTTCCACGAGTCCCCCTCGGTCCGCCAGTGGACCGGTGTCGCCCTCATCCTCGTCTCCTTCTTCGCCTTCACCTTCGTCGGTCGGCGGGAAGGCATCCACTTCCACCGCGACAAGGGCGTCTTCTTCATGATCGGCGCCACCCTCCTCGGCGCCTTGTCCGCCCTCTACGACAAGTTCCTGCTGCAGAACGCCGCCATCCCCCCCTCGGCAGTGCAGGCCTGGTTCACCATCGACATGGCCCTGCTGCTGGTCCCGGCCGTTCTCATCACCCGCCGCAATCCGAACCGCCACCCCTTCCACTGGCACTGGGCGATTCCGGTCATCGGCCTCTCGCTCCTGACCGCCGACATCCTCTACTTCATCGCGATCAGCCAACCCGACGCCCTGATCTCGCTGATCTCACCCGTTCGCCGCAGCTCGGTGATCGTTTCCTTCCTGCTCGGCATCTTCCTCTTCCGCGAAAGGCACCTCGTGGCGAAGGGGCTCTGCGTCATCGGCATCATCGCCGGGGTGCTGATGCTGTCGTGAGGGCGAACGAACGGCGAAAAAGCCTTCAATTCCCGGGGCAAATGCTCCCGACCTCCCGTGATCCAACCGGCCCCGCGCCCCGGATTCCGGCTCGTTCTGCATTATTCTTTGTCTCGCTCTTCAAGATCCGACAGATCAAGACGGCGTTCGGATCTCATGACGTACACGATGAATACCTTCTCTCCCTCGACTCGATGGAAGATCCGTAATGGGCCTACAACGAGGTGACGGTATCGCGAATCGGGAAGGTCGTGGGGAACTGGACACATCTCGGGGAATGTCTCCAGCAGATCGGTCTTCTCAAAGACGGTTTGAACCAGGCGGCAGGCCGCATGGTGATCATCGAGTGCGATGTAGTCGGCGATCTGCTCAAGATCTTGAACCGCCGGCTCGGTCCAAATCAATCGAGCCATCGGCACATCCGCTTCTTCGCTTCGGCATGGGTGAGCACTCGTCCCTCCTCGATCGCCTTCTCACCCTTCGCAATTCCCTCAAGGAGACCGATCCTCGCCCTCATTGCTTCATAACTCTCCACATCCACGAGGTAGGCTGCCGGGAGCCCGTGCTGGGTGATCAACACGGGTTCGTGTTCGGTCGCAATCTCGCGAATGAGATCCGTCGCCTTCCGCTTTAGGGTCGTGACCAATTCTGTCCGCATGGAGTGACACTAAAGTATCACTCCGGGCTCGGCAATCTGATTTTTGCAATGCCGAGCATCAGCCTCAGAATGGGCCGCGTTCGCGCGGCCCATTTTGTAGCGCTGCATGCTCTTGTTGAGTCATCCATTGGCCTGTCTTGAAAGGTGCCGCAATTGCCGCCCGAGTTGAGATGTCAGTCCCGAGACGATCACGGACAACTTCTCCACGGCGAGGCCGTCAATATTCTCATCAAGCACGGCAAGCTTCTGCCAGTCCAATGGAGATTCCGGTTGGTTCAGCTGCCCCGGCGGAGCGGAGTAGCTCGCCATGTAGAAATGGACGTGCATACCCACCCCGAATGCTGTGAGCAAAGCCACCGCAACGTGGTTGAAATGATCTCGCCCAACGATGTACGCACGTAGGTCTCTCGGCGGCAGATGGTCGCCTCCTTCCAGAAATGGACGTTCCTGCTCGGGAAGCTGCTTCCATCGGACATTGCTCACAGAAGGCTTCGCGTTGACAGCCTTCAGTCGCTCAAACTCCTTGTTCATGTCCTTGTCCACATTCTGGAGCGCCGCATTGTACTTTGTGCGGAGAGCTGCCAGTTGGACATTGCGGTCACCCGAGCGTACGGATTGATCGAGAATGGTAAATTGCTCGAGGAGATCAATCTGCTCGTCCGTTGAGGAGTCCGCGAACCTCGTCAGCTCAACCACGAATTCCTCCAACGTCTGAAACCTATCGTCGATACGGTAGGCAAAGGCCTTATCGAAGAACCAAGTAAGGCGTTCCGCCTGTTCCGTTGTATCGGCCGCCCTGCGTAGTAGGTCTCCATGTCGTTGATGCGGGGCCAGTTCCTGCGCATTCCTGAGCACGATGGGAGATCGTCCCGTCAGGCAACTGAAGAAGATACCCGCAAGTGCACTGATGTCGGATCGCAAGTCCTGGTGTCCACCTTCCTGATCTTGGCACTCAGGGAGCATGATAAATTCATTCCAGAACATCTCTCCTTCCCGAGTGAGAACCATCGTCTGTCTGGAATCAAAGGCGATGCCAAAGTCGAGGACATACGGTTCCGTGATGCTGCCTTCGCGCAGGATTATGTTGGTGGGCTTGAGATCGCGGTGCCCGATCCTGTGCTCGTGACAGAGCGCAATGGTGTCACTGATGCCACGTGTAACCATGACAGCTTTCTGGGGTGATGCTGGGGCTTGCTTCTTGAGCCATTCATCGAACCGAGTGCCCGGCACAAACTCCATCAGCAGGAATGGTTCTGACGTATCGTGGCTGGCAAACGAATCATAGACTGCTGGCACCTTTGCTCCGAGGTCGTGCAGCTTCGCCAGGGTCTCCGCTTCCTGCTTGAGGCGGTCACGGGCCTGCTGATCCTCCCGCCAGCGTGGGACAATTCGCTTGAGCACAGCGCGACGAGATGGGTCTGATCTGTGGCGAAGCTCCGTCACGATGCCTTGCCCGCCACGCCCAATCTCGTCACGTTCTTCCCACTCTTCTTGCCAAGGTGTCGACGTGTCACTCATATCTGTCTCTTTGACTCAACGTCAAAGCTGACCCAGACCTGACTGGAGGGCGAGCGTTGATTTCTGGGTATTGGATCGAATTGTCATGGCGTCTTCGACTCGCAGCGGGTCAGGTCTTAGTGTCCAGCGTCTTGTTGAAACTGTCGGAAAAGCTCGCCTGTTTCCAGCCAGAATTCTCGCACCGGGCCGCTCGCGGTGTTAAGTTCCGTGCGGCTCATGGCTCGCTTCAAACCCTACGACTACTCCCAGGGACTGATGGTTCCGGTCAACCTCGCCGAGCAGATCGAACCGGGCACCTTCGAGTATGCCCTCCATCACCTCATCGAGGCCCGTTACGACGACTCCTTCCTTGCCGAGGAGTTCGCCAATGACGAGACCGGCAGGCCTGCCTACCCGCCGAAGCTCATGCTCAAGGCGATCCTCTTCGCCTACTCCCAGGGGATTCTCTCCTCCCGGCGCATCGAGCGGGCCTGCCGGACCAATATCCGCTTCATGGCCCTGCTCTGCGGCGAAGGCCCCGACCACTCCACCATCGCCGAGTTCATCAAGCGCCTCGGCCCCCACATCCAGCAGGTCTTCGTCGATGTCCTGAGCGTGTGTCACGAGGAAGGCCTGCTGGAGGGTACCCACTTCGCGCTCGACGGCCTCAAGCTGCCCACCGACGCCGCCAAGGAATGGAGCGGCACCTTTGCCACCCTCAAGCGCAAGCGCGACAAGCTCCGCAAGAAGGCCGCCGCCCTCATGAAGGAGCACAAGCGCCGTGACCGCCGCCTGGCCAAGGGCAAGACCGAGGTGGCGGGCGAAACCCTCACCCCCGCCGAGAAGCTCCTCGCCAAGGCCGATAAGATCGATGCCTTCCTCGCCGAGAACCAGCCTCGCCAAGGCGTCTCGGGAAAGGAGGTGCAGAGCAACATCACCGACCCCGAGTCATCGAAGATGCACACCTCCAAGGGCACCGTGCAGGGCTACAACTGCCAGGCCCTCGCCGACGGCTCCCATCAGGTCGTCACCCACGCCAGCGTCCCGGAGGGTGGGCAGGATGGACGCGTCCTCGGCGAACTCTTCGAGGCCGCCGGCGCCGAGGCCACGGCCGCCGGACTTGGCGATGACTTCTACAAGGGAAAGGAGCTCCTCGCCGATGCCAACTACCACAGCGAACCGAATCTGGAAACCTGCGCCGCCCGGCAGCTCGATGCGGTCATCCCCGACCCGAACTACCGGGACCGCGACGAGCGTTACGAGGGTCGCGACAAGCACCTGCGCAAGGTCCGTCCGAAGGACACCACCCGCCTGAGCGCCGCGGACTTCGACTATCACGAAGACACCGATACCTTCACCTGCCCCCGGGGCCGGACCCTGCGGCGCAAACCCGGCGTCAGCACCGGAGCCGGCGGCAAGGGAAAGTTCCACAAGTATGAGGTCGACTGTGACTTCTGCGAGATATGCGAACTACGCACGCGTTGCCTGAGCAAGACCGGCAAGCGTCGCCAGCTCAGCATCTGCGTCGAACCGGCGCGGCCGCACTGCAAGGAGATGCGGGCCAAGGTTGACACCCCCGAGGCGAAGGAACGCTATAGCTACCGCATGGGCACCATCGAACCGGTCTTCGCCAACCTCCGCCATGCGAAAGGCCTGCACCGCATCAACTACCGAGGACGCGACAAGGTCGCCGTGATCTGGAAGCTCTGGGCCATCATGCACAACATCGGCAAGATCGTCTTCTACCGGCCCGAAGTAAGCGCCCAACAGAGCACCTCTGGCATTTTTGCCAGACTTCCGGCATCTCTGGCACCTATGCAACGCGCTCGGCAGAGATCTCGATGGCATCCCGCCTCGCTTCGATCCATGCGGCGGGCAGGAG
>JAUIJD010000073.1 GCA_030431475.1 Verrucomicrobiia bacterium | reverse complement strand
AGCTGGCGCCGGATGCACTTGCGCAGCGCCGCGCGGATCCGGAACAGGGCGACCCGCAGCGAGCCGGCGCTGCGGCCGACTTCAAGGGCGTGCTCCTCGAGGTTGGTGCCTTTCGTGTAGCGGGCGTTGACGATGGCCCGGTCGGCTTCCGGGAGCTTCCCGAGGCAGCGCTCGAGCGCGCCGTGGCGGCCGTCGAGTTCGTCGGGTGCGGCTTCGTCGGGCGTGAGGCTGACGATCTCGAGCAGGGCGTCGCTGAAGACCAGCCGGCGCTGGTCGCGGTAGTGCCGGGCGCGGTGCTCCTTCACCGAGAAGCGGGCCACGGCGAAGGACCAGGCGGTGAAGTTCGAGCCGAGCTGGAAGGACTCGCGCTTTTTCCAGAGGGTGATGTTGGTTTCCTGGAGGACGTCGTTGACCTGGGGGTCGCCCGGCATCAGGGAGACGAGATAGGCGCGCAGGCTGCCCTGATGCCTCGTGAGCAGTGACACGAAGTCCTCGTGATCCGCCCCGGCTCCCCGGGGAGGGTCCGGATCCTCGACGAGTCGCAGGGTCGGCTTGGTCATGACGTGTCGTGCCTGCAGATGGGCGGGCGACGGGAAATGTTACGGGTTTCTTCGGGGAGGTCCCGGGCAGGCTTCAGCGGGCGACCCAGAATTCGCGTCGAGAACGGCTTGGTTTGTTTTTTTTGATTAAGATCACTGCGGTTCCTGTTGTAAAGTTGGCCGTGAGAAACGTCATAGCTTGTTGGATCGGACTGCTGGGTTTCGGGCTGCCTCTCGGGGCCAGCGTCATGCCGACGCCCGTCTTTCAGACCGAAGGCTCGTGGTATCTGCCGGGAAACGAGCGTGCGGCGGTGGTCGGGCCGGGGGACACGGCGGTGGCGGAGGTCGAGGTGGCGGAGTTGACGGAGAAGGAAGCGGGGGTCGGCGGCGAATGGCGGGGTGTTTTGGCGGTGGATCTTTTCGGGACGCCGGATGGCGCTGCGGGAGCGGTGCGGGTGGAGGCGCTCGATCCGGCGAGCGGCGAGGTCTTTGCGTCGGCGGAGGCATCGATCGATGAGAAGAAGGCTCCCCGGGCGAAATGGGCGGTGATCGCCTCTTCGGAACACGGCGGCTCGGAGGCGGCGAGGGCTTTCGACGGGGACCCGAAGACCAACTGGCATTCCCGCTACGGAGGCAACCAGGCGAAGCCGCCGCACTGGATCGGGCTGGCCTTCGGCGAGCCGCAGGCGCTGGACGGGGTGAGGTTCCTCCCGCGCCAGGGTGGATTCACCAACGGCGTGCCGAGAAACTGGCGCCTCGAGGTCCGGCTGCCGGGCGGGGATTGGGAGCCGGCCGCCGGCGGGGAAAGCGACCGCAAGCAGGTGGCCGACGACCGGGGGGCGGTGGAGGTGAAATTCGAACAGCCGAAGCGGGTCGAGGCGTTCCGCTTCGTGGTCGAGAGCGACTGGAGCGGCGGGGGCTTCGGCACGGCGGCGGAGCTGACTCCGCTCGGCGTGGAGCTGGACGGCCCGGGCGAGCCGGTGGCGGCCGGGTCCCGGGCGTGGCTCGAGGTCCCCCCGAAGCTGATGGAGGTGCTGGTCGGCAAGCGCTTCGGGCTGCGGGTGACCGGGGTGGAAGGCGAGGTCGTGCTGGGTGAGCCCCGCTGGTGTCGGGTGAATTCCGAGCCGGGTGGCAAGCTCTTCGGCCGCTCGAACGGCGGGCTCGGTCCCGACGAACTGGGAGCCGGACTGCTGGGTTTCAAGGCGATGACCGAACACCGGCAGACGGTGCTGCCGGTGATCGAGGTGCGGAAGGGCGGACCGGCCGACCGGGCCGGGCTGAAGGCGGGCGATGCCATCGTCTCGGTGGGTGGCAGGCCGTTGCCGGTCAACGATCTGAATCCGGGATGGGAATGGTTTCACCACAGCCACGAAGCCGTGCTCGGCCGTGAAAGCGAGGCGGCCCTGGCAGCGGGGAAGACGACGCTCGAGCTCGGGGTGCTGCGTGAGGGCGGGGTCGAGGTGCTGCCGGTGAAGCTGGATCGCTCCCGGCCATTCACGACGATGAATCCGGCCGACGATCCGGAGGCGGCGGAGCTGCTGCAGAACATGATCGAGTGGATCGCGGAGAACCAACGGGACGACGGTTCGTGGTCCGGCGACATGAAGCGGACGATGTTCGCCGCGCTCGCGTTGCTGGCCACCGGTGAGAAGAAGTACGAAGGCAAGGTGAGGGATGCGGTCGACTGGGGGCTCGAGCACTACGACACGCCCGACAAGCACGGCAACCTGGGCTTCTGGTCCGGCGCCTACGCGTGCATCCTTTACAGCGAGTGGCACCTGCACAGCGGCGACAAGCGGGTGCTGGAGCATCTCGAGATGATGCGCGACTGGGCCTACGAAGGCCGGCACCCCAGCAAGTGGGAGGTGCCGGCGCTGGGGCACGGCCCGAGCGGGTTGCCCTATGGCCAGAAGGCCTTGGTTGCCCCGGCCTGTCACCTTCTCGTGTTCGAGGCGCTGGCGACGCGCTGCGGAGTGGAGGACAAGCTCTGGAACATGCTGATGCCCTACATGGAGATGGCCTGGTCCGACCCCGCGGAAGGCGGTCACGGAGCCCTCGGCTACAACCGTTCCTACAAGGATCTCGGGGAGTTCTGGTCACGCTCGGGATTGTTCGCAATGGCCTGCCACCTGAGGAGCGAGCGGGCCGACATGCGGGATGCGATGACGAAGATCATGACCGAGCGCCATCCGTGGATCCGCAACAGTCATGCCTACGGCGAGCCCGGAGGCGGCTGGGGCCTGCTCGGTCTCCAGCTCGCGGCGCCCGATGCTTATGAAAAGATCATCCGCGACTACGCCTGGTGGTTTTCGATGGCGTGGGAGCCCGACTACGGCCTGAAGTTCACCCAGCCGCACATGGGCGCGCCCTACATGGGCGGCGACGACCTGTTCAATTCGGTCTACGCGCTCGTCCTGCAGGCGCCCAAGCGCAACCTGCACCTGACCGGGAAAGGTTCGACGGGCTCCAGCGGTTGAAAGCCGCGCGGACTCCCGGCCGTTTCCCTAGGCATGAAACGGTTCGTCCGGCTGGTTTGTGCCGGCCTTGTGGGCTTGGTCGCGGAGGCTTCCGAGACGTCGGAACTGTGGGGCGGAAACGGGGAACGATGGGAGCCGGAGGGCCGCCTGCCCGACTTCTCATTCGCCGGCTACCATTCCGGCGAGAAGGATCTTCCCGAGATCGCGGCGGTCGTCGACGTCACCCGCTTCGGCGCCGTGGGTGACGGCGTGACGGATTGCACCGAGGCCTTTCGCAAGGCGATCGACCGCACGGATCGAGGGGCGATCACCATTCCCGAGGGCCGCTTTCTCATCCGCGACATCCTCTGGATCCGGAAGCCGAACCTCGTCCTGCGCGGGGCTGGTCCGGGCAAGACGGTGCTGTTCATCGACAAGGCGCTGGAGGACGTGCGACCCAACATGGGGAAAACGACCGGCGGTCGCCCGACCTCGAACTACTCGTGGTCGGGCGGGTTTCTCTGGGTGAAGGGAGCGATCGACCAGCCGCGGCTGGCGACGGTCACGGCACCCGCGGGCCGGGGCGGGCGGTGGATCGAGGTGGACGATGCTTCCGGGCTCGGGGCGGGCAGGCAGGTCGTGCTGCGCCAGACCGACGGGGCCGATCGAGCCCTGCTGTCGCACCTCTATTCCGACGATCCGGGGGACGTGTCGAAGATCACCCGGCCGGTGCGGCCCGAGATGGTGGCGCGCGTGGCCTCGGTGGAAGGGTGCCGTGTCGAGCTCGACCGGCCGCTGCGGATCGATGTCCGGACCGAATGGTCTCCGACGCTCCACGCCTTCGAGCCGGCGGTCGAGGAGGTGGGGATCGAGAACCTGGCCATCGAGTTTCCTTCGAAACCCTACGCCGGCCATTTCACCGAGCGGGGCATGAACGGGATCGCCATGAACGGGGTGGCGAACTGCTGGGTGCGGAACGTGCGCATCTCGAACTGTGATTCCGGGGTCCACCTCTCCGGGATCCATTGTACGATGCGCGGCGTACGTCTCGATTCGAAGCGCGAGCCCACGCGCGGCGACACCGGCCATCATGGCATCGCCGTCGGCAGCGACTGCCTGGTCGAGAACTTCGTCTTCGAAACCCGCTTCATCCACGACATCACCGTGAGCGCGCTGGCGTCGGGAAGCGTGATCAAGAACGGCCGCGGCCCGGATCTTTCCTTCGACCACCACAAACGGGCGCCGCACGACAACCTGTTCTGCCGGATCGACGTCGGCGAGGGGAAGTCGGTGTGGCGCTGTGGCGGGGGTCAGGCCCTCGGTCGCAACAGCGGCGCGCGGACGACCTTCTGGGCGATCGAGTCGAAGCGGCCGATCGGCTGGCCGCCCGAGCGCTTCGGGCCGGACTCGATGAATCTCGTGGGCGTCCGCGGCAAGGGGGAAGGGACGACCGATCCCGACGGCCGTTGGCATGAGATGATCGAGCCGTCGCTGCTGACGCCCTCGGACCTGCACGCCGCGCAACTGGCGCGGCGGCTGGGCGAGCGGAAGCCCTGATCCGCGGGATTGCGGAGCGGACCGCGCGAGCCCACTCGCGCATCCAGGGCGGGTCGTTGCGCGAGTGGGCTCGCGCGGTCCGTGGGACGCCGTGCGTCCAGTCCAGTGAGCGAATGCCGCGCTTGGCGCCGCGGGGCGACACCCGCCACTCGCGCATCCAGGGCGGGTCGTTGCGCGAGTGGGCTCGCGCGGTCCGTGGGACGCCGTGCGTTCAGTCGAGCGAGCGGATGCCGCCTTTCGCATCGCGGATGCTCACCAGCTTCGCGCGCATCGCCTCGGCGCGGTCCGGGTGCTTGCCGGCGATGTTGTTGGCTTCGCCGATGTCGTCGTCGAGATGGTAGAGCTGGTCCTTGTTCTTGTTGTTGCCGAGGATGAACTTCCACGGGCCTTCGCGGAGCGCGATGCCGCGGGCCTCTTCGACCATGTAGGGCAGGCCCTTGTCGTCCTCTCCGAGCAGCGCGGCCAGGGTGTCGCGCGTATCGATCGCCTGACCGGCCGGGATCTCCTGGTCGAACATCGCGGCGAACGAGCCGATGAAATCGATCTGGCTGACCAGCGCTTCCGACACGCCGGGCTTGATGCGCGCCGGCCAGCGGACGAGGAAGGGCACGCGGGTGCCGCCTTCGTAGATCTGGTACTTGCCGCCGCGGTAGGGACCGGAGCCGTCGTGACCCTGATCAACCTCCTTGGTCGAGGTGCGGACCACGGTGCCGTCCTGGTAGCCGTCGTCATAGACCGGACCGTTGTCGCTGGAGAAGATGACGATGGTGTTGTCGGCCACGCCCTGCTCCTCGAGGACCTTCATCAGCTCGCCGACGGCCCAGTCGAACTGCACCATGGCGTCGCCCCGATAGCCGGTCTCGCTCTTGCCGTGAAAACGCGGGTGCGGGGCGCGGGGAACGTGGATGTCCTGGGCGGCGTAGTAGAGGAAGAAGGGCTTCGACTTGTCGCGCTTCTCGATCCATTCCTTCGAGCGCTCGACGAAAGTGTCGGTCATCGTTTCATCGTCCCACAGCGCGGCCTTTCCACCCCACTGCCAGCCGATGCGGCCGATGCCGTTGATCACCGAGTTGTTGTGACCGTGACTGCTCTTGTAGTAGGTCATCGCCGAGCGGTCCTTGGTGCCGTCGGGATACTCGGTGCATTCGATGTCCGGCTTCTTCTTCCCGACGAAGAGCGGGTCGGCGGGGTCGAGATTGAGGACCTTGTGATCGACGAGATAGACGCAGGGGACGCGGTCGTTGGTCGAGGGGAGGAGGAAGGAGTAATCGAAGCCGAGCTCGAGCGGGCCGGGCTTCACCTCGCCATTCCAATCGACGGGCACGCCCTTGGTGCCGAGACCGAGGTGCCACTTGCCGACGACGGCCGTCTGGTAGCCGGCCTTCTTGAAAATGTCGGGCAAGGTGAGGCTGTCGGGATCGATGGTGAGGGGGGCATTCGGCGGCAGGACGCGGACGTTCTTCCGGAAACCGTGGACGCCCGAAAGCATCGAGAAGCGCGAGGGCGTGCAGGTGGCGGCGCTGCAGTGGCCGTCGGTGAAGCGCAGGCTCTCGCCGGCCAGCTTGTCGATGTGGGGGGTGGGATTCTTCACCGAACCCTGGACGCCGATGTCGCCCCAGCCGACGTCGTCGCCGTAGATCAGGACGACGTTGGGCTTCTCGGCGGCGGAAACGGCCGTCGCGATGGTGGCGGCAAAAAGCAGGAATGCGGATGTTTTCATTAAATCTTGGGTCCATCGACGGGGTGAACCGCCGTGGTCTTTCAGCCGATCGGCCAAGTCCCCGCTGGAACCTCCGGTTGTGGCTGCCCATCCTATGGCCGTCATGGCGAGAATGTTACTGGCTCTTTGGGTGCTTTTGCTGCCGCTTTCCGCGAAGGAGGAGCTGCGGGTGCTGATGATCGGCAACAGCTACACCGCACAGACCCGTCAGGCGGTGGAGGGGTTTCTGCGGGCGGATTCCCGGATCGATCTGACTTTCGAAGCGCATGCTCCGGGCGGGAGGTTTCTCGATCAGCACGCGAAGAACCCGAAGGTTGCGAAGCTGCTGGAACGGGAGTGGGACGTGGTGGTCGTGCAGGAGCAGAGCCAGCTTCCGGCTTTCGCGATGATCGGCGACGCGGCCTCGAAGAAGCGATTCGAGGAGGGTGGGCGAGCCTTGCTGGCGATGGTCCGGGAAAGCCCGGGCGACCCACGTGTGCTGCTTTTCCAGACCTGGGCGCGGCACGGGGGAGGGGACAAGCACGACACCCTGAAGCACTTCGACGGGGAGCCGGAGAAGATGCAGGACGCGCTGGCCGAGGGCTACGAGTTCCTCGCGGAGGAGGCCGGTGGAAAGGCGACGGTCGTGGAGGTCGGCCGGGCCTTCGAGCGCTGGTATGCCGCGAAAGGATACGACGATCCGAGGCTGAGCCTCCACCGGCCGGATGGCAGTCATCCGTCCAAGGCGGGAGCCTATCTCACCGGTGCGATGTTCTACCGGGCGATCACCGGGCGGGATCCGGCGAAGGTGCCGTTCCGTGGCGGGCTTGACGGACGGGACGGCGGGCGCGTTTTCGAGAAGGCCCTGCTCCAGGTGGCGGCGCCCCCCGGGAAGAAGTGAGGCGGTGGTCCGAAGCTTCGGAATGCCCGGGTCCATGGCAGGCTGCCTTGGCCCTCGCTTAAGATTGCTGCAGGAGTTCGAGGGCGCGGAGGAGGGAGATCGCGGAGCCCTCGGCTACAACTGCTCCTACAAGGATCTCGGCGAGTTTTGGTCGCTCTCGGGTCTGTTCGCGATCACCGGTCGGGATTCCGCGCAAATCGGCTACCGCGGCAGTTCCGAAGACTTGATCAAACCCCTCCTCGACACCCTTTAACCATCGCCACGATCCGGTCGAGATCCGGACCATCCAGTGGTTTGGTGAAGTAGTCATCCATGCCGGCGGCAAGCGCCCTTTCGCGGGCTTCTTCGAAGGCATGCGCGGAAAGGCCGAAGATCAACTGTGCGGGCGATCCTTCCGACCTCTCCTGACAACGGATCTCCCTGACGACTTCCAGTCCGTCCAATCCAGGCATTTCGATATCCATCAGCACCAGCGAGAACCGTCGACGCCGGGTTATCTCGAGTGCTTCGGCGCCACCACTGGCTACTTCCGTGGGAACTCCCCTCCGCCTCAGCAGTTGTTCCAGGAGCGCAGAGTTCACCTGGCTGTCATCCACTACGAGAACTGTCGATTCGTCCGAGGCGTTTCCTGGCGGGCAACCGCCAACAGGCAAGAGATTCCGTTCTTCGTAGACGCCGCCATCGTCCGCTCCGCCCGGGGTCGCCACCGCGGCAACCGGCACTTTGACCAGGAAGCGGCTCCCGACATCCGGACGGCTGGATACGGTGATACTACCATTCATCTGCTTGATCAGCTTCTTGCAGATCGCGAGGCCCAAGCCGGACCCACCGAAGCCCCGGCTCGCCGAGCTATCAACTTGGGAAAACGGCTCGAAAAGGCTCTCAAGCGCGTCATCAGGAATCCCGATCCCCGTATCCTCGACCGAGAACACAAGGACCGCCGTTGCATCCACCTGTTCGAAGGCCACTGAAACCGACACCTCGCCGACGTGGGTGAACTTGATGGCGTTCCCGATCAGGTTGAAGAGCACCTGCCGCAGGCGTCCGGCATCGCCGACCACCTCCCTGGGAAGATCCCGGGAGCAATCCAATCGGAGGGCGAGGTTCCTCGATCCTGCGGACGATGCCATCCCATCCATCACTCCTCTCGTGAGATCCGCTGGTACGAAACGCTCCCGCCGCAACGCGACCGAGCCGGCTTCAATGCGGGAGAAGTCGAGAATCTCGTTCAAGACGGAGAGCAGGTGATCCCCGCTGCTCCGGATTACCTCCAGCCACCGGGACTGCTCGGTGGTGAGCCCCGACTCATCCAACAGCTGCGCATACCCCAGAACTCCATACAGAGGAGTCCGGATTTCGTGACTCATCGCCGCGACAAAATCATTCTTCGCCTTCGCGGCCTCCTCGGCTTTGACCCTCGCCGCCATCTCGGCGTGCTGGGATCCCTTTATGGATGAGTAGGAAACCGCAAACCAACCGAGCATCAAGGCCAGGGTCCCGACAAAGAGCGTGACGAGGAAGAATGAAAGCCGGTTCAACCCGGCAAGGTGCTCGTCCCTTCGGATCGAGAAAATGACAGCCATGGGTTCACCCCCTATCATGAGTGGCGAAAAGTTGCTGATCACCCTTGTTGCCTCGGGAATACGGATCTCGTGCTCGAGCACGCCTTCCAGGCCTTCTTCCATCAACCCCCGGAACTGCTGGGCCGACGCGGCATCGACCGAAAACAGGTCTGCTTCAGGTGCCACCGGACCAAACAGCAGCTTCGCTTCCGAATCTTGATTCATAGACCAGACCCACCCGGTTGCGACACCGAAGACCTGGCCCGAGAGTTCGCTCTTGAAGAGGCGGTCATGCTCGACCTGCAGAACTGCGCGGCGAACGAAGCCCGCGTCGCCCTCCGGAACACTCTCCCCAAGATAAATGTGGGGGCCCTCGTGGGATACGAAAGACGGCGAACCAACGAAGGCTCCTCTGAGCCCCGGATCGGAACATTCGTTGACCGCCAGATAGTTCCCGGGAAGGATCTCAACGCAGACACTCGATCCCTCCTTGGAAATGAGTACGATGCGGGCGACCGAGTCCTGGTGACGGGCGAAGAAGCGCTTCACGAGCGCCACGTCGCTTCGAGGAGGGGACTCCTGCCCGAAGAAGGCCTCAAGGGCACCGATGGACACCAGGAGCTTGAAGTCGTCATGCAACTCCTCGAAGTGACTCTCGATCCTACGGCAGGTCGAAGCCGAGAGATTCTTGAGATTGTCCGTCGCGGCCCGGCTTTCGGTGTCGAGTATGTGATTCGAGAAGACGAGGGAGACGACCATGAAGACGCCAAGAAGCACCACGAGATGCCTCGGCCTGACGACGCCGAGGAAGCCGGTTTTCAGCAAGCCCTGGCGAATCACCTGCCCAAGCTCATTTGGAGGATCTTCCAACCCAGCCCCTCCACTTCCACGCCCCGGATCACCCACTCCCGGTTGTCGAGAAGCAGGGTCGTCGAACTGGCTCCGGAACTCAGAAGCTCCCGGAACGAAGCCCTTATCTCCGGCGACGAACTCCGGAGAAGATTGTAATTCTCCGGCCGGAACGTGTCTGACCTCACCGTATCGACGTAGCGGTGGTTCTTGAGCGGCGGCAAGCGAAGGACGCGGACGATGGATTCTCCAGCAGCCACGAGGGACCCGTCCTCGGCGACAATGAAAGCGAGGCTGTTCGCCTCCTCGAGACCGAGACTCCTGACGATGGACTCGATGGTGATATCAAGCCCGCAAACACCTTCAAGTTTCCCGTTCCAGTATACCGGCGCGACACAGGAGATCATCCAACCCCGCCCCGCAGGATCGACGTAGGGCTCACGAATCCATACGGTGTTCCGCTCCGGGTTGTTCTTCTCGTCGGCGAGGTAATAGAAATTGTAGGCCGGTATGTTCATCCCCGCCGGATACTGGGTCAAGACATCGAACGGAGGATAGATCCGGTTATAACTGTTACGATCATTGTAATAAGCCTGTGTGACCTCTTCGTTCGCCAGGACCAACTCCTTCAGCAGAGGGTCGATGACTTCGGTGCCCTCGACGATGCGGAGCACCTCTTCATCCACGGGCACAACGCCCGAAACGAAGACGGCAGGCACGTCGCGGTGGACCGCCATCGGCCTGTAGAGCACACCGTTGTCCGCCAGTGCGTAATCCGTGGAGGGTGTCCTCCGGTTCTGCGTAGCGGGATACGCTGCGGCCAGGCGGGCCGCAAGGAATGTTACGTCCTGCTCGGTCTCCCGAATCGCAACGTTGATTCTCTCCTTGAGCACCTCCAGAGTGGATCCTCCGGCTTCAAGATCGTCGGCGAACCGATCGTTGCAACCGGCATCGAACAGCAGAGTCACCGCACCGATCACGAGAAACTTCACGAAGGGGCGCCGGAACATGGTCTTGGTGATGGCAGGCATGGCAGAGGCACTCATGGCATGGGATCGGTTGCGGCGAATTCCCGAAGTTCGCGTCTGACCTCCTCGAGCACGCGCCGTGCCTCGACGAAAACCGCCGAATGCGATTCGCAGGGAAGACGAATGAGGTCTTCGATGCTGGCAAAGATGGCAGAAACATTTCGAAGCCCCAGGGAGGCACTCGAGCCCTTGGTGCGATGCGCAATGGCAATCGCCCCTTTGAAATCCTCCATCAGAACCATCCGCTCGATCTTCTCAAGCGAATCGCGTGCATCGACGAGGAACCTTTCCAGGAGGCAGGGAAGGCCGCCCCCGATTTCGGACCGGAGCATCTCGAACGTCGCTCCGCGCAGATGGACTTTTCCGGACATGATCTAAACGCTCATCCGAGCGGGACTGAGGCAGTTGACTGTTCCCTCATGGCTGGCGGCAGTGCGGGTTGGGATCTGGGCTGGTCCTTATTACGAATGACTCTGGGCGGCCGGCGTTTCACCGCGATTCGATGCGGAACCCATCAAGTCCATGACGTTTGATCATGTTGTAGACGGTCCGCAGACTCACACCGAGTCTGGCGGCGGCGCACCGGCGATTGCCCTTGCACGCCTTGAGTGCTGCTATGAGCGACAAGCGCTCCAACTCGGAAATCTTCGTGGAACCCGGCCGGAACGCTGCGACATTCGATTCGGCCGGTGCTTTAATCTGCTCCTCGATGTCGGCTTCTCCCAGCACCAGACTGATCGATGAAGCAACCGCACCTTCCAATACCTTCCTCAGCTCGTACAAGTTCCCCGGCCAACTGTGTCGCTCGAGAACCGACAAGGCTCCCTCGGTGAGTTCGGGAAAGCTCCTGCCCGCCGATATCGAAATCTCCGTCAGCAGGATTCTTGTCCATGTGGCGATGTCCTCGGGAATCGATTGCAGTCCCGGGGGGCGGATCTGCACGGTGGAAAGCCGATGGAGCAACTCCGTGTCGAAGCCCGCTCCCGCAAGGTCGCCGGTTTCGACTTCGGTGAGGCAAATCAGACGGGCGGCCCGGGAAGTCGGCCTGTCATCCTGTTCCGCGAGGTAATCGAGCAACTCCCAGCGCCCCTCCTTCCCAAGGCGTTCGATGCCATCGAGCACGATAGTACCCTTGGACCCCGCCTTCAGCAGACCGTTCGGTACACCGATCTCCGTTCCCGCGATCTTCGTTCCGAAGAGCTGTTTCACCGCATCGGTTGGCTCAAGCCGGCGGAGATCGACGATGTAGCGCTTCGCGGCCGCCCTCCCAGATGCGGCGTGGATCCAATTGGCGAAACGTCGCTTCCCGCTGCCAACGGGACCGGTGATCAGCACGGGAAAGTCCGTCCTCGCCGCTTGCGAAACCAGCCGCTCGAGGTTCCTCATCTCAAGACTCTTCCATAGCATCCGTCCCGAATCCTCCAGCCCCCGGCCCACGCGACAGACCGAATCAAGCTCGTTGCGCAATGTCTCCGGATCGATCGGCTTCGAAAGGAACCCGTTGGCGCCACTCCGAATCGACACCACCGCTGGAGCGGCGCGATCATCCGCGGAGACCACAATGCACGGGAAACCCGGCTGTCGAACACGCAGCCAACGGACAAGTTCCACTCCGGTGCCGTCCGGCAGGTGGAGGTCGATGACCGCCGCGGAAAAGCCGGCGTGCAGACCCTTCCGGGCTTGCTCCGCACATCCGAACACAACCGACTCGTATCCGGCCTTCGTGACAAAGGTCGAAATCATCTCGGCGGCAAAGGGGTCGTCTTCAACGACCATCACCATGAGCGGTTTTCCTACCTTCGAGGCTGAAGCTTTCTTCATAAAATCATTGGACGATCCACCACTCGGACGGCCTCGCGCGTTAATCTTAGTCCGCAAAGGCGACTGTCAACACACGCGTTGATGTAATCGGCCTCCCGGTCGTCGGACGACATGCCGCAGGCAGCGCCAGGATGTGCTCATTCTCCAGGGCTCGGTTCACGGGGCACCGGGCGATCTTCCCCGTCGCACGGCCAATGCCCCGCCATCCGGCGACCCGGAGACCGGGACCCCGACACCCTGACCCGGGGATGCAAAAAATGCACTGTGGCCGCATTCCGATCCCCGGCTCCCGAGGCGCCCGCATCCCTAAGGCCGAGCCACCTCGACAACTGTGCCCCAACCAAAGCCGCGGTCACGGATCAGGTAAAGAGGAACCCCCGTTGCATCGACAAAGGCCTTGTCGGACTCGCTGAAGGAGGCCGAACTCGGATGAGAGTGCCAGTGGGCGACGAGCCTGGCGGGTTGGCGAGGTTTGCTTGCCCTCCTAGGTTCCGACAGTCCGAGAGCGCGCCGGAAGCGAGTTGCCTCCACGTCCCTGAGACCGCGGAAAGCCGACTGGTTGTGAGCGCGCAGTTGCTCGGGCGTGATCTGTGGCGCTTCAGTCCAGACGAACCCACCCTTGAGGAGTTCGTATATCGCCCCGCTGAACTCGGGCCCGGAAAATGGTCCGCAGACCTCGA
>JAUIJD010000072.1 GCA_030431475.1 Verrucomicrobiia bacterium | reverse complement strand
ATTCCAGGGTGCTCTCTTCGCTCATCGCCATGGCTCGCGCCATGGTGTCCTCATTTATGAGGCAATGGGGACCAACCGCTCAGCCCTGAACCCAGCTCTCGGTGTCCGCTTCAATGAGGCAACACGCCCGCAGGGGCCTCCACCACACCCTCCTTGCCGGCCCCTCCGTCCCCCCTCCAGACTCCCGCCGTGACTGAAGCCCTCTTTTTCGATGCCGCCGGCACCCTGATCGCCCCGTCCGAACCGGTCGGCGACACCTACGCCCGCATCCTCACCGCTCACGGCATCCGCACCGGCCCACTCGACGCGGCCTTCCGACGCGCCTTCGCCGACGCCGGGGAACCGGATTTCGCCAGCCACCCCGACGGCGACCTTGCCGAGCGACTCTGGTGGCGCCGGGTCGTCGAACGCTCCGTCGGCACCCAGGTGGGCGACGAGGTCTTTGCCGCGCTCTTCGAGCACTACGAGAAAGGGACCGCCTGGAAAGTTCTCCCGGGGGTCGAGGAGGCCCTCGTGGCCGCGGAGGGTTTCCGCCTCGCCGTCGTCTCCAACTTCGACCGCCGTCTCCACCGGGTGCTCGACGAACTCGAACTCGCCTCCCACTTCGAACTCGTCGTCACTTCCGCCGACGCCCGCGCGCGCAAGCCCTCGCCCGTCATCTTCCGGCACGCGCTCGATCAACTCAGTGTCCAGGCCGAACAGGTTCTCCACGTCGGCGACTCGGAGATTGCCGATCGAGAGGGCGCTGCCAATGCGGGGATCCGTGGTCACGTCCTCGGTCGCGACGTCGAGGACCTGCGAGACTTCGTCCGGCAGACGAGGGATCCGCTGGCAGCGCCGCCATCCCCGGCCGAGTGACGGCGGTGGCGCAAAGCTCCGCTTTGCGAGCGATGGGCCCAGCTCCCGCTGGGTCCGCCCCCTTCAATCCACCACGTCGATCGCGCTGGCGTTGATCACCAGCAGATCGGCGCTCGAGCCCTCGGCGACGGTGCCGGAAACGGTCAGTTTGGCGAGCTTCTCCACCCCGCCGACCCCTTCGATCGCCTCTTTCAGCACCCGGCCGTCCTCACCGACGATCTGGATCGTCGCCGTGCCGCGCTTCTTGTCCTCCGGCGAGTCGCAGCAGACGTCCCACGGCGTCGGGCACGGATCGTCGGGCATCTCGTTGCACGGCGTCAGCACCTCGCGGTCGCCGAGGATGAACGCGGCCCGCCCTTCGACGAAGGGCTCGTCGGTTCCCATGACCTGACCCTTCACCGTGACCTTGTCACCCGGCTGCACGGTCTGCCGGACGAGGTGAATGGGCGAGGCCTCACCCTCGGGCGCGGCATCGATCACCGCCGTGAGGGCGGCACTCGGACCGGAGGCGGCATCCGTGGTTTCGACGGTTCCGGACTTCTCGCAGGAGGCCAGCAGGGCTCCGGCGAACAACAGGGCAGTGTGTTTCATTTTCATCATTGGCTTGGTTGAGAACTACATGCGGAGTGCCACCGGCAGCGGCGGCTTGAGACAGCGGATCGCCGGCGGCAGCGCGCCGAGGAGCCCGAGGAAAAGTCCGGTCGCGATCCCGGCCAGCGCCACGCCCGGCCCGATCTCGACCGTGAAGGCACCGATGGAGAAGGGTACCGTGCGGCCGTCGAAGAGCAGCATCGCCACGGCCGAGGCGAGGAGCGCGCCGGTCAGGCACGCCAGCGTGCTTTCCTGCACCAGACTCCACAGCAGCGTGCCGCGACCGAAGCCGATCGCCTGCAGCGTGCCCATCTCCCGCACCCGCGAGGCGAAGGCGGCGTAGAGGGTGTTGATCCCGCCGAAGAGCGCCCCGGCGGCGATCAGCCCGGCCGTCACCCAGATCATCGCCCGCATCGGACCGAAGAAACGACTGAGCTTCCCGTAGTAGTCGCTCTCGCGGAGCGCCACCAGCTCGAGATCGAGCCGTTGCTTGGCGAAAAGGTCGGCCTCGGAAAAATCGGCGGGATCATCGAGCCGGATCACCACGCAGGACAGCGACTCCCTCTGCGCGAGCACCCGCAGGTCGGAGAGGCTCATCCAGACTTCCGACTCGAGCACGGTCCCGGGCGCGGCGAAGAACCCGGAAACCGTCAGGGCCTGGCCGGCGACCGTCACCTCGCTGCCAACCTTCAACGTATCCTCGGCCACGCCGAGCGTCCGCCACGCCAACCGCCCGAGCATGAGCTGCCCGGCCCGTGGAAAGTCCCCTTCGAGGATGCGCACCTGCGAATGCACCAGCAGCGCGGAAGGCGTGACGCCGCGGAAGGTCGCCTCGGCGCGACCGCCATCGGGCAGCCCGAGATAGCTCATGAACTGGATCTCGCCGGACACCGCGCGCACGCCGAGCGTCTCGGCGATGCCGGGAATGCTCGCCCCGGCGATGCCCGCCGCCCCTTCCGGCACCTCGCTGCGCTGCACGCTCTCCTCGGATCCGGCGCCGAGCAGGATCACGTTGTGCGGCGAACCGGAGGCCGACAACACCCGCTTCATCCCCTGGTTGATCGCCACCGCGGCCATCACCAGCAGCACGACCATCGCGCTGCCGCCGATGGTCTGGAGCAGTCGGGCTTTCGAGCGGAACAGGTTCCGGGCGGCGTAGCTGAAGGGAAGCATGACTCAGTTTCTCAGGCTGTGGACGATGGGTTGACGCATCGCCTGATAGGCCGGCCACAGCGAGGCGAAGACGCCCAGCAACAGCCCCATCGCGATACCGGAAAGCACCACGAAGGCATCCGGTTGGATCGACAGCGTCTGGCCTTCGGCCCCCATGGTGAAGCTCTGCCAGTGAAGGAACCCGGCGGCCAGGGCGACCCCGGCCACACCCCCGGCCACGCCGAGCATGCCGCCCTCGCTCACGACCAGTGTGGCGATCGCCCGACCCGGATAACCGAGCGTGCGCAGCACCGCATTCTCCTTCACCCGACCGCGCACGACCAGCAGCAGCGCGTTGGCAACCAGTGCGCCGACGGCGACCACCGCCCCCACGCCGAGCCACCGGGTGAACCCGATCAGTTCGACCAACTCCGCAGCGCTCTCGGCGAAGAACGCCTTCTCGGGCTTGGTGTCGGTGGGGGCCTGCGACGACTCGAATCGTTCGTCGATCGCCGCCGCCACCGCGGTGAGGTCGTCGGAGTTCTCGACGCGGACATTGAACTGCGTGACCACCCCCAGCCCGGTGCGCGACGCCTGCTGGAGGAAGGGCAGCTTCACATAGGCCACGTTGTTGTCCTGCGGGTTGGGGGAACGGAGGACGCCGGACACCGTGACCGTCACGCCCGCCGCGTCGAAGCGGTCGCCCGGCGACAGCCCGCGCCGCTGTGCGAAAACCTCGCCGAGCAGGGCGCCGTCGTCGCGCTTCGCCCACTCCGCCTCGCTGCCCGCGACGATCTCGATTTCCGGCGCATAGCGGGTCAGCAAGCCGGTCGGCACGCCACGAAAGGCAACCACGTCGAGCGAGGTGCCGCAGTTGTTCACCACCACCTGCACCGGGATCACCTCGCGCACGCCGTCGATGCGACGGATCTCATCCGCGAAGTGCTCGGGCAGGCGGCTGGTCGAGGGGCAGAAGCGGTTCTCGCGGAAGACGACCAGCGTGGTATCCGCCGCCGTCGCCTCGGTCGCGACCGCCAGCGAACGCTGCAGCGTCTCGACCGACGTGAAGAGGAACATCCCCGAAGCCACGCCGAGCAGCGTGAGCAGCGAGCGCACCCGGTGACGCGAGAGCTGCAACCACGAGAGCCGTAGTAGATTCAGAATGGAAGTCATGATCGAAACCGCGAATGAACGCGAATGGACGCCAATTCCGCCAAATAGCCGGCTCGACCCGGGGACGCGGCAAACGCCATCCGGCCACCCCTTCGATGTGACCTCTCCACCATCGGACATTCGCGTCCATTGGCGTCCATTCGCGGTTGTCCTCTCCGTTCAGCCTTCATGCGTTCTCCAGAAGCTGGCCTTTCTCCAGGTGCAGCGTGCGGTCGGCCGCCGCCGCGGCCTTGGCATCGTGCGTCACCATCACGATCGTCTTGCCGTGGTCCTCGGTGAGACTGCGGAGCAGGTCGAGGATGCGCGTGGCCGCCTCGCGGTCGAGGTCGCCGGTCGGCTCGTCGGCCACCAGCAGCGGCGGATCCGCGACGATCGCACGCGCGATCGCCACCCGCTGTTCCTGGCCGCCCGAGAGTTCGGTCGGCGCGTGGTTCATGCGGTCACCGAGCCCGACCAGGTCGAGCGCGGTCCGCACCCTCTCATGGCGCTCCTTTTTCGAAAGGCCCGAGAGCAACAGCGGCAGCTCGACGTTCTCGAAGGCGGTCAGCACCGGCACCAGATGGTAGAGCTGGAAGATGTAACCCACATGCTCGGCGCGCCACGCGGTGAGCTGGCGCCGCGACAGCTTCGCGATCTCCTCGCCGGCGATCACCAGCGAGCCGGCGGTCGGCGAGTCGATGCCGGAAAGCAGGTTCAGCAGCGTCGTCTTTCCGGAACCGGACGGCCCCATCAGTGCGAGGAACTCGCCGCGCGGGACGTCGAGGTCGAGCGCCTCCAGCGGCGTGACCTCCGTCTTGCCCTTGAAGTAGCTCTTCGACACCCCGCGGCATTGGATCATCAGGTCGTTCATGGCTCGATCAAATTGGGGTTCACCCGCTGGCCGTCGCGCAGGTTTCCGGGGGAAAGCACCACCCACTCGCCGGGTCGCAGGCCGGACTCGACGCGGCGGTGGCCGTCCTTGGTCTCGCTCGCCGGCTCGACCGTGCGCCGATCGACCCGCTTGGTCTCGGGATCGCAGACCCACGCCGTCCCGCCATCGAGCGCCTGCTCGGGCACCCAGGTGACCAGGGAGCCCCCGTAGATCGTGATCTCGGGCCCGCGCGGGACCTCGAGAAACTCGACGCGGCAAAGCATCTCCGGCCGGAGGAGGTCGCTGGGATCCTCGATCCGCACCTTCGCCTGCAGCGTGTTGCGCGCGATGTCGGCCGCGCCGGTGATGCGCGTGACCTCGCCGTGGAACACCGTGTCCGGCAGCAGACTGCAGCGGATCCGCGCGCGCTGGCCGATCTGCAAACCGGCGGCGTCGGCGAGCGGGACATCGACCCGCACCTGCAGGTGCTCGGGTTGATAGAGCACGGCGACGGTCGCGCTGTCGGGATCGTCCATCGCGAGCATCTTCTTCTGTCCCGGCGCGGCGTTCAGGCGCAGCACGCGTCCCGCCACCGGGGCGGTGATCGTCGTCCGCGACAGTGCCAGCTCGGCCTGCTCGACTTCCACGCCCGCGGCCTTCACCGCGCTTTCGAGCACCGAGACGCGCGCCCTCAAGCGCTCGACTTCAGCCCGCTGCTGGGCCACGGCCGCCTGAGCCGCCGCCTCGTCGGCCCGCGTCTTGAGATGGGCGGCGCGGATCTTCACCCGTTCGGTTTCCGAAATCGACCCCTTCGCCAGTCCCTCGACGCGGCTGAGCCGGTCGCCGGCTTCCGAATGGAGCGCCGTCGCCGCCTCGGCCCGGGCCACGGCGGCCGCCACGCTGCCTTCGCCGGCCTCGATCGACAGCCGGTGCTCGGCCAGCTCCGCCTCGCGCATCCTCAACGACTCGCGGGCCGCCTCCAGCGCCAGCCGGGCATCGTCATCGATCAAGGTCGCCAGCGGTTGGCCCGCCTCGACCCCTTCGCCCTCGAGCACGCGGACCTCGTCGATCACGCCATCGACCAGCGCGGTCGCCTTGATCGGCAGGGGATCGGGTTCGACCCAGCCACTCGCCTGGAACGCCATCGGGGCGTCCTTGGCAGGCGGAGGGACTTCGGCCGCGGAGGAAGCGGAAGGGCTTTCCGATGCGGTCGCACGCACCACTCCGACCCGCACTTCCGTGGCGGGCAGCAATCGGTCTCGGAAAAGCAGGAAGAACAGCAGCACGAAGCCCGCCGCGATGGCCGCGGGAATCACCCACGCCGGCATTCGGCGTCGGGTCGGAGGCGCCTCGGGGGCGCGGGAGAGGGATTTCAGGGAATCATTCATGGATCTGACAAATCGAGAGAGCAGCCGTCCGGGAAGGGACGGGCGGATCGCGTCACACGCGGACGCGACGAAGCGGGGCGGAAGGGCCCGGCTTCAAAGTCTCCAGATCGCCAGCTGCGCCCGGTCGGGCGGGGCGCAAGTCGGCCCGCGGATCCGGTCGGCCCGGAACACGGCATCGCGAAGCGGCGGCGCCGACGTCGGCCGCAGCACGTCCGGAAGCCATGCGAGGTCGATCACCGGCACCGACGGCACGTCGGGCGCCGATTCGGGAACCGGGGCATCCGGCAGCCGCTCGAGCTTCGGACACTCGCAGTCCTTCGTGTCGTGACCGCAGCAATCGGCCTGATCCTGGGCCCAGCCCGCGATGCACAGGCACAACGGACCTCCGGCCGCCGGGAGGGAAAACCCGACGCAAAACAGGAGGATCGATGCCAGTAGGCGCTGCATCACAGTCCTAGTCACGTGGATGAGAGTCGCTGGTCAAGAAATCATTCCCAAACATCCGCCTCCCGCGAGGATTGGCTCCGGCGGGAAAATCCTCTTGCCAAGAACGCCGTCCGTTCCTTACCCCCTCCCCGCCCTGCGGCACAAAGCGCGGATAGCTCAGTTGGTAGAGCACTCGGCTTTTAACCGATTGGTCCTGGGTTCGAGTCCCAGTCCGCGTACTTTTTCCCGTTTTCCGGCCGTTTCCCTTCGCGAAGCAGCTCTCCCCCCACCAGGCCCGGGGAGACTCGAACCCAGCGGGTTCGAATGCAGGAAGCCGTCCGTGACGGCGGCATGTTTCTGCGAACGCAGAGAGCCAAACCGGCATGGACGGATCCCGCGAACGCGGGAGGAGTCAATCCCAGTCCGCGTACTTTTTCCCGTTTTCCGGCCGTTTCCCTTCGCGAAGCAGCTCTCCCCCCACCAGGCCCGAGGAGACTCGAACCCAGCGGGTTCGAATGCAGATCGCCGTCCTTGAGGGCGGCGCTCCCCTGTCCATGTCGACTTGGGGGGATGAACCGGGCTACGCAACCAGAGCGGCCTTTCTCACGAGCCACTCCCCACCCCCTCCAGCACCTTCACCCCCTGCCACGCGGCGGCGACCTCATGGACGCGCACCATCGCCGCGCCGCGTCGCACGGCGGCGGCGATGCAAGCCATGGTGCCGGCGTCGCGGTCGGCGGGCAGGGGCAGATCGAGCACCTCGCCGATGACCGTCTTTCGGCTCACCGGAACCAGCAGCGGACGGCCGAAACGCGCCAGCCGCTCCAGCTCGCGATACACCGTCAGGTTGTCGTCCCGCTGCTTGGCGAAGTCGATGCCCGGATCGAGCAAGATCCGCTCCTCCTCCAAGCCCACCGCCTTCGCGACGGTGATCTTCTCTTCGAAAAACGACTCGATGGCGGCCATCACGTCCGGCCAGCGCTGCTCGAACTGCGGCACCTTGGGTGGGCCGATCGTGTGCATGATGAGCAAGGAAGCGCCTGACTCCGCACACAGGCTCGCGTTCCGGTCGTCGGGCAAGCCTCCCATGTCGTTGATCAGCTCGACGCCGAGCGGCAGCACCGCCTCGACGACCTCCGGACGCCAGGTATTCGCGGAAACCACCGGTGGCCAGACCTGCGCATCGTCGCGCGGGGAATATCCGGCCACCTCCCCGGGCCAGCGTTCCAGAAACTCCGATAAACGTCGTACTTCCTCCTCGACCGCCACCGCCTCCCGGTTGGTGCGGGCGCTCTCGGCCCCGACGTCGATCACATCCGCCCCGGCCTCGGCCTGCGAGCGGGCGAGCGCCAGCGCCTCATCGACATCGAGCGTGCCGTCGCCCGAAAACGAGTCGTCGTTGACGTTGACGATCCCCATCAGCAGCGGCCGACGGGGAAAGCGGATCTCGCGCTGCGGCAGCCGCCAGATCATCCCGCAAGATGCTCGTCGAGCCAGCGGCCGACTTCCTCGACGACCTGGGGGTAGCTGTCGTCGCTGAACGAATGCCCCTCGCCCTCGATCCGCACGATGCGCTTCGGCTCATCGGCCGTCTCGTAGGCATCGTCGCTGTCCTCGGACAGCACCACGTCGTCCGCGGTGCCATGGACCAGGAGAAGCGGCCGACCGAGCCCGGCCACCTCGTCGAAGAGATCGCCGATCGATTCCATGTCGTCGACATAGGTCTGCGAAAGCGGGCAATCCGGCTCGTCCCACATCAGGCCCTCGTCGGGGGTGACCTCGCCGAACTCGCGTTCGCAGAACTCCTCGGTGCGGACCATGCCCGCCAGATTCACCATCACCTCGAGCCGCGGGTCGATGTCGGCCGCGAGCAGACCCACCGCCGCGCCCATGCTGTGGCCGCAGTAGGCGAGGCGCAGGCCGTCCGGCAACTGGTCGAGCAGGTCGCGAAGATCCTCGCACTCCTTGGTCACGGTCGCCTCCCGAAACTCGCCCTCCGAGCCGCCATTCCCGGAAAAGGAAATCCGCAGGCACGGCCACCCCTTGGCCGCCAGGCCCTCGGCGAGCGCCACCAGCAGCGGGCGGTCCTTGTTGCCGGTCACCCCGTGGCCGAGCAACACCAGCCGATCCTTCTTCGTCCCCGGGTGGAAGCTCGTGTCGAGCCGCTCGCCCCGGCGGTTCCGGAATTCGGTATCTTCAAGCATCGTCCAGCCTCCCGGGAAAGGTGAGCTCCGCCACCGCCGATTTGTCCAGCTCGCCGCGGCCGAGATCGATCAGGCGGCGATACTGCACCTCGGTCGCTTTCGACAGGGGCACGTCGACTCCGGCCCCGACCGCCAGCCCGTTGGCGATGCCGCTGTCCTTGGCCGCATGAGCGGCGGAAAAGTAGCAGTCGTGATCCCGCGCCAGCATGTCCTCGGCGTCGGTTTCCAGCACCCGCGAGTTCGCGCCGGTCTGCGAGAACACCTCGCACAGCAGCTCGAGGTCGAGCCCGAGGGCCTTGCCGAGCCCGAGCCCCTCGGCCAGGGCCGCCGTGTTGATGTTCATGACCATGTTCACCAGCGCCTTCACCTGCGCGGCGCGCCCGGTCTCGCCCACGTAGCGCAGCGACTTCGACAGGTCGCCGAGCAAACCCTCGATCTCGCGGAAGGCGGACTCGTCTCCGCCGATCATCAGGTAGAGGGTGCCGTCGCGCGCCTGCGGGATGCTCGAGGCCATGCAGGCCTCGAGCGACGTCGCCCCGGCCGCCTCGCAAAGCCCGGCCACCTCTTCGTGGACCGCCGGGCTGACCGTCGCGCAGTTCACGAACACGGTGCCGTCGGCATCCTTGAGCAAGGCGTCGCCGGTGAAGATGCCGCGCATCGCGTCGTCATCGGTGACCACCGTGAAGACGAGATCCGCTGCGGCCGTCACCGCCGCCAGATCCGGCGCCGCGTCGCAAGCGAGTTCCGCGGCGAGTTCCTCCGCCACCTCTTTCCGGAGATCGTGGACCACCACGACCTCGTGCCCGCAATCCCTCATCCGCCGCGCCATGTTGGCGCCCATGCGGCCGAGCCCGACCATGCCGATCTTTCGTGCCATGGCCGAACCATGGGCCCGACTTTCGCGGCTGTCCATCGGGGATCACCAGCTTCCGCCGGTCAGCCGGTGGGCGTGACCGCTGATCCGCTCGGGGTAGTGCTCGCCAAAGTACCAGATGCCCTTCATCGGCGCGGCGGAAAGCCCCCGCTTCTCCGCCGGCGCCCCGGTGCGCAGGGCAAGGATGAGGTCGCTGTTCACCCACGGGTGCTGGAACCAGTAGCGATGCCCGGTGATGTCGAAGCCGCGCTTCTGCTTCTCGTAGGAGGTGTCGACGACCTCCAGGCGGGGAGCCGCCCGCAGGGCTTTGATCTCCTCCGGACTGAGTTTCTCCGGCTCGAAGCCGAGGCGGCGCCCGCCTCCCATGAGCCGCGCCGACCATTTCAGCGCGCCATCCCCATCCGACATGTAGACGAGCACGCGATCGCTGAGACCGTGGATCGCCGGCAGGCGTCCGATGAAATCACTCACCGGCACGTCGCTCGCGGTGAAGGCCATGGTCCCGAGCCGGTAGCGCGAGCGCATCCTCGACGGGTCCGCCCCACCGAGCTCGGCCAGCGCCCGCGAGTGGACCCGGGCGCCGGCGCTCCACGAAACGATGTGGATCCGGTCGGCCGAGGTCCGCTCGGCCAGCACGCGGATGGTTTCCGCCAGCCGGGACGACGAACGCCGCGCGTGATCGACATCCACCCCGTCGACATAGGAGAAGATCTCCTGGTGGGTTGGCCAGTCGAAGGCGACCGGCGTGAAATCGCGCCCGGCGAAATGGTCGACCTCGGCGGCGAATGAGCAGGCATGCAGAAATCCCACCTTCGCCCCGTGGACGTAGATCACCACGTCGCGGGTCGCGGTGCGGCGGACGGCCCGGTCGACCTCGGAGGCCCACCGCCGGATCACCGCCTCGTCCTCGTCGGTGCCAAGCTCCTCGGATCTCACCAGGCGCACCGGCATCGGGCGCGGCCGCGGGTGCTCGGTCGAGGCGTCGGCCAGGGTTTTCCAGGTGTCGGTCTCCTCTCCCAGCCCGATGGTGGCCGTCCCGAAGCGCAGCACGGAATTCACCTCGTTGCCGTAGTGATCGTCCTCCGGCTTGCGGTTCGTGGTGTAAAAGACCCGGACGTCGGTGCGTTTCTCCGCCGCCGGCAGGTGGGCGAAGGGATGCACCTTCCCGTCGAGGTACATCACCGGGGTCGGCATCAGCCACTGCGGCTTGGGGCCCGAGGCGCACGACGCGAAAACCAATGCTCCCAGCGACCCGGCGAGCAGACGGAGACGGCGATTCATGGCCCCTGAAACTGCCGCACCCCCCCATCGGGGCAACCCAAATCGGGGGCACAACTTGCGAAAGCCCTCGAATGGATCGACGTATGGGGGTCATGGCACCCGCCCGCACTTTCCTGCTCCTTCTGGCCGCCGCGCCGGCACTCGCCGCGTCGCCGCAGGCCGGATGGGAGGCGGAGGTGCTGCCGTGGCTCGAAAACTACTGCTACGACTGCCACGGCGACGGCGTCGACAAGGGCGACCTCGACTTTGACGACTTCGACAGCATCGAGTCGATGATCGCCGACCGCGAGCGGTGGAAGCGCATCCGCGGCCACATCGACCACCACCTGATGCCGCCGCCGGACGAGTTCCAGCCGCCCGCCGGGGATCGCGCGAAGATCGTCGAGTGGATCGATTCCGCGATTTTCCCCACCGACCCCGAGCATCCGGATCCCGGGCGCGTGACGCTGCGTCGGCTGAACCGGGTCGAATACCAGAACACCCTGCGCCAGTTGCTCGGCGTCAAGGTTCGGGTGAGCGACCTGCTGCCGCCCGACGACTCGGGCTACGGCTTCGACAACATCGGCGACGTGTTGACCCTTTCACCGGCCCACCTCGACCGCTTCCTCAAGGCGGCCCGCCTCGGGCTCGACGCGGCGCTTCACCCCGGGCCCATGCCCTATCCGGGGCAGCAATTCGCCGGACGCAAGCTCGCGGGCGACGGCAACTCGAGCGACGATGGCCACTTCCTCTACACCCAGGGCGCCGTGACCGCCACGGCCCGCGCCCGGAAGCCCGGCCGCTACCGCATCGTCGTCGAGGCCGGCGCGAGCCGCGCCGGCGACGAACCGGCACGCCTGCAGCTCGTGATCAACGACCGCCCGTTGACCGAGTGGAAGATCCTGCCCCAGCTCGCCGAACCCGGGCCGCACGAGTTCGAGATCAAGTTGAGCGAGGCGCGCGACGAGATCCCGATCCGCATCGCCTTCGTCAACGACCACTACGATCCCGACGCCTCCGACCCGGCGCGCCGCGACCGCAACGTGCTGGTGAAATCGGTGCGCTTCGAGGGTCCGCTGGATGGTCCGCGCCTGCCCAAGCCCGAACCGCACCGGCGGATCTTCGGCGAACGTCCGGAGGGTGCCGACGAGGAAGCGTGGGCCACGGAGATCTTCCGGCGATTCGCCCGCCGCGCCTTCCGGCGTCCGCCGCGCGACGGGGAGGCCGAGCGTTACCTCCACTTCATCCGTCTCGCGAAAGAGGAGGGCAGGAGTTTCGAGGAAGGCGTTCGCCACGGTCTCGAGGCGATGCTGGTCTCGCCGTTCTTCCTGTTCCGGGAGGAACCGCAACCCGAGCCCGACAACGCCGCGAAGATCCACCGCATCGATCCGCACGCGCTCGCCTCACGCCTCTCCTATTTCCTGTGGTCGACGATGCCGGACGAACGGCTGATGAAGCTGGCCGAGGAAGGCCGGCTGCACGACCAGCTCGACGCCGAGATCGACCGCATGCTCGACTCCGACCGCGCCGACGCCCTCGTCGAGAACTTCGCCGGCCAGTGGCTGCAGCTCCGGGACCTCCGCAGCGCCCGTCCGTCCCGACGATCTTTTCCCCGGTTCGATCTCAGGCTGCGGTCGCACATGGAAACCGAGACCCGCCTGCTGATCCGGCATCTCATCCGCGAAGACCGGCCGCTCACCGAGCTTCTCGACGCCGAATACACCTTCGTCAACGAACCCCTCGCCCGCCACTACGGCATCGACGGTGTGAAAGGCCGCGATTTCCGCAAGGTCTCGCTCGAGGGCACCCCGCGCCGCGGACTGCTCGGGCACGGCTCGTTCCTGCTCGTCACCTCCCACCCGCTGCGCACGTCTCCGGTGCTGCGGGGAAAATACGTGCTCGAGAACCTCCTCGACACCGCCCCGCCGCCGCCGCCGCCGAACGTCCCGCAACTCACCCCTCCCGGAAAGCACGGCGAGGGCCTCAGCCTGCGCCAGCAGATGGAGAAACACCGCGAGGACCCGGCCTGCTCGTCGTGCCACGCGCTGATGGACCCCATCGGCTTCGGCCTGCAGAACTTCGATGCCGACGGCTCCTACCGCACCGAGGAAGGCGGCGATCCCATCGATGCCTCCGGCCAGCTCGCCGGCGGCCAGGCATTCCAGGGGGCCGACGAACTTCGCGAAATCCTGCTCCGCGACCACCAGCACGACTTCCATCGTTCGGTGGCGTCGAAACTGCTCACCTACGCCCTCGGGCGCGGCACGGATTGGTATGACAAGCCGGCCATCGATGGTATCATCCGCGAAACCACCGAATCGGGAGGCGGCACCCGCGCGATGATCAAGGCCGTCATCCGCTCCGTCCCGTTCCAGTACCGCCGCGGCGATGGTTGAAAGACCGGCCGCGCCATCCTCCGTTCCTTCTCGTTACGCCATGCATTCCCGCCGCCATTTCCTCAAAGGCATCGCCGCCACCCT
>JAUIJD010000018.1 GCA_030431475.1 Verrucomicrobiia bacterium | reverse complement strand
GACTCATGGGCCTGCCCGGCAGCAAAGCATCGATCGCCAAAAGCCTAACGCCAGCTGCCAGCCATCGGTCCGGACCGCTGCCAGAAAGACAACCTCAGGCTCGGGTCAAGTCCGACAAGCTGCTAGGGTATGCTTCTCTCCGCACGGAAGAAGGGCGTCGAGGCGGATCGAAATTCGCGACCCACTTCTCTGCCCCCCCGGGAGGGAGCCACCTCGGGGTGCCGGTCGACCGACAACGACTTTTTCTCCCCAACGATCACTGCCATCATGCACAACCACCTCGTTCAAATCCTGACGATCACGACACTCCTCGCCCACCCGGCATGGTCAGCGATCTCCCTGAGCGGCTCTTCTATGACCGACTGGATCTCCCTCGGCGACAACTACGATTTTCTCGCCGACCAGCAAACGGGGCAGGCCGATTCCGACATCGTGGGCAATGCCGCCAATCCGGGGCTCTTCGCCGCCTTCGACGGTCTCGGCACCTCTTCGCTCACCGACGGTCTCATCGCGTTTCGGATCCGCTTCGACGAGCCCGGGAAGCAAGGAAACCAGATCGCATTCTCCACCAATGCCTGGATCGGGATCGACGGAGATCTGAACGGATCCGTCGACGCCTTTCTGGGCATCAATACCCAAGCGAACCCCGACCTCCTCGAGATTCGAGACGCCGGCACCGGACTCGATGTCTCACCAAGCACGACGAGCCTCTCAAACACACCCTACTATTCGACCCTGCTCACCGCGAGCAACTCCAACTATCGGGCGGTCGATACCAACCTCGACGGCGGCACCACCGCCGACCTGACCCCGGGTGGCACCGATACCGACTACTACCTGAGCTTCCAGATCGATTTCAGCCAGCTCGTCGCCTTTTTCGGCACCCAGGGAATCAGCGTGGATGAGAACACCCCCTTCCGCTACGTCGTCGCCACCTCGACCCAGACGAACTCCTTCAACCAGGACATCGGAGGGGTCGACGGCAACGACCCGCTCTACGACCCGGCCACATCCTGGGAGGAAAACGGGGGATTCTCGTCGGTGTTTCGGGCATCCGGCCAAGCCGTTCCCGAGCCGACCGTCGCGCTGATGCTCGCCTGCTCGGGGCTGCTCGTCATGCGACGCCAGCGGCGCTAGTGTCCCGCGCGGCAAGAGCGTTGGCTTTCGCGCGAGAGATTTTTCCCAAATGCAAGGCGCGACCGTGAATGACATTCACGCCCTCCGCCTTGAGCCGCTCGACCTCGTTGGGAAACTACGCCCGCGCGGAGATGCACAAAGTCGGCTTTCCGCCCTCGCTCCAGCGGCAGCGCCGCAAGGTCGTTTCTACCGGGAATCGCGGTTCCGTGTCATGAAAACGGCACATTTCGCGCCCCCCCGGCAAGCCTGGTCCCCCGCGCCGCGTAGAAGACCGCGAAACACCATGAAAAGACGTCATTTCATCCAGCGCTCCGCCGCCCTCTCCGCCCCGCTCATCCTGCCCGCCAGCGTGCTCGGCAAGGGCGGAGCCGTCCCACCCTCCGAGCGGGTGAATGTCGGCCTGATCGGCTGCGGTGGCCAGGGCAACGGCGTCTTCAACGCCATGCTCAACTTCAAGGACGTCCAGGGCATCGCCGTCTGCGACCCCGACGCCCACCGGATGAACGACACCAAGGGCAAGGTCGAGCAGCGCTACGCCGAGGCCCGGGAACGCGGCAGCTACAAGGGCTGCGATACCTACGGCGACTTCCGCGAGCTCTGCGCCCGCGAGGACATCGACGCGGTCGTGATCGGCACGCCCGACCACTGGCACGCGATCAGCGCGCTCGCCGCGCTGCGCGCCGGCAAGGACGTCTATTGCGAAAAGCCCATCACCCACCTCTTTGCCGAAGGCCAGGCTCTCTACAAGGAGGTCGCCGCCCGCAAGGCCATCTTCCAGACCGGCTCGCAGCAGCGCTCCGACACCCGCTTCCGCATCGCTGCCGAGGTCGTGCTCAATGGCCTCATCGGCAAGGTGCAGCAGGTCGAAGTCGGCCTGCCCACCGGCAAGCCCACCAACGAGGAAGGCAAGGTCGCCCAGCCCATCCCCGACCACCTCGACTACGACATGTGGTGCGGACCGAGCCGGCTTCTGCCCTACCACAAGGACCGCCTGCACTGGAACTGGCGCTGGTGCCTCGACTACGGCGGCGGCCAGCTCATGGACTGGATCGGCCACCACAACGACATCGCCCACTGGGGCCTCGGCCTCGATAAGAGCGGCCCGATCCAAGTCGAGGCCAAGGGTTTCCGCTACCCCGACAAGGGCATGTGGGACCACCCGCTCGACTACGAAGTCGTCTCGACCTACGCCGATGGCTACACCATCTCCATTTCCAGCAAGCAACGCATGGGCACCAAGTGGATCGGCGAGGACGGCTGGGTCTTCGTCGATCGCGGCAAGATCGAAGCCTCCGACCGCCAGTGGATCCGCGAAGCCACCGACCGCGGCCCGGTGAAAGCCTACGCCTCGCGCGACCACCGGCGGAATTTCATCGACGGCGTGCTCACCCGCACCGAGTGCATTTGCCCCGCCGAGACCGCCCACCGCTCGATCACCCCCGGCCACCTCGGCTACGTTTCCGACGCCCTCGGGCGCCCGCTCAAGTGGGATCCGGAAAACGAGGTCGTCGTCGGCGACGCCGAGGCCGACAAGCTGCTCAAGAAGCTCGACTACCGCGGCGACTGGAAGCTTGGCTGAGCCGAAACGCAGCGCTGTTCTCCCCCCCTCACTCCGGGTGCGCGATCTCGTCGATCTCCTTGTCGTCGAGATTTGCGCGCTGGTAGACGCCCATCGCCGCCCGGATCATCGCGCCGGCGCTCTCGCACTCGTCGTGGATCACGTTCACGCCCTCCGCCTTGAGCCGCTCGACCTCGTTGGGAAACTTCGCCCGCGCGAAGATGCACACGCCGGCATTCCGCTCGCGCACCAACGGTAGCGCCGCCAGCGTCATCTCCACCGCCGGGAAAGTGAAAGCCACCATCCGGGCCCGCTCGATCCCCGCGAGATCCAACGCCTCCGGATGCGTCGCATCGGCGAAAAGCACCGGCTGCTTGTCGGCCTTCAGACCGCGCACGGTATCGGCGTTCAGCTCCAGCACCAGCGTATCGACTCCGCAGCGCCGCAATGACTCGTTGAGCGCCCGACCCACCGGCCCGAAACCGCAAACCACCGCGTGATCGTGCATTTCGCCGGTATCCAGCCCGTGCTCAAGCCCCTCACCCGTCGGCAACTTGTGCCCCAGCCCCTTCTTCTCCAGCCACTTGCCGAAGGGCGTCGCCCCGCGCATCAGGCTCGGCACCAGACCCATCGAGACCGCCGTGCAGGCCAGCAGAAGCTGCTGCACCGCCGGGTCGAACGCACGAAACCCGCCGGCCTGCCCGATCAGGACCAGGGAGAATTCCCCCGTGCTCGCCAGACTCGCCGCCGACAGCAGCGCCGGCCGCAGCGGCAGCTTCAGCAACCGCACCGCCCCGAGCACGATGGAGCCCTTCACCGCCAGGATCACCACCGTGCCGATCAGCACGAACAGCCAGCGGTCGAGCAGCGCGCCGACGTCGATCATCAGCCCGACCGAGACGAAGAAAATCGTCAGGAACAGGTCCTTGAAGGGCAGGATGTCGGAGAGAATCCGGTGGGAGTAGATCGATTCGCTGACCACCAGCCCGGCGGCGAAGGCGCCGAGTGAAAGCGACAGGTTGAAGGCCTCGCCCGCCAGCGCCACCGCCGCGCAGAGAGCGATCACCGTCAGGGTGAACAGCTCGCGGCTGCGGGTGCGCGCCACCAAATGGAGCAGTGGCTCGTTGACGAACTTTCCGAACAGCAGCACCGCCCCGAGAAACAGCACCCCCTTGCCCAGCGCCACGCCGATCCCTCCGGCCAAGGAACCCTCGCCGGTGCCGTAGATCGCGGGCAGGACAAGGATGAACAGAATCACAAGAATGTCTTGGAACAGCGCGATCCCCAGCGCCGCCCGCGCCCCCGGGTTGTGTGGTTGGCCGAGCTCCTGGAAGGACTTCATCGCCACCGCAGTCGAACTCAGCGCGACCGCCACCGCGATCACCGCGCACTCCGGCCCGGGAAGCCCGGCCCATTTCGCCCCGAAACCGGCAAGCAGACCGGTCAGTCCGACCTGCAGTCCGCCTCCGAAAATCGCAATCCGCCAGAGGTGCCTCAGCTCGCCGAGCGAGAACTCGATCCCGAGCGTGAACATCAGGAGAATGACCCCCAATTCGCCCAGCATGCCGATCACCGGGTCGTCCTTGTCCGCCCCCACCACCCACAGCAGGCCGCTGTTGGCGATCACCACCCCGACCAGGAAATAACCCACCAGCAGGCTCTGCTTCGCCCGGGTGAGCACCAGCGCCACCAGCACCGACATCACCAGCACCATCGCCAGCAGCCCGAAGAACGGCGTGATCGGGGACGCTCCGGCGGCGAGCAGATCGAATGTCATCGCCACGAAACTAAGCAACCCGCCCGCCATGGCGATGGGAAAACCTCCCGGAACACCACCCCTCTGAAGTCTCACAAGACAGCTTCTATCACCTCATTGCATATGCTTTAATGATACTATTGCATTTTCTTTGCGTTTTGGGTTGCTACGGCATCCCTAACCACCTAGGAAGCTCGCCGTCATGCGCACTGCTACTCTTTCCCTCGTCCTGATCGCGCCGCTCTTGGCCCAGCATGAACACTGCGATCACGACCACGAACCGCCGACCCCGGCGCATCCGACGGCCACACCGGACAGCCCGCACCACCCGGAGCTCAAGATTCCGACCCACGAGGACGAGCACTGGTTCCACTTCCACCCCCACCTCTCGGCTGCCATCGCGCTCGGCGGCTCAACCTCGGAAAAAAATCTGGGCCTCATCCGCGGCGGCCACGCGCCCATCGACGACGGCTTCAACCTGCAGGGCATCGAGCTCGGCGCGCTGATGGAACTCGGCCCGGCGGTCTCGCTGCACGCCATCTACAACACCTTCTGGGACCGCTACGACCACTGGGACGGCGAGTGGGAGGAAGCCTACGCGACCTTCTCGCTGCCCGCCGGCATCTCTCTCCGCGCCGGACAGTTCTTCGCCCCCTTCGGCCACGAGAACCAGATCCACCTCCACGACCGCGATTTCGTCGAGCCGCCGATCTCGCTCATCCGGTTGCTCGGCGAGGAAGGCCTGGTCGTCCAGGGCGGCGACATCGGCATCCACCTTCCCGGGCCGGGCGAAAAGACCGTGTTCCGCTTCGGCTACGGGCAATCCCGCAGCCACAGCCACGGTGGCGTCCGCGACTTCCGCCGCGACCTCTACCTCGAAGCCCTCGAGCACGCCGGCGAGGAGGACCATCACGACGACCATGATGACGATGACCACGACGAGGATCATGAGCATGAGGAGCACGAGCACGCCCACGGCTTCGCCGGAAACGGCGGCGTCTACGACGTCGATGACGCCTACCTCGACGACGGCTTCTTCTTCGCCCGACTCGAGAGCGACATCTGCCGCGGCCACGGCCTGAATCTCGCCGGCGTCTCACTCGCCGCCGGGCAGAACGGCTTCGGTCGCACCACCTGGGTTCTCGGCGCCGATCTCTACGGCACTTTCGCCGTGGCCGACCGCCCCGCCTGGTGGCGCACCGAGGCCTTCTACCGCTACGTCGATGCCTACGATCGCGCCGGAAACCCTGGTCACTTCGACGAGTGCGGCCTCTACGTCGCCGCCGGGTGTGAATTCCACACCGACTGGACCGCCGCCGGCCGCATCGAGTGGGCCAGCGGCAACCGCATGGCCGGCGCCGAGCGCCGCTGGCGCGCCTCGGCCAACGTCACCCACCTCACCCACCTCGGCAAACAGGCCGACCTCCACAGCCGCCTCCAGTACAGCTTCGACGACCTCGGCGGGTACGGCACCGAACACACCGTCTGGCTGCAGTTTGTCCTCAACCTCGGCGCCGGCGGCCACGGACATCAGCACTGAGGGGGCATGGCAACCGGGATCCCCGGACCTATCTCGTCCATTTGCGAGTCCTGCCGGATTCCCCGATCCCGCGCCCGCGGCTAACGCATCCGCCCATGCACACCGCCGTCCTTTCCCCTCCCCTTGCACCCCGGAGCGAAAACGCCGACCGGGTCGGCGTGGCCGCCTCCATCCTCTGCGCCATCCACTGCCTGGCGACGCCTCCGCTCCTGCTGCTGATGCCGGCCTTCGGACGGATGTGGTCCCACCCGGCGATGCACTGGGGCATGGCGCTGGTGGTGGTCCCTCTGGCGATGATGACCATCGTCCGCGGCTTTCGAAAACATGGGCGTCGTTGGGTCATTGCCAGCGGAACAATGGGCGTCGCCCTCGTCATCATCGGGGCCATCCTGCCCTATCTCGGCACCAGTGCGGCGGCGGTCGAGGAAGCCTGCAGTTCCTGCTGCCCGTCGGTGGCCACCGACGCCTCGGGAAAGCTCTCCTTCGCCTTTCCCGCCTCGAGCATCGTCACCGCACTCGGCGGCGTGTGCCTCGTCGCCGCCCACATTGGCAACCTCCGCGGTTGCCGCGGCTGCCGCGGCGCAGAGGCTCGAAACGGCCCGGCGCTCCGGCCGGGCACACGGTTTTCCACCGTTTCCGGCGCGCGAGACTACCGAGCCTCCCCGGCCTGTCCCTCGAGGCGGGCCTCGATGAGCTGGCGATCTCCCTTGAGCGCCACGCCAAGGAGCTTCCGGGCGTCCTCCATCTCGGTCCGGCGGTGGATGGAGAAGGCTTCCCATCGGCCGTCGCGGCTCATTTCCTCCTTGAGGCGGTCGTAGGTGCCCAGCGAACGCACGCCAATCTGAAGGAAACCCTTAAGGTCCTGGTCGGTTCCCAGGCGTCTCCGCAGCAGGATGGTCAGCGCGTCGTGGCAGGCGGACGCACCGGTGATGGCCGCGGTGGGCTCATCGTCATACTGAAGGCAGTAGTTCGCGGTGCGGCTCGCCAGTTCGAGCGCCTTGCGCTCGCCCTCGTGGATCACCGTCTTCTCGTCCTCGGCCCCGTGGAGGCGGACGATGGACTCGCTCAGGAAGAAGAAATACGAACCGTAGCAGACGAGGTTGGTCGGATCCATCTCGTAGCTGAGTTTGAGGCGCTTCTCGGCCTCCCCCTTCATGAAGGCATACATCGCGTCGGTATCGCCGAAGTCGTTGGTCCGCTCGTAGCGGGCGATCTTCAGGTCCTTCAGACTCCGCAGCAACTTCTCGCGGACCGAGCGCGCCGGCGGCCGGGGTGCCGGCCCCGCCTCCTCCTCCGCCTCGTGCTCCTCGAACTCCCGCTTGATGCCCCCGGCGATCGCGGCCATCTGCGCCGCCGGGTCCGCGGTTTCCCTCTCGGAATCGACGGCGTGGGGGTCGTCGGGATCGTCATGATGGTGATCTTCCTCCCCCAGGTCCTCCCGGCTTCCCCGATGCCAATAGAGATCCGCCGGCCCCCGCATCGCGAAGGCAATCGTCCGGCCGTAGGCGCTCCGCTTCAGCCACATCAGGTTCGGTTCGTGGTCGAAGCGTCCGCCCTTTGCCATCCAGACCGAAACCCCCAACCAACCCAGCGCGAGAACCAAGGTGCCGACGACGACGCTCCGGCGATCGAGACGAAGAAAATCCATGACCTCAGGAGCGCAGGGGTTCGGTCCGGAAAAGCAGCAGCGAAAGCCCCGTCAGGAAACCTCCGAGCAGCGCGAAGTAGCCGAGGAACCCGGCGAAGGACGACCATCCGACCTCGCCCATCTTGAAGATCAGGCGCGGCGTCAGGTCCGCCAGGTGATACTGGGGCGAAACGATGTAGAGCCATTCGAGCACCGGGTTCTCGCCCATCTTGATGGTCTCCGCGAGATGCCCCACGCCATAGAGCCCGTAGAGGCAAAGCGCTGCCGGCACGACGTAGCCGACCATGGCTCCGAAGCGGCTCGACAGCGCGATGCCGAGCAGCGCCAGCGGTCCGATGGCCACCAGAAAAAGGACCGCCGCCTGCACGTTGGTCGATACCCACAGCCCCCGCTCCGCGGGGTCGCCGGGCATCGCCGCCGCCAGGCAAATCCCGACGGCCACCACCACCACGGGAAGCAGGAAGATCATCAGGGCCGACCACATCGAAAGCATCTGGCGCAGCGATCCCTGACCGCGGGACCGCAGGTAGTTTCCAACCCCGGTGCGCGAATTTCCGTCGCCCAGCCGCGCCGCCTGGGAGAGGCCCCAAAGGATCCCCACGCCCCAAACCAGCAGCCAGGCCGCGTGGGCCCGGGCCGGAGGCAGCAGCTTCGGCACGGTTTCGACCGGCGTCATGTGGGGCAGGACGAAGGGCAGGCCCACCGTCAGCAGAAGGATCACCAGCCAGGTCTTGCGCACCCAGAGCGTCAGCAGACTCAATCGGAAAAGATGCATCGCTTCGATCAGTTGAGGAGTTTCTTCAGTTCGGACCAGGTCGTCGCCCCCGCTCCCGGGCGCCCGATGCTCCCATCGCTGATCAGCATCGCGCTCGGCATCGACATCTCATCGAGATCGGGGTGGCAGGAAATCACCCTCAACACCCGCTCCTCGCTCGCCCGCCAGCGCTCCAGCAAGGCCTCGCGAGCCGGCGTGTCGAGCCCCGTGAAGGGCTCGTCGTAGAACATCACATCCGCGCCGTCGCCCCGCACGGAGAACTCCGCCAGCACCAGCCCCACTTTCTTGCGGTTGCCGAAGGACAGCTTGCCGAAGGGCTTGCGGACCTCGAGCTCGAGCTCCTCCGCGAACCGCTCCGCCTCCTTCGCCGTCGCCCCCGGCAGGAAGGCCGAGAAGACATGCGAGGGCGTCAGCTCGCGGTCGTAGGAAAGCTCGTCGCTGACGAACTGCGGCCGACCCTCCACCGCATACGACCCCTCGGTCGGTTTCAGCAGACCGGAGAGCGTCTTGAGCAGGGTCGTCTTGCCGCGCCCGTTGCGAGCCAGCAGGAAATGCGTTCCTACCCGCAGCTCCATCTCCTCCTCACACCGGGCCAGCGTCGTGCCGTAGCCGATTCCCAGGCCCTTCGGAATACGCAGCACCGCTTCCGCTTCGGATCGCTCGCTCACCATGCCCCGGTCGCTATAGATATTTAACTAAAACATTCAATATGTTTTTGCAAAGCATGTGCAGGTAGTGGAGCGCTCGCACCGGAGAGTAGCGCAAAGCTCCGCTTTGCGAGAGGCTGGCAAGCGTCCCGCTTGCCGCCCCACCATGCGCGCCCACTACTTCCAGCACGTCTCCTTCGAAGGTCTCGGAGCGATCGAGCCCTGGCTGCTTGGGCGCGGCTTCCGGATCACCCGCACCGCCTTCTTCGACGGCCAGACCCCGCCCGACCCGGCGGAAGTCGATTTTCTCATCATCATGGGCGGCCCCATGAGTGTGAACGACGAGGCCGGCCACCCCTGGCTGCCCGAGGAAAAGGCCTACCTCCGGAAGTTCCTCGAAACCGGCAAGCCGGTGCTCGGCATCTGCCTCGGCGCCCAACTGATCGCCAACGCCCTCGGTGCAACCGTCGGCCGCAACCCGGAGCCCGAGATCGGCTGGTTCCCGGTGGAAGGACTTCCGGCCACCGACGGCTTCGGCTTTCCCGAGCGCTTCGACGCCTTCCACTGGCACGGCGAAACCTTCGACCTGCCGGCCGGCGCCGTCCCACTTGCCCGCACCGCCGTGTGCGACAACCAGGCCTTCCGGATCGGCGACCAGATCGTCGGCCTCCAATTTCACCTGGAGACCACCCCCGAAACCGCCGCCGCCCTGGTCGAGCACTGCGGCGATGAGTTGATCGATGCGCCCCACGTCCAGACCGCCGACAAGATCCTCGGTACCGACCCGGACCGCTACGTCGCCGCCCATGCCGAGCTCGACCGCCTGCTGTCCTCCCTGCTCCCCTGAGCGGACACGCCCCGGGCGTCGCATCTTGCCACAGCCCGACCATGAAGGGCGGCCGGAGATCATCGCACGAATTCCAGGAGGGGATTGTCAGAGATCTGAAGGTCCAAGGTCAAAAGCCTCTTACCTCAAGCGCTCTCGCACGATCAGAAGAGCTGGGCGATTCCGACTTTCGACGTTGAGACTTTCGACCTCCAGACCGAAGCCCCTACTTGATGCAGCGCCCTTCTCACCGGATCCCTATCCTCTCCTCCCTTGGAGCCATCGACAGGATTGACAAGATCCACATAAATATGTTTTTACATAGAATATGCGGACGACGATTGACGTGGACGACGCGCTGTTTCGGCGGGCGAAGGCCTTGGCGAGTCTGCGGGGGATGAGCTTGAAGCGGTTCTTCAGCGAGGCCCTGCGTCGTGAGTTGGAGCGTCAGCAAGCTCCGGAGCCGGTCCGGCGGCGCATCGAGTTGCCGCTGGTGAGGTCTTCCCTTCCGGGGAGCCGGGATCTGGACGGAGACCGGATTTCGGAGATCCTGGACGAGGAAGATCTGGATGCATCTTCCTGACATCAACGTGTGGTTGGCCCTCGGTTTCGAGGCGCATGGGCACCATGTCGCGGCGAAGGCGTGGTTCGAGACCCTGGAGGAGGAATCCTGTGCGTTTTGCCGCCTGACTCAGATGGGGTTCTTGCGACTGGCGACGAATCCGAGAGCTCTTGGAGCGGAGGCGGTCAGCATGAGGGATGCGTGGGGGCTCTACGACGCGTTCCAGTCCGACGAGCGTGTGGCCGTCGTGCAGGAGCCGCTGCAGGTCGAGGTCGGGTGGCGGGAGCACACCGCGGGCGGCACGTTTTCGCCGAAGGTGTGGAACGATGCCTATCTGGCGGCTTTCGCCATGGAGGGAGGTCTGAAGCTCGTCAGCTTCGACCAGGGATTCCGGCAATACGAAGGCCTGGACGGAGTGATCCTGTCCTGACGAGAAAGGAGATCCCTTTCAGTCGCCAGCCGGTCGGACGGGCGCTATTTCTCCGCGCGTGCCGCGTCCGCTCCCCGAAGCTCCCGATCCCCCGCGCCGCTCGTGGCTGCCGGGCTGGCTCGAGCGCTACCGCGAGCTGCCCCGCGAGGTCCACTTCTTCGCCGCCGGACAGTTCCTCATCAACCTCATCCACGCGGCGCAATTCCTGCTGCTCAACCTCTACCTCAAGGACCGCGGCCTCGACGACCCCGCCATCGCTGCGCTTGGCTCGCAGCGCTTCGTCGCGACCCTATTCCTCGCCATCCCGGCCGGACTCTGGCTGCGCGGCAGGCCGTTGAAAAAAGTCCTGCTCGCCGGCTCCATCCTTTTCCCCCTCTCCGCGCTCGCCGCGCTGGAGACCGTCCGTCTCGGCATCATGCCGCTGGCGTCGGCGACCTTCCTCCTCATGGGCTTCGCCGGCCTGCTGCTGAATGTCGGCAGCCTGCCCATGATCCTCCGCCTCGCGCCGGAAAAGCAGGCCAGCGAGGCCCTCAGCCTGGTCTTCGCCAGTTGGGCCGCCGCCAGCGTCTGCGGCGGCGCGCTATCGACCGGCCTGCAGGCGCTGGGTCGCATGGAAATCGGTGGCCTCACCCTGGTCTTCAACGAATACACGACCCTCCTCATCCTCACCCTCGTCGCCTGCGCGGCTCCCGTTTTCTACGCCCGCATCCCCGACGCCCCCGCCCGCCGCAAGCGGCGGCACCACTGGCTGCACATTCCGCGCAGCGAGTGGCCGGTGCTCACCAGGGCCCTCATCCCCACCCTCTGCATCGCCACCGGCGCCGGCCTCAGCATCCAGTTCCTCAATCTCTTCTTCAGCCACGTCCACGACGTCAGCTCCAAGGCCTACTCCGGCTACGGCACCATCAGCAACGTGCTGGTCATGATCGCCGGCCTGCTGGTCCCCGCGGTGAAACGCCGGCTCGGCTGGCGCGGCGCCATCCTCGGCGTGCAGGGGATCGGGATCGTGCTGCTGGTCGTGATGGGCCTCAGCGAGCTCGTCCGCGCCGCCGCCTGGGCGCTGCCGGTCGCCGTCGCCTGCTTCATCCTCCGTCAGCCGCTCATGAGCATGGCCGGACCCTCGACCAGCGAGCTCACCATGAGCTACGTCGGCGAGGACAACCGCGAGCTCGTCAGCGCCTGCAACGGCGCCATCTGGAGCGGCGCCTGGTGGCTGGCCGCCCGCACCTTCCAGCTACTACGAACCTACGAGTTCCCCTACTGGCAGGTATTCCTCGCCACCGCCGCCCTCTACGTCGTCGGCACCCTCGCCTACCTGTCCCTCATCCGCAGCGTCGAGTCCCGGGAGGCGATCTGAGCAGCCGTCGCCTCCGTGGACCGCGCGAGCCCACTTGCGCCTGATCCGGTCCAGCCGCATCGCTGCCGTCAGGCGGACCGCGCGAGCCCACTCGCGCTTCTCTGGTCCGGCTATGCGCGAGTGGGCTCGCGCGGACCGTTTCCGGTCTACACCTCCGCCACCACCACCTCGACCCCGCGCTCCCGGAGACGCTCCACAAATCCCGCCTCCGCTCCCGCATCGGTGATCACCGTCCGGAAGGCCTCGACGTCGGCGAAGAAGTACTCCGAGCGCTCGCCGAGCTTGGTGGAATCGACCAGCAGCACGACCTCCTCGGCATAGCGCACCAGCCGCTCCTTGAAGGCGACCTGCTCCTCGAAGCCCTCGCTGGCCCCCCGCTTCAGGTCGAGCCCGATGCAGGACACGAAGGCCGTCTGCACGTTGTGGCGCTTCAGCGTGTCGATGCTGTCGCCCCCGACGAAGGTCTGCGTCTTCGGGTGATAACGTCCGCCGGTGGAAACCAGTTCGACGTTCTCGGTCCCGACCAGTCGATCAATCACCGCGTAGGCATTGGTCACCACCCGGAACGGCAGGTCCGGCAAAAGGTCGATCAACTCAAAGGCCGTGGTGCTGCTGTCGAAGGCATACGTGCGCCCCGGCTCGATCCGCGCCAGCGCCGCCCGGGCAATCGCCTGCTTGGCCTCAACCTGGCGGATCCGCCGCTCGGTGAAGCTGCGCAGCTTCGGGCGACCGCTCAGGCTCGTCGCTCCGCCGTGGATTCTCGTCAGCTGGCGCGCCTCCGCCAGCGCCTGAAGGTCGCGGCGAATCGTCTCGTCGGTCACCGCGAACTCCGCGGCCAGATCGACGGTCCGCACCGAACCCCGCTCCTCAATCAGGACGAGAATCTGATTCTGTCGTTCGGTCGCCAGCATCCTTGCCCAAAAATGTGGGTTTTTTGGATTTTTGCCAGATTTATGTTGTTTTTTTCTTTGGTTTTCACATTTTCACCCCCGGAAGCGAAGATTTCCCCATGGCAAACCCACTTTCCAACCCTCCTTCCCGGGCCCAGATCGAGCATCTCGTCCGCGAAAGCCTGCGCCGCCAGACCGGTGGCAAGCCGAGTGCCGGCCAGGGCCCGAACCCCCTGATCGTCAACTCCAGCGCCCGCCACTGCCATCTCACGCCCGAGGCGGTGGAGACGCTTTTCGGCAAGGGTCGCACGCTGACGCCGATGAAGTGGCTCTATCAGAAAGACCAGTTCGCCGCCGAGGAGACGGTGACCTTGATCGGCCCGCGCAGCCGCGTGATCTCCAATCTCCGCATCCTCGGCCCCTGCCGCAATCTCAACCAGGTCGAGCTCGCCTCCACCGATGCCATCTCGCTCGGGTTCAAAATCCCGGTGCGCAACTCCGGCGACATCGCCGGCACCCCGGGCTGCATGCTGATGGGTCCGGCCGGCTTCCTCGAGATGCCGGAAGGCGTCATCCGCGCCGCGCCCCATGTCCACATGGCCCCCGAGGACGCCGCCTTCTACGGCGTCGAGAACAAGTCCTTCATGAAACTCCGCGTCGGCGGCGAGGTCGGCGTCACCTTCGACAAGATTTTCGTCCGCGTGGACCCCTCCTTCAAACTCGAGGTCCACATCGACACCGACGAGGCCAACGCCTGCGGGCTCGGCCCCGACACCCCCTGCGAACTCATCAAGTAACCGTTCCCACACCACCAAACCACCAAAGCAATGAGCGAATCCATCGGATTAGTTGAAACCAAGGGCCTGACCGGCTCGATCGAGGCCAGCGATGCCATGGCCAAGGCCGCCTCGGTGAGCCTCGTCAAGCAGGTCTCCATCGGCGGCGGCTTCCTGACCGTCCTGGTCAAGGGCGACGTCGGCAGCGTGAAGGCCGCCGTCGAAGCCGGAGCCGAAGCCGCCGACCGCGTCGGCGAACTCGTCGCCTCCCACGTCATGGCACGTCCCCACGAGGACCTGCTGAAGTTTTTCCAAGCCTAACCCCAACCACCTAGAATCATGGCTAAAGAAGCAATTGGAATGATCGAGTGCAAAGGCTTCGTCGCGCTGATGGAAGCCAGCGACGCCGCCCTGAAGTCCGCCGACGTCACGATGACCGGCTGGGAGAAGATCGGCAGCGGTCTGGTGACCGGATTCTTCAGCGGCAACGTCGCCGCCGTGAAGGCCGCGGTCGAAGCCGGTGCCGACGCCGCCGGCCAGATCGGCGAGGTCATCGCCGTCCAGGTGATCCCCCGCCCCCACGACGACCTGTCCAAGCTGGGCAGCTTCATCGGGTGAGGAGGCACACTGTCGGGAGTTATCGCACGATGCAGGGGATGGTTCAGGATAAAGAGGATGGAAGATAGAGATTTGTAGTTCAACGCGGCGAAGCCGCCAAAACACAAAATCAACATCCTCTCCATCCCACCTATCCCATTCATCCTACTTCAAAACCCCCGAACACCCGCCACTTCTCCAACGAAGCCCCCCCGACCACTCCGCCACCGATGAAGATCCTCGTCGCCAACCTCGGCTCGACCTCGTTCAAGTACCGCCTGTTCGACATGGGCGGTGCCGGCGAGGTCCTGCTCGCGCAGGGAGGCTTCGAGCGGGTGACGGAGTACACGCCCTGCATCGATGAGATGCTCGGGCGGCTGGCCGACGACGGTCACCTCGTCAGCGACGAGGATCTCGACGCGGTCGGCTTCAAGACGGTCCTCGGCAAGGACCTGAGCGGTTGTGTGGAAGCGGACGCGCGCGTCCTCGAGGCCCTCGATGGTTTCAAGGAGGTCGCGCCCGCCCACAACCCCGCCTACGCCGAGGGCATCCGCTGTTTCGAACGCCGCCTGCCGAAGGCGAAACGCGTGGCGCTATTCGAAACCGCCTTTTTCCAATGGGTCGCGCCCGCCGCCGCGGAATACGCGATCCCCGGGGCCTGGCGTGATCTCGGCATCCGCCGCTACGGCTTCCACGGCGCCAGCCACAAGTTCGTCGCCGAACGCACCGCCGAACTGCTCGGCCGCGAGGACGTCGCCGCCCGCGCCCGCGGGCTCTACGTCGATGGCCCCGGCGAGTTCAGCGGTGCCCCGCTGCGGCTCGTCTCCTGCCACCTCGGCGGCAGCAGCTCGGTCGCCGGTATCCGCGACGGCGTCGCGATCGGCTCGAGCATGGGCTTCAGCCCGCAGAGCGGTCTGCCGCAGAACAACCGCGTCGGCGACCTCGACTCGATGGCCGTCCCCTACGCCTGCAAGATGCTCGGCATCGATGTCGCCGAGGCCGAGCGCCAGCTCACCAAGGAGAGCGGCCTGCTCGGGCTTTCCGGCGTCAGCAACGACGCCCGCGACATCCGCGAGGCCGCCGAAGCCGGCAATCCGGACGCCCGGCTTTCCATCGACCACCTCATCGACAGCATCCGCCACTGGGCCGGTGCCTTCACCTTCAAGATGGGCGGCCTCGAGGCGATCTCCTTCACCGCCGGCATCGGCGAGAACTCCGCCGAGCTGCGCTCGAAGGTCTGCGCCGGTCTCGAAGACCTCGGCATCCGCCTCGATCCTGCGAAGAACGACGCCTGCGGCGGCGAAGAAGCCGAGATCAGTGCCGACGACTCGCGGGTAAAGGTCCACGTCATTCCCGCCAACGAAGAGCTCGTCATCGCCCGCGAGGTCGCGCGCTTCCTCGACGCCCGCTGAAATTTCCCAACTCAACACCAACCACCAACCACCATGGCCAAACAAGCAATCGGAATCCTCGAGACCAAGGGTCTCACCGCACTCGTCCAAGGCACGGACGCCATGCTCAAGGCGGCGAACGTCGAACTGACCGGTCCCATGAAGGGCGTCGGCAGCGCGCTCGTCTCCGCCGTGATCACCGGCGACGTCGCCGCCGTGAAAGCCGCGATCGAAACCGGTGCCGAAACCGCCGGACGCTTCGGCGAGGTCGTCAGCGCCCACGTGATCGCCCGCCCGCACGAAGACACCGAGACGATCGTTCCCGGCGCCAAGAAGCCCGCGGCCCGCAAGACCGCCAAATAATTCCCGGCGATGTACCTCGGCAAAGTCATCGGATCGGTCGTCTCGACCAAGAAGGACGACACCATGAAGGGGCGCAAGCTCCTCATGGTGCGCCCGATGCTGGCCGACCCCGACAACCCGGGCGCCTTCAAGCCGGGCAGCAACACCATCGTCGCCATCGACACCCTGGGTGCCGGCGAGGGCGAGCTGGTGATGTTCGCCCAGGGCAGCTCCGCCCGCCAGGCCGACGGACTGAAGTCCGTCCCGGTCGACGCCGCCATCGTCGGCATCGTCGATACGGTCAACATCCTCGGCCACAGAACCTACGACGCCAAGAACAGCTAACCGTTAGATCCCCATGGTCCAATTGAGCGAAGCCGCCATCCGTGACGTCGTCACGGAAGTCCTGAGCAAGATCCAGAACGGCAACCCGGCACCGACCGGTGCGCCGAACGTCCAGTCCAAGCCCGGCCGCCACGGCGTGTTCGATTCCGCCGCCGACGCCGCCAAGGCGGCGCAGGGCGGCTTCGAGCAGCTCAAGAAGGCCGGCTGGGAAGGCCGCTCGAAGGTCGTCGAGATCGTCAAGACGATGTGCTTCGACAACGCCGAGCGCTGGGGCCGGATCGAGTTCGAGGAAACCAGGATCGGCCGCCTCGACCACAAGATCGGCAAGCTGCACGGCATCCGCAACGTGCTCGGCACCGAATACCTCGTCCCCCACGGGATGAGCGGCGACGCCGGCATCACCATGGAGGAATCCGCGCCGTGGGGCGTGATCGGCGCCATCACCCCGGTCACCCACTCGGTTCCGACCATCGCCGGCAACATCGTCAACATGGTCGCCGCCGGCAACGCGATCGTCGTCAACCCGCACCCCGGGGGCGCCGCCTGCGCCGCGCTGGCCGTGCACGAGTTCAACGAGGCCATCGCCGCCGAGACCGGCATCCGCAACCTGATCTGCACGATCGAAAAGCCGACGCTCGATTCGTTCAACGAGCTCTGCGCCGCGCCCGAGGTCGCGCTGCTCTGCATCACCGGCGGGCCCGCCGTGGTCGATGCCGCGATGAAGACCGGCAAGCGCGCCATCTGCGCCGGCCCGGGCAACCCGCCGGTGGTCGTCGATGACTGCCACGCGCTCGATTTCGACAAGGTCGCCCGCGACATCATCTTCGGTGGCGGCTTCGACAACAACCTCCTCTGCATCGGCGAGAAGCAGATCATCGCCGTCGGCGACAGCTACACCAAGACGCTCGACGCGCTGAAGCGCCAGGGCGCGGTGATCCTCACCAAGGCCCAGACCGAGGCCATCAAGAAGGAGGTCTTCGATGTCAAGGACGGCGGCGGCGGATGCTCGCACGCCGTGCTCAACCGCGCCTACGTCGGCGCCGATCCCGCCAAGCTCGCCGCCATCGCCGGACTCAGCATCGACTCCAAGACCGAGATGCTCATTGCCGAGACCGAGGAGGACGACCTCTTCGTCGAGGAGGAGCAGATGATGCCGCTCCTCCCCATCGTCCGCGCCGGCTGCTTCCGGGACGCCGTGCGCATCGCCAAGGACAGCGAGCACAACTACCGCCACTCGGCCATGGTCCACAGCATGAACGTCGCCAACCTGACGATGATGGGCCGCGAGATGGACACCACCCTCTACGTCAAGAACGGCGCCTGCACCGCCGGCCTCGGCATGGGCGGCGAGGGCTACATCAGCTTCTCCATCGCCACCACCACCGGCGAAGGCATCACCACCCCCCGCACCTTCACCCGCTTCCGCCGCTGCACCTTGGTCGATCAGCTCAACATCGTCTGAAAAGGAGGGCGGACACTCCTGTCCGCCACCCAGAGCCCGAGCCATTGAGATTTAGAGTTTAAAGTTTCAAGTTTCAAGTTTCCAAGCCCCATGATCCTCGCCCGAGTTGACGGCCACTGCACGGCCACGATCGCCCACCCTTCCCTGAAGGGTCAGCGCATCGTGCTGTGCACCCCGATCGACGAGGCAGGAAAGGCCAGCGGATCTCCCTTTGCCGCCATCGACACTCTCGGTGCCGGCCGCCATTCGCGGGTCTTCATCACCACCGACGGCTCCTGGACCCAGGGCACCGTGCACGACGATTCCTCGCCCATCCGCAACCAGATCCTCGGCCTCATCGACGACGCATGAAACCCGGACGTGTCATCGGCACCGTGACCCTCAGCCAGGCGGCCCCGCAATTTCGCGGTGCCCGCTGGAAAATGCTGGGACCCATGGGCCCCGACGAGCTTTCCGGCAAGAACCCCGACGGCTGCGCCTCCGGCTGGTCGCCGGTCGTGCTCGACCAGCTCGGCGCCGGCGAGGGCGACGTCGTCCTCTACGTCGAGGGCGCCGAGGCCACCCAACCCTTCGACCATCCCATCCCGCTCGACGCCATCACCGTCGCGCTTCTGGACCGCTACGAATTCGATCCCATCGACTGATTCCCGCCATGAGCAAACTCTACACCGCCCGAGACATCGAGGCCCTCATTGCCAAGGGTGCCGACCTGACCGACGCCGCCAACGGACGCCTGACCCCGATGGCCCGCGACCTCCTGCGTCAGCAGAAGGTCCAGCCCGGGAAATCGACCGCCGCTCCCGCCGCCACCCCGTCCGGCACGCCGCGCATCCACGAACCGGCCCTGCCCGACTACGAATACCACTGGAAGCCCGGCGGCGACCCGAAGAGCGCGGCCGAGATCGAGAAGTTCTTCTACTCCCTCGAGATCCAGGTGATCAAGGAACGCATCTGCCACATCGGCAAACGCATCTGGAACAAGGGCTACGTCGACGGCAACGGCGGCAACATCACCGTCCGCGTCGGCGACAACCTCGTGCTTTGCACCCCGACCCTCATCTCCAAGGGCTTCATGACGCCCGACGACCTCTGCCTGGTCGATCTCGATGGCAACCAGGTCGCCGGCACCCGCCCGCGCACCTCCGAGGTGAACACCCACCTCGGCATCATGAAGAACGAGCCGAACGCCAAGTCCTGCGTCCACGCCCACCCGGTGTATGCGACGGCATTTGCCGTCGCAGGCGTCACCCCGCCCTCCTGCCTCATCCCCGAGCCCGAGGTCTTCCTCGGCGAGATCGGCTTCGCCAGCTACCAGACGCCCGGGACTCCGGAGAATGCCGCCGAGGTCGGCGCGCTGGCCAAGAAGCACCAGTCCATCCTGATGCAGAACCACGGCGTGATCTGCTGGGGCAAGGACGTCGAGGACGCCTACTGGAAAATGGAGAACACCGACGCCTTCTGCCATACCGTCACGGTGACCATGCAGATCGGCGGACCGAAAAAGTACGGTCCCGACAAGCTTCGCGAGCTGATCCTTCTCCGCCAGAAGCTCGGCATGCCCGACCACCGCCTCGACCAGCTCAAGGAGTGCGAGCTCTGCGACGCCGGCACCACCACGGTGAACACCGTGCCCCAACCGGCCGCCTGCTCCTGCAGCGCTCCTTCGGAATCGAGCAACAGCAGCACCGCACCCGACGAAGCCCTCGTCCAGCAGATCACCGACCTGATCATGGGGCAGCTCAAGCAGGCGTGACGGGAAGCCTGGAAGACGGAGCCGTGGCCGGGCCTTCCAGGCCCGTCGCCCAGCACCTGAGTGACCCCGGGGCTGGAAGCCCCGGCCACATCCCTTGCCCCCCATCCTCCATCTGCCATCCACCATCATGAAAGCACCCATCCGAGTCGCCGTCACCGGAGCCGCTGGCAACATCGGCTACGCCCTTCTTTTCCGCATCGCCTCCGGCCAGATGTTCGGCCCCGACCAGCCGGTCGCGCTGAACCTGATCGAGATCGAGCCCGCCCTCGACGCCCTCAAGGGCGTGGTCATGGAGCTCGACGACTGCGCCTTCCCGCTGGTCACCGACATCGTCCAGACCGCCGACCTCAACGTCGGCTTCAGCGACTGCGACTGGGCGCTGCTGGTCGGCTCGGTGCCGCGCAAGCAGGGCATGGAACGCGCCGACCTGCTCGGCATCAATGGCAAGATCTTCACCGGCCAGGGCAAGGCGATCAACGACAACGCCAAGCCGAGCTGCCGGACGCTGGTCGTCGGCAACCCGTGCAACACCAACTGCCTGATCGCCATGAAGAGCGCCCCGGACATCCCGGACGAGCAGTTCTTCGCGATGACCCGCCTCGACGAGAACCGCGCCAAGTCGCAGCTCGCCCAGAAGGCCGGCGTGCCGGTCAGCGAGGTCAGCGAACTCTGCGTGTGGGGCAACCACAGCCCGACGATGTTCCCGGACTTCTTCAACGCGAAGATCGGCCGCCGCAAGGCCACCGACGCGATTCCCGACGAGGCCTGGCTCAAGGACACCTTCGTCCCGACCGTCGGCAAGCGCGGTGCCGCCATCATCGCCGCCCGCGGTGCCTCTTCGGCCGCTTCGGCCGCCAACGCGGTGGTCGATACCGTGCGCGACCTCGTCAACCCGACCCGTGGCGACTTCCACAGCGTGTGCGTGATCTCCAAGGGCGAATACGGCACGCCGGCCGGCATCATCACCTCCTTGCCGATCAAGGTCGATGCCATCGGCAACTGGCGCGTGGTCGAGGGCATCCAGCTCGACGACTACGCCGTGGAGAAGATCGCGGCCTCCAACAAGGAACTCCTCGAAGAGCGCGAGGTCGCCTTCGGCCAGCTCGGGCTCAGCATCTGAGTTCCGGAGCATCGACATTCCTGTCGATCTACAGACATCCCTCCGGTGGTGATCGACAGGAATGTCGATGCTCCGGAAACGCGCCATGAACCCGAACCGGGAGCAGATCGAGAACATCGTCCGCGAGGTGATCGCCTCACGGAGCGACGCGCCTTCTGCTCCCGCCGGCCGACCGACGACCGCCCGGGCGGCGGTGCTCACCGCGCCGAAGCAGCTCGAGATCCGCGAGTTCCCGATCCGCCCGATCACGGATGACGAGATCCTCGTGCGGGTCGAGGCCTGCGGCGTGTGCGGCACCGATGTCCACTGCTACCACTCCGATCCTTTCGGCCTCGCGCCGGTCATACTCGGACACGAGGGCACCGGCGTGGTCGTCGAGGTCGGAAAAAACGTCCGCATGGACAGCGTGGGCAAGCCGATACACGCCGGAGACCAGATCGTCACCAGCATCCTCGAGACCAGCGAGGCGTGCATGCTTTCCAAATACAACCCGCTCAAGGCAAACCTCTGCGACGACCTGCGCGTCTACGGCCTGCTCCCCGACGAACCCGGCCACCACCTCAACGGCTACTTCGGCGAATACCTCATCATCCGCCCCGGGTCGTCCTTCTTCGTGGTCAATGACATGGACCTCGACCTGCGCCTGCTCATCGAGCCGGCGGCGGTCGTCTGCCACGCCCTGGTCCGGGCGAGAAACTCCGGGAGTCCGCTGAACTTCCGCAGCCGGGTGGTCGTCCAGGGCTGCGGCCCGATCGGGCTGATGATGGTCGCCGTCCTGCGCGCCAACGGGATCAACAACATCATCGCCATCGACGGCAACGACGCCCGCCTCGCCCACGCCGAAAAACTCGGTGCCGACCACACGCTCAACTACAAGAACTTCGCCGGCGTCGACGATCTGGCCGCCGCGGTGAACGGCCTCACCAAGGGGCTCGGCGCACACTACGGATTCCAGGTCACCGGCGTGCCCCAGGCCTTCTCGAACCTCTTCAAGTGCGTCCGCCGCGGCGGAGGCATCTGCGAGGTCGGCCACTTCGTCGATGGCGGCGAGTGCTCGATCAACCCGCACCGGGACATCTGCCGCAAGGAAATCACCGTCACCGGCAGCTGGGTTTACAACAGCTTCGAATACCCGAACGCCTACCATTTTCTCCAGCGCGCCGAGCGCATCGGCCTGCCGGTGAAGTCGCTGATCACCCACCGCTTCCCGCTCGATCGAATCGAAGAGGCCTTCCTGACCAACATCCGCCAGGAGGGCGTGAAGGTGGCGGTGATGGTCGGCGCCTGAGCGCTGCGGGCAAACGCCCACCCGAACGGCGACTCACGGCCGGACCGCCGGAATCGTCACCGCAGCCGGGTCGGTGCGCAGCGCGTCGGCCTGGGCCGACGGCACCCGCTGCACGCTCAGGTCGACCTGCAGCACGAGCGCCTCGCCGCGAACGTCCGGGGAAACCAGCACCGCCTGCCCCGGATCATCCTCAAGCGTGACCCCGGGGAAGTAGGTCCAATCGCCCTCGGTCCGAGAGCTGACCGTCAGCAGGGGCTGCATCTCGATCCCGTAGGTCTCGATCTGGCGGAACACGTCGCCCCCGGTCAGCGGAAGATTCGTCCCCGTCGCGCTTTTCACTGCCTCCGCCGTGTCGTCGGAGGGGAGGCTCCCAAACTCCTGATGGAACTCCAGCAGCGCCAGCCCGATCTGCTTCGTATTCGACCCCATCGCCACCCTCTCGGCCGCCTGCTGCTGTCGCAGGATCAACGGCGTGATCAGACCCGCGACCATCGCGACCAGAAGGATCAACACGGAAAAATATCCGAGCACCAGCCCCGCCACCGCGACCCCTTTCCCCTTCAAAGCACCCCCGGCCCGCTTGATCTTCGACAGGCTGACATGCCCGAGCACCACCGCCGCGATCCCCGCCAGGCCGAGCGTCGGAAACCCCAGAATTCCGCACACGAGACTCCCGATCGCGAGGCCGGAGGTCGGAGCGGAGGCGGCGGAGGAGGGAACGGGGGGTGCAGCATTCACGACTGCTTCCTATCAACCCGTCCCGGACGGAGCAAGAGTCCTGCCATCGCTGTTCGCGCCCGAACGGCTCGCAACCCCCAATCCGGATGTTAGTCCATTCGGGTTATCGGAACCCTCTAAACCTCACCCAAGAACGCGGCATCCGCGAGTGGTGAACTACTACAAAGTCCTCGGCGCCCACGACGCCGGCAATGGATACGTCCGGCTTGAGCTTGAAGCCGACTACGGCCCGGAGCATCGCTTCGAACTGATCGTCCTGGGCCGAACCGAGGAATACCTCGTCGGCTCCCGGATCGAGCTCTCGACACGGCCCGCGGACTGACCCGCACGGGGGCTTTCCGGCTCAGCGGCGCAGCGTCACCGTCTCTCCCGGGGCAAGCGTGCGCGTGATGTCCTCACCGTCGGCGAAGGGGTCGGCCAATCGGAAGGCACCGCCGTTCTCCGACGAGATCGTGACCGAGCGGGTCGCGCCATTTCTCCGCTCGGCCGAGACGATGAAGCCACCCTCGGCCCTCAGACGATCGAAGGAGGCGTCCTCCCACGACTCCGGCAGCGCCGGGAACACGCGGATCCGCCCGCCCCAGGACTGCAGCAGCATCTCGTGGACCGCATCCATCAGCAGGAAGTTCCCCTCCAGCGTGAAGGGACGATAGGTGAAGCCGGAGAGCCCCGACTTCGTCTGGTCGCCGTTGACGTGGAAACCGTTGCGGGTGACGAAGGCCCGCTCGAAGTCGGTGAGCAGGCGCCGGGCATCCTCGGCAAATCCGGCGCGGGCGGCCAGCGAGGCGGCCCAGGTGAACGAGTAGCCGACCCAGGCCGACGAGCCGTTGTCGATGATCTGGCGCACCGTCGCCCGCACCGCCGCCTTCTCCCCGGCGCCCTGGTCGACGTTGAGAATCCCGAGCGGGTGGATCGCCAGTGCATGCGAGAAGTGCCGGTGGGAATGCTCGAAAACGATCCCCTCGGCGACTTCCAGCGCTCCCGTCTTCGAATCGAATCGCAGCGGCGCCATCTTCCCCGCATGAGCCCTCCACCGGGCCGCCTCATCGTCCTTTCCGAGGCGATCCGCCATCTCCTCGAGCGCCCCGACCGCCCAGGTGAGCAGGGCCTGGTCGAAGTTCGAATGCGGCGTCAGGTAGGCGTTCCAGCTCGCGTTGTTCCACTCCGGGCTCGTGGAGAGCGGGAGATACAGCTTTCCGTCGCGCTCCCCCGCCAGCTCAAGCACCGAGTTCGTGACCTCGGCCAGCCACGGGTAGGCCGTGCTGCGAAGGAACTCGTCATCCATCGTCGTCTTCCATTGCTGGTAGAATCCGTGACCATTCCACAGCCCCGCGGTGAGCGAGAAGGCATACTGCGGCCACCCGCCCATCGCTCGACCGTCGAGCGTCATCACCCCGGGGACCATCGCGCCATCGACACCGTAGAAGCTCCGGCCGAACTCACGAAAGCGCGGCATCCGGTCGACGTAGTAGTTGATGTAGGACATCCCCGCCTCGGATAGTCCGGCGGCCTGCCAGGCGACGTAGGTCATCTGGGTGTTGAGGTCGTTGTGGAAGTCACCCTTCCACGGTGGGAGCTGGCCCGCATCGGCCGTCCACACGCCCTGCAGCGGCATCGGCGGCGCGCCGGTCCGGCTCGCCGCGCCGTAGTAGTACTTCACCAGGTTGTAGTGGTGCTGCAGCCGCGGCGCCGGGATCTCGACATCGGAGGTGTGGTAGAAGCGCTTCCACCACGCCACGTGCTCGCGGTGCAGGACGTCCCATCCCGCCTCCAGCGCCTCCACGGCGCGTCGGTCGGCAAGCCGGAGCGGATCGCCGCCGTCCTCGGCGGCGGCCGTCGAGATCGCGACCAGCACCTCTTCGCCGAACTCGGACCACCGCACCGTGAACGCATACTCGAGAGCCTCCGCGGTTTTCTGGACGAAGGACGCGCATCCGCCGTCCCGCACGATCACCGGATCGGGATAGCCGAGGCGGTCGATCGACGCCGGACGGACGAGCTCGAAGCGGGTTCCCTTCGGCACGCGCAGAAGCGCCACCGGCCTCCCGGCCGAGAAGAACGCCTCGACCTTGCCGCGGGACAGCTCCACCGCCGCCGTCGCGCTCTCGAGGTCCAGGTGGAAGCGGTGCGCGGTCCGGCCCTCGGGCAGGGTCATCACCAGACGGGCGCCCGGGATCTTCGTCCAGGGACTTCCATTGTAGGTCCGGTTGAAGAGTCGATCCCAGGTCGCTCGGTCGCGTTCTTGAATCGACTTCCGCAAGGTCTGGAAGTGCCTCCTGGGATCCCGGGTGTCTTCGTTCCCCCGCTCGTCCCACAAGTCGCCGCGGTCGATCGAGAGCCTCAGTTCACTCCCCTCGCCCCACAGCAGCCCTCCCGTCAGACCATTGCCCAGCGGCAAGGCGTTGTCCCAGCGCTCGATCGGCGCCGGAAGCGTCAGGGAGTCGTCGGCGAGCCGGTCATGGCGGCGCTCGGCACTGGTCTCGACGGCGAGTGCCGTCGAGCTTGCGAGGCCTGCCAGCAGCACGGCCACGAGTCCCGACAGCGCACGACCCAGCCCGCCCACCCTGATCGCGGGCAGCCGCTCGCCCCCTCCATGCTGATCCTTGTCTCTGACCTCGAACCGATTCCGGGGCCCGGACGGGTCGGTGAACACTTGCCGATCAAAGAAGCTCATGGCTCACTTCTACGCTTTCAGATCGTCAATTCATCACGTTCTCCGATGGAATTCGAGGATTAGGCCAACTCTTCAAAACCTGTCGAATTTAGCCTCAAAAACCCCGAATCCTCCGTCGCCCCTTCGACCGCTCCGGCTCGCCCGCTACTTCCACACCAAGTCCCGCACCGGCACGAACCACGGGGAGTCCGGCCCGAACTCCTCCGGCGTCTCGAGCACCCGCACCGAACCATCGAGCATGAAGGCCGCCGCCTTGCCATCGTAGCGCTCGGGATCCGGGACGTTGTTGCCACCATCGAGATAGCCCCACGAGTTTTCCCGCGCGCCGTCGGCAAAAACCAGGACCCGGCTCGGATTCCGGAAGTTCGCCAGCCGCAGCACGTGATCCGCGGCAAACGACGAGTCCCCCTTGTGCCGCCCGATCACGGGATAGTTCCAGCCGTAGGAGATCGTCATCGCGACCCGGTCGGAGTCGAACCCCTGGTGGTTCGGGCTCTTGAACAGCCTCTCCTCGTGCCCTTCCACCTCGGTGTCGTCGGTGATCAACTGCCACCAGTACTTCCCCTCGCGGTAGTCGTGCCACACCGGCAGCTCGTCGTGGTGATCCGCGGTGTAGGCCATCACCATGACGCCGAGGTCCTTCGCCCGCGAGACGCTGCCGGCAAGCCGGGCCTTCTCCATCCCGCGCCGGACGAAGACGAAGGCGAGCGCCGCGAGGGTGATGACGATGACCATCACCACCATGAGTTCCACAAGGGTGAAGCCACGAAGGGCGCGGGATCGGGTCATCATTTCGCCAGTTGGGGTTTCGCAGGAATCCGGTGCCAGCCCGAGGCCTGCGGTTCGAGATTCACGATGCGGGTCGCGTAGTCACCCCGGGGCCGGAGGCTCTCCGACGGATCCGGCAACCGGATCTCAAGGGGCAGCGATGCGCCCGCGAGTTCCACGACCCGCCGCTCCCCGGGGTCGAGGGAGCGGGCGGAGAACCCATCGACGACCCGGACCTCCCCTTCGCCGTTCCGCCACTCGAGCGGGCGGTTGCGGAGTGGTGCCGCGAAGCCCTCGTTGAGGAAGACGAGCTTCACGCCCGCGGGTCCTTCCTCGGCCGACTCGAGCCGCAGCCGGTGGCCGAGACGAGCGGCGATTTCATCGAAGCTGCCGTCGCGCCGCCAGCCGTCGAGGACATCCGGATGGTAGTCGAGATTGAGGTAGTTGAAATGAAGTCGGGCCAACTCCTTGAGCGCGCTGCCGCCGGACGAACGAGGGAGGTGGACGCCACAGGTCTCACCACCCATCGGCAGCGTGCGGGTCTCCTGCTCGAGCCAGGCAATCTCACCCTCGCGGTCGCGGTAGGTGCCCACGTCGTTCGGGCTGGCGAGGAAGCAGTCGTTGTGATGGCCGACGCGATCGGCACCGGGCATGTCGTCTTCGAAAAGCATCATCTTCTGCCAGGGGGTGCGGACCTGCAGGTGAACCGGCTCGGGCACCGCCTTCAAAAGGGCGGACAGCAGACGCCGTGCCGCGGGGGCGGACAGCGACCCGTCCGGCGCCTGGAAATCCGGATGCACCGCATGCCACTCGCCCCACGCGCCGAGGAACCCCGCCTGCAGGCAGTGCAGGACGTCGGCATTCTCTGCAAGAACCGGCGCCAGCTGCTCGACATGGCGCAGCACCACCGGCTCCCCCGCCTGTTGGGAATCCGCTCCCTCCATCGAGCTCGAGTAGGCGAATCTCACGATGACCTTCATGCCCGCTTCGCGGATCACGCCGAAGTCCGCCCGCAGGGCGTCGAGGTAGGCGTCCGACATGGCGCCGTCGCGATGCTCGCCGAGGTAGCAGACCCGCATCACCAGCGTGATCCCCTCCCGGCGCCACTCCCTGAGCGTCCCGAGCCCCGGGGCCGGGTCCGCCGCGCTCCGACGTTCGGTGTGCCGGTAGAAACCACGGCCGGGATCGGCGACCCGCGACCACTCCTTTTCAACCGGACCCAGGGGTTCGGTGTGGGCCCGCTCGCAGCCGGCCGGGGCCATCAGCACCGCACCGCAGACGGCGATGAGCAGGGATCGGCCGCTCATTCCACGCGCCGCGCGTTGCGGTAGGGTTGGTTGATGAAAACGAGGCTGTCGGCATCCCGCAGCAGGTGGCGCTCGACCGTCTCCGACGCGTCGAAACGGACCTCGAGGATCCCCTCCCGGACGCCCCACCGGGCGTTCTCGAAATACGGGGTGGGCTTGCCGTCGAACTGGAGCAGGCAGGTCCCGTCCCCGCGGAAGGTCCGGCGGTAGACGACCCCGTCGTGCACATACTCCCACACGCCGACGAAATCCCCCATGGAAGCCTCCGCCACCGAGGCATCCTCCAGCATCAGGATGCCCTCGCTGCGGGCGTCCCCGCGCATCTCGCCCGGCCAGGCGCGGAGCGTCCATTCGCCCCGGCGCCAACCGCCGTCCGGAATGGCCAGGTGATAGACATTCGCCAGCGTGCTGCTCAGCTCGCCCACGCTGCAGGGGTGCTCGTCCCGCGCCACCACCTCGCCGTCGAGCAGCAACTCCATCCGGTGCAGCACCAGCGCATCGGGACCACTCATCCACTTCAGCACCGCAAGCTTCTCGCCCGACGACCAGACGAGATGGCTCACATCCCACTCCAGCGGCTGGGAGGATCCTTCGAAGTACCACGGCAGCTCGCGGCTCGGCGCCCGCCGCACGAAGCGCTGCTGGTCGAAGGGAATCGAGCGCAGGGGACTCTCGACCTTCCCGGGCAGGCGGACCGCATGCCCCGTGTAGAGCGGCACCGGCTCCCCGTCGTCGGCCGAGGGGCGCACCTTCACCTCGCCCCGGAACACCCCGACCTCCATCATGCCCTTGGAAGGATCCGCCTCGATCGCGAACTCGGTGCCGAAGTCGACCACCTGGCCGTCCGGACAATCCACCGTGAAACCCTCCGCTCCGGGAGGCACCTCGGCGACCAGCTTGCCGTGCACGAAACGCCCCGCGTTCTCGCCGGTGACCTCGTAGCCCGCCGGTCCTTCGATGAGCAACCGCGTCCCGGAGGCATGGGTGATCTCCAGCAGACCGGACTCGATTTCGATCAGGCGCCCGCCGGCATCGACATCCGTCCCCACCGGCTCGCCCTTCCACACCACATCGACCTGATCCGTCACCGATGCCCAGCCACCGTCCGCCTCCACGGGACCGGCGACCGGACGCCAGACGACGAAGGCCACCACAACCGCCGCGGCGACCGCCGCCGCCCCCATCCACCATCCCCGGGACGGGTGGCTCCGTTTCGCCCCGGATGAGTCCGCCGAGAGCGCTCGCATCATCAAACCCTCCTGTCCCGCCATCGCGAGGTAGTAGTCCATCGCCGTCTCATCCCCGGTGATGAGTTGCTCGAGACGCGCGAGCTCGGCGGTCTCGATCGATCCGTCGAGCATGGCGTCAACCAGCTTCCTGAGTTCGTTGGTGGGATTCATGGGTTCTGGGAAAGGGCTTTCTCCACGCACTGGCGAAGCGCCATGCGCAGGCGGGATATCTTCTTGTGGATGGCATTCGCCGACTCGCCGACCGCATCGGCCAGCTCGGTCAGCGAGCCTCGACGGGCGTACTTCCACTCGAGCAGGCGGCGGTCCTGCAGCCGGATCCTCCCGAGACACCCACCCAGCGCCTTCAACCGGCGCTCGGCACCTCCGGCGCGCTCCTCCGCGCGGGCGGCCAGACGCTCGAGGGTCTCGTCACTGAACCGAAGCCGACGCTCACGGGCGACATCCCGGCGGGCGGCCATCACCTTGAACCGGGCCACCCGCAGCGCCCACGCCCGGAAATCCGAACCCGGCTCGTAGTCGGCCCGCCGCTCCCACAGGAACAGATTCGTCTCCTGGACGACGTCGTCCGCCCCGTCCGCACCACCGAGCAATCCGGCGGCGAACTCGGTCAGCGTCGGCTGCAGCCCGCGGATCAGGGCCGCCACCTCACGGGCGGAGGCGCTGTCCTCGAGCATGGGTTCCGGCTTGGGATCGGGATTCATCGGGATCTCCGGATGGACGGCATCATGCCATCTCTCCGACAAGCAATACCCCGCCCTCCGGAAACCTGACACAAAGATTTGAGTCCGGCGAAATCCGCTTCACACCCGGCGATGGAAGGGTATTGGACGGAGAAACCCGAATGATCTCCATGAAGCGCATCCTCCTCCTGGCCGCCACCCTCGGCATGGTCCCCTGCACCGCCGAGCGCGGCCCCGTCGCGGGCATCTCCACCGCCACCCCCTACCTGATCTACTACGGAAACTGGGACGCAGGGAAAGTCGACGCCGCCCGCACCGACTACTCGCTGGTGATCCTCCACCCGACCAGCAACGTGACTCCGGCCGACATCGCGACGATCCGCCGCGGCCCGGACAACCTCGCCGACACCGCGGACGACGTGCTCGTGCTGGCCTACATCTCGGTCGGTGAGGACGACCGCCCCTCAGCCCCTGTCGCCGGCGACGGCAACGGACCCCGAGTCGACCCCCGGAACTCGGACCTCGACCCGCTCGACGGGATCGCCCCTCTGGGCGATCCGTCGCCCGGCGGCACGGGCTACGCCTCCTACTACCTCGACGACGAGGACGAGGACGGCGAACCGGACCTCAACTCGACCTTCGGCGGCGCCTTCGTCAACCCCGGCGACCCGGCCTGGTTCCAGGTCATCAAGAACAACGTCAAGGGCACCGACGGCGTCGCCGGCCTCGACGAAATCCTCACCACCACCACCGGACTCGGCTACGGCTGCGACGGTGTGTTTCTCGACACCCTCGACACCCCGGCTCCGAACTCCTTCGGAGCGACGCAGTACGAGTGGACCGCGCCGGCCTACCGGCAGCTGGTGGAAACGATCAGCGACACCTACCCCGGCAAGCTGCTGCTCGGAAACCGCGGACTGTTCTTCTACAACCCGAATCTCAAGACCTACGACTACACGCTGCGTCCGCACCTCGACATGATCCTCTTCGAAAGCTACTACACCGATAGTAGCGGAAGCGGATCCCCTTCGGCCTTCTTCTTCGACAACAAGTTCAACTTCGCACCGAAGCTCAACGCCGAGGCCCAGCGCCCCGACGGGTTCACCATCCTCAGCCTCGGCTACACCACACCGGGAGAACCGGCCTCGCTCGGCGAGCAGGACTTCATTGAGAGCCAGCAGGAGCAAGGCTGGCCGCTCTACCGCACCAACCCCTCCCTCGACTCGGCGTTCAACACCGACGCCGCGACCTGGAACGCCGCGAACGCCGACACCGCGCCCCCGACCTGGGACAGCACCGCCGCCTTCAGCGACGACTGGGACCTCGGCACCCCCGGCAACCAGCCGGCCCCGCCTGAAATCGGAGTGCAGGAGGTCGAGGCGGGCGACGGGGAGGTCACCGTGCGCTGGGACGTCGCCCGCGACCAGACGGGACCGGTCGTCTACAACCTCTACTACACCGACCAACCGACCCTCGACTTCGGCACCGCGACCAAGATCGCCGGCGTGGACGTCGAATCCCCCGCCAACTACACCCTGGCGGTCGACCCCGAGGACCACCCCTTCGAGTACACCGTCACCGGGCTCGACAACGGCACTTCCTACCTCTTCGCCGTGCGTGCCGAGGACGGCCTGGCCCAGGAAGACACCAACACCGTCACCCTGTCGGCCACCCCGGAAGGCATCCCCTCCGAGTTCCGCAGCATTGCGATCGACGGGGCCTTCGCCGACTGGGCGGGGGCACCGGTCCTCGACAGCGATCCCGCGGAGTTCGTCGATCCCGACTTCGCCGAGGTCTCCGTCGCCAACGACGCCGACTTCCTCTACGTGCGGTTCACGCTCCACGCGGCCGACGGGGTTTTCACCGACTTCAACAGCCACCTCTTTCTCGACACCGACGACAACCCGGGCACCGGATTCACCCCGGGCGGCACCAGCTTCGGATCGGAGATGATGATCGAGGGCTCGACCGGCTACGACCAGCGGGCCGGCGGCTTCAACGACGGCCCGGTCAGCGGCGTGGCATGGTCGATCGCCGACAGCGGCATGCTCGAATACGAGATCCGGGTCTCGCGCTCCGCCATCTTCGACGGCGACAGCCAGCCGGTCTTCGACGGCGACACGATCCGACTGCTGCTCCAGGACAACGCCGGCGACACCACCGCCTCGATCCGCTACCGCTTCGCGCCCGCGCCGCCGCCGCCGTCGGAGTACGCCACGCTCACCATCGACGGCGACTTCTCCGACTGGGCGTCCATTCCGGAAATCCTCAGCGATCCGTCCGGCGACGGTGTTCCCGACATCGTGTCGGTCAAGGCCGCCAACGACGGCGAATACCTCTACCTGCTGATCGAGTACGCCGCCGCGACCGACACCAACAACTTCAACGGCTCGCCGAGCACCTTCCTCTCGCTCGACAACGACGACGACACCGCCACCGGCTTCGACATCTTCAGTCTCGGTGCGATCGGCGCCGAGGTGAGCTGGCAGAACGACTTTGCCTTCGGCCAGGACACCGGCGTCTACAACACCGGCGCCACCTTCACCAACGCCGTCCCGGGCATCGCCCCCTATGCGGCCAACACCACCGCGCAGGAGTACCGCATCCGTCTCGACGCGACCTACGATTCCGGCGGCGGCTCCCAGCCGGTCTTTCCCCAGGACATCGTCCGCCTGGCGCTGTGGAGCGACGACGCCGGCACCGCCGAGTTCGCCGGCGCCTTCCGCTACCAGCTCGCCACCCCGCCCCCGCCTCCCGGGTACTACGCGGCGATCACGGTCGATGGGGACGCCTCCGAATGGGCGTCCGTTCCGGAAATCCTCAGCGATCCGACCGGCGACGGTGTCCCGGACATCGTCTCGATCAAGGCCGCCAACGACGACGACTGGCTGTACCTGCTGGTCGAGTACGCCGCGGCCGCCGACACCAACAACTTCAACGGCTCGCCGAGCACCTTCCTCTCGCTCGACAACGACGACGACCCGGGCACCGGATTCAACATCTACGCCCTCGGCGAGGTCGGGGCCGAGGTGAGCTGGCAGAACGACTTCCCCTTTGCCCAGAGCGCGGGAGTCTACAACGCCGGCGCGACCTTCACCGATGCGGTTCCGGGCATCTCGCCGTACGCCAGCAACACCAGCATCCAGGAATACCGCATCGCCCGCAGCGCGACCTACGACCTCGGCGGGGGCGACCAGCCGGTCTTCCCGCAGGACATCATCCGCCTGGCGCTGTGGACCGACGACGCCGGCACCGCCGAGTTCGCCGGCGCCTTCCGCTACTCGTTCACGGAGAATCCCGGCACCGGACCGTACGACACCTGGAAGAGCGCGAACTTCAGCCCGACCCAGCTCGCCGACCCGCTGGTCAGCGGCGACGACGCGGATCCCGACAAGGACGGCCTCGTCAACCTCGTCGAGTTCGCCCTCGGCGGCGACCCCTTCGCCTTCACGGCGGGCCCCGAGGTGGGAACCACCACCATCGGCCCCGACCGCTACCTGACCCTCACCTACACCCGCCGCACCGACGGTTCGGTCAGCGTCGCGCCGGAATCCTCCTCCTCCCTCGGAGGCTGGGACGACACGCCCGCGCAATTCGTCACCGTCTCGACCACGCCGGCCGGCACCGATCTCGAGGAAGTCGTCATCCGCTTCAGCAACCCGATTCCCGCCTCGCCGAACTTCCTCCGCCTCTCCATCCTGCTCAACTGAATCCGCACATCACCTCATGAAAATCAAAGCACCGCTTCTGACCCTCCTCGCCCTCGGCACCGCTCATGGCGCCTCGGTGGCGACGCTGTCGAACCCCGTCACCGACGGCGCCATCAACACCACCGGAGGCAACAACGACCGTTCCGACTGGAGCGCCACGATTGCCTTTCCGACCGATCCGGACGAGTCCGAGGCGGTCGATTTCGCCAGCATGACCGTGGCCCACGATTCGACGAACTTCTACCTTCGCGAGCAGCTCTACCGCAACGACGGCAGCGGCTTCCTCAGTGGAAGCCAGAAGATCCTGATCGATACCGACCAGGACCGGGCGACCGGATACCGGGGAGCGGCCGACACCTTCGCGGTCGGGGCGGAATACATGATCGAAGGGGTCTCCATCTTCGCCTACACCGGATCCGGGACCGACTGGGGCTGGAACTTCATCGGTTCGGCCGTCTATGACGACTTCCCGCTCAACGACCACGAACTCTCCTTCGCCCGCTCGGCAATCGGCAGCCCCACCAACTTCGACTTCATCGCGGTGAGCGACTTCTTCGGCGGCGGAGACGCCTACGTCGACGGGGCACAGGGAGGCGCTTCAGGAAATTGGCTGACCTACACCACGGTTCCCGAACCGGGGGCCTTGACCCTCGCCCTCGCCGCCGGCCTCGGGCTGCTCCGGCGGCGCCGGGCCTGAAACGACTTTTCGTGAGGACCGGGGCAGGTCGTCCGGGAAACCGGCGGCCTGCCCCACTTCCCGCCCCGCACGCATCCGCTGACAAAGCCCGCGGTTCGGGCTTGGTTCCGCGTGCGTCCGCGTTCCACACTCGCCGGGTGATCCACCCCACGGCGATCGTTTCCTCCAAGGCCGAACTCGGCAGCGACATTCAAATCGGCCCCTACTGCGTGGTCGGCGACCACGTCACCCTCGGCGACGGCTGCACGCTGCACTCGCATGTCGTGATCGAGGGCACCACCACTATCGGCCGCGAGAACGAGTTCTTCCCCTTCGCCGCCATCGGCGGAAAAACCCAGGACCTCAAGTACGCCGGCGAGCCGACCGAGCTCATCATCGGAGACCGCAACGTCTTCCGCGAAAACTCCACCGTCCACCGCGGCACCTTCGACCACACACCGACGCGGATCGGCAGCGACAACCTCTTCCTCTGCTACGCCCACATCGCCCACGAGTGCCAGCTCGGCGACCACATCATCCTCTCGAACAATGGCACGCTGGCCGGACACGTGACCGTCGAGGACCACGCCATCGTCTCCGGCCTCGCCGCGATCCATCAGTTCTGCCGCATCGGCTGCCACGCGATGATCGGCGGCTGCTCGCGCATCACCCAGGACGTCGCTCCCTACACCGTGGTCGAGGGCAACCCGGCCACCACCCGCGCGATCAACCAGGTCGGCCTCAGCCGACGCGGGTTCACCGAGGACGACCTGAAGGCCCTCCGCACCGCCTACAAGCGGCTGTTCCTGAAGAAGGACGGCAACCTCGGCATGGCGGTCTCCTCCCTCAAGGCCGACACCCCCGCCAACAACCCGCACGTGAAGCACCTCATCGCCTTCCTCGAAGGATCCCAGCGTGGCGTGACGCGTTGAGGTCGGCGCGTCGATCGTTCGCCCATTCGGCGGTTCGGTGGTTCGGTGGTTCGGTGGTTCGGTGGTCCGGTAATTCGGCGGCTCGCCCATTCGCCCGGAGGGCGTTCGGAAATTAGCCGGTGGCGCGAGCCACCGGTTTTGGTTAGCACCGCCTTCGCGCTCCGGAGGAGCGCTGGATCCGCCATGCCCTCGACCCATCTCTCCCTCCATTACCACGTCGTCTTTTCCACCAAGGACCGGGCCCCTTTGATCCGCGACGCATGGCGCGACCGCCTGCACGCCTTCATGGGTGGTGTCTTGAAAACGTCGGAAGCCGTCCCCGAAGCCATCGGCGGCGTCGCGGACCACGTCCATCTGCTCATCGGTCTGCGTGCCACGGTCCGCCTTGCCGACGTCATCCGGGATTTGAAATCGGTGTCTTCGAAATGGGTTCACGATGAGATCTCCGACCGGAGCTTCGCCTGGCAGGAGGGCTATGGCGCCTTCACGGTGAGTACATCCCAGCGAGAGTTGGTGAAGGACTACATCGCCCGCCAGGAAGAGCATCATCGGCGACGGAGCTTTCAAGAGGAATACCGCGAGCTGCTCCGGTTGAGCGGGGTGGATTTTGATGAGCGATATCTCTGGTGAGTCGAGGTCCACCACCCCTTCGGGGCGGTGTGGCCCGCGACAACACCATCCGGTGGCTCGCGCCACCGGCTAATCTCCGATGGCCCTCCGGGCCTGCCACTCCATCCCGCCATCCCGCCATCCCGCCATCCCGCCATCCCGCCATCCTGCCATCCTGCCCATCCTGCCCATCCTGCCCATCCTGCCATCCTGCCATCCTGCCATCCTGCCCATCCTGCCCATCCTGCCCATCCCGCCATCCCGCCATCCCGCCATCCCGCCATCCCGCCATCCCGCCATCCTGCCATCCTGCCCATCCTGCCCATCCTGCCATCCTGCCATCCTCCCATCCTGCCCATCCTCCCATCCCCCCATCCTCCCATACCCCCTCCAGCACCGGGCTCCGCCTCTCATTTTCGCCATTCTTCATTTATCAATCGGCCTTGGAGGCGCAGCCTCCCCCCATGCCCACCTGCGAGCACTGCGGCACCGCGTTTTCCGCCTCCGATCCGGAGGAGAAATACTGCTGCAAGGGCTGTGAATTCGTCGCCGGAATGATCGAGGACGCGGGCTTCGACCGCTTCTACGACCTCAAGGGCGGGCTCGCGACCGCGCCGGTCCGCAGCCGGCCTTTCGAGAACCACGACTTCTCCTGGCTCGACGCCCGCGTCGCCGACGCCGAAGGCCGCGCCACCGACGGCTCCGCCAAGCTCGACTGCGCCCTCGAGGGCATCTCCTGCGTCGGTTGCGTGTGGCTGGTGGAGAAACTCTTCGACAAGCACCCCGGCGCCATCCGCGCCGCCGCCCATCCGGCGTCCGGACGGCTCCACCTCGAGTGGCAGCCCGGGCGCTGCGACCTGAAGGCCTTCTGCGAGGAACTCACGCAGTTCGGCTACGTCGCCGCGCCCGCCGCCGCCGGCACCGCCGACATCGAGGGCCGGCGGCTCGTCGCCCGGCTCGGACTCTGCGGTGCCTTCGCGCTCAACGCGATGGGCTTCAGCCTGCCCCACTACCTCGGCATGCCCGATGATCGGCGGCTGCTCGCGCATCACCCAGGACGTCGCCCCCTACACCGTGGTCGAGGGCAACCCGGCCACCACCCGCGCGATCAACCAGGTCGGCCTCAGCCGACGCGGGTTCACCGAGGACGACCTGAAGGCCCTCCGCACCGCCTACGAGCGGCTGTTCCTGAAGAAGGACGGCAACCTCGGCATGGCGGTCTCCTCCCTCAAGGCCGACACCCCCGCCAACAACCCGCACGTGAAGCACCTCATCGCCTTCCTCGAAGGATCCCAGCGTGGCGTGACGCGGTGAGACGGAGAAAAGGAATCACCCCCGGATACCCGCATCCCTACCCGCAGGTAGCCGCACCCTACCCGAGGGGCGGATCTTCACAACCTTGGTTGGGGGGAGCGCAACCCGGGGGATTTCGATGATCACCACGCTTCGGAATACACAACCTCTTGGTTGTCAGATTATTGCGAATCCATTCAGGACGTCGGCGGCATCTGCGGGCCGCGTGCGGCGGGGTTGCTCATGCCCTCGCGGATGCGGCGCAGCGAGAGCGTGAGCGCGTGGTCCTTGCCGCGCAGCCCCGCGATGAGCTCCACACAAGCGCTCCCGTCCTGATACGCCGCCACCGTGGCATCCACGCTCTCTTCCGTTGCCCGCCGCAGCGCCTCGCGCGCGGCGACCTGCACAGTAGGAAAATTGACGGAGAACCCAAATCATCATGGTCTAATGATTCCAGTATCAGGATTCAGATTCCTCTTCGGATCAAACTCAACGTTGCGATCGTTGGGTGTGGGATTGAAATAAGTCGTCATCATGAGAAGGGTTGCACGATAGCCCCACTCCTCCCGGGCCGCATCGAAATTGAAGTCTCCATAAATCTTTCCATAATTCGCGCTAATAATGTTTCCCTGATCGTCCGTTTTGGTCCTGCACCGGAAATAGTAATTCCTATGAAAATCCACCTGATGCCGGGCATCTTGTTTCTGCTCGGGCTTTCCTGTGATCCTGACGAGTCGCCCGCGGTAGCCCTCCTCGGGGGCATGGTAGGAGGAGATGAGCCTACTACCGAACATTTGGGGCTCCCTCTTTCCCCTGCGCTGAGGCGTCATGAATTCAACCACACCGTCTTTCGGATGAGGAAATTCGACGACCAATTTGAGCCTATACGACTCGATACTTTCCCAATCCCCTTCGACTCTGAACGTGAAGTCCGATGTTTCTCCATTGCCAAGAGGAGGAAGCGCCGCGCCTCTCATAAGATCGAAGCCATAACTTTCCCCGATCACTGGGATTTTCACAATGCCTCGGGCGTTACCCGTGTTGTCAAAGGCATACATGGCAATTGGCTTCTTAACTGGCTTGAGAGCAACCTTCAGCACTGCCTTGTAATCACTCGAATGGGTATCTCGAATCCAATCCACCGGGTGGAAAGAGGGGTAATATCCATCTTTCTGAATCGATACACCTCCCACGCCGGGAAGCGATTCAAATGCAAGGAGCGCTTTACCTTTGTCATCGGTGGCAGCTTCGATCCGTACGTTGCTTCCGTGCGGAACACCTTCTTTCTTCAGCGCCACCTTCGCCCCCTGGATGGATGCTGTAGCCACGGGGGCGCCCCGGTCATCTTTAACCTGTGCTTCAAGCACGTAATGACTCTTCGGGTATTCCTCGCATCGAGCAAGGGAGGCGCAGCAGATCACGGCTAAGGTCGTCATGGTCCATTTCATGGCTGGTCGGATTCGTTTAGATAGGCAATATCGATAAAGGTTTTGAACAGCTTCCAGTTGTGAGTGAAAGCCTTTACCCGAAAGTCGCTATGCAACCAAGGCCTCGGTAGATTCGCCTCAGGATCATGCTCATCCGATTCCGGCCAGCGGCTTGAGTCGGTCATCATGCTTGTGTGCATGTCAATATTTCTATCAATTGGTAGCGAGCTGATGGGATCATTAAATGGATTTCTTCCCGCAGCGAAGGTGGTACAGGGGATCATTTCGGAGATGATAGTGTTACGTCGTGTTCGGGCATGCTCGGATCCGGTGGTTCCGGGGCCTTCGTCGAAGTGAAACAAGGTCGTTTCCTGGCTGTTGTCGAAAAACGGTCTCGTGGTTAGACTGGCGAGGAAGTTGTAATAAGCCATGTCGGGTGGCTGGGGGAGTTCTACGGGGAAACGCATCCTCCACGCGTCTTGCCCGACCAAAACATGGATGGTGGTGTCGTAGGGATATAGATTCGGAAGCCATCCCCCGTGATTGCTCGACTGGACGTAGCCGGTTAAGCCCAGTCCCTTGCGTTTTTCCTGCATCGCCCAAGCCTTGTTGGCTTTGGTCCAGGTAAGATTGCCATTACTGAAAGGATTGCTCGTATCCAGATCGGGGTTGTTGGTTTCCGGATTGTTCAGCACCTCCTCGCCGGATGAGTAGAAGTTGTAAACCTCGGTCAAGCCTCCGTTTGCGATCACGTTTCGGAAGCGGCCTTTCCAAGTAAGAGTGGCTCGATGGTCGCCCGCCGTCCATTGTCGGGCGTGCCATTCACTGGCCCTGAATTCCTTGGGGTATCCGACCCATGTCCACGCCGGATGAGCCATCCGGGTGTCCTGGTCCGCATCTCCGGCTTCGGTGGGATCGTAGCATTCCTTGGCGGCCGCCGCATCCAGCATGAAGTAATGCTCCGGGCGGGCACCCCAGTCATGCATGGCGCTGCCGACGAGGATGTTGCCCATGCTGTGGGCGGCCACGGTTTTTTCGCCTTCGAGCAGGTCGAGAAGCTGCTTGAACGAGGCGGCAGTCCCGAAGGCATTGTCGAGATTGACCTGATAGTCCGGGGTTATTCCGGCGATCTGGCCCTGGTTTCCCCTCCACGCGAGAGCGGTGAAGCGGGCGTTGCTGCCGGACCAGAACAGGCGTTTGAAGGTCTCCGCCGCCCAGCCGCGGGAAACCTCGCCGCTCACGTTGTAGCCGTGAACGAAGACGAAGTGTTTGCCGTTCCGGTCGGCATCCGGCCAGTTCGGAGGATCGGCCGGAATGTCCTGCGTGGTCAGATCGGCCGCGCCGGGCAAGACGTAGAGCCAGCGGAGCATGTCCTCCACACCGGAAACCCGCAGGGTGAATTCCATTCGGGCAACCACGGTGCCGTCGTTTTTGCGGACTTCCAGCGCGAGAGGATTGGTCGTGGCATGTCGGCCTTCGACCAGAACCACGCCCTGATCCTGATCCGCCGCATCGAGCATCTCGCCCGGAATCAGGAGGCCGTCCTCGGGAATGTCATGAACCGCAGCTCCGCCGATCTGCTCGGCATGGTCGAGGTTGAAAAGATAGGAGCCGGCGGCCTCGTCTCCGACGGGATCCGCCCCGGGGTCCACATCCGGCCGCCAGATCACTCCAAGTGAAGACTCATACGGATTCCCAGGAACCTGAAGCTGTAGTTGTGAATCGTGTGTGAGGAAGTAGTCGAAACTCCCGGGGGGTAGAACTTCCGTCAAATCGCCTAGTTCGAGTTTCAATGCGAAGAAATCCACCAGGTCACGGATGCCGTCGATGTTACCGTTTAGGTAATCCGGTTCCTCAAGAGGATCTGCCCGGGGAACATCGTCTCCGCCGGTTTCGCCGGAATCGTCGTCATCGTTTACCCAGAAACGCCACGGATGCGCCTCCGAGATTTGCCCGCGATCTTCGAAATTGATCAAGCCATCCCGATTGTGGTCCGGGACGATGGACGCGGGCAGGAGGATCTTCGTTTCGCTCGGGGCGGTCTGGGCGGAGTCGTGGAGGTGGACGAGCCATGCACCGGAACGGTTGGCATCGACGGGGACGACGAACCGACCGGCGGCCCCGGCTTCGGCGAGGTCTTCGCACAGGTCGGCCAGGGGCAGGAGTTCGCCGTTTCGCCAGAGGTGCTGGTCGGCGGTCATGCCGGTGCCGTCGGGCGCGAAGCGGAGGATGCCGTGGGCGGTGAGCTTCCCGGCGATGCGCATGGCGGGCGGCTGCCCCTGCGCCACCTCATCGGGCACGAGGACGGCGGAGCTGCTGCCGGTGGTGCAGAGGATGGCGGGGCCGTCCTCGATCTCTTCGAGTGCGAGGCCGGAGAACCAGCCGGTCAGGGCGTCGGGAAGGCTCGTGAGGGCTCCCTGATCGTTCCAGAGGACGGGGCGTGCGTTGGAATAGGGACTCTGGAGGTCCGCGGCGGCGTTGAGGGCGACCCAGCCGTTGCGGGTGACGTCGAAGGCTTCGGCGAACTCATTCGGCAAAGGGAAGCGGTCGACGGGATTGGGCAGGTCGGCGGGATCGCCGCCGGGGGTGAAGATCGTGACGTGGGAAAAATATTCCCAGCCGGCACCTTCGCTGTAAGTCGATGTGCTTTCGAGGCAGTAGGCTTTTCCCGCAGCATCGAGGCCGCGGGGGCGGTAGGAGAACGGGGTGACATCGGGGTAATCGTCGAAGTCGCCGAGGGGGCCGGCGCTCTGTCCGGCGGGCCGGTGGATGGTGGCCAGGAGGGGGTCGCCGCCGTAGGGATCGGGTGAGCTGCCGAGGCCCAGGAGAGATCCATCGGTGTTGAAGTGATGCAAATCCGATCCGGTGATCGAGTATTCGACCTCCGGGTCGCCGACGAGGTAATCGAAGGGGCCGTCCGGACCCGGATCGATCCAGTTTCCCGCGGACCAGATGCCGTTCTGGAAAAGGACCTCGCCTTTGTCGTTGATCTCAAGCCCGAGTTCTTCGGCGAGGGGATGATCGATATCGATGAGGACGTAGGATGCTTCGGGCGCGGGTGACCAGGTGACGTCGGGATCGGAGGGGTCGGCGTCGGCATCGTTGGGGACCTCGTCGGCATCGTGGTCGTCGAGGGTGGCGTCGGGATCGGCGAGGACACCGGCCTGGTAGGCTTCGAGGTTGGTGGAGGGGCCGCCTTGGAAAAGACCGGCGCCGTTGTCGGCCAGCGGGTTGAGCCCGTGGGCGACCGCCCAGCCGTCGATCAAACCGTCACCGGAGGTGTCGGCAAGCAGCGGATGGGTCTGGTAGGTCGCGATCTCCTGATGGTTGGAAAGTCCGTCCCCATCGGCATCCCAGTCCTCGGGGGTGACTCCCTGCGGGACGGGTTCGTCGGTATGGACGAGCCGGACGAAGCCCCTGCCGGAATTACTACCGATCTCGTAGCTGATCTGCTGGCCCTGGCCGGTCTCGATGAGGTCGGACCACTGCCACTGGTCGAGGGAGGCCGATGCCTGGATGAAGTAGGTGCGGCCGGGTTCGGCGGTCCAGCGCAGGAAGGAATCCCCGGCGGGGACGATGATGATTTCGGAATCCTGATCGGTGGCCGGGGCGGTGGCGGATGCGAGAAGGGCGGAGATGAAGAGAACCGACGCGAAGATGCGCGACGGGAGCCACGCGGTCCGTGGAAGACGCGATGATCCGGACGGGGAACTCATCGCGCGGCCTCCTTTCCGTCCAGATAGCGGCTGCCGCGGTGCGGGCGCAGCCAGATGGTGGTGTCCTGCGGCACGGGAGGATGCGCGGCGCGCCACGCGGCGGCATCGGCCGCCGCTCGCTTTCGAGCGGCGAGGGCAGCTTCCAGTGCGGGACGGTTTTCCACAAGGTGGCTGCGGTAGGCTTCGAGGAAGGCGTCGCCGAGCGGGGCGGCGGCGTTTCCGGCGGTGATCGCGAAGGTGTCCGGAGCGAGTTCGGGATGCGCCGGGATGACGGGTTTCGGAATGCCGACGGGAAGGTCTCTTTTCGTATCGACGGAATGAGGAAGGCAGAACACGGAACAGCGAAGCTTTTCGGCGGTGAGTTCGCCGATGGGCGAGACCAGCTCCCAATCCCACGCGCACCACGCCTCGAAGGACTCACCGCTGCGGGTATCGGTCCATTTCAGATGGGAAAGGGCATGGTCGTAGATGGTTACGACGGCAAAGATGGAGAGAAAGTCGATGTCCGGCGCTTCAAACTGCGTGTTGGGAGAGGTGAAAATCCGTGGCGGTGGCGGGGGGATGTCGGGTCGTGTGGAAGGCTCGCCGCGCGCGATGGTCACGCGGTGGGTGCCGTAGTCGCGGACGGTGGCGGAGACGGCGGGAATCTCGGGAGCCGGCTCCGGTGGGGGCGGCGGGATGAAGCGGATCGCAGCCGGGTCGGGGACGGCATCAGCGACGCGGAGAGGCGAGTCGGCGCGTAATCCGCTGGTCTGCGCGGAGACCGGCAGCACGAGCGCCGCGACGAGTGCGGGCAGGAATGGGGGTTTCATCGGAAAAAGATGGTGGTCGAACCATTCCGGTGGACGGGGAGTGATAAAGCCGCACTGTGTCGGCCGCGATGGCCTTTAGCCACCGCCGGGGCGGCCGCCTGGACATGCGCCACCGCCTCCCCGACCTTTTTCATTCGGTTTGGCGGCATCGTTCGCGGCCGATGCCGGCCGCACAGTGCGAGGTTTATCAGACCCCATCCGCCGGAGCGGACACCCCGAATCAAGCTCGTTGGTCTCCGCCGAACAAGACGATTATCTCAGAAGGCATGCAGCGCTTCGTTCTTGATCAGATACGCGGATAGCCGCACGGGGTGAAACGACGAGCGTGGTCGTAGAGGGTAAGGCGCAGGGAACGGCATGGTGTAGAGCACGACGCACCTTCCGTCATTTGGCATTTATCATTTGTCATTGGAGGCGCAGCCTCCCCCCATGCCCACCTGCGAGCACTGCGGCACCGCGTTTTCCGCCTCCGATCCGGAGGAGAAATACTGCTGCAAGGGCTGTGAATTCGTCGCCGGGATGATCGAGGACGCGGGCTTCGACCGCTTCTACGACCTCAAGGGCGGGCTCGCAACCGCGCCGGTCCGCAGCCGGCCTTTCGAGAACCACGACTTCTCCTGGCTCGACGCCCGCGTCGCCGACGCCGAAGGCCGCGCCACCGACGGCTCCGCCAAGCTCGACTGCGCCCTCGAGGGCATCTCCTGCGTCGGTTGCGTGTGGCTGGTGGAGAAACTCTTCGACAAGCACCCCGGCGCCATCCGCGCCGCCGCCCATCCGGCGTCCGGACGGCTCCACCTCGAGTGGCAGCCCGGGCGCTGCGACCTGAAGGCCTTCTGCGAGGAACTCACGCAGTTCGGCTACGTCGCCGCGCCCGCCGCCGCCGGCACCGCCGACATCGAGGGCCGACGGCTCGTCGCCCGGCTCGGACTCTGCGGTGCCTTCGCGCTCAACGCGATGGGCTTCAGCCTGCCCCACTACCTCGGCATGCCCGATGATTTCGAGTTCGCCGGGCTGTTCCGGCTCATCGCCTTCATCTCGGCCACGCTATCGATGCTGGTCGGAGGCTCTTACTTCATCGACCGCGCCTGGCGCGCCCTGCGGGCGAAGTCCCTCCACATCGACCTCCCCATCGCGCTCGGGCTGGTCCTCGCCTACGCCGGCTCGATCGCCGGCTGGGGGCTCCAGATCGACGGCCTGCGCTACTTCGACTTCGTCGCCACCTTCGTCTTCCTGATGCTCGGCGGCCGCTACCTGCAGACTTCGGCCGTGGACAAGAACCGCCGCCGCCTGCAACGCGCCTCCCCGCTGCCGGGTTCGGTCACGGTGGACGAGAAACCTACTCCGCTTGAGTCGCTCGCGCCCGGCACCCGTTTCGAGATCCAGCCGGGCCAGGCCATCCCGGTCGCCTCGACCGTCCGCGACGCCGAAGCCGAGGTCTCGCTCGAATGGATCAACGGCGAAGCCGATCCCGTCGTCACCGGCCCCGGCCGCCAGCTCCCCGCCGGCGCCATCCTCCTCAGCCGCCAACCGCTGGCCCTCGAGGCCACCGAATCGTGGACCGACTCACTCCTTTCCCGCCTCACGGCCGAAGGTTCCGGCGAGCGCGCCTCCCCCGTGCTGCAGAAGGTGCTTCGATTCTACCTCGTCGCCGTGCTGCTCATCGGTGTCGGCGGTCTTGTCGTCTGGCTCGCCCTCGGCGAAACCGCCACCGCCCTGCAGGCGATGATCTCGGTCTTCGTCGTCTCCTGCCCCTGCGCGCTGGGTGTCGCCATCCCGCTCGCCGACGAGCTCGCCGCCTCCCGGGCCGGCCGCCACGGCGCCTTCGTCCGCAGCGCCACCCTGTGGTCGCGCCTGCGGGCCGTGAGACACGTCATCTTCGACAAGACCGGCACCCTCACCCTCGAGCGCCCCGTCCTCGTCGACCCGAAAGCCGTCGCCGCCCTCGACGACGAGGCCGCCCTTGCACTTGCCCGGCTCACGGCCGGCTCCCTGCACCCGGTCGGACGCACCCTGCTCGAAGCCCTCGGGGCCCGCGGCCAACGGCTTCTCGCCACCCACGGCCCCGCCGAAATCGAAGACCACCCCGGCCGGGGCGTGTCCTTCGTCGACCCTCCATCCAAAGACGGCCCTTCCCCGTCGCCCAACTGGACCCTCGGTCGCGCCGGCTGGGCCGGCGACGAAGCCGACGGCACCACCTCGCTCTGCCGCGACGGCGAGCGGATCGCCGCCTTCCGGTTCCGCGACACCCTCCGCCCCGGCGCCCGCGAAACCCTCGACCTGCTCCGTCGCCGGCATCACAGCCTCCACATCCTTTCCGGCGACACGCCGGAAAAGGTCGCCACCCTGGCCGGACAGCTCGACATTCCCGGCGCCCACGCGCGCGGAGGACTCGATCCCGACCAGAAGGCCGCTGCGGTCCGCGAGCTCGACCACGGCGACACCCTCTACCTCGGCGACGGCGCCAACGACTCGCTGGCCTTCGACGCCGCCAGCGTCACCGGCACCCCGGTCGTCGACCGCTCCCTGCTCGAGGCCAAATCCGATTTCTACACGCTCGGCTCCGGTCTCGACTTCCTTCCCGCGCTCTTCGCCGCCGCCGACGCCCGGGCCTCCGGCGTCCGCGCCGCCTTCGTTTTCGCCCTGTTCTACAACCTGATCGCCGTTGCGATCTGCCTGGGCGGTCACATGAACCCGCTTCTCGCCGCGGTGCTGATGCCCGTCAGCTCCATCATTTCCGTCCTTCTGGTCGCCCGATCGGGTGGCTCTCGTAGGTGTTGAAATGCTCCGCATATCCCGCTAGCGTCTCCGCAGATGGTGACAATGAATTCGCCGAAGGGCTTCGAAGCCACTTTGCATCAACGACTCAAGCACTCGGACACGTTCCGGACCTATCAGGAGGCGTTCCGAACCGCGACCGGCCTTCCCCTCCGATTGGTGGGGGCGGATCCGGATGCCTGGGACCTGGATGACGAGTGCGTGAACCGCAGTCCGTTCTGCGAACACCTCAACACCTGCGACTCCGCGTGCAACGCGTGCGTCGACACCAACCGCCGCCTGATGCACGAGGCCGAGGTCAATGGCCCCGCCTCCTGCCACTGCTTCGCCGGCCTCATGTCGACCGCCGTCCCGGTGACCATGGGGGCGACCGTCGTCGGATTCCTCCGCACCGGCCAGGTGTTCTCCCGCGTGCCGACCGAGGCGGACTTCGAGGAGTTCCTCGGCAAGCTGGGCCGGAAGAATCTCAACGAAGAGTCGGAAAAGATCCTGCGCCAGACCTACTTCCAGACGCGCACCATCGAGCCCGACCGCTACGAAGGCATGATCAAGCTCCTCGAGAGCTTCGCCTCGCAGCTCGGCCAGCACGCCGAATCGCTGGCCATCATCGAGGAAGGCAGCGAGCCCGCCGCCATCTCGAAGGCGCGCAAGTACATCCACCAGCACCTGGACAATCCGCTGCCACTCGGCGACGTCGCCCGCATCGCCGGCCTCAGCGAGTCGCACTTCTGCCGCCTCTTCAAGGACGCCACCAGCCTGACCCTCACCGACTACGTCAACCGCTGCCGCGTCGAGTGGGCCAAGAAGGAGCTGCTCCGGCCCGAGCTGCGCGTTTCGGAAATCGCCTTCCACGTCGGCTACCAGTCCCTCTCGCAGTTCAACCGGAGCTTCGCCCGCATCGTCGGCAGCTCGCCGACCCAGTGGCGCTCCGAGCAGCTGCGGCGCGCCGCATCCTGACACACCGGCGCTCGTTTCTTCATTGCACCCGGCCGGGAGCGGCCTCAGTTGTAATAGCCGCTTGGCGATGGAAATGGAGGAACGCTACGAGATCCGGAGCACCCTCGGGAAGGGGGGGCTGGGCACGGTCTATCGCGCGTACGATCGCAGCTTGAAACGCGAGGTCGCGATCAAGCGCATCATCGCCGGGGACGACGGCCAGACCGAGGAGGCCTCCCGCCAGATGGAGCAGGAGACCGGCGCCCTCGCCGCCCTGCAGCACCCGCACATCGTCACCATCTACGATGTCGGCACCGACGATGACGGACCCTTCGTCGTGATGGAGCTGCTCAAGGGCAACACGCTCGACGAGCTGGTCGAAAAGGCGCCGCTCACCTGGCAGGACTTCCGCGAGCTCGTCCAGCAGATCATGGAGGGCCTCATCGCCGCCCAGGACCTCGGTCTCCTCCACCGCGACCTCAAGCCGTCCAACGTGATGATCAACTGGCTCCCCTCGGGGAAGTTCCAGGCCAAGATCGTCGACTTCGGGCTCGCCAAGTTCTCCCCGAAACCCAGCAGCCAGACCCTCGACCACAACGACTCGGTCTACGGTTCCATCTTCTACATGGCACCCGAGCAGTTCGAGCGGGCGGCCCTCGACACCCGCACCGACATGTATGCCATCGGGTGCGTCTACTACTTCGCGCTGACGGGTCAGACTCCCTTCAGCGGTGACACCGGACCGCAGGTCATGGCGTCACATCTGGAACATCGTGTCGTTCCCCTTGCCGAATTGCGACCGGACATCCCACAATGGGTCGCCGACTGGGTGATGTGGCACGTGAACCGAACCCCGGCCGAGCGCCCCGAAAACGCCCGCGAGGCACTTCGCAACTTCATCGAACTCGACGTCCCCGTCACTGAATCCATGAGCAACGGCCCATCCGAAACTCCGTCCGAGCAAGCACCCAAGCGCCCCCGGCTGATCATCCCCGGCGCCACCCCGGAGGCCGAGACCCCCCAGCCCCAGCCAGCCGCTCCCGCGACTCCCACCCCGGCCCCGGTCCAACCGGTCACCCCCGCGGCTCCGGCCCAGCCGGTCCAACCCGTGACCTCGGCCCAGCCCGCCCCCGAGGCCCAGACGGGCCCGGTCCCCGCCCCACCGGTGACGCAGACCGCACCCCAGCCCTTGAGCCCGCCCGCCGGAGCTCCTCCGAGCATCCACACCACTTCCCAGCAGGCCGATGCCTCCGCCGCGGAAGCCTCGCCGGACGCGCCGCCTCCCGCCGCACCGGTGCAGCCCGCTCAAACGGCTCAGGCAACACCGGTCGTCCAGCCCGCCCAGCCGGCGACCGCCGCCCAGCCATCCACGGGCCCCAAGCCCGTCCTGCTCGCCGGAGGTGCCGCCCAGCCCGCGACCGGACCCCAGCCGGCAGCGGTCGCGCAGCCCGTTCCCTCCGCCTCCCCCACCCCTTCCGGCAGCCCGGGAACCGCAGCCCAGGGACAGGTCGGCCAGACCACCATCGGCAACGCCCCGGTCAGCACCAAGAAAGGCCTCTCCGGTGGCGCCAAGATCGCCATCGCCATCGTGCTGGCGGTCGTCGTCGTGATTCTCGGCATGGTGATCCTCAACACCATGAGCAAGAACAAGGTGAACGAGCGCTACAACGAGCTCGTCGCCATCGCCGCCGACCCGGCCACCGAGGAGCTCCCGGTCAGCGCCGGCGACCTCGACATCCTGCTGAATTCCGTCCGCGCCGGCAGCAACCGCTCCCGGGAAACCGTCTACAAGGCGCTCGCCATCGCCAAGGCGACGGGATCGACCGACGTCGATACCCGCATCGCCGAGTTCGCGACCACGGAGCTTCTTCCCGACGACATCCGCATCTCGCTGCTCGAGCGCGTGCTGCGCCGCCGCGCGAGCGCGTCCACCGTTCCCATCCTCCTCAAATTCGCCCGTGAGACGGAAAACGACCGGGCCGCCGCCGCCGCCCTGACCGCCGTCACCGAAATCGGCGGGGAGTCGGAGCTCGACGAGTTCCTCGAGGTCATCCAGTTCACCTCCTCCTCGTCCATCCGCAGCGCCGCCGAGAAGGCCACCGCCGCCGTGCTGGATAAAACCGAGAACCGCCAGAACTACGCCTCCACCCTCGTCACCGCGGCCGAAAGCGCGACCGACGACGACGTGCGTCGCGCCCTCATCCGACTGCTCGGACACGCCGGGGGCGATCTCGCGATGGAGAAGGTGACCGCCGCCCTCGAGGGGGATGACAACCTCGACACCCTCGCGGCACTCCAGGCCATCCAGGCCTGGCCGGACGATTCCCTCTTCGAGGATCTCATCGCCTTCCTCGAGGAGCAGACCGACGACACCCTGCGCCGCAAGACCTTCGACGCCGCCTACGCCTTCCTCATGGACAAGGACCGCGCCGCCAAGCGGGACGACCTCGACAGCGAGGACTACTGGAAGATGCTCGCCCGCAACGCCAAGACCGAGCGCGAGCAATTCAGCATCATCTCCGGCCTCGCCAAGAGCGAAACCGCCGACTGGGCCCTCTCGGTCGTCGAATACTTCGCCGACGAGGCCGAGAGCGACCGCGTGATCGACCAGGCCGAGAAGGCCATCAACCACATGCGCGAGCGCGCGAAGATCAAGGGCGAGGCCGAGTAGGCCTCCGCCCCGCCCGCCCGCGGGCCCCACCATGGGATCGATCGGGATTGGACGTCCGCCGACGGATCGTCTAAGCACGCGCCGCCATGCTCGACATCCGCGAGATCCGCGACAACCCCGACGCCGCCCGCGAGCGCCTCAAGGCCCGCGGCGGCGACCTCTGGCAGCTCATCGACGAGGTCCTCGCCTGCGACGAAACCCGTCGCCGGGCCGAGACCGACAAGCAGGCGCTGCTTTCCCAGCGCAAGCAGATCTCCAAGCAGATCGGCATGCTCAAGGCCAAGGGCGAGGACAGCTCCGCAGTCGAGGGCGAGGTGCGCGGGCTCAAGGAGAAGATCGAGGCCCTCGAGGCGGAATCCGAGCAGGCGGGCACCCGCCAGACCGACCTGCTCCTCAACCTCCCCAACCTGCCGCACGAGGCCTGCCCGGTCGGCGCCGACGAAACCGCGAACCCCGTCGTCCGCGAGTGGGGTGAAAAGCCGGGGATCGAAGCCCCGAAGGACCATCTCGACCTCGCCGAGGCGCTGGGCCTGATCTCCATCGACGATGCCACCCGCATCGCCGGTTCGGGCTTCGCCGTCTACCGCGGCGCCGGCGCCCGGCTCGAGCGCGCGCTCATCTCCTACCTGCTCGACCTCCAGTCGGGCGAGCACGGCTACGAGGAGGTCAACGTGCCCCACATCGTCCGCCGCGAGTGCATGGAAGGCACCGGCCAGCTGCCCAAGTTCGAGGACGACATGTACGGCACCGACCGTAGTGAGGAGGGCATCAACCAGATGTTCCTCGCGCCCACGGCCGAGGTCCCGGTCACCAACCTCTACCGCGACACCCTGCTCGCCGAGGCCGACCTGCCGAAGAAGCTCTGCGCCCACACCCCCTGCTTCCGCCGCGAAGCCGGCAGCGCCGGGCGCGACAACCGCGGCATCATCCGCATGCACCAGTTCGACAAGGTCGAGCTGGTCCAGGTGGTGCACCCCGACACCTCCTTCGAGGTGCTCGAGGAACTCACCGGCCACGCCGAGGCGGCGCTGCAGAAGCTCGGCCTCCACTACCGCACCATCGAGCTGTGCACCGGTGACCTCGGATTCTCGGCGGCCAAGACCTACGACATCGAGGTCTGGGCGCCCGGCCAGGGGAAATACCTCGAGGTCTCGAGCTGCTCGTGCTTCACCGACTACCAGGCCCGGCGCATGAAGCTCCGTTTCAAGGATGCCGACGGCAAGAACCGCTTCTGCCACACCCTCAACGGCTCGGGCACCGCCCTGCCGCGGCTCTACGTCGCCATCCTCGAGCAGTGCCAGCAGCCCGACGGCTCGATCCAGCTGCCGGAGGCCCTGGTGCCGTACTTCGGAGGTTCGGAGATCCGTTAGCGTGAGGAGCGCCGATTATGAAATCGGCACCCCACCGGTCCGGCTCAATGCCGATTTCATAATCGGCGCTCCTCGCTACTTCGAAAACGCCGAGGCCAGGTCGGCCAGGGCCGGCCCTTCCGGTCGGTCGGCCTCGAGGATCGCGGCCTTCTGCAGGGTCACGAGCTCGTCCGACCCCTTCTTCGCGAGGTCCAGCATCTTCGCCATCTCGTCACCGGTGAAGACGGCCTCCTCGCCGCTGCCCTGCACCTCGACGAACTCGCCGCGCTCGGTCATCACCACGTTGAAGTCCACCGACGCCGCCTTGTCCTCGGGGTAGTTGAGGTCGAGCACCGGCTCCCCCTCGTACACGCCGGTCGAAATCGCCGACACCAGTTGCTTCAGCGGGAAGTCCTTCAGCTTGCCCGCACCCATCAACCGATTGAGCGCGATCGCCAGCGCGACGCAGCCGCCGGTGATCGAGGCGGTACGCGTACCGCCGTCGGCCTGGAGCACGTCACAGTCCACCCAGATGGTCCGCTGGCCGAGCTTCGAGAGGTCGGTGACCGCCCGCAGCGAGCGACCGATCAGGCGCTGGATCTCCGACGACCGTCCGTCGAGCTTGCCGCGCGAGATGTCGCGCGACTTCCGCTCATGGGTCGAATACGGGAGCATCGAATACTCGGCGGTCAGCCATCCACCCACGACCTTCTGCTGCTTCATCCAGCGCGGCACATCCTCCTGCACCGTCGCCGCGCAGATCACCTTGGTGTTTCCGAAGGAAACCAGCACCGAACCATCGGCATGAGGCGCCACACCTGGCGCGAAGGAAACGGGGCGGAGCTGATCGGCCGGCCGGCCATCGGGACGCGTCGTGGACATGCGCGGAGCCTAGGCCTCACCGGCTCGGAGCTCCAAGCTTCAAACGCCGTGCCTCAGGGAACCCGGAAGATCTCGCCGGTCTTGGGATCCTTCACCATCTGGCCGCTGCGGTAGCCGGAGACGTCGATCCGGTTGTGGGGAGGATAGGGACTCAGCACCTCGCCGGGCACGGTCGTCCGCTGCGCGGTCGGGTAGTCTTCCGCTCGCGGGGCCGGGGCTTGTGACCGCGGCTGGCCCTGCTGCTCGGGCGGGATGCCGTAGCGTCCGTAGTTCCGCTGGCGCACCGAGTTTTCATGCACCGCGGCTCCGGCAGCGCCGAGCCCGGCCCCCACGGCCGCCCCCGCGACCACATCCTGGTGATCATCGCCGAAGGCGGCACCCAGTCCGGCCCCCGCCAGGCCCCCGATCAGCGCGCCCTGCTGCTGGTAGGAGGTGCAGGAGACGGAGCCGAGCACGGCAAGCGAAAGCATCCCAATTCCGATTTTCTTCATCATGGAGTGAAACGGTTGTTGGCGGAAACTATTCACCCCTCATGCGCGCTTTCAACAGGTGCTTTCCAAAAACAAAGGCCTTCGCCGCCTTCGACAGACTGTAGCGCTTCCCGAACACCTGGAACTGGTCCGCCTTCATCTTGTCGAGCAGGCGCCGGTAAATCCCGCGCATCACCTCGGCCGCGAGCATCGCCCGCCGGTCCCCTTGCGGCAGCATGTTGCGCGCCTCGGCGTAGAACATCTCCGCCCGCTCGCACTCGTAGTTCATCAGCGCGAGGAACCGTCCGTCGTGAACGCGTCCGATCAGATCGCGCTCGGTGTACTGGAACCGGTGCAGGTCCGCCAGGGGGAGATAGATTCTCCCTCCATTGGCCAGGTCCTCGTCCACGTCGCGGATGATGTTGGTCAGCTGCAGGGCGTGGCCCAGTGCCACCGCGTAGCGCTCGGTGGCGGGATCCCTCGCGCCGAAAATCCTCATCGCCACCAGGCCGACCGCGCACGCCACCTTCCAGGTATACTCGGAAAGGTCGTCCCAGGTGCCGAAACGCTGCGGGCGCAGATCCATCAGGCAGCCATCGACCACCGCGACCATCAAACCCACCGGAATGTCCCGCCGCTCGATCAGACCCATCACGTCCCGCTGCAGGGGATCGGGATCCTCGAAGCCGTCACGCAGCCCCGATTCCCACGCCAACAAGCCTTCCTCGCGCTCCTCGAGCGGGCGGGTCAGGTCGTCCGCGAGATCATCGACCACGCGGCAGAAGGCGTAGAAAATCACCGCGTCGTCGCGACGGTCCTTCGGCAGGATGGGCAGGGCGAACGCAAGGTTCGACCGCGCCCGCAGGGTGATCTTCGCAGCGTCGGTCATCGGCAGGCCTCACTTGATGAAGCCCCAGTGGCCCGACCCGAACGGCCACAGCGAGAACCAGCCGGGACCCGAGAGATTGAACTCGTGGACCGCCCCCCAGTAGCGGGAGTCGAGCGAGTTCGCGGTGTTGTCGCCCAGCGCCGCATACTCGCGCATGCCCACCCGCTCGGGGTCCTTCAGCTCAAACACATCGTCCGCCTCGAACAACGGACCGCGGGGGTACTTCGAGCGTTGGCGCGCATCCGCCAACAGATAGCCCGGCCGCGGCTCGCCGCTGGGATACTCGGCATACTCGCCCTCCCGTTTCATCACCCGGACGATGCCCGGTTCGTCGGCGATCCGGCCGTTCACGTAGAGCTGGGGCTCGTCGATCTGGAGTTCGTCGCCGGGCACCCCGCAGAGGCGCTTGATATAATGCGACCCGCCGGACTGCCCGCCGAGCTTGCCGCTCGCCTCGCCGTAGGTATTCAGGCCGCGGGTGTCGAAGACGAAGACCTCGCCCCGGTTCGGCTTGCGGAAGTGATACGACACCTTGTCGACGAGCACCAGGTCCCCGGTCGTGATCGTGCCCCGGAGGATGGGCTCCCCCTCACGGAAGCTCCGGCCCTCGGGCCGTCCGTCGCCGTTGGAGTCGACCAGGAACTGGTTCGAAACCTCCCCCGCCGCCGCCGGCACCTTCAGCACGCTGCCGTCGTCGAACATCACCTTGGTCCGGGTGAAGAGGAACCACGAGGCGTCCTTCATATCCACCACCCGTTTGTCGCGATCGGCGACGATGTTCTTGTAGCTCGTTCCGCTCCACAGCCAGTCGAAGGCCTGCTTGCCGATCCACGGCGCCTTGAAGTCCTGGCCCTTGTCGACGATCACGATGCCGTTGAGGGTCGGCTGCATCGATCCGGTCGGAATCCGGAACGGCTGCAGGACGTAGGCCCGCAGGCCCAGCGCGATCACCAGCGCCACGAACATCACCTCCACGTTTTCCTCCCACCACGTCTGCTGCGGGGCGCGGGGCAGCGCCTTCTCACAGGTCGCCCGGAGCTGCTTGCCCGCCTCCTCGACCGCCTTCCGGTCGCCGCTCTTCAGCGAGTTGCGGAGGTCGTCGCGGCGCGACTCAATCTCCGCGATCCGCCCGTCGTCGAGCAGGTCGCGCTTGTAGTGGACGTATTTCTTCGCGCCCTTGACCAGATGCCGCGCCTCCTTTTTCCAGCGGGGCCTGAGAAAATCGAACATGCGGCGGAGCATCGGCACACAGGCCCGACCATGCAAGCCCGTGGCGCGGGCCGGCCGTCGGGCGGCACCTTCCGGGAGCTCGCCATTTCCGACCATTCATGCTACCCCCTCCCCCATGCTCGCGGAATTTCGCTACGAACACCGCGCCCAGTGCGTGCTGGTGACCCTCCACTGCGCCCTGATCCTCGGCGGAACCCTGCTGGTCGGAGCCATGACCAAGGTGATGCTCGACCAGGTGACGATCGCACCCCGGAGCTCCGTGGCCGTCCTCCAGTTCGTCCGCTACTTCGGCCTCAGCCTGCTCGCGATGCCGCTTTCGTGGACCATCCTGACCCTCGTCGCCGAGCGTTCGGACCTGTGGTGGGCGACCCGCCGGTTCACGATCGCGACCGGCGCCCTGCTCCTCGCCGCCCTCGCCATCTTTTATTTCTGGGCCGTGCAGGCGGTCGTGGCCATCCCCGGCATGTCCGGAATCGACTGCTGCTGACGCGGACTTCCCCCCGCTACCTCAACGTCCGTCCATCCACCTCCAGCGACTCCAGGCGCCAGTCGTGCGCCTTGACGTGGACGGGGCGGTGCACCCACTCGACGAAACGCCCGGGCCACACCGATCCGTCGCTTGCTTTCCAGTGGTCGAGGAAGGTGACGTCCACATCCGCTCCACGGGTGCTGGCCAGACCGTCGATGGTGAACTGCAGCCGCCGCAGCAGGCGACTCTCGCGCCCGATCCACGCGATGAAACGGTCCTCCTCCGAGAAACCGAAGCCCGGCCGCAGCTTCCCCTGCACGCCGTCGCAGATCTCCCCCTCGACGGTCTGCGGGCCGACCCGTTCCAGCGATTCCCCTTTCCGCAGCAGCCACGAGGGGCCGAAAAGAAAAGCGGTGTAGGCGTCGGCCACCAACGCCGAGGCGTCGCGGCGGGACTCCTTGCCGATCCGCTCACCGTTGTAGGCGACCACCACATCCGATCGCGTCCGCTCCACCGACTTCCGGCCCCCGGGGCCGGTGTGGAGCTGATCGACGGTCTCCCGTCGGGTGTCGTAGACCTCGGTCGAGGACTTGCGGAAGGCCGCATCCACCAGATCCGGTTGGAGACGCTTCACCACCCCGGTCCACTCGCCGTCGTAGCCGACCGTCACCTTCCGATACGTCTTCCACGGGTCGCCGGTGGCGTCGGCGGACGCTTCCAGCACGGCCCGGGCCGACTCGCCGCCGCCCACCGCGGGGGCCTCACCAGGCACCATCAGGGAAGAACAGGAAACGAGGCCCAGCAGGGGAAGAATCGCGAGAATCTCCTTCATGGCACGCCATCGACCTCCTTCGCAGGACCGTCAACCCCGAGTTTTTGCCATTGAACATCAGCGCGTCGCGGGTAGGTCTTTGCGCCCCGATGCCCAAGGTCCACATCCGCACCTACGGTTGCCAGATGAACTCGCGGGACTCCGAGCAGGTCGCCCGGATGTTCCAGGAGGGCGGCTACACCGTGACCTCCGAGGAGACCGAGGCCGACGCCATCCTGGTCAACACCTGCTCGGTCCGCGACCAGGCGGAGCAGAAGGCGCTCGGCAAGATGGGCATGATGGGCACCTACCGCGAAACCCGCCCCCATGTCGTTTACGGCTTCATGGGCTGCATGGCCCAGTCGCGCGGTGAGGAACTCTTCGAGCGCGTCCCGCACCTCGACGTCGTCGTCGGCACGCAGAAGTATCACAAGGTCTTCGACTACGTGGACGGCATCCTTTCCCGCCGTCTCGAGCGCCGCATGGACGACCCCGCGCTGTCATTGATCGGCGACAACGTGTGCGACATCGACGAGGAGAAGGACTCGCAGAACACCATCCGCGACCATGTCCCGCAGGAGCACCAGGCCACCGCATTCGTCTCCATCATGCAGGGCTGCAACATGCGTTGCTCCTTCTGCATCGTGCCCGACACCCGCGGCAAGGAACGCGGCCGCCCGATCCCCGAGATCGTCGAGGAGGTGAAACGCCTCGCCGACCATGGCGTGCGCGAAGTCACCCTCCTCGGCCAGATCGTCAACCTCTACGGCCGCACCGAGTTCGACAAGGTCGGCGGCAAGTCGCCCTTCGTCCAACTCCTCGAGGCCGTGCACGAGGTCGAGGGCATCCGGCGTATCCGCTTCACCTCGCCGCACCCGATCGGCTACCGCGACGACCTCGTCGCCGCCTTCACCTATCTTCCCAAGCTCTGCTCGCACATCCACTTCCCGATGCAGAGCGGCAGCGACCGCATCCTGCGCGCCATGCGCCGGCCGTACAAGCACGCCAAGTTCGTCGAGATCTGCGAAAAGATGCGCGGCGCCCGCGAGGACCTCGCCATCACCACCGACATCATCGTCGGCTTCCCCGGCGAGACCGAAGAGGACTTCCAGGCCACCGTCGACACCTGCGAGCAGCTGCGTTTCGACAACGCCTTCGTCTTCCGCTACTCGAAGCGCAAGGACACCCCCGCCGCCGAGATGGACGAGCAACTTCCCGAGCGGGTGAAGGAAGAGCGCAACCAACGCCTGCTCGAGGTGGTCAACAAATACGCCGTCGCCAAAAACGAAGCGATGGTCGGCAGCGTGCAGACCGTGCTCTGCGAGGGTCCGAGCAAGACCAACAAGGCGCGTCTCAGCGGCCGCACCAGCCAGAACAAGATCCTCATCTTCGAGGGCGACCCACACAAGCTCACCGGCCAGCTCGTCGACGTCCGCGTCGAGGAAACCACCGGCTTCACGCTCTACGGAGAGGTGGTCTAGGCGTGGCGCTCTGCGAGCGCCATGAGCCGGGTCGGCGGCTTTCAGCCGCTTGCACAACCCTTGGAACGGTGCGACCGGAAGCCACCCGCCCTGCTCGTGGCACTTCGACAAGCGCCACGCCTACAGCTCCGGATGCCGCACATCCGGCCACCTGCCGCCGAGACACGGCTGCGCGGCGTCGAGAATCGAGAGGCCGTGCTCACCCCCCCCTTCTCACTCGGCACTTCTCACCCGGCACTTCCCCCTCCAACATGCCGCCACACCCCAAAGCCACCGCATGAAACCTGCCGCCGCCATCTCCGCCGTCGTCATCGCGGTCCTCGTCACGGTCGTGATCGAGGAAACCCGCATCAAACAGCTCAACGACGAAATCATCCGCCTCCGGGCGCTGCCGACACCCGAGGAGGCCCCGGCCACCGAACCGCCGGTGGCGACCACTCCGGACGCGGCGGTGCCCGATGCGGAGGAAGCCCCGGCTCCTGCCGAGCTCCCCGAACCCGCCCCCGGCCTGCGGCAGGTGCCCGAGAGCTATCCGGCTCCCGACAAGGAACGCATCCAGGAGGTCGCGCAGAGCCCCTACTCCCAACTCCACTACGAGCTCAACCTCACCAACCGCGAACGTTCCTACCTCGAGGAGCTGCTCTTCGCCCGCCAGCTCGAGCAGCAGCAGCTCGCCGGCCAGTGGCTCGACGCGCTGCCCGAAGACCGAGCGGCGATCGAGAAAAGCATCACCGAGATCGACACGATGACCATGGACCGGGTTCGTGAATTTCTCGGCGACGAGGAGGACTTCGCCACCTTCACCGCCTACCACGAGCGGCAGCCGGACCGCGAACAGCTCGCCAAGCTGGCGCCGATGATGGACCAGGAGGGCGTGGCGCTGGAGCTCGAAAAGGAGCTGGCGATCATCGACGCCATGCACAAGGCGCGAAGCGAAGCCGGCGCCATCGACTGGGATTCGCTCGCGGGCATGAAGGCGATCGCCGAAGGCGGGGCGCTGGAACGCTTCGAAGAGGAATGGGCGAAGACCGGCGAGAACCTCGGCGCCCGGCTCGGCGACCTGCTGGACGAAAAGGAGGCCGCGGCCTTCACCGCCGCCCGCGAACAGTTGAAGGAGGCCCAACTCGAAACCCTGAAGGACGCCATCGAGGCGGTGAAGTGAGCGAACCGAGTCCGCGACCCGACAGCGATCCGGAAGGTCTCGCCGACACCAATCACGCCCGGACCCTCCTCATTTTCGGAGCCCTGAGCTTCCTCGCGGTGTTCGTCAGCGAGGACGGACGCAGCATCTTCCCGAACATTTTCCGGAGCTTCGCGAACGGCGACTTCCCGACCGGCGAGGACGCGGTGGCGGTCAGCGGGCTCCTGATGCTGGCGGTCATCGCCCTGACCAGCCCCTTTCTTCTCCGCTGGCTGGAACTCAGTCGCCTGTCCACCCGCCTCCTGATGGTCTGCAGCGCGCTGCTCGCCGCCTGCTTCTGGTTTTTCACGCTCCGCTACTTCATCTATGGCGCCGTGGTACTCCTGCCGCTGGCCCTGTCGCCGACGCTCACCTTCTTCGGCCTTCGCTTCGTGCAGCACCCCGATCCCGGCGATCCGTTCGCCCACTGACACCGGCATTTGCCGTTTGTCATTTTCCGCCCCCTCCCCTAAGCCCCTCCCGCGCATGGATGCCTCACAGTCAATGCACGCCTACGAGAAGTTGCCGCTGTTCACCGCCGGCATCGCGCTCGGGCTGTGGCTAATCGGCCTGCACGTCCTGATGCTGGTCAAGGCCACCGAGGTCCAGCGTTTCCTCAAGCGCTTCCCGCGCAACGACCGGCTCGGACAGGTCCTGCTCGGCATCGGCATGATCTGGTTCTGGCTCATCGTCGCCCAGCCCGGACCCGGCCTCGCAAGCGCACTGGCCATGGATCTCGGCGACCAGTTCAACGCGATGAAGCCCTTTCTCAAGATCGCGGTGCCGGTCTCCATCGTGCTCGTCGCCCTGGCCGTGAAGGAGTTCCTCGCGGTCCGCGCCCTCGGTCTGGTCGGCCTGATGGCGGCCGCGCCCCTGCTCGAGTCCGCCTTCCTGAAGGAGCCCACCAGCCGGCTGCTCGTCCCCATCTTCGCCTACGTGTTGATCATCGCGTCGCTCTACTGGGTCGGCATGCCCTACCTCTTCCGCGACGCCGTCACCTGGGCCACCACCAACGGCAAGCGCTGGCAACTGCTCTCCCTCGGCGGCCTCGCCTACGGCCTCGCCGTCCTCGCCTGCGCCTTCCTCTTCTGGCGCGGCTACTGAGAAGGGGGAGCGCCGATGATGAAATCGGCACCTTCCGCTCATCGACTCCCACGCCGCCAGAGGCCCCAGGCCACGCCTCGACGGCTTCTCCTCTCGCAGCTCGCCCACATGCCGATTTCATAATCGGCGCTCCACACCGGCCCCGACGTTCCCTCAACCTCCCGGCGTGCGCCTGCTCCTTGTTCTCACCGCGCCGCTCCTCGCCCAGGACGCCCTCCCACCCCTGGTCGTCGTCGCCGAGCGCGAGACCTCCTCGGCCCTGGCCTCGTGGTCGTCGGACGAGATCGCCGACTTCGCCCCGCGCACCATCGACGAACTGCTCGCCACCGATCCGGCCTTCTCGCTCTACCGGCCGCAGACCGCCACCTTTGCCAATCCCACGGCCGCCGGCGTCAGCCTCCGCCACACCGGCGCCACCGCCGCCTCGCGCTCGCTGGTCCTGCTCGACGGCATCCCGCAGAACGATCCCTTCGGCGGCTGGATCCACTGGGCCCGCTACGACCCCTCCACCCTCGACTCCGCCCGGATCGTCCCCGCCGCCGGCTCCGCGGTCTGGGGAAATCTCAGCCCCGCCGGCAGCGTGCGACTCACCCGCCGGCCCATCGCCGCCGACCGCACCGGCCTGATCGTCACCGCCGGCAGCCACGGCACCTACGGCGGATCGCTGACCGGAGACGTCGTTGCCGACGATGGATCGTTCGGCGTCTCGCTCCACACCTTCGGTCGACACACCGACGGCTTCCACGCCCTGCCCGCCTGGCAGCGCGGCCCCATCGACACCCGGCTCTCCCTCGATCTGGCCGGCACCGACCTGCGCTTCATCTGGAGGCCCGTCGACCGTCTCACTGTCGAACCCTCTCTTTCCTTCTACGACGAACGACGTAGCAACGGCACGCCACTCACCGGAAACACCACCGAGGCCTTCGACGCCTCCCTGCGCATCACCCTCGAGGAGGGCCCGACCACCCTCCAGGCCCTCGCCTACTACCAACGCCGGCGCTTCGCGTCGGTCTTCAGCGCCGTCGACGCGACCCGCACGCGCGAGCGGATGGCCCTCAACCAGTTCGACGTCCCGGGCGAAGGCATCGGCGGCGCCCTCACCCTGGACACCGAGATCGGCGACGAGCTCGGCCTCACCCTCGGCGCCGACCTGCGACGACTCGAGGGGGAAACCCAGGAGGATGCCGGAACCTTCCGTCGCCGCAGGGCGGGCGGCACCCGGTCGCTTGCCGGTTTCTTCGGCACCGCCCGCTGGACGCCGCACCCGGGAACCCGCCTCGACGCCTCGCTCCGCCTCGACCACTGGGAGCTGCGCGACGGAAAACGCATCGAGCGATCCCTCGGCACCGGCGGGCTCCTCCGCGCCGACTTCTTCCGGAATCGTTCCGACTGGGAACCCAGCGCCGCGATCTCCCTCACCCGGAAGCTCACGACCTCGCTCGACAGCCGGTTCGCCCTCTCCACCGCCTACCGCCTGCCCACGCTCAACGAGCTCCATCGCCCGTTCCGGGTCCGCAACGACCTGACCGAGGCCAATCCCGCGCTCGATTCCGAGCGGTTCTACAGCCTCGAGGCCGGACTGACGTGGCAGGCGGCCTCGTGCCTCACCCTCGACGCCACCGTTTTCCACCACTGGATCCACGACGCCATCGCCAACGTGCCGGTCACGGATCCCGCCGAGATCACCGCGATCTTCGGTACCCTGCCCCCCGGCGGAACCGGTGCGCAACGACGCAACGTCGACGAGGCCCGCGTTCTCGGCCTCCAGGGATCCATCGACTGGCGACCCTCCGACCGCTGGGGCCTGCGCTTCGACGGACTGTGGTCCCACACCGAGTTCGTGTCGTCGAACGCCCAGCCTCTCCTCGAAGGCCGGCCCTTTCCCCAGACTCCGGACCTCCGCCTGCTCGGGACCGCCGACTTCCGCCTCACCGAGGGGCTCCACTTCTTCATCGGTGCGGAGTTCGCCTCATCGCGCTACGACGACGCCCTGGCGACCCGCCGCCTGTCGAGCTACGACACCTACCGTATCGGCGCGACGTGGCGTGCCTCGGACTCCTTCACTCTCCACGCCCGCGTCGAGAACCTCCTCGACGCCGAGATCCCCACCGGCCTCGCCGGCAATGGCCTCCTCTCGACCGGCCAGCCGCGCGCGTTCTGGCTCACCGCCGAGTGGCGGCTGTAAAAAAGCCCTCCCCGGCACCAGGTCCGGAGAGGGCTGGAAAAAGGCAACAAGCCGATCAGCCGGCCATGTCCTTGAGCTTCTTGAGCGGGCGGATCTTGACCACCGTCGTCGCCGGCTTGGCCTTGAAGGTCATCTCCTCCTTGGTGAAGGGGTTGATGCCCTTGCGAGCCTTCACCGCCGGCTTGCGGACGGTGACGATCTTCATCATCCCGGGCAGGACGAACTCGCCGGCGGCGTTCTTCTTCAGGTGGCCCTCGATCACCTCACCCAGGCTTTCCAGCACGGCCGAGACGTCCTTGCGGCTCAGCTCGGTGCTTTCGGCGATGTGTTCGAGGATCTGGGTTTTGGTGTAACGTTCCTTAATAGCTTTCAACTTCTTAGCCATGCGGAGGAATTCCCGAAACCGCGGCCGTTTGTCAAGCCGCTCGATGCGAGAAACGCGGAAAAAACAGGGGTGAAACGACAATCGGCTCACCTGACACGCTGGCACGTTGCCAAGTACGGGATCGGAGGTAGGGGTCGGAAACGCCGCATGAAACGACTTCTCTTCCTCCTGCTCCCGCTCACCCTCGTCGCCGAGGAGACGCCCGACTACGCCAAGATGAAGGTCGATGAACTCTTCAACACGGTCTGCGCGTCGTGCCATGGAAAGGACCTGAACGGGGGTCAGGGGGGCTCGCTGGTCGATGGCGAATGGAAGCACGGTGCCACCGACGCCGAGATCTTCCGTTCCATCAAGATCGGCAATCCCGAGCTTGGCATGACGCCCTTCGGCACGGTCCTCAGCGACGAGAAGATCCGCTCGCTGGTCATCTACCTGCGCGAGAAGGAGGAGGAGGCCCGCGTCGAGGGCATCGAGTTTCCCAAGCCCGTTCCCGGCAAGGTGACGAAGACCGAGCGGGCCGACTACCTGATCGAGACCGTGGTCGATGAAGGCCTCGACATCCCCTGGGCCATCGCGTTCCTGCCCGACGGGCGCAAGCTGGTCACCGAACGCCCCGGGCGTCTCCGCATCATCGATGCCGACGACCAGCTTCTCTCCGAACCGGTGCGCGACACCCCGGAGGTCATCCACCACGGACAGGGCGGCCTGATGGAGGTCGCGCTGCATCCCGACTTCGAAAACAACGGCTGGATCTACCTCGGATACGCCGAAGGCTGGTATGAGCACCCGGAGAAGAAGGGTCGCGAGCGCGGACCACGCACCATCACCAAGGTCGTTCGCGGCAGGCTCGTCGATCACACCTGGACCGATCAGGAGACGATCTGGGAGGCGGATCGCGAGTACTACGACGGCCAGGGCGTCCACTTCGGCACCCGCTTCGTCTTCAAGGACGGCTACCTCTTCTTCATCATCGGCGAGCGCAACGGGAAGATGGACGTCCAGGATCTCTCGAACCCGAAGGGCAAGATCTACCGCCTCCACGACGACGGCCGGGTCCCGGAGGATGGCCCCTTCGCGGACAACGCCGACGCCGTGCCCGGCATCTGGACCTACGGCCACCGCAACCCGCAGGGTCTCGCGCTCGATCCCCGCAACGGCGACCTCTGGTCCACCGAGCACGGCCCGCGCGGCGGCGACGAGCTCAACCTCATCGAGCCGGGCAACAACTACGGTTGGCCGGTCATCACCTACGGCATGAACTACGACGGCACCCCGATGACCGCCGAAACCGCGCGCGAGGGCATGGAGCAGCCGGTCATCCACTGGACGCCGAGCATCGCCGTCTGCGGGCTCGATTTCTACGCGGGCGATGCCTTCCCGGGCTGGAAGAACGATCTCTTTGTCGGCGCACTGGCAAAGAAGGAGATCCGGCGCCTGCGCATCGAGAACCGCAAGGTCACCGAGCAGGAAGTCATCCTCAAGGATCTCGGGCGCGTTCGCGATGTCGCCGCCGGCCCCGATGGCTTCCTCTACGTGCTGCTCAACGACCCGCACTCGGTGCTGCGTCTGGTGCCGGAGAAGTAAGCGTGGGTCTCCGGGAAACGGGTGCGCCACCGGATGTGGCCGGGCCTTCCAGGCCCGTCGCCGGATTTGCCGTTGGTCTTGGCGACGGGGCTGGAAGCCCCGGCCACGCCGCCGTGCTTCGGAAAAGTGCCCGCTGCCTTCATTTGAGCCCGGCAAGCGCCTGTCGCTTGACGAACCGGCCGGATCGTCGCAGGTCCTTGAGGCGGACTTGTCCGATCGACGTCTGAAACCAGAAAATCCGCACAAGAATTAGAATCATTCTTGCCAAGAATTGGAATCGTTCTAGTTTCTCGCCGCCCACTCATGGTCAGCGACGATTCCAACCTCCACCCCGAGCCCTCCGGCAAGATGCCGGCGGAGATCGGCGGGCTGCGGATGACCCGCCAGCGCTGGGAAGTCTACCGGCTCCTTATGACGCAGCGTGACCACCCGACCGCCAACGACGTCTTCCGGCGCATCCAGACGAAGCTGCCGAGCATCTCGCTGGCCACGGTCTACAACTGCCTCGAAGCGCTGGTGAAGCACGGCATCGTCCGCCAGGTCAACTTCGACCGCGAGCCCTCGCGCTTCTGCCCCAACCTCGCCGAACACGGGCACTTCCATGACGAGGTGAACGGATCGATCCACGACGTCACCTTCAAGCCGGGGATCGATCTTTCCGAGGTCCTCGACCTTCCCGAAGGCACCGTGATCACCGACATCGAACTCACCCTCCGCGGCAAGCTGCCGTCCGTGGAAAGCTGAAACTCTCAAATCTCAAACTCCAAGACCATGTCCCTGAAAATCGACAATCTCCACGCGCAACTGGAAGACGGCACCGCCATCCTGAACGGTGTCACCCTCGACATCCCCGCCGGCGAAGTGCACGCCATCATGGGCCCGAACGGCTCGGGCAAATCGACCCTGTCGAAGGTGGTTGCCGGCCATGAAGGCTACGAGGTCACCGGCGGCAGCGTGCAACTCGATGGCGAGGACATCCTCGACATGGAGATCGACGAGCGCTCCCGCGCCGGCATCTTCCTCGCCTTCCAGTACCCGGCGGAGGTCCCCGGCGTCTCGAACGCCAACTTCATCCGCGCGGCCCTGCAGGCCCGCATGCCCGAGGGCGAGGAGCTCGACGCCGTCGCCTACTACAAATCCCTCTACGAGAAGATGGGCCTCCTTGAGATGGACCGCAAGTTCACCGGCCGGGCGGTCAACGAAGGCTTCTCCGGCGGTGAGAAGAAGCGCAACGAGATCCTTCAGATGATGATGCTCGATCCCAAGTTCTGCATCCTCGACGAGACCGACTCGGGACTCGACATCGACGCGCTCAAGATCGTCGCCAAGGGCGTCAACGCCATGCGTTCCCCCGAGCGTGGCATCCTCCTCATCACCCACTACCAGCGGCTCCTCAACTACATCGCGCCGGACCACGTCCACGTGATGTCCGAAGGCCGCATCGTTCGCTCCGGCGGCCCCGAGCTGGCGCTGGAGCTTGAAGAGAACGGCTACGACTTCCTCAAGGAAGCCGCCACCGCCTGAACCCTGCAACCCAAGCCACTGGTCACCGATCACTGGTCACCGATCACTTCTTCCCATGAGCTACGACGCACCAGGCACGAGCACCATCGACGAGGAAACCCAGGCCGCGCTCGACATCGACCGCAGCAAGGGCGACTTCCGCTTCCCCGAGAAGCACAAGTACGATGCCGGCCGCGGACTCACCGAGCGCACCATCGACTACATCTCGGATGTGAAGCAGGACCCCGACTGGGTCCGCGAGTTCCGCCACAAGGCGCTCAAGACCTTCCTCGACAAGCCGATGCCCACCAACTGGGCCACCGAGGACCTCAACAACATCGACTTCGACAAGATCCGCTACTACCTGTCCGACGGCGAGCGACCGAAGCGCTCCTGGGACGAGGTGCCGGAAGAGGTGCTCAAGACCTTCGACCGCCTCGGCATCCCCGAGCAGGAACGCGCCTTCCTCGCCGGCGTCGAGGCCCAGTACGACTCCGAGGCCGCCTACTCCAACATGAAGGAGGAGCTGACCAAGCAGGGCGTCATCTTCGTCAACTCGACCGAGGGCCTGAAGGAATACGAGGACATCTTCCGCCCGTGGTTCGGCAAGGTCATCCCGACCGGCGACAACAAGTTCTCCGCGCTCAACAGCGCCGTCTTCTCCGGCGGATCGTTCATCTACATCCCCAAGGGGGTGAAGCTGAAGCAGCCGCTCCAGGCCTACTTCCGCATCAACTCGGAAAGCTTCGGACAGTTCGAGCGCACGCTCATCATCGCCGACGAGGGCGCCGAGGTGATGTACATGGAAGGCTGCACCGCGCCGAAGTTCGAGACCTCCACGCTACACTCGGCGGTGGTCGAGCTGGTCGCGCTGAAGGGCGCCAAGATCCAGTATGTCACGGTCCAGAACTGGAGCAGCAACGTCTACAACCTCGTCACCAAGCGCGGCCTCGCGATGGAGGACGCCGAGGTGCGCTGGATCGACTGCAACATCGGCAGCCGCCTGACGATGAAGTATCCCGGCGTGATCATGCGTGGCGAACGCGCCCGCGGCGAGGTGATCTCCATCGCCCTGGCCAACGACGGCCAGCACCAGGACACCGGTGCCAAGATGATCCACGCCGCCGACAACACCACGTCGAACGTCGTCTCGAAGTCCATCTCCGTCGGCGAGGGCCGCTCGACCTACCGGGGTCAGGTTTCCATCCCCAAGAAGCTCAAGGGCTGCAAGAACAACACCGAGTGCGACGCGTTGCTGATCAACAGCCACAGCCGCACCGACACCTACCCGGCGATCACGGTGAAAGGCAACCAGCACGCCACGCAGCACGAGGCCAGCGTCTCGCAGGTCTCCGAGGAGATGCTTTTCTACATGCAGCAGCGCGGGATCGACGAGGGCCACGCCATGTCGCTCGCGGTCAACGGCTTCATCAACGACCTCGTCCGCGAGTTTCCGATGGAGTATTCCGTCGAGCTCAAGCGCCTCATCGACCTCGAAATGGAAGGTTCCGTCGGCTGACGCAAGGAGCGCCGGTCTTCAGACCGGCTTCCCCCTCTTCCACCCCATTTTCCCATGTCCACTCTCGCAGAACCCTCCGCCTCCATCCTCGACGCCGCCCCGGAAACCGAAGCCGACCTCCCGGCATGGTTCGCCGAGCGCCAGCGCGCCGCCTGGCAGCGCTTTCTCGAAACGCCGGCCCCCGCCCGAAAGGATGAGAACTGGCGTTTCTCCAACCTCAAGCAGCTCGACTTTTCCGGCTATCACAACGACGTCCCGGTCCCCGAGGACACCGGAACGATCATCGAGAACTCGGTGGGTGTCGGGAAGCCGGTGGCGAAGTTCATCTTCGTCAACGAGACGCTGATCGAGATCGACTCGAACCTTCCGGAGGAAGTCGTCTGCCTGCCTCTCGCCGAGGCGCTGCTGCTGCACTCCGACCTCGTCGAGCAGCACTTCATGAAGCAGGACACCCGGCTCGGGTCCGCCAAGTGGACCGCGCTCCACGAGGCCCGCGTCACCAACGGCCTGTTCGTCCACGTGCCGGCAAACGTCGAGGTCGAGGGCACCATCGAGGTCTTCCACTGGCTCGCCGGCGACAAGGCGGCGATCTTCCCGCACACCCTCATCGTCACCGGCGCCAACGCCAAGGTCCGCGTGGTCGACTACTTCCACTCGGTCAACGACGCCGACACCGGGCTCTGCATCGCGGTCAACGACCTGATCGCCGGCGAGGGCTCGAAGCTCGACTACCTCGCCATCCAGGCCTTCAACGAGAAGACGCAGGTCATCTCGGTCAACGAGACCGGCGTCGCCAAGGACGCCTCGACCACCGGCTTTGTCCTCAACACCGGCGCGAGCTGGGCCCGCAACGAGTCGCTGTGCCGCCTCGAGGGCGAAGGCTCGCGATCCGACATGCTGAGCGTCAGCGTGCCGGCCCGCGAACAAGAGTACGACCAGCGCACCTTCCAGCACCACGTCTCGCCGGGAGCCTTCAGCGACCTGCTCTACAAGAACTCCCTTTACGACAAGTCCCGTACCATCTTCTCCGGGCTGATCTTCGTCGACGAGGGCGCCCACCGCACCGACGCCTACCAGACCTGCCGCAACCTCTTCATGAGTGGCGACGCCGAGGCCAACTCGATGCCGGGCCTCGAGATCAATGCCGACGACGTGAAGTGCTCGCACGGATCCACCAGCGCTCAGATCAGCGACGAGGAGATCTTCTACCTCCGGGCCCGCGGGATCGATCCCATCCGCGCCCGCCAGCTCATCGCCCGCGGGTTCTCGGTCGAGGTGATCGAGAAGGTCGGCGACGAGAAGATCGAGGAGGTCGTCCTCCGCTACCTCGACGACAAGTTCGCCCACATCGCCGGCGGCGGGGCCTGACGTTTGGAGGTGGCGCGCCCCCGCGCCACAACCCGGACGGTCCTCTCGTTCTTATCCCGACTCGATCCGAGGTCTGGAGGTGGCTCGCCCCCGCGCCACGACCCGCACGGCCCTCTCGTCCATTTCCCGACTCGATCCGGACCGAACCGGTCGCGGGCCGGGGGCGGCCCGGCTCCGGAGGGGCGGTCGCCCCGCCGACTCGCGCTCGCGGCACCCCGAGATTGCGGACCCCTCCCTGTCCCACTATCTTCACGCCCGTGAACCCGCACGATCATCCCACGGCCCTGAAGGATCTTCAGGACTCGATCTATCGGGAGAAGGTCCTGCGTGCCCGCAGAATGACGCCGGAGGAGAGAATCGACAGCATCTTGGAACTCTCCGAAATGCAGTTCGGCATGATGCTTGCCGGCGCTCTCGACCGCATTGGCTCCACCGATCAAGCCGAAGGCTGGGCCGAGGTCGCCAAAGGCCTCGACCGACTGGACCGCGCTCGGGATCATCGCTTCTACTCGTCCAGCTCATCGGCGGGATGAAGATCGTCGAACTGGCTGCCAGAATCTTCGAAACGGCTGAACGGATTCAGGTCGAGCATATGGCCGTGGGCGCCATTGCGGCAGGAGCCTACGGAATCCCGAGGGCGACGAAGGACGTGGACCTGCTCGTCTCCGTGGATCCGGGCAAAGGCATCCACACCCTCATGGGGGCGCTCGACGAATGGATCTCCTTCGACGGCCAGACCCAGTTCGACACCATCACATGGGGGCGTCGCCATGTGGGTGTTTCCAAAGAGCCGCCACCCTACAAAGTCGAGCTTTTCGAGATGTTCGATGACCCCTTTGTCCGCTCGGAATTCTCTCGAAGGGTGCAGAAGTTCGTCCCCCTCCTCTCCCGCTCCATCTGGCTCCCCACCGCCGAGGACGTGATCGTCCAGAAACTCCGCTGGGGTCGCACCAAGGACCTCGACGATGCCCGAGACGTGACCGCGGTTCAAGGCCCCGAAACCCTCGACACCGGCTACATCGAACGCTGGTGCACCGAACACGGCACCGCCGAACGCTGGACCTCGCTGCTCGAAAGCCTGCCGTCGCTCTGAGCGCCTACTTCCGCCGGATCAGCACCACGCCGTTCGAGTCGTTGCCGGTGTCGCCGTAAACCCTCGCCTTCACCTTGAACGAGGCGCCGGTCTGGTAGGCGTCGATCTTCACGGTGTAGGCGTTGTCCTTGTGGAACGAACCGGTGATGCCGTGGTGCGGATCCTTGGCCACCACTTCGGTGTCGTTGCGCAGCACCTCGATGCCATCGATCTCGAGCCGGTGCTTCCCACCGGTGTAGCGGAAGGTGATCACGTACTCGCCGTTGCCGTCGATGAGCCCGGTTGCATCGAAGGTCATGGCCTTCGGCTTGCCATTGCCCGGCTGGCCGGACTTCCAGTGGCCGATCATCTCGCCGAGCTTGGGAAACCGATTCTCCGGCGGTCCCTCGCGGTGGACGAGGCTGGTCGTCGCCCCGTCCGGCAGCACCGTGATCGCCTTGAAGGTCGCGCCGTCCGGCAACTCGACGGCGGTGGTCAGCTCCGGTGACGACGGCGTCGGGTCGGAGCCGTCGATCGTGTAGTGGACCGTGCCTCCGGCGACCGGCGACGCGGCCTTGCGCCACTCCCTCCCCTGCAACTGCGCGGCTTCCACGACCGGCGTCGGCACCCGAAAACCGTAGTCGCGACGGAGGTAGCGGAGATACTGGGTCTTCATCCGCTCCTCGAAGTCATCGAAATTCCGCCTGCCGCGGGGCGTCCACCCGACCTCCGCCAAGGCGGCCAGACGCGGCAGCGAAAGGTAGTCCATGTAGGCTTCCGAGGCCGCCGTCCCCTCGCCCGGTTTGTCGGCGAGTTCCTTTGCGTTGTGGAGGAAACGATCGCTCCACAGACACGCGTTGGGGCCGAGGATGTTCTTCACCGCCGGGGCGGCCACCCCGTCGGGCACCGGATGCCAGTTGTAGGCCATCGCCAGCGAGACCGGCGGAGTCCATGTCGCCGCGGGTGGCTCGCCCGGAAGCTTGCTCTCCGGCGTGTCGAAATAGGTGTTCAAGACATTCGACGCGACGATCGGATGCCCCTTCTCCGCCCCGATCTTCGCCTCGACCGGCTTGTGCCACACCATCAGGCCGACGTCCTCTCCCGCGCCCGCATCGAGCACCTCGCTCCAGCCGAGGATGCGCTTGTCGTGCTTCTCGAGCATCTTCGCCAGCCGCCGTGTCGCCCAGCCCTGGAGCTGCTTCGGACCTCCCAGTCCCTCGGCCTTGATCACGCCCTGGCAGTGTTCGCATTGCTGCCAGCGCTGGTAGCGGGCCTCGTCGCCGCCGATGTGCACCCAGCGGCTCGGGAAAAGCTCCGCCACCTCGGCGAAGACGTTCTCCAGGAACTCCCAGGTCGTCTCCTTGCCGACGCAGTAGATCTCCGGCGAGATCGAATGCCGGGTCGGCACCTCGAACTGCCTGCCGGTGCAGCCGAGTTCCGGATAGGCACACAGCGCCGACAGCGTGTGCGCCGGCACTTCAATCTCGGGCACGACTTCGATCCCGAGCTTCGCCGCGTAGGCGACGACCTCGCGGATGTCCTCCTGCGTGTAGAATCCGCCGTAGCGCTGCTCACCCTTTCCTCGAAACGCCCCGATCTCGGTGAGCTTCGGATACCTCCGGATCTCGAGGCGCCAGCCGCAGTCATCGACCAGGTGCCAGTGGAAGACGTTCAGCTTGTGCATCGCCATCATGTCGAGATAGCGCAGCACGTACTCCTTGGTGAAGAAGTAGCGCGAGACGTCGAGCATGACGCCGCGCCACGGAAAGGCCGGCTCGTCCTCGATCATGACGACCGGCAGCTCCTTCGAGCCGTCGAGCGGGATCAACTGCAACAGCGTCTGGCCACCGTAGATCCAGCCGGCGTTGCCCGAGGCGGAGATGCGGATGCCCCCGCGATTCGCCTCGAGACGATAGGCCTCGCGAGACAGGTCCGACGCACTTTCGAAAACGACGTCGCCTTCGGTCCCCCGTCCGACCGTCACCGACGACCCGGTCGCCGTCTCCCAACCGATCGCCAGCAGCTCCGCCGCCGAGCGTGCCTTCTCATCGGCGAACACCACCTCGAGATCGTCCTCCACGCCGAAGCCGGGTTGATCTTCCTCCACCTCCATGGATTTCGGGAGAGGAATCACTGAAACCTCCCCCATTCCCGATCCCGAAAGACCGATCCAAGCTCCGAAGAGTGCGCCCATGATGGAGGAAGTCGCGTTCATGCCCACCATACAGAGGCACTTTTGGGCATTTTTCCACCAACTTAAAAGCATCAACAACTTTTTCACCCAGACTCCGTCTTCACGGAATCCCCGAGTGCTGCCGAATCTCCTAGGCTGAGCCCCGTGATGAAACAGATGGCGCTTCTCATGGCTCTCCTGATCACCTCGGCCTCCGGTGATCTGATGTGGCAACCCACGGCTTCCCAGTCCGCCCCGGACCGCGGCGCTGTCGCGCGCAACGAGGCCACCGGCGAACGCCCCCGCCGGACCACCACCGCGGCAACCAAGAAAGAGATCGCCTATCGAGCCCTCGGGCAGGCCCTGGCCACCCATCCCGACATGGCGGAAGCCAACCGACTCGATCGGATGGCACGCCGCCGCTACACCGCCGCCATCGAGTCCGGCGATCCCGCCGAGATCCTCCGGGCCCGCCGTGAGCTTGCCGAGGCCAAGGATTTCCGGTTCGAGACCGCCAGCGCGATCCCCGAACTGAAGAAGCTGATCACCGTCTGGCAGAATGCCGCCGAAGGCCCTGCCCCGGGAACCCTGCATCAGGTTTCCACCCGGTCGACGAACGGCCGGGGCCCGGCCGGGGTCATCATCGACTGAACCGGCCAGCTCCTTGTTCCCGGCGGGTGCGGTTGATAGCGTGCGCCCATGCTGAGAACGAGGATACTCCCCGCCATGCTTGCCATGGCGTGCTGCCACGGGGAAGACGACGAACAAGGTTTCTCCCGGGACGCGGCACTCACTCTGGGCCGGACCCACGACGGTCGGGAACTCGGAACGCTCTGGTTTGAGAAGGGTCAATCCTCCGAGCCTTATCGCCACGCCGGCACGGTGATCCTGAAGCGCGGCGCCCATGCGAGCTATCAGGCACCCGGCATGGCGCGCCCCTGGGGAATCGGCGTCAATCCCGGCGCCTGTCAGACGCGACTCGATTTCTTCACCGGGGCCGACGGAGGCGCTTGGCTCACCGCCCACAGCTTCAAGCCGGAGATCGAGGTACCCGACTCCGAGGCGGAAGCGGAGCCCCTGAGCGAACGCCAGAAGGCGCTGGGCCCCGCGGCGCGACTCGCGATCACCGAGAACGACGTGGAGTTCCTCAAGCAGCTCATCGAGCGGGGACTCGACCTCAACGCTTCTCTCGACTCCGAAGAACCGACCACCGCACTCTACGAGGCGGTTTGGGAACGAAGCCCGCAGCTCGTGGAATTCCTCCTCGAGCAGGGGGCCGACCGGGACCTGCGGGGACGCGATGGCGAGCGCCCGATCGAGCTCGCGATCGAATGGAAGCTGCCGGAGATCCGCCGCCTGCTGGCGATGCCCGGAAAGAAGGACGCGATGATCGCGGGCGTGCCCGAAGGGGTGCTCGACGAGATTTTCCAAGGCGACCGGGGCGACCGCCTCCACTTCATTGTCTGGGGCGGCGAGGACCCGCCGCAGGCGCTCCTCGAGTGGTTGAAGAAGCGCCTGCCGAATGCCCGGCCGGCGTCGCGGATGGAGACACTTGAAACGCGTCCGCTCGGGGCGCCGACCTGGTATCGCGATCCCGGGGACGGCCGCTTCGGACGATTGCTTGAAGTGAGCGTCAAGCCCGACGGCGATGCGTGGACCGCCAGGGTGCGCGACAGCTCGGGCCCCTTCCTCGCCGGCGGCGGTTGGGAGGCCCGCTACACCCGGACCGACGGTTACTGGATCGGTGAAACCACCTCGTCATGGGACGAGTAGCGGAGCCGGTCCCGAAAAGCAGAAACGCCGGACGGACGCGAGGTCCGGCCGGCGCTGGAAACGGGAGCCGGGAGGCTCAGTGCTTGCTCAGGTAGTCGGACACGCCGGCGGCATCCGCCTTCATCGCATCCTCGCCCTTCTGCCAGTCCATCGGGCAGACCTCGCCGTGCTGCTCGAAGTGCTGCAGGGCATCGACAACGCGCAGGCATTCGCGGATCGAGCGACCGAGCGGCATGTCGTTGACGACCTGGTGGCGGACGACCCCTTCCTTGTCGATGAGGAACAGACCGCGGTAGGCGACCAGTTCGCCTTCGACGGTGTAGTTGCCGTCCTCGTCGATCGTCTCCTCGCCGGCGAGCACGTCGTAGGCCTCGGAGATCGTCTTGTTGATGTCGGCCACGAGCGGATAGCTCACGCCCTGGATGCCGCCCTTTTCACGCGGCGTGTTGAGCCAGGCCCAGTGCGAGAACTCCGAGTCGGTCGAGCAGCCGACCACCGCGACGTCGCGGCTTTCAAACTCGCCCAGCTCCTCCTGGAAGCGGTGGAGTTCGGTCGGGCAGACGAAGGTGAAGTCCTTCGGGTAGAAGAAGAACACGACATACTTTTTCCCGAGGAACTGCTCGAGCGAGAAGTCCTCGATGATGGTTTCACGCTGGACCGCTTTGGCGCGGAAGGACGGTGCTTTTTTGCCTACGAGTACGGACATGATGAGTGCGGCTGTTTCGGTAGCCGCCGCGCCATAGGAGGCCCCTCCGCCACGGTCAAGATCCGCCCGGATCAATCCCCGTCGAGCAGGTTGCCCAGCCCGCCGAGCACCGAGCCCTCGCCCTTGCCGCCGGAGCCGATGTTCATCGCGACCCGGTCCGCCAGCCGCGAGAACGGCAGGCTCTGCAACCACACCGTGCCGTGCCCGGAAAGGGTCGCGAGAAACAGCCCCTCGCCGCCGAAGAACATGCTCTTCAGGTTCCCGGCCCGCTGGATGTCGTACTGGATGCCGTCGCTGAAGGCCACGAGGCAGCCGGTGTCGACCCGCAGCTGTTCACCCTTGAGCTCCTTCTTGATGAGCGTGCCGCCGGCATGGATGAAGCACATCCCGTCGCCCTCGAGGCGCTGGAGGATGAACCCTTCTCCGCCGAAGAAGCCCGAGCCGATGCGCTTGTTGAAGGCGATGCTCACCTTCGTCCCCAGCGCGGCGCAGAGGAAGGAGTCCTTCTGGCAGGTGATCCCGCCGCCGAGGCCGCCCATGTCGAGCGCCACGATCTTTCCCGGATAGGGCGCGGCGAAGGCCGCCCGGCGTTTGCCGGAGCCGCCACTGTGGGTGAAGTGCGTCATGAAGATCGACTCCCCGGTCAGCGCCCGCTTGCCGACCGACAGCAGCTTGCCCATCACGCCCTCCTGTGGCGAGGAGCCGTCGCCCATCTTCGCCTCGAAGGTGATGTCCGGCTCGAGGTAGTTCATCGCCCCGGCCTCGGCGATCACCGTCTCGCCCGGGTCGAGCTCGACCTCCACGATCTGCATGTCGCTGCCGAAGATCTCGTAATCGACCTCGTGGCAGCGGCGGGAGCCCCCCGGCCCGGACGGCGGGGGCGGAGGCGTCGGTGCCCCTCCCTTGAAGAGTTCCGGCAGCTCCGCGGACGCCGGAGCCCACTCGCTCATCCCGCTCTTCCACACCAGCGTCGCCGGGGTGATCGTCCCGGCGGTGACCAGTCCCGGGAGCTGTTCCTCGGTGACCTTCTGTGAGTTCTTCTGATGGTCGAGATAGTGCCAAACCTGCATGTCGCCGTCGTGTTACCACAGCCACCCCGCGGAGCGATGGGAAAATCAGTCCGGATTCGGAACGTCCTCGCGCACGATCGTCTTCACGTTCACGAACTCGCGAATCCCCTCGCGACCGAGCTCGCGGCCCCAGCCGCTTTCACCGATCCCGCCGAAGGGCAGGCGCGGATCCGAGACGACCTGGGCGTTGATCGCCACCGTGCCGGCGCGCATCTGACGGGCGACGCGCTCTCCCATCCCGAGGTCGCCGGTGAACACCGCGGCGCCGAGACCGAACGAACTTCGGTTCGCCAGTTCGACGCCGTCGGTGGCGCCGTTGACCCGGCACACCGCCGCCACCGGCCCGAAGGTTTCCTCGTCGAACAGCGGCATGCCCGGTGCCACGCCCGTCACCAGTGTCGCGGGATACCAGGCGCCCTCACGATCCGGAACGTGTCCGCCCAGCAGCACCTTCGTCCTCGGACCGAGGCTCTCGCTCACCTGGCGATGCAGCTCGTCCCGCAGGTCCTCCTTCGCCATCGGCCCGAGCTTCGTTTCCGGATCCAGCGGGTCGCCCATCTCGTAGGTCTTCAGCTCCGCGTGAAGGCACTCGACGAATTCGTCGTGCACCGGCGCCGCCACCAGCAGCCGCTTGGCTGCAATGCAGCTCTGGCCGTTGTTGATCATCCGCGCCTGCGCGCAGACCGACGCCGCGTGCGGGATGTCGGCATCGTCAAGCACCAGGTAAGGATCGCTGCCGCCGAGCTCAAGCACCGACTTCTTCAGGTGCCGGCCGCAGTTCGACGCCAGCTCGCGCCCCGCCCGCGTACTGCCGGTGAAGGTCACCGCCGCCACGCGATCGTCGGCGATGAGGGAATCCACCTCGGACCCCGGCACGTCGGCCCAGGCCAGCAGATCAGACCGCCCGGTCGCCTCGCGGATCAGCTCATCGATCGCGGCCGCACCGCGTTTCACGTTCGAGGCGTGCTTGAGCAGCACCCGGTTGCCGGCCATCAGCGCCGGGGCGGCGAAGCGGAAGACCTGCCAGAACGGGAAGTTCCACGGCATCACCGCCAGCACGATCCCCAGCGGCGCACAACTCACCCGCGAATCGGCCCGGCCGCTGTCGATGATCTCGTCCTCCAGAAAACGCCGGGCATGCTCGGCGTAGTAGCGGCACACCCACGCGCACTTCTCGGCCTCCGCCTTGCCCTGCGCCACGGGTTTCCCCATCTCCTCCGCCATTGTCCGGGCGTGCGCCCCGGCCTCCGACTCGAGTCGCCCGGCGATCGCCTGCATCCACTCCGCCCGTTCTCCGATGCCTTCTTCCGATGACGCGGGGACCGGACCCGCCAGTCGCCCGAAGGCACATTCTCGATCCGTTTCCATACCCCCACCCTCGCTTCGAACCGCCATCCTTTCCAGAAGCGATCCCGCTCGACAGTTCTTGGTCGCGTCGGAGGGCGGCCTCGGCTCTCCTTGAAACGTGCCTTCACTCATCTCCTTCGCCGTCGTCGGCTGCGGTTCGCGCGGCCGGACCTACATGACGATTGCCCGCGACCTCGGCCACCGGATCCACGCGTTCGCCGATCCCGCTCCGGAGGCCCGCGAAGCGATGGGCACGATCGCGGGCGACCCGGGCCCGCTCGAATTCGAGACCGGCGAAGCCCTCCTCGCCGAACCGAGGCTTGCCGACGTGGCGGTCATCACCACCCAGGACGCCATGCACTTCGAGCAGGCGTCCGCCGCCCTGCGCCGGGGATACCACGTGCTGCTCGAGAAACCCGCCGCCACTTCGGCGACGGAGGTCGACGAACTCGCCCGGCTCGCCCGCGAGCACGACCGGAAGCTCATCCTTTGCTTCGTGCTCCGATACACGCCCTTCTTCCGCGCGCTGAAGGGGGCCATCGACGACGGGCGCATCGGGGAGGTCCTCAACATCGAGGCCACCGAGGGCGTCGGCCCGTGGCACCAGGCCCACTCCTTCGTCCGCGGCCACTGGTCGCGAACCGCCGAGTCGACGCCGATGATCGTCGCCAAGTGCTGCCACGACACCGACCTTCTCGCCTGGCTGGCCGGCTCGACCGTCACCGCGGTCTCGAGCTACGCCGAGTGTTCCCATTTCCGCCCCGATCGGGCGCCGGACGGTGCCACCGACCGCTGCACCGACGGGTGCCCGCACCTCGGCGAGTGCCGCTTCGACGCCCACCGCTACCTGACCGACCAACGGCGCTGGCTCGAGATGGTGAGGCCCGACGGCCCCGACATGAGCGACGAGGAGATCACCGACTGGCTGCGGACCAGCGACTGGGGCCGCTGCGCCTACCGCTGCGGCCAGGACACCCCGGATCACCAGGTGGTCTCGATGCGTTTCGCGAACCGGATCACCGCGAGCCTGACGATGACCGCCTTCGACACCGGCCGCCGCATCCGGGTCCACGGCACCGCCGGCATCCTGGAGGGGGCCCTGCATGCCGATGGCCGCGGGCCGTGGATCGAGTGCCGGCTGCACGAGGGGGAGACGGACGCCGTGGCGGTGGAAGCGACGGCCGCCTCCGGCTACGGCGGACATGGCGGCGGCGACTTCGGACTCATCGATGCCCTCCCCGAACTGCTGACCGGCGCTTCTTCCGACTTCACCGAAGGCCACCGCATCGCCTTCGCCGCTGCGGCAGCGGCGGAGGAAAACCAACGGCGATCCCCGGCCGGGGGTTGACCCTTCCATGGTCCGAGGGGAGGGTGACGTCCGCGTGAAACTGCCTCCGAAACGCAACCGCTGGATCAGCCAGGGACGGGCGGAATCGTCCGGCCGGCCCGCTTTCGAAACCGGCTTCAAGGAAGATGTCTTCCGGGATCTCGATCCGGCCGAGATGGCCGACGCCCCCCCGCGCGACATCGATCATGTTGCGGACCTGCTGGTCGCCCGGCTCGGCAACGACAAGGTGTCGATGCGCGAAGACGATCTGGAGGTCCACTCGACCGACAAGTGGTACGCCAGCCGTGCCCCCGACCTCGTGGTTTTCGCCGAGTCGACCGAGGACGTTTCGCTCACGCTGGAGGTCGCCCATCGCCACAAGGTCCCGGTGACCACCCGCGGCGCCGGAGTCGGGTATGTCGGCGGCTGCGTGCCCGTACACGGCGGGATCGCCCTCTCGCTGGCGAAGATGACCCGCATCGTCGAGCTCAACCCCGAGGACGGCGTGGCGGTGGTCCAACCCGGCGTGATCACCGGCGACCTGCAGAAGGCCGCCCGGTCCCTTGGCTGGGACTACCCGCCCGATCCCGCCTCGCTCAAGGAGTGCTCGATCGGCGGCAACATCGCCACCAATGCCGGGGGGCCACGCTGCCTCAAGTACGGCGTCACCCGTCACTACGTTCTCGGCCTCCAGGTCGTCCTGCCCGACGGGCGCGTGATGAAATGCGGAGGGCGCGTCCACAAGAACAAGACCGGCTTCGATCTCGTCGGCCTGTTCACCGGCTCGGAGGGGATGCTCGGCGTGGTCACCGAGGCCACCCTGCGCCTCATTCCGAAGCCTCCGGCCCGCGCCATGCTGGCCGCCGTGTTCCCCAGCTTCGAAATGGCGGCGGCGGCCGTCCAGGGCATCCTCGACCGCGGCCACCTGCCCTCGGCCCTGGAGATCACCGACGGGTTCACGCTCGCGGCCGCCCGGCGTCGTCTCGGCCCGGATTCCCTGCCCGAGGGCGAGGCCCACCTGATCGTCGAGATCGACGGCCGCCCGCGCGCCGTCGATTACGAACTCGCGGAACTGGAGAAACTCCTCGCTGAACTCGGCGCCTGCAACGTCGATCGCGCCGAAGACGACGCGGACTGCGAGGCGATCTGGCAGCTCCGCCGCGAGTTCTCCTACTCGCTGCGAGACACCGGCCTGACCAAGCTCAACGAGGACATCGTCGTCCCGCGATCGAAACTGGTGGCTCTGGTCGCCTTCGCCCGCGAACTGCAGGAGGCCACCGGAATTCCCGTGGCGTGCTTCGGCCATGCCGGCGACGGCAACATCCACACCAACCTGATGGTGGCCGACTACGATGATCCCGAAGTGCGCGAGAAGGCCGACGCCGCCCTCGACCGCCTGTTCCGCTGGGTGCTGGAGAACGGGGGCGCCATCACCGGCGAACACGGCGTGGGTCTCGCCAAGCAGCCGTGGATCGCGGCCGCCCTCGGGAAGACCGGCCTCGACGCCCACCGGGCGATCAAGCACGCGCTGGACCCCACCGGGATCCTCAACCCCGGCAAGTTCCTCGACGAGACCCGGCGCAGCTGACGGAGGAGGCCAACCCCGCCCGTCTCAACGGCCCCACGCCTTCCTCACCTCCTCGCTGATGATGCGGATGCCCTCGCGCACCGTCGTTTCATCCATGGTGAAGGTCATCCTCAGGCACTCGTCGCGGTGCCGCCACGGGTCGTCCGGCAGCCCGAAGAAGAAGTAGTGCCCCGGCACGATCAACACCCCGCGCTCCTTGAGGCGCTGGTAAAGCTCGGCGGTCGTGATCGGAAGATCCGGAAACCACAGCCAGAGGAACAGGGCACCCTCGCTACGGTGCACATAGTAATCAAAGTCCTCCCCGAAGCTCTCGGCCACCCATTCCCGGGCGAGGCGGGACTTCTCGACGTAGAACGGCTTCACCGTCTCGTCCGACAGCCGCAGGATCTCGCCACTCTCGATCATCGGCCGCACGATGGCCTGCCCGATGTTCGGATTCGACAGGCCGACGATGGAACTCATCGCCGCGACCGCCGAGGCGACCTTCGGATGAGCGACGACGATTCCGGTGCGGGTGCCGGGCAGCCCGATCTTGGAAAGGCTGAGGGTGAGGATGATGTGTTCGTCCCACACCGGCGTCGCCTCGGTGAAGATCACGTTCGGAAAGGGCGCGCCGTAAGCGTTGTCGATGATGAGCGGGATGCCGTGGGCCTTCGCAAGGTCCGAAAGTCGCGCGATCTCGCCGTCGGTGAGCACGTTGCCCGTCGGGTTGGTCGGCCGCGAAACGCAGATCGCCGCGATGTCGTCGGTGACCTCGAGCTTGTCGAAGTCGACCCGGTACTTGAATTCGTGCCCGCCGGTCTTCTCGATCTTCGGCGGCAGGGCCTTGAACATCCCGCCGCAGGTGCCCTGGTTGGCATACCCGATGTACTCCGGCACCAGCGGCAGGAGGATGCGCTTGCACCGGCCGTCGGGCATCCTGCCGCCGAGCAGGTTGAAGAGGAAGAAGAAGGCGGTCTGGCCGCCGGCGGTGACCGCGAAGTTCGAGGCATCGACATCCCAGCCGAACTCGCCCCGGAATAGGCCCGCCAGCGCCTCGATGAAGCGCGGGTTGCCCCGCGGCGGGTCGTAGTTCGCCAGCACCTTCTCCAGCGAGCCGGGCTCGGCGGCGATTTCCTCCATCCGGCGACGCCAGATGGCATTCATCTCCGGGATGTGCGCCGGCTGGCCACCGCCGAGCATCTTGACGTCGCCGCCCGCGCTCAGCGCGTTGCCGAGGTCCTCCATCAGCTCCCCGATGCCGCTGGGGGATCCGAGCTCGAGTCCGAGTTGGGAAAATTCAAAATCCATGGGTTCGATCCGTTGACCTCCGGGTCAGGCTGGCCATAGTCGCCATGAACCTCAAAGCACCAATTCATCCCATGGCACTTCAAATCGGCGATCAAGCCCCCGACTTCACCCTCGTCAGCAAAGGCCCGGAAGGGCCGGAACTCGTGACGCTTGCCGACCTCACCGGCAAGTCGAATGTCGTTCTCTTGTTCTTTCCCATGGCCTTCACTGGCGTATGCACCCAGGAATTCTGCGATCTCAGCGCCGGCCTCTCCGAGTATGAGTCCCTCGACGCCACGGTCGTCGGCGTTTCCGGCGACAACCCGTTCGCCCAGGAGGCGTGGGCGCAGAAGGAAGGCATCCGCGTGAAGCTCCTCAGCGACTACGAACACAAGGTCGCCGAAGCCTACGGCGTCGCCTACGAGCAGTTCCTTCCCGACGCCAACCTGATCATGGGCGGTGTCTCCAAACGTTCTGCATTCGTCATCGACAAGTCGGGCGTGGTTCGACTCGTCGACATTCAGGACCACCCGAAGGACCTGCCCGACTTCGACGCCGTCCGCAAGACGCTCGGCGAGCTCGGTTGAGCCCCTGGCGAACGATCACTCCTCCGAAGCGGCCGCGGATTCGTCCACGGTCGCTTCTTCGTCTTCACCAGCATCGACCGGTTCGGGAAGTGGCGGAATGTCGGTCGCGGTATCGCCCCCTTCCGGCAGCTCGTCGGGAAGCAGCGGCGACTCGACCGGCGCATCCGGATCGATGTCGGTGGGAACCGTCGGCACGCCGGGGTCGCCCTCCTCGATGGTGTCGAGCGGAATGGTCCCCTCGACCGGCGGGGGCCAGACCTGGACTTCCGAACCCGAAGCCGGCGTCCCGGCGGCCTCGTCCTGACCCATGACCTGCACGGTCGAGACGTAGCCCACCTCGCCGCTGTCCAACTCAACCTTCACGAAGCTGCCGTCGTCGGAGATCACCTTCATCGGGGTGTTTGCGGGAAGCAGCTTGTCGGCATCGGCCTCGCCGTCGGGCCGCTTCTTGTAGAAGCCCGTGTTCGGCGTCACCGACGAGACGAATTCCCCGGGCCGGTAACCGGTGTCGACCACATTGGTCTGCGCTCCGTAGCCCCCCGCCGCATCCAGCGGATCGAAGCTCGAACGGATCGGTCCGTTGGACTCGCAGGAAGCGAACACCAGTCCGAAGGCCGGGAGAAGAAGCAGGCGGGGATTCATCCGGGGAAAACTCGCACGCCGATCCGACCGGGTCAACGGCATAGCCGACTCTCCAACAGATGGCCGACGTGGGCCCTCAGGGCCTCCGGCCAGGGGCGCGGCGCCCGCCCGATCCGCCCGGCCAGACGGGCCGGCGACATCGCCGTGTGGCGGGGGCGGGGCGCCCGGAAAAACGGCACCTCGTCGAGCTGTTGGGGAAGGATCGCCGGAAGCTCGTCGAGCACCCCGCGGGCGCGCATCTCATCGAGAACCACCTCGGCCATGCCCAGCCAGCTCACCGGCTCCCCGCCGTTGCAGGCGTGGAGCACTTCGTGGGGGAGCCCCCGGTCGATCAGATCCTCCACCCAGCCGGCGAGGTCCGTGCTGAAGCACGGCACCGAGGTCTTGTCCGCCACCGCCGAAATGGGATCGCCCGCCAGGGCCTTCGCCACCACCTGATCGGGAAAAGCCGGGCGCTCGGGACCGAACACCCAGGCGACGCGCAACACGCAACCGCCCTGCGCCAGCACCCCCCGTTCGCCGTCCAACTTGGTCCGGCCGTAGACCGACACCGGCCCGACCGGCGCGGACTCGTCGAGCAGCCCCGGCCGCGATCCATCGAGCACGTAGTCGGTGCTGAAATGCAACATCCCGGCACCCCGGACCCGGCAGAGCTCCGCCAGCCTCGACGGCGCCTCGGCATTGACCCGCCGGGCCAGGTCGGGATCGTCCTCGCAGAGTTCGAGCGAGGTGAGGGCCGCCGGGTGGACCAGCAGGTCGAAGTCCAGCTCGGAGATCCGGTCGACCGTCGCGGGATCCGCGAAGTCCCACGCCGCCCGCGGCAGCTCGATGACCTCGTGGCACCCGGCGAGCCGGCCCGCCACGGCGCGACCCACGCGCCCGCTGGTACCGGTCACCGCGACCCGCCGGCGGCCGGACATCAGATGACGCCGGTCTCCTCCAGTTCGTCCTCCACGAAGCCGTCACCGGCATCGCGGATTCCCCGCAGGCGGCGCTGCACGCCGCGACGGGTGCGGGGGCCGTTCACGCGGTCCACGATTCCCGAAACCGCCAGGGGCATCAACGCGGCCACCCCCAGGGCGGCGAGCCCGATCGCCATGCCGCGACGGGCGTTGCGGTGCATGACCTCGCCGAGAATCAAGCCGGCCGCCGCACCGAGCAGCGCCGGCGACGCCATGGCCGAGGCCTCCACCCATTCGGTGTCCGCTTCGTCGGATTCGTAACTCATGACGGCACCCTAGCAGCCCCGACGCGGCCGACAATCCCGGAAACGCGCACCCGATTCGGGCTTTCCGTCGTCCTCGCCCCCCCTACAGTTCCCGGCATTCACCCACCGACTTCCTGATCCCATGCCCTCGACCTACGCCCTCATCCTCGCCGGTGGATCCGGCACCCGGTTCTGGCCCCTCAGCCGCGACGCCCGCCCCAAGCAACTTCTCAAGCTCTTCGGCGAGGAAACCCTGCTCGAGCAGACAATCCAGCGCCTCGAAGGCCTCGTGCCGACCGAGAACATCCTCATCCTGACCAACGCCGCCCAGATCGACGCGGTGCGGGAGGTCGCCACGATGCTTCCGGCCGAGAACATCTTCGCCGAACCGGCCAAGCGCGACACCGCCCCGGCCGTCGCCCTCGGCGTCGGACTCGTCGCCGCCCGCGACCCCGACGCCACCATGATGGTGCTGCCCGCCGACCAGCTCATCCGCGACACCGATGCCTTCCAGAGCGTCATGCGCGACGCGATCGCCACCGCCGAAGCGGCGGACGGCCTCGTCACCATCGGCATCCGCCCCACCTGGCCCTGCCCGTCCTACGGCTACATCGAGCGCGGTCCGCGCGCCAAGGTGCCCGGCCTCGACTGCGAGCACCCACCCTCCGAAGTCGAACGTTTCCGGGAAAAGCCGAGCACCGAGCTCGCCGAGCAGTTCCTCACCGCCGGCACCTTCTGCTGGAACGCCGGGATGTTCGTGTGGTCGCTGCCGACCGTCATCCGCGAGCTCTCGAGCAACACCCCGGAGCTCGCCGCCTTCGTCTCCGAACTCCGCCGCTCGAAGGACCTCGCCGCCACCGTCGCGGCCCAGTTTCCGAAGCTCACCGCGATCTCCATCGACTACGCGCTCATGGAGAAGGCCGACCGCGTGCTCAACATCGAGGCCACCTTCGACTGGGACGACGTCGGCTCGTGGATCTCGGTGGCGAAGTACTTCGAGGGCGACGACGACAACAACCACTTCAACGACCCGATCGCCAAGGTCGACTCGGAGAACAACATCGTCTTCAACAACCGCAAGGACGTGAAGATCGCCCTCCTCGGCGTCGACGACCTGATCGTCGTCCAGACCGCCGACGCCCTCCTCATCGCCAACCGCCACCAGGCCGACGACATCAAGAAGCTCTCCAGCGAGCTGCCCAAGGAACTCCTTTGAAGCGCGGAGTCCCGGGTGGGGAGCGTGGAATGCTCCCCGCTCCCCGCTCCCCGCTCCCCGCTCCCATGCATCCGGCCCTCGGCATCGACCACGGCGACGCCCGGATCGGCATCGCGGCGACCGATGCCCTCGGCATCCTCGCCCATCCGGTCGAGACCATCGAGATCCGGACGGCCAATCCCATCGAGCGCATCGCCGAACTGGCGTCCGAGAGAGGCATCCGCACCCTCGTCCTCGGCCTGCCCCTGAACCTCGACGGCGAGGAGGGCCCCGCCGCGGAGAAGGTCCGCGCGTTCGGCCGGAAGGTCGCCCGCCGCCTGCCGGATCTGCCGCTCGTCTACATCGACGAATCGCACACCACCGTGGACGCCGCCGCGAAACTCCGGGAGGCGGGCCGCAAGGCGAAACGCCAGAAGGGCATCATCGACCAGGCCGCGGCGGTGGAAATCCTCCAGCGGTGGATGCAGGAAAGCGGGGGGCATCCGCCGCTTTGACAATCCTCAGGATCCCATCAAGCTTGTCATCCCGATGCGCCTCCCCCTGCTTCTCCCCCTGCTCGCCCTCCCGGCGTTCGGCATTCCCGCGACCACCACGCTGACGCTGGACGGCAACGGCGCGGTGCCGAACAGCACCCTGAACTACAACGAACTGGCGATCACGGTGGATCCGGATGTGTTCATCAACCTCTCCGATACCCAGATCACCACCTTGAGCGGGACGGTCACCGCGACCTTCGACATCGACCCCGCCAACCACACGACCGCCGAGCTGACCCTCTCCAACGGGCGTGCCGACGCGACCCCCGTCACCTTCAGCAACAGCTTCTTCTCGCTGGGCTACAACGTCACCGCGACCGGGCTCTCGGCCGCCGTCTTCACCATCGATCCGCCCGGCTTCCTCACCAATGAAGCCACCGGCGAGTTCCTCGCCTCCGAACACGCCTTCCAGATCGACCAGGGAACCATCAGCGGAACGGCGCTGGGAAATCCGGTCAACATCGTGCTCTCGCCGCAGGATCCCTTCGAAGGTGCCGGGAGCGAGACCATCGCCGGCACGGTGACGCTCATCCCCACGGCCCCCACGCCGCCCTATTTGAACTACGACGTCGTCGTCACCCTCCCGATCACGACCAGCGACATGTTCGACGCCAGCGGCACGAACGTGGACGTCACCTCCAACGGCACGCTTCGCGCCGAGGGCACCCTGCAGGTTCCCGAGAGCGAATACTTCGCCTGGACGATCACCGAGGGCATCCCCGGGGCTGATCCGGATGCCGATTTCAACGGCGACGGCGTGACCAACGCCTTCGCCTGGGCCTACGGGCTCGGCAAGTTCGACGACGCCAGCGCGTGGCGGCCGATGGCCCTGCCCACCGGAGGCTACGAAATTCCCCTCCCCCCTTTCGGCACCATCGCCCCCATCAAGGTCCGGGTTTCCACCGCTCTCGACAACTGGAACGACCTCCCGGCCAATCGTCTTTCCGGCGCCCAGAATCCGCTGCCGCTCGGATCGTCCGGAACCTTCACGGTGACCCCGTCCGGCGACCCCGCCGAGTTCCTGATCCTCGAGGTGGACGAATGAGATCGAGACAATTTCCCCGTTCGGTGGTTATGTCCTCCTCATGATCCATTCCTCACGTCGCCGTTTCATCCAGGGCTTCACCGCCACCGCCGCCGGCCTATGGGTGCCCGGCGCCTTTGCCGAAGAACTGGTCCGCACCCCGAAGCAGACCGAGGGACCCTTTTATCCCGTCGATCTCCCGCTCGACACCGACAACGATCTGATCGTCATCAACGACGACCTGACGCCGGCGGTCGGTGAGGTCACCCACCTCAGCGGTCGCGTGCTCGACCTCAAGGGTCAGCCGATCCGCAACGCGACGGTCGAGATCTGGCAGGTCGACCACCACGGCGTCTACCTCCACAAGGGCAGCAACGGCCACGACAAGCGCGACAAGCACTTCCAGGGCTTCGGGCGTTTCATGACCGGGTCGTCGGGCGAATACTACTTCCGCACCATCAAACCCGTCGCCTACCCCGGCCGCACGCCGCACATCCACTTCGCGGTGAAGATGAAGGGCCGGAAGAAGTGGACGACCCAGTGCTACATCAAGGGCGAAAAGCAGAACGAAACCGACGGCGTGATCCGCGGCATCCGCGACAAGAAGCAGCGCGACTCGGTGATCGTCGACTTCAAGCCCGTCCCCGACTCGAAGGCCGGCGAACTCACCGCCCGCTTCGACCTCATCATGGGCTTCACGCCGGAAGCCTGAAC
>JAUIJD010000017.1 GCA_030431475.1 Verrucomicrobiia bacterium | reverse complement strand
TCCTGCCCGCCGCATGGATCGAAGCGAGGCGGGATGCCATCGAGATCTCTGCCGAGCGCGTTGCATAGGTGCCAGAGATGCCGGAAGTCTGGCAAAAATGCCAGAGGTGCTCTGTTGGGCGCTTACACTTGGCGGCCCGAGGAAGCTCCACTCGAAGACGAGCGATCCTCGTCTTCGATCCCGACTGAGAGGCTCCGCCTCGCGAATCCGCCGTCACAAAGATCTTGGCGTCGAGGGCCGTAGAGCTATGATCGCGTGGTGAAGTCTCACAACTCCGCCGGATCTAGGCGTCTTGCGGAGCATTCGTCCTTTCAGTTTTCAGCTTCTCCTGGTGTCCCTTCTTCCTTCTCAACCCTTTCTCCCTCCCTCCGGTCCGGCCCAACGGCTGTCTCAGGAGCCCCCCAAATAATGCAAATTTCTAGCAGCAAATTCTGATGGAAATTGTTGTAGCGTTAATCTCGGCTATTCTAGGTCCGCTTGTAGTTTATTTCATCAAGGAACAATTTGATAAGGGTAAGCGGCCATGTACAGATGCACCCAGATTGGGAAAGCTCATTGGGGGCGTATGGACCGGCAAGTTTGTTCAGGATGAGGATAATGAAGTTGGTAATATTGTTTACCCGGCAACGTTTTCTCTTTCCGAAAAAAGACGGGTGATATATGGTTCAGGCTATTTTGAAAACCCAAGCGCACCTGGGAAAAAAATAAATATCATCTTAAATGATGGAGTATTTGATGGACGTGTTCTCAAGCTCGATTATCAAGATACAGATCCGCATGTTTTTAGGAAGGGCACAGTGATTCTGATTTTAGATGACCTCGGAGAGTCGTTGTCTGGGAGATTTGTTGGATATTCACCAAATTTCTCTGAAGTGATTTTTGGTTATATAGAAAAAATGAAGAAATTGGAGCCCTCCTAAATCAATCAATCCGCGAAGGGGTTGGCCTCATAATTTGAGTCTCCTGAGCGTCAAAGGGGATTCAAAGGTCCTTGAATCTGAGCGTTGAGGCTTCGACCGGATCGAGCGAGGCAAGGGCCTTTTCAGCTTCGTCGAGACGCTTCACCGTCGTCTCCAGGATCCGGATCGCGGCGGTGGGGGTCTTTTCGAGGAAGGCGTGGAAGCGGTCGCGGGGGAAGGCGAGGACGATGCCGTCGTCCTCGCATTTCACAGACAGGGTGCGGGTGCCGCCGAGGAAGAGGGCGTATTCGCCGAAGAGGTCGCCGGGGTGCATCTGTCGGCGCACCGTTCCCTCCGCGCGGTCGTCGATCGCGGCGAAGCGGCCGGCGACGATGAGGAAGGCGAGGTCGCCGTCGTCGCCCTGGCGGAAGACGTATTCGCCGGCGGCGTAGCGGTCGCGCTCGGCGGTTTCGACGAGGAGCTGGGCGGCATCGGTGTCGAGGCCGGAGAAGAGCGGCGACTCGGCGAGGAGCCGGGTGAGTTCGTTGGGGTCGAGCGGGGACATCGCGGGATTGCGGATTGGGGATTGCGGATTTCGGATTGGGAACCGCCAAGACTCGAAGGACGCGAAGGCTGGGGTTGATCAGGTGATGGAGGGGGGAGTTGGAACCGCAGAGGGCGCAGAAATCGCAGAGGCTGGGGTTGATCTTGTTTTTGATGGGGATGGGGAACCGCGAAGGCGCGAAGACGCAAAGGCTGGGGTTGGGTTGGTTTTTTGGAGGGCGGTGGGGAGTTTGAGTGGGAGGGGATTTGGTTTTTTGAGTTCTTTGTGGGCTTTGCGGTTGAGACGTTTTTGCGGACTGAAGTCCGCGGTCCTTTAGGTGACTTCGGGGTAGAGTTGGCGGAAGAGTTGGCTGGTTTGGGCGAGGGATTGGGGAGAGCCCTGGGCGACGAGGGCGCCGCGGTCGAGGAGGAGGACGTGGTCGGCGCCGGTGACGAGGGTGGCGTCGTGGGTGACGACGAGGATGATGCGGCCGTCGCGGACCTCGCGCAGGCAGTCGCGGACCTGGCGGGCGCGGACGGGATCGAGGGCGGAGCTGGGTTCGTCGAGGACGATGAGGCCGGCATCGCGAAGCAGGGCGCGGGCGAGGCCGACGATCTGCGCCTGGCCGCCGGAAAGGGCGGAGCCGGAGACGCCGACTTCGCAGTCGAGGCCGAGGTCGAGGAGGCCGTCGCGCAGGGCGGGGACGGCGGCGATGGTTTCGAGCAGGGCCTCGGCGTGGCGGCGTCGGTCCTGGACCTTGTCGGGCGGGGGAAGGGCGGCGAGCAGGGCGTCGCGCCAGCTTTCCTGCTCGTGCCAGGCCTTGGGCGGTGGCGGCTGGAGGCCGAGGGTTTCGGCGAGGTACTTCAAGGTGTCACCGGGGCCGGCGGCGAGGAGCTGGGCGACTTCGGCCGGGCGCAGGGTGGCGGCGATTTCCTCGTGGAGGGCGTCGTCCTCGGCCTGGTGGGCGCGGCGGCGGAGTTTCCACTCGCTCTCGGTGATGGGGGCGGGGGCGAGCTCGAGGTAGTCGGTGAGGCCGGGAAGCTCGAGGAGGCGGCGGGTGGATTCGAGGAGGTCGCCGGCGAGGCGCTTGGAGGCGGCGGGATCGAAGGTGTCGGTGCGGCGCCATTTTCCGAGCGGCGTGGCCCAGGTGGTGGGGTCGATGGCGGGGGCGGCGGCGTTATCGCCATGGACGCGTCGGGCGAGGTCGCGGTGGGCTTCGGCGATGATCTCTTCCGGAAAGGCGTCGCGCGAGGGCGGGAGTTCGAGGGCCTTCTGGCGGCAGATGGTGGCGAGTCCGCAGCGCTCGACGCGGTCGGCGCGGGGGGTGTCGAGCTCGGGCACGGTGCGCTCGCGGGCGACCAGCAGGGCGTTGCGCTCGATGGTGCCCTGGACGAGCACGGGGCGCTGCGGCAGGTAGGCGAGGCGGCGGGCGCGTTCCTCGGGTTCGGAGCCGAGCCAATCGGTTTCGCCGACGCGGATGCGGCCCTGCTGCGGCCGGAGGGCGCCGAGGATCACGTTGACCAGGGTGGATTTCCCGGAGCCGGAGCCGCCGGCGATGACACAGAGGGTGCCGGGCGCGATGGTGCAGGTGACGTCGGCGACGCCGCCCTGGAGGCGTCCGGACGCGTCCTCGTAGCGCTTGGTCACGCCCTCGAGCCGCAGCTCGCCGACCTCGGCGATGGTGGGGAAGGCGGGGTGGTCGGTGAGGTTCCATTCGTCGCTGTGGTAGGCTTCGAGGCGCTTGATGCCGGCCCGGGCGAGCTGGATGCGGCCCATGGCCTCGGTGAGTTCACCGGTGCGGGCGAAGACGGTGGGGATCTTCTGGATGAGCACCGGCAGCAGCGCGACGATGCCGGCCTCGGGCGCGAGCAGGGCGACGAGGAAGACGCCGGTGAGGGTGAGGCCCTCGATGAGCGGGCAGGTGGAAAGGCGAGAGGCTTTGAGTTTGCCGCGGCGAAGCAGCGTCTCGAAGCGCCGCTTGCGGAGGTCGCCGAAGGACTCCTGGGCGCGCTCGGTGGCGCGGGCGAGCTGCATCTCCGGCGTCGCCCGGAGGTACTGTTCGAGGAGGATGGAGTTTTTTTCGTCGAGGTCGAAGAGGTGCTCGTTGATCGAGGTGAAGCGCCGGGTGGTGCGCATGACCCACAGCACGCTGGCGACGCAGCAGCCGGTCATGACGAGGGCGAAGGACCATTCCTTGGTGAGGAAGAACGCGAGCACCACCAGCAGCTCGGCGACGCAGGCGACAATCACGATGACCTGGGCGCGGCGGTCGATCACGCGGATCACGTCGCGGATCAGGCGGCTGACGATTTCCTGCAGCGCGTGGCGGGAAAAGAAGGCGGCGTCCTGGCGGAAGAGGGCCTCGAGGACCTCGCGTTCGAGCGAGATCATCGCGTCGGCATTCATCCGGTCGCGTCGGCGGATCTGGAGGTAGTCGATGCCGACCTTGGCGAGCGTGGCGGCGGAGAAGCCGGCGACAAGCACGGGCAGCGTGAGGGGCCCGCTGTAGCTGCCTTCGAGGGACTTCACGAGGCGCACCATGAGCTCCATGGTGGCGTAGGTGAGGGCGATGCCGACCAGCACGAGCCCGAGCAGCGCGAGGATCTGTCCACGGTACTTCGGCGCCCAGAAACGACACTCGCCGGCATAGGGTGGCTTGGTCCGGCGCGGATGACGGGGGGATGACATCGTGGAAGTCATTCCACAGCCGCTGTGGGGGTGGCGAGCCGGAAAGGCGGGGAGATGGTGGATGGTGGATTGGGATTGGGATTGGGGAGGTGGCTCCGATCTTGACACCTCCGACCCGGAAAGGGTGATGTTGGGACAACCCCCACGTTGTCCATGCGAACCCCCCTGAAGATTCTCGGTCTGTTGTTGGCCGTGGCCGGCGGCCTGGTGCTGCTCTGGTCGAACAAGGACGAGATCGAGTCCGGCGAATCCGCCGAGCCGTCGCTGAGTCTGAAGACGCCGCCGTATCTGATGAGCTGCGCCTACAAGACCTACAAGGATCCCACCGCGCAGCAGGGCCGCTTCTGGGCGGCCAAGGTGGTGCTGAAGAATCCCGGCGAGACCTCCTACCACGACCTCGAGATCCGCTGTCAAGTCCCCGGTCTGGCCGAGTGGTGCAAGCCGCAGATCTTTCCCGAGGTCCTGCCCGGGCAGACGGTCGTCTACTGCTACTACCCCGACTTTCCCGACTCGATCACCAAGCGCCGGACCAGCGACCGGGAGAACGTCGAGATCGAGATCTCGTGGAAGGACGACGAGGGGGGCGAGACGACTTCCCTGACGCGGGAGCTTCCGGTCGAGGTGCTCGGCGTTTCGCAGCTCGCCTACACCGACATTCCGCCGGAGGAGATCCAGAACCTGCCCGACTACTACGCGACCAGTTTCTTCACCGCGTGCTTCGTCACCCCGAACGACCCGATCATCCGCTACCTGACGCAGCGCATCCAGAGCATGATGGGCGGCAGCGTGGCCAACTCGGGGGATCCGGAGGAGATCCGCAAGTTCATGCGGGCGGCCTACCTGGTGCTCGGGGCGACCGGGATCCGCTACGGCGGCACGACGGGCATGCCGGTCGAGTCGGGCGGCGTCGAGACGACGGTGCAGGAAATCCGCCTGCCGCGGGAGATCGTGACCGGATCGGCGGGCTTGTGCATCGAGCTGTCGAATCTGTTCTGCAGCATCTTCGAGGCCGAGGGTCTGCAATCGGCGATGTTCCTGACCAACAACCACGCGTGGCCGGCGGTGATCATGCCGGACGGCAGCTACCTGCCGGTGGAATCGACGATGGTCGGCACGGCGAGCTTCGACGAGGCGGTGCAGGCCGCGGTGCCGAACACCAACGCCCACCTCTCCGGCGGTCAGTGGTCGTACACCGACCAGGAAGGCAAGCTCCACTCGCACTCGGTGATTCCGATGGGCGTGCTGCATCTCCGCGAGCTGCACGCGCAGGGGATCGAGCCGATCGAGCTCAAGGAGAACCCCGACCTGAGGCGCCGGCTCGACGAGGTGCTGGCCCGGGCCGAGCAGGTGCTTTCGCAGCAGCCGGAACCGCAGCCGCAGCCCGATCCCAACCCGAACGATCCGCAGCCACAGCCCGCCGATCTCCCCAACTCCCAGCCGCTGGCGACCAGCTTCGGGATGACGATGAGCGTGCCCAACAACTTCCAGGTGCTGCGCACGCCGATTCCACAGATTCCGTCGCTCGAGCTGGCGGCGAATGAGATTCCCGACGGCGGCGGACTCGGCATCGAGTTCTACTCGGTGGGCAACGCCCGCAGCCTGCAGGAGGCCGTGACCTTTCTCGAGGGCCAGATGGCGCAGATGGGCGTGACGGCGCAGTACCAGATCCAGCCACCCCAGCAGGAGGGCGGGCCGTCGGTGATCGTCGGTCAGAGCTTCGCCAACGGCCAGGCCCAGCTCGAGTGGATCGGCGTTTTCAACACCACCAACCAGGGGGTGACCGGCGTGATTTTCAACGCCCCGCTCGGCAAGCTCGAACAGTACAACAACCTGATCCAGCAGATGGTCGCCACCATCCGTTGAACCCCCCTCATCCCCCTCCCATGAAACTTCTTCCCCTGTTCCGGGCCGCGGTGATCGCGGTGATCCCGCTGCTGCTGCTCGCGCCGCTCGAGGCCAAGACGCCGATCCAGCGTCAGGACATCCGCTGCGTGATCGACGAGGTCGGCGACGCACGCTTCACGCTGACCATCGAATTCGAGGCGGCCGGCTACAAGGTCTGGAAGCAGACGGTGGGTGCCGACCCGGCCCTGCTGAAGCGTGAGCTGAAGCGGCTGTTCTCGGCGACCGAGCTGGAGGACTTCGGGATGGAGCGCTTCGACATGGACCGCAAGGTGGTCTTCACCTTCACCGGGCGCGGTCTCGCGCGCTACCTCGGCGACGGCCAGTGGGAGACTTTTCTCGAGGAGCGGCCCGAGGGGGGATCCATGACCCGCCGCAAGATCGACGACCGGAATTTCCTCGTCACCTCGACCCAGGGGGCCGAGGGGATCGGGATCATGCAGCAGGACACGACGATCACGCTGCCGGAAAACACGATCGAGCTGAAGGAGACGGTGTCCGAGCGCGGCGAGCCGATGCTGTTTTACCGCGTCGAGACCGCCGACGAGGAAGAGGTCTCCGGCATCCCGTGGCGCACGGCCGGGATTTCGGGCCTGGTGCTCGGCGGTGGCCTGTTCGTGCTCGGCTTCCTGGTGCCCGGCGGGCGGCGCGACTGAGCTGCGCCTACTCCCCGAGGGCGGCGCGGGTCGCGGCGAGATGGGCCTCGATGCGGTCGGCGAGTGGCGCCGAACTGGGCGTCTCGAAGGTGAAGGAGATCGGGCACCCGCGCTCCGCGAGGAAGATGGCCTCGGGCCAGTGGTCGGGAAAATCGGCGCGGGCCTCGTGGTAGATCCAGCCGGGCTCGCGGACTTCGTGGTCGTCGATGACGGCGTTCGGCTCGGGGGGGAAATGCGGCCTCACGGCCCCAAGGATCGCTTCGGCGCGGCCGGGGCGGTCGTCGGCGAGGTTGATCTCGTAGAAGTAGAAGCCGGTGCTTTCCCAGTCCTCGTGCAGCGAGAGAAAGCGAGCCGGAGTGGGTCGCCGTTCCAGCCACGCGGCGTGGGTGCGGACCTCGGGGGTGACGCGGAGCAGGTAGTCGCGATTCAGGTCGAAACCCTCGGCGTTGTCGCGGGTGCCGGCGACGAGACCGGTCGGGTTGACCGCCGGGCAGAGGGACCAGGCGCGACCGTCGTCGAAGGTGCCGGATTTCAGCAGCTCGAGCGCGGCCAGCGGGCCGGCGGGCTCGTCGCCGTGGATGCCGGCCGACAGGTAGGCGGGCTCACCCTTTCCCGGGCCGACGAACCCGAGCAGCGGGCCGGCCTCGGTTTCGAGCAGGGTTTCGCACGAAAAACCCCGCCCCTCGGCCTCGCGACGGAATTCGCGGAGGAAGGCGGCGGGGTCGAAGGCGCTCACGGGGCGGCTCAGCGTTCCTCGATCGGAGGCACCGGCTTGAGCTCGGTGGGGCCGACCCACAGCGTCTGCGGGCGATAGAGGCGGTTGTCGCGGAGCTGCTCGAGCACCTGGGCGGTCCAGCCGCTGGTGCGGGCGAGGGCGAAGATCGGCGTGAAGAGGTCGGTCGGGATGCCGAGCGAGTAGTAGACGGTGGCCGAGTAGAAATCGACGTTGGCCTCGAGGCCCTTGGTCTCGCGCATGATCTCGGCGATGCGCTCGGACATCTGGATCCATTTCGGCTCGCCGAGTTCCTCGGTGAGCTGCACGGCGAGGCGGCGCAGATGCGGGGCGCGCGGGTCGAGCGTCTTGTAGACCCGGTGGCCGATGCCCATGATCTTCTCCTTCCGCTCGAGCTTGCCGGCGATGTAGTCGTCGACCTTGGACGGCTCGCCGATGTCCTCGAGCATGTGGATCACGCCCTCGTTGGCGCCACCGTGGAGCGGTCCCTTGAGCGCGCCGATGGCCGAGGTGATGGCCGAATACATGTCGGAGAGCGTGGCGATGGTGACGCGGGCCGCGAAGGTCGACGCGTTCATGCCGTGGTCGGCGTGGAGGATGAGCGCCACGGCCAGCGTGCGGGTGGCGACGTCGGTGGCCGCCTCACCGTTGATGAGGTAGAGGAAATGGCGGGCCTCGCCCATGTCGTCGCGCAGCGGCGGCAGCTCGAGCCCCTGGCGGAAGCGGTGGTAGGCGGCGACGATGGTCGGCACCTTGGCGCAGATCGAGAGGGCGATCGCCGCGTCCTTCTCCATGTCCGGCACGCCGATCGCGGTGCGCTTGTCGTAGAGGCAGAGCATCGACACCGCTGTGCGCAGCACGTCCATCGGGCTGGCGTCCTTGGGCGCGTTCTTGAGGAAGTCGATGACGCCGTCGGGCAGCCCGCGCTCCGCGCGCAGGGCGGTCATGAAGGTGGTGAGTTCGGACTCCGTCGGCAGCTTGCCGTAGTGCAGCAGGTAGACGACTTCCTCGTAGCGGCAGTTGTGGACGAGTTCGTCGATGTGGTAGCCGAGGTAGCTCAGCTGGCCGAGTTTGCCGTCGACGTTGGAGAGCGCGGTTTCGTTGGCGATGACCCCTTCCAGGCCCTTGGCGTATGTCGTCATGATCTTTTTGGAAAACTTCGGGAGCGGAGTGCCACGCCCCCGGCGAAGAAAGCGACAGGAGAGAAAACGCGCAAGGGAGAATCGAGCGCCCTTGCCGCCGGGGCGCGGGGGCGCGTAGCGTCGGCCCGTGGCCCTCGTCCTCGCGATCGAATGCAGCACGCCCCGCGCCTCGCTGGCGGTGGTGAAGGACGGGGTGGTGGTCTTCGAGGGGGGCTTCGAGAGCGACCGTCACCACAATGCCGTGCTTTTCGAGCCGCTGCAGGCGGCGATGGCGGCATGTGGCGGCCAGGCTTTCGATGAAATTGTGGTCGGCACCGGGCCCGGCAGCTACAGCGGCACCCGGGTCGGCATCGCCGCCGCCCAGGGCGTCGGACTGGTTCACGGCTGCCGGGTCGTGGGGTTGTCCTCGCTGCTCGCGCTCGGGCTCGACGACGCCCTGGTGATCGGTGACGCCCGCCGCGGCAGCGCCTGGTGGGTGCGCCTGGGCCCGGGTCTGCCCCTGCCCGAGGTGGTGGATGCCGCCGCGCTCGCGGCCCGGATCGACGGACCGGTCCATGCGCTCGAGGACCTTGCCCGGCTACGGCTCCCCGAGGAGGTCGAGGTCCGGCGGGTGACGCCCACCGCCACCGCGCTGGAGGCGGCGTGGCGGGGCCTCGACGAGTCGACCCGCGAGCGGCTGCGAGCCGAGCCGCCCCAGCCGGCCTACCTGCGTCCGCCCCATATCACTGAGGCAAAGAAGGGGCACCCATTGCTGCGACGGGGGTGAGTGAAGCGTTTTCGGAGGGAAATGAGGGAAACCCCGATGCCGAGGTCACGGGTCGGGATGCGGCGGACCGGTGGGGAGAGCGGCTTTGCAAGCCGCTTGTCCGGACGGGTTCTACGGCAGCGGGTTGGAAACCCGCTCTCCCCATTCGGCGTCGCGCGTCCTTCCACGAAAAAAGCGCCGCCCCCGGATCGAGGACGGCGCTTGGGGAGAACGGAAGCGGGGATTACTTCGCGGCGGCGACGACGGACTCGGCGGTGATGCCGAGTTCCTTCATCACGGTGCCGCCCGGGGCGCTGAGGCCGAAGCGGTCGATGCCGACGACCTTCCCCTCGGTGCCGACGTATTTCCACCACAGGCCGGTGACGCCGGCCTCGATGGCGACGCGCTTGGTGCAGGCCTTCGGCAGGATGCTTTCCTTGTAGTCGTCGCCCTGGCGGTCGAAGCGCTCGAAGCAGGGCATCGAGACGACGCGCACGCCGTCGCCGAGTTCCTCGGCGGCCTTCAGCGCGTGCTGCACCTCGGACCCGCTGGCGAGCAGGATGGTGGTCAGCTCGCCCTGCTCCTTGCGGACGATGTAGCCGCCGCGGATCACGCCCTCGCGGCGCTCGCTGCTGGAAAGCCCCGGGATGGCCGGGACGCCCTGGCGGGTCAGGATGAGCGCGGTCGGGCCGTCGGTGCGGAGCATCGCGGCGGCCCAGGCGCCGGCGGTTTCCTCGGCATCGCCGGCGCGGATCACGTCGAGGTTGGGGATCACGCGCAGGCCGCTGACGGTTTCCACCGGCTGGTGGGTCGGGCCGTCCTCGCCGACACCCACCGAGTCGTGGGTGAAGATGTAGGTGACCGGCAGCCCGGACAGGGCGGCGAGTCGGATCGACCCGCGCAGGTAGTCGGCGAAGACCAGGAAGGTCGCGCCCGAGGCCCGGAAGATGCCGTCGTAGGCGATGCCGTTGCAGATGGCGCCCATGGCGTGCTCGCGGATGCCGAACCAGATGTTGCGGCCGTCCGGGTTGTCGGCGCCGAAGTCGCCGGCGTCCTTGATGTAGTTCTTGGTCGAACCGTAGAGGTCGGCCGAGCCGGTGATCAGCTGGGGAACCAGCTTGGCGACCGTCTGGATCACGGTGCCGCCCGAGGCGCGGGTGGCGCCGCCTTCGTCATCGGGGAAGGACGGGATGCGGTCGATCAGGTCGCTGGGAATCTCACCCCGCACGCTGGCGCGGAGCTCGGTGGCGAGCTCGGGATTCGCCTGGGCCCAGGCCTCGTAGGTGCTCTGCCACTGGAGGAACTCGCTCTTCCCGGCCTCGGCGACCTCGGCGAAGTGCTTCCGGACCTCGTCGGAGACGTAGAAGGTTTCCGCCGGCAGTCCGAGACCCTCGCGGGCCTGGTCGGCGAACTTGGCGCCGCCCTCGCCGTGGCCGGCGGCGGTGCCGGCCACTTCCGGGATGCCCTTGCCGATGAGGGTCTTGGCGATGATGGCCTTCGGCTTGCCGTTGTCGTCGGCCTTGGCCTTCTCCAGTGCTTCGGCGACGGCCGCGAGGTCGTGGCCGTCGACCGTGACGGCGTCCCAGCCCTGCGACCGGAAGTAGCCCTCGGCATCCTCGCTCTGGGTCACCTCGGCCATGGCGTCGAGGGTGACGTCGTTCGAGTCGTAGATCAGGATCAGGTTGTCGAGGCCGGTGTGGCCGGCGAAGGCGATCGCCTCCTTGGCCACGCCCTCCTGCAGGCAGCCGTCGCCGTGCAGGGCGATCACGTGGTGGTTGAAAATCGTGTGGTCGGCGGTGTTGAACTTCGCCGCGGCGCGCTTGCCGGAGAGGGCGTAGCCGACGGCGTTGCCGATGCCCTGGCCGAGCGGTCCGGTGGTGGCCTCGACGCCGGCGGTGTCGCCGAATTCCGGGTGGCCGGGGGTCTCCGAGCCGAGCTGGCGGAAGTTCTTCACCTCCTCGAGCGAGAGCTCGTAGCCGGCCATGTGCAGCCAGCTGTAGAGAAACATCGAGCCGTGGCCGGCGGAGAGGATGAAGCGGTCGCGGTTCAGCCACTTCGGGGCCTCGGGATTGAAGCGGAGTCCGCCGCCGCCGTAGAGCACGGCGCCGATTTCGGCGCAGCCGAGAGGCAGGCCGAGGTGGCCGGAGGAGCAGGCGTGCACGGCGTCGATCGCGAGTCCGCGGGCCTGAGTGGCGGCTTGGGAGAGGATGTCTTGATTCATAGCGAATGGCGGAGATTTGTCCGACAGGCGCGGCAGGGTAAGGATCGGGGGTCCGGTGGCAAGCTCAGTTCCGGCACCAACGCGCAGTTTTTCAAAAAACGGCCATTTTGTCCTTGTCAGCTCGGAGCCCATTTCTATCTTGCGCGCCCGCGCCTGCGGCAGCAGGCGCCCCGAGTGACACGTCCCGTTCGTCTAGTGGTTAGGACTCCGGATTTTCATTCCGGCAACAGGGGTTCGACTCCCCTACGGGATGCCACTCGCTCGCTTTTGAAGGCGCTTCCTCCGGGAAGCGCCTTCTTGCTTCGAGCGCGAAGCCGCCTGAAGTGGCTTGGATCCTTTGATTTCGACGCATTTCCGCGTCGCCACCGGCGAGGCGTTCACGAAGACGCTCGGTGTTCACCAGCTCGGGGCGCGTTTCGGCCCTCTCCCGGTCCGGCCTCTCTGGCCTCTCGGTTGGCAATGCGGATTGCTCAACGTGTTTCAGGGTCCGGTGTCCGCATGCAACGCGTTCGCGAACAACGAGCTGAGGCCGGTTGGCAAGCGCCGATCCATGGTAGTCCAGCCCCGCGGCTTCCGGGAGTCGATTGGACAGCCCCCATGCTCAAGAGGCCGGCCTACCGCGGTCCCTTCATCACGATGCCTTTCCGGAGTCGTCCCCGTCGAAGCGTTGCCGAGGGGAGCTCGCCGAAGACTCTTCGATACTCCCCCGAAAAACGGCCGAGTTCCGTGAATCCCATCGCGACCGCTTCGTCCGTCACGGTGGTTTCACCGGGTCCGAGGTCGAGGAGTCGCTCCCGGACTTGTCGGAGCCGGAGGCATCGGAGAAAACGTGAGGGAGACTTGCCGGTGCAGCGTCGGAAGGCGTCCCGCAGGGTCCGTACGCAGACGCCTGTTTCCCACGCGAGTTGCTCGGGACGACACTCGAATCCATGCTCCTCGCAATGCGCCATGGCCCGCCGGAAGGTCCGTCTCGCCGCTCGAAGCGGGGGCTGGACGAACTCCGCCTGCTCGACCCGCGTCGAGACGAGGGCGTCCACGAGTTCGTCCACGAGAGGGCGCCCGGGTCGGGATCCGGAAGGGAGCAGGGTCTTGTGCCAGCGCCGCGACAAGGCCCGGAGACCTCGCGTGCCGACTTCGAGGAAGATGTCCTTCCGATCCAACAAACCCGCGGCGCACCGCCCGCTCAGCGCTGCGATCCGTGCGGCGGCAGTCCCTGCCGGCAGGACCGCCACCGTGACGATTGAAGCAGCGGGGAAGACCAGGTCGAGAGCCACGCCCGCCTTGATGCAGATCAATGCTCCCTCCGGATAGGCCTGCCCTTGCCAGCGGCCCGAGCGCGATCGCTCGTCGGGGATCCCGAAGACCAAGTGGTCCCCATTGAGGGCACCCCGCAGGAGGACTTCCATCCCGACCTGCTCTCGATACAGCAGTGCACCGCCATCGGTCACGAAACGGGTGTTCGATTCCATCTTCGAAGGTCCCAGCTGGCAACTTTCCACGTCCCAGACTCCGGTGAGGGTATCGGTATATTCGCCAATTTCGCGCGACCGAATCTCACCGAACTGTCGGCGTCCGTGGATTTCGCGACGCATTTGCCGTTTCTGCATAGCCCTCCCACGCCCAAGCAACAATCATAAACGGTCATCCCGAGTATCCATGAACGTCTCAAGCCTCCCCACCCGCCTTGCCTCAACCGTCCTCGCCCTCGGCCTCCTTGGTGGCGCCGCGGCACAGGAACCGAAGACCAAGACCGTGCCGGGTTTCGACGGGGTGATCGCCCGGAAATACGAGGACTCGAAAGAGTCCTGGCCGAAACAATCAAGGCCGCCCGAAGATGCCCCCAACGTGCTTCTCATCCTCCTCGACGACACCGGGTACGGGCACATCGGCTGCTTCGGGGGCCTGACCGAGACCCCCAACATGGACCGACTCGCCGGCAATGGGTTGATCTATAACAACTTCCACACCACCGCCCTGTGCTCGCCCAGCCGCGCCTCGATCCTGGCCGGTCGCAATCACCACTCGATCGGGATGGGCTCCCATGCCATGACCGCGATGGGATTCCCGGGCTACTCGGGATTCGTGCCCCTCACCGCCCAGGAGATCACCCGCGTCGTGCAGGATAAAGGCTGGACGACCTACGCCATCGGCAAGTGGGACCACACGCCGCTCTTCCAGATCCAGCAGGTCGGTCCCTTCACCTACTGGCCGACGAGTGATGGGTTCGACCACACTTATACCTTCATGGCGGCCGACGCGAACAACTTCACCCCGGTCATGTTCGCCGGCCACGAACCGATTGAGCCGGCACGCGGCAACCCTGACTATCATCTCTCGACCGACATGGCCGACAAGGCGATCCACTACCTGACCGGGCAGAAATCGGTCGATCCGGAGCGGCCGTTCTTCATGTTCTGGGCTCCCGGGGCGATGCACGCCCCGCACCACGCTCCCCAGGAGTATCTCGACAAATACAAGGGCAGGTTCGACATGGGTTGGGACAAGGCGCGCGAAATGATCCACCAGCGGCAGTTGGAAATGGGGGTCATCCCGCCCGGCACGAAGCTGACGGAGCGGACGAAAGAAATCCCCGCCTGGGACAGCCTCACCGCCGACCAGAGAAAGATGTATGCCCGCCAGATGGAGGCCTTCGCCGCGCAGCTCGATCACGTGGACATGGAGATCGGGCGGATGATCGCCGCCCTCGAGCGCATCGGCGAACTGGACAACACCCTCATCATGCTGACCTCGGACAATGGCTCCAGTGGTGAGGGCGGGATGTCCGGGACGCACAACGAGATGCTGCTGGTCAACAACCTGCAAACGGAGCTCGAGGAGAATCTCAAGAAGTACGACGAGTGGGGATTGGAGGAGACCAACAACCACTTCCACGCCGGATGGGCCATGGCGGGGAACACGCCGTTCCGTTATTTCAAGCAGGTCGTCCACCGCGGTGGGATTCAGGATCCGCTCATTGTTCACTGGCCCGACGGCATCGAGGGCAAGGGCGAGGTTCGCGACCAGTATCACCACATCATCGACATCGCCCCGACCATCCTGGATGTCCTCGGACTGGAACCCATGGAAGAGATCGACGGCATCAAGCAACTCCCGCTGGACGGGACCAGCATGAAGTATTCCTTCAATGACGCCGACGCGGCGGACCAGCGGACCCGTCAATACTATGAACTCTTCGGCAACCGGGCGATGTACCTCGACGGGTGGAAAGCGGTCACCATCCACGCTGGCCGGATGCCCTGGGTGATTGGCGGCACCTTCCCGTTCGAAGACGACGTCTGGGAACTCTATCACGTCGCGGAGGATTTTTCGGAATCCAACAACCTCGCCGAAGAACATCCGGAGAAACTCGAGGAGCTGAAGCAGGCTTGGGACGAGGAGGCGTGGAAATACAACGTCTATCCGCTCTATGACGATGTGGCCTCCCGGCTGAGCGCGGTGTATGCACGCAACGCGCCGATCCGGGACGAATACGTTTTCTATCCCCCGGGCGCCGTCCGGATCGCCGAGGCGGCCTCGCCCCCCGTGAAGAACAAGAATCACACGCTCACCGCGTTCGCGAAGATCCCGGAAGACGGTGCCGAGGGCGTGCTTGTCTGTTCGGGCGGCCTGTACGGTGGGTACACGTTCCACGTGAAAGACAACCGGCTGAGCTACGAGTACAACGCCTACAACGAGGATCGCTACCGGATCACGGCGGACGCCGCCCTTCCGGCGGGCGAAGTGAAGCTGAAAGCCGTTTTCAAGGCCGGCGAAAACTTCACCGGGATGGTGACTCTCTTCGTCAACGGCGAGAAGGTCGCGGAAGGCGAAGTCGGCCGCACCATGCCGGGGACCTTTTCACTCTCCGAGACCTTCGACGTCGGCGATGACACCGGAACCCCCGTCTCGAAGGACTACACCCGCGACACTGCCGAGTTCAGCGGCACCCTGGACCGGGTCGTCATCTCGCTGAAGTAGCTTCTCGGTGACCGAAATGTCCGCCCCCTCGCTCGCCGGAGGCAGGGGTTTGGCGTTTCCGGGGTCGGTGGGCCGAGCCGGAGTCCAGCGGAGACTGTGACTATCCCTCTCCTCCGGCCGCATTCCGCTTCACCAGCGCCTCTTCGAGCACCTCGGGCTGGTCGATGCGATAGACGCGGATCTTGTTCCTCCCCTGGGGCACGGCCCAGACGATGGCGCCGTTGTCGAGGTTGTGGAGGTCGTCGTAGGGCGAGAGCTTCACGTCCCGGCTGGTGGTCCGGGGGACGACGGTCTCCAGCGAGCGGTCGAGCACGATCTGCTGGAGGCCGCGGGAGTCGGAGCTGTCGTGCCATGCGACGAAGATGTGGTCGCCGTGGCGGGCGATGCGCGGGTAGGCGCCCTGGCCGCCCTCCTCGTGCTCGGTCAGCCAGCGCTCCTTCGTCGTTTCGCCGGAGGCGTCGAGGATCTTTACGCAGACGTCGTGGCCCTCGCGCTCGTTGGCGGTGGCGAAGACGACGGCGAAGCGTCCGCCGGAGAGCGCCACGAGTCCGCCGGTCTGGCACTTGGTCGTGTTGTCGCCGCTTTCACCGGGAATGGTGTGATAGGTCGTGTCGGCGACCTTTTTGCCGCCGCTGCCGGACCAGCGGGCGAAGCCGAGGGCGCGCGGATAGGCGTCGCCGTGGGCGAGCGTGTAGAAGTCGCCGCCGGCGACGATCATCCGCTGGTCGAAGTTGTGGCTGTAGAACCAGCCGTTGCCACCCGGCAGCCGTTTTCCCTTGGGCGAGATGAAGCCGACGAAGCCGGCCTGGTGGCGGACGCCGTCGCCCCACAGCATGTTGTGGGCGAGGTAGAAGCCGATGTGCCCGGCCTGCTCGTTGTAGACCATGCGGGCGGTGCCGGCCCCGCCGGGTCCCCCCTTGGATTTCTCCACCTTCAGGCTCTGGTCGCCGAAGATGCGGGTGTTGAAGATCTCGCCGCCGTCCATGTCGACCCCGGCCACCCAGAACTCGGTGGCGCCGTCGCCGTGGGCATTGTCGTGCGAGTAGCCGAACGCGTAGCCGCGGTCGCCCGGAAGGCGGGTCGCGCCGAGGATCCCTCGCGCGTCCTTGGCGAAGGACGGGGAGAACTCGCCGATCTTCCGTCCCTCCGCGTCGCATCGCAGGAAGCGGACGGCGCCGTCGCCGAACCACGCGAGGTCGTGAACACCGCCCTTGGAGGGGATCAGGAAGAGCGACGGGCGGTTGCCGTAGTTGGAGATCTTGGAAACCGACGCCGCACCGGGGACCCCGGCCTTCGTGGGGTAGTCGGTGTAGAGGACGAGCTGCGAGCGGGACAGCGTGCGGTAGAGGTGGCGATGCCATTCCTGCTCGATGGAGGCGATGGATTCCGGTCGGATCCGGCCGCCGTCCTTCAGGTGGGCGAGCGCCTGATGGAGGAACTTGCGTCGTTCCTCCTTCGCCATGACGAACTGGATGAAGTGGTTGGCCAGGGCGCCGTTGAGCTCCTCGGAACGCTCGAAGGCCTTGGCATCGAGCTGCAGCAGCCCGGCCAGCGAGGGGCGGAACGTCTTCTGGTCGACGATGGCCTCGACGAAGGCCCGCTTGAAAAGGGCCCGCGAGCTGCCGGGGATCGCCGGTTGCTTCTCGTGGACGTCGAAGACCTCGTAGTAGCTCGTGTAGCCCTCCGCGAAGAAGGGCGGGAAGGGCTGCTTGGGCTGCCACATCTGGAGGATCATCCGGGCCAGGTGGCGCTGCAGGATGCCGACGTCGACGCATTCGGCGAGGTTGTTGGCGGCCCCGGGGTGGATGTCCCAGTCACTGAGCAGGTGGATCTCCGCCACCGCCACCCCGTCGTCCGAGAGGGTGAGGTGGGAGAAGCCCTCCGAGGTGTAGGCGTCCGGCGCCGCCTCGATGAGCGACCTTTCGGTGCCGTGGATCGTCACGACGAAGCGGATCGTCGACGGCCGGGTCGACGAGGGAGGGAGGAGCGGGCGCGTCAACTGCGGCAGGGCCTGCTTCACGTGCACGTAGCACTCGGCGGCGAGGCCGGCCGAGACATTGCTCCGCACGACGATGCTGCCCGAGCCCAGCTGCCAGAAATCCGATCCCGGCTTCTGCCGGCCCTTGGATCTCAGTTTCTCGATTTCCTCCTGCTGGAAGAAGGCCCACTCCCACTTGTCGGGGTAGACCCGGTCGAGGGCGCAGACCGGGGCCGGAAGCAAGCCCCCAAGGAAAAGTCCGAGGAAGGTCGTGATGAGGGATTTCGCGGGCATGGTGGAAAGGATGGGGTTCGTTGGGAAAGGGGTCGGCGCGCCGGGCAGCGAGGCGGCCGAACGCCACACGCCCACCCGCCGGAGGGAGCTACGGACCCGGCGTGGGCGCCTTTTCGATCGACGGTCAGGAAAAGGCAACGATTCCGTTGAAAAGCGACCTTAGCGATCCGCCTGCGATCGTGCGAGGGCGTCCTGGGACGCCGCAGATCTGACCGCACGACTTCAGTCGTGCCTCTTCTTCCCCCCAACCCCGATTCTGCTGGCAGCCACTCCGCCTTCTCCTGTTTCCACAGGATCCGAAATCTTCCTCGATCCGATCTGGGCCCTCCCTGCGAGGCTGCGTTCCCTCACCGGCTTCGGCCCGGCGACCTGGCGGCCTCGTTGAACGCCCGGTCCTGCCGTGAGCGGATCACCCGGACGGGTGCCGTGATCTCAGCTCGGGAGCGCCTCGACTTCGACCGAATGGCGAAAGCGGGATGGCATCCCGCTGCCCCATCCGGACCGCGCGACCCCCGTCGCGCATCTTCCCCTCATCGCCCCCGATGTCATCGACCCTTCGAGGAGGGGCAGGAGGGCGGGCGATGGCTTCAATCATGGTCCTGGGCACGGCGAAAGAGCTGGGCCTCGACGTCCGCCCTTCGGCGGTGAAGGTCGCCGGGTTCGGTGGGGGAGCGACGGTGGAGGGCGAGACGAGTTCTGACGACTGCCGCTTCGGCGGGCCGACGGCACCGACCTGGGTTTCATCGTGATGAGTCTGCCGGAGACCGGGAAGAAGGAGGAGGGTCTACTGGGCTCGGATCTCCTTCCGCGAGGTCCACGCGATGATCGACTACTCGGCGCAAAAACTCTGGCTGCATTTCTAACCTGCATTTCTCACCAATGAGAAATGCATCGGGCCAAGGGCCAGACCGGTATGGCGTTCCGGGCCATCCAGTGGCTGCGCGAGGGCAGCACTCGGTCTCAAGGCTGATCGGAGTTCGCCCCGACACCGTCGGCCCTCCGGGCTAAAATGATCCCACGCTGCTGTGGAAAAGGGGAAGGCCGGAAATGGGGACAGGCGGGAGGCACGCGGCCGGTCGGCGAGTTCGTTCTCGTCCGGACGCGCGGCCGACGAATAGACTGGGCCATGGTTCGTCCGGTCCTCCCGCTTGTGATTCTCCTGTCGCATCTCGTCACGCCCCTCTTTGCGGAGGCGACGGTCCCGGTCGACGAGAGGCTGGTTCGAACCCTTCAATACCGCTTCAAACTCCTGCAGGCAGGGCAGGTGGAGGATCGGAAAGTGGCCGTGGACGCCACCAGGGATCTGCCGTTCCTGTTCACTCTCATGGAACTCGAGCGGAATCTGGCCCTGCTCGCGACTCCGAGCCCGGAGGCTTCGGGAGCGATGGATGCCGTGGGCCTGACGCGATCGGAGGCGAAACGTGCCCTTGAGCTCCGGGCTGGGATCCTCGTGGGTGAGAAGCGGCGCATCTGGGCGGACCTGTTGCGCCCGGCGGGAGGCGATACCGACGAGCGACGCCACAAGGATCTTTTCATGAAGGAGGAAGATCTCGCCGACCTCTACAGGAAGGTGAGCAGGAAGCTCGAGCGGGAGATCAAGCGGCTCCAGAGGGAGATCGCCCGAGAGGAGGGCTTCGGGACTCCCGACGAGCAGGAGGTCGCGGAACGGCGTGCTGAGCTCGACGCGCTGCTCGAGCAGAGGAAGTCACTCTTCCTCCCCATCTTCGGGCATGAACTCGGTGACGGTTTCGAGACCTCGGGCCCGCTCTCCCCCGCCTCCGCCGAAACCCTCCGCGTGGCCATGAAGACCAAGCGCGAGGCGCTGCTGAAGGCCCTTCGCGAGGCCGATGGAAACGAGGGCGAGAAGGAGCGGAAAAGCGGCATCGTCGGCGGATCGTACCTCTACAGTGCGAATCTCGGCGTCATCCTCGACGTCTCTGGAAGCACGAAGAGCTTCATCCAGCCGCTCAAACAGGAGATCTCCCGGAGCTTCGACCGCCCCCACTACCGGGAGGTGGTCGGCTGCAAGCTCGCCGTGCCGAGTTTTTCTCTGACCTGGCGCGCCACCGGGACGATGCAGGCCATCGAGGAACTCGTGGTCGTCCACCAGGTCGATACGGTCTACTGGTTGAGCGACCTGCGGGACGGCTACTCCTACGCGGCTCTCCGGCGACTGCGCCACCTCCTCAACCACGGCAACACCGCCTTCCACGTGAAGACCGTTGGCGACGACCCGGATCGGGTGCTCAAGCCGCTGATCACGGATCTCCAGAACTGAGTGGCGCCGCGAAGCAACCCCGGGATTCGCCTGTCGGCACCGGGTTACGAGATCGCCCGGCTAGCCCTCTTTGCCGCCTTCCGCGAGCTCGGGGGAGGAAGGCGAGTACCCACTCGGTTCAAGCGCCTGCGGGGATGCCGGCCAGCCTCCGCCGCCAAACGTTGCTCCGCCATGGCCCGATGTCTTGAAATGCCGGCGTTTCGTGCGATGGCTGGGGCATGAGCGAGCGGAGTTTGGAACATCAGACCGCCCTGGTGACCGGGGCATCGGGCGGAATCGGGAGCGCGATCGCGCGGGCGCTGGTGAAGGCCGGCGCGGCCGTGGCGCTGCACTACCGCGAGGGCCGGGAGGCCGCCGATGCACTGGCCAAGGAACTTGAGGAGGCCGGCGGCAAGGCGGTCGCGATCGCCGCCGACCTCCGGGAGGCGGCGGACATCCCGGCGCTCTACGACCGGGCGGAGGAGGCGCTGGGTCCGCTCGACATCGTGATCAACAACGCCGGGGTCGGCAGCACTGGAAACCTGGTGGAGACCGAGGTTGAGGCGCTGGACCGGCTGATCGACGTCAACTTCCGGGCGGTCGCGCTGTCGCTGAAGGAGGCGGGCCGGCGGCTTCGCGAGGGCGGGGTCGTCATCAATATCTCCTCGATGCTCGGCGATCACCCGCTGCCGGGGACGGCGACCTATGCGGCGACCAAGGCGGCGGTGGACCTGCTCTCGCGCGGTGCGGCTCGCGAGTTCGCCGGGCGGCGGATCTCGGTCAAGAGCCTGAGCCCCGGCGCCACCGTGCCCGGGATGTTCGGCGCCAGCCCGCAGGAGCGTCAGGATGCCTTCGCCGCGGACACGCCCCTGGGACGGATCGGGCGCGCCGGGGAGATCGCCGATGCCGTCGTCTTCCTCGCTTCGCCGTCGGGCCGCTGGATCAACGGCGCCGTGGTCACGGCGGATGGAGGCTACTCGGCCTAGGAGGCGCGCTTGCGGAGGAAGGGAACGAGCAGGCCGACGACGACGCCCAGCAGGAAGGTGACGGCGAGGAGGACGGCCCGCGGCATCGAGATCGTGGCGAAGAAGATCTTGGTATCGACGGTGTCCCGGTTCTGAAGCACGAGCACCAGGGAAAGCAGGGCGAGCACGCCGACGACGATGAGCCGCACCGGAGGCCGGCGCTTGGCAGGGGTGGAGGAGGTTTCCTTGTCTGAATTCACAATCGGCAGGACGATTCTAACGGAGATCAGGGCTCGCACCAACGTTTGAATTCGAGGCCCTGCAGCGAGCCTCGTGCCCCAGCCGCTTCGGGCGATCCCACGGGGAGCCGGGATCACCATTCGCCGGGGCGGACGGGTCAGACCCCGACCGGCACGCGGTTCGCCGAGACCTCCACCGCCACCACGCAGACGTCGTCCTCGTACTGCTCGCTCTTCTGGAAGGCGGAGGCCAGACAGACGATCTGGGCCGGCATCGCGGCCAGCGGGCCGTCGAGCGCGTCGTCGAAGGCCCGGACCAGGCGTTCCGATCCGAACATGTCGCCGGAGGCGTCCTCCGCCTCGACCAGGCCGTCGGTGTAGAGGAGGAAGACGTCGCGCGGTCGCAGCCGTTCCTCGTGGGACTCGTAGTGGGCCCGGGGGACCAGTCCGAGCGCCGGCTGGTGCCGGGCTCCGGTCCACAGCGGCTTCGGCGGGCGCCCGCTGCCGCGGCGGGCCCACAGCGGTGCCGGGTGACCGGCCACCGCCCAGCGGAACCGCTCCCGCGCCGGGTCGAGCACCATGAAGAAGGCCGAGACGAAGAGCGTCTGCCCGCTGCGCGAAATCACCTCGTGGAGCTGGCGGTTCACGACCGCGAGAAACTTCCCGGGGTCGTCCATGCGGGCGCGCTCGTGTCGGACCAGCGACCGCAGGATCGCGGTGACCAGTGCCGAGCGCGCGCCGTGGCCCATCACGTCGGCGATGAGCACGGCGACCTCGCCGCCCTCGAGCTCGATGAGGTCGAAGAAGTCCCCGCCGACGGTGCAGGCCGGCTCGTAGAAGTGGGCGAAGCCGAGACGCAGCGGCTGGTTCGAATTCCGCGGCGCCTCGGGGTAGTCGGTGGGAAGCAGCGCGTGCTGGAACTCGCGCGCCATCTCGAGATCCTCGCGGATCACCGAGGTCTTGGCGTCGACCTCGGCCTCCAGCTCGCGTTGGTAGCGCAGGACGCGCTCGGTCATGACGCCGACGTCGGCGGCCAGCGCCTCGACTTCGTCGCCGGTGCGGATCGCCTCGATCTCCCGGAGGTCGGCCTCGGCCCGCGTCCGGGCCGACTCGCTGCCGCCATGGCCTTCCTCCAGGTGGAGGCGGGCGCTGCCGGCCACCGCCCGGGCGGCGTGGCCGAGGGTCGTCAGCGGACGGAGGATGCGGCGGTCGACCAGCAGGTAGCCGACCACCACGCAGCCGAGGACGACCGCGCCGGCGCCGAGCGCGACCCAGACGAGGTCCTGGCGGACCGGGGCCGTGACCTCGTGTTTGGGCGAGGCGAACACGACGTAGGCCGAGGGTTGTGAAGCGCCCGGCGCCTCCAGCGAGGAGCGAAAGGCGGCGAAGCCCGCCATCCACGCCTCGTTCTTTGCGGATGGGACAAGCGTCCAGCCGTTGTGACGTTCTTCCAGGGTCCGCATGGCGTCGGAGCCGAAGGCAAGCGGGTTCTCGTGGCTCTCGGTGTCGGTCGCGACCAGCACCGAGCCGTCGGCCAGCACCACCTGCATTCGCTCGGCCGCCGCCTCGTCCTCGAGACCCCGGAACAGCGAGGAGACATCGAGCACCATCTTCACCACCCCCGTCGGACGGCCGTCGGCGCCGTCGATGCCGAGGACGACGTCCAGCGAGTAGAGGCCGGCGCTGGCGTCGTGGTGCAGCACGTCCATCCAGCAGGCCCCCGGCTGGAGCTGCATCCCGGCCTCCCACCAGGCCTCATCGGACTGGTCGAAGTCGCTGGTTTTGCGGTTGGCTGCGACCAGCCGGCCGAACCGGTCGGTGACGATCAGCTCGGCGATCAGCGGATTGCGGGAAAGGAACGCGTCGAGGTCGTCGGCGGCCGGATTGTCGAGGACGGCACGCAGCCGGGGATCATTGTCGGAAAGGTCCGCCCAAGCGGCCTCGATGGCCGCCTGTTCCGCCGCGGTCGCCGCCGGGTCGGCTGCGCCCTGACGGCTGGCAGCGGCCACCTGTCCGACGGTCGCCGGGCGGGCGGCCAGCCAGGTCTTCAGCTTGCCGGCCTGGGCCGCCACCGCGGCGTCGAGGCCGCGGGCCAGCGCCTTCGCCTCGACGGCGTGCATCTGGCCGCGTTCATCCAGCAGGTGCTGGAAGCCAACGGTCTGGAGGACCAGCACCCCCACCGCCAGCGGCAACGCCGCTGCCACCACCAGGGCGGCGATGAATTTCCCCCGCAGGCCGGGCCATCGGAATGTCATCCTGACACGCTAGGGCAGCGACCGCGGCCATGCCAGAACAACCCAACGGGCCTGGGCCCGGGCGGACCCGTCCCCCTGGCCGGTTCCGGGTGCCTCGGCGGACGCCTTGCCCGTCGCCATCCGGATCAGGCTATCTCAACCGCAGCACCTCGAGGCGCATGTATTTCCGGGCGCCGTCCCCGATGGGAGAGACCTGCTCGGCCACCACCACGCGGCGGCCGCCGAGGGTGAAGAGATCGGTATCGAGCAGGGCGGACGACTGACTCCAGGACTCGAGTTCGTTGCTCAGCTGGATGTTGAAGATGAGGTTCTCGGAAGCCGAGAACAGGATCCCGTTCTCCGTGCCGTTGAGCTTGGTCGTGTCGCCCGGGACTTCGAAACTGAGCGCCATCCTGTCGGAGGCGGTGACATCGAACTGGGGGAGCTCCCTCGAGGAAGCGTCGTTCGGGTCGGATTGCAGGGCGTCCTCGAGGAGGTAAACGATCCCGTCGCCGTCGAGATCGGTGGTGTCGAGGGGCGACAGGCTCTCGATGGTGTCGTCACTTTCGTTGACGCCGGAGAGGTGGAGGAAGCCGTCGGCATCCACGGCGAAGGCGCCAACCGATGAACTGATCCCGTTGAGGACCTGCGGCGATTCCCAGGAGGAACCGTTGCGGGCCGCTGAGCGGGGCTGGAATGTCCCGTAGGGGGTCCAGGCAACCGCGGGACGATCCTGGTCGTCGAGGTAGGCCCGGAACGGCGCCGTCCGGGCCGGGGACGCGTCGACCGTGTCGTGAACCCAGCCGCTGCCGATCGTGAAACGTGAGACCATCACGGTGTCGTCGATGGAGTTCGAGTGGGCGATGAAGGGCAGGGTCGTGTTCTGCATGGCGAGGTCGGCCACGGAGCTGAAATTGATCTCACTGGCGGGTTCGCTGTTCGAGTACACGGTCGACCACGAAGGTGTGGCGGAGAGCGGACGGGCGGAGGAGAGGTAGCGAAGGGTCCGGGTTCGGGTTCCGGCGTCTTCGACGGCGTTCCAGGCGGCGACGGCCACCCCGCCGGTTGAGGTCTCGGCGACCGTGAGCCGGTCGAAGTAGCCATCCGGATCCTCCGTGGTCATGAAGCTCTCGACGATCGAGTTGCCGTCCCAGATCGCCACGCTGATCTGACGATCTCCGGGAAAGGTCGTGGCGATCGCGATCGTGCCGTCGCTCAGCGCGGTGGCGTCGAGGAGCCCGAAGTTTCCGCTCACGCCGATGCCCTGCAGCGGGCCCACACCGCCGGATGGCGTCCACTCGACTCCATAGAGCCCGGTGATCACGCCGTTGAAGGCGAAGAGGGAGGTCAGGGTGCCGTCGGGCCCGGCGATCAGGCGGGTCTTGACGGTGGAGGTGTTCAAAGGGGCGAAGCTCGTGCTGGAGGGCAGCGAATGCCAGGCGCCATGGGTCCAGAGGTCGAACTGGATGTTGCCATCGGACGCGTCGCCGGTCTGGAGGAGGAAGGAGGACTTGCCGCGGGCATCGATGGCCTGGGAAAGGTTCCGGGCATCCGGCTCGGTCAAGGGCGGCAGGGCGAGATCGGGGAGGGCCTGATAGACAAGTGGGGCGGCGGCGAGGGGTGGGGCGAGGGCAAGCGGGATGAACAGTCGGGAGAGGCAGGTCATGATAAGTCGAGCCCATACAGGACGAAATCCGTTAGGGTGGCAATGGATCTCTCGGTCGCGGGCCGGAGCCATCCGTGTCCCGAGGGTCCAATCGAAGGGCCGGGACGCGATTTGGGGGAGTCCCGCTAGCGCGCGGCGGCGCGAAGGGCACCGGCGACGGCGTGGTAGGCGGGCTTGGGCTGGAACTCCCCGTCGAAAAGACAGGCCTGCCAGTTCTCCCGGGTGCCCCAGTGGTGGGCGTCGCTGAGACCCCACGTGTTCCAGGTCACCACGCCGCGGTGACGGTGCCGCAGCAGCCGTTCCATCACCGCGCGGTAGGTCGCCGCCTGGGCCTCGAGGCTGGCCATCTCGCGGGAGCCTGCGGGCTGGCGCCGGACGTCGATCTCGGTGATGTGAAAGTCGAGCTCGTGGTCGTGGGCCCAGCGGATGAGCTCGTCGAGCTTCTCCAGGTTGCCGGGCTCCTTCTCCCACCCGGCCCGGATGTGGGCCTGCCAGCCGAGGCCGTCGACCCGCAGCCCGCGGTCGCGAAGGTAGCCGATGAGTGCCTTCACCTTCGACCACATCGCCGGTTCCATGCTGCCGTGCTGGTTGATGACGAGGCTCTTGTCGGGCGCGTGCCCGGCGGCGATCTCGAAGGCGCGGCGGATGTAGAGTGGGGGGCGAAGCGGGTGGTCCTCGTCGTAGCCGAGCCGCGGCCACGGATTCTCCCACTGGTCGGTGCCGGGCTTGGGACCGAACCAGGCGCCCTGGGGCGTGACGGTCTCATTGACGACGTCCATCCAGCGCAGGTGCGGGTGGGGCTGGATGCGCTTGCAGAGGGCGACGAAGAACTCCTCCATGATCTTCTCCAGCTCGCCGGGCGTGCGGCGGTCGTCCATCACCCAGCGCGAGGCCTGCGGGCTGATCGGGCCGTGGACCCGGACGAGCTGCCCTTTCTCGCGGGTGCGGGCGATCCAGCCGTCGACCGCCTCCCAGTCCCACTTGCCGGGCTCGGGGTGGACGCGGCTCTGCTTGAAGTCGTTCTCGGGGGTGACGTAGCCGAACTCCCGGTCGAGGATCGTGGCGATCCGCGGCTGGCGGTGGAGCAGCCGCCACCCGGTGGTGGCGCCGAGGTGCAGGTGGTCGCGCCGGCCGTCGGCCCGTTCCACCTGCCGCTGCAGATCCTTCAGCGGCGGGGTGGGGGTCTCCGCCCCCGACGGCAAAGAAGCCGCGAATGAGAGCAGGCAGAGGCGCAGGCGAAAGCCCATGCCCGCCCGATAGCATCGCAGGGGGCGACGGGAAAGCCGATCTTTCCGCATCGATGCGGGCGCGACTGGAAACCCGTCTTCCGAATTCCCGGCGGAAGCCGGCCCGGAATGGGAGCGGGTCGGGCGGAGGCATCATCCTCCCGTCATCTTCGCCTGCGATTCTGGGCCGTGGGGCCAACTCCCCGCCGCACGGTCATGAAGGCAAAAAAGCATCTCCTCGAAACCCTCGTCCGCGCACGCCGGTTCCAGCCGGCTCCGGGTGTGCGTCCGCTCTCCGGCCGTTGGCTGGGCTTCGCCGTTCTGTCGACCGGTTTCGCGTCGTGGTGCCTCGGTGATGGTCTGCCGCTCGCGAACGCGGTGCACGAGGACTTCGTGGGTTCCGCGAACTGCGCGCTTTGCCACACGGGGCTCACGGATGCGAGCGGGCAGGACATTTCGATCGATACCCACTGGCGCTCGACCATGATGGCGAACTCGGCGAAGGACCCGCTCTGGCAGGCCAAGGTTTCCTCGGAAGTCGAGCGGAACCCGGCGCTGCAGTCCGTGATCGAGGAGAAATGTGCCACTTGCCACATGCCGATGGCGGCGACCCAGGCCAAGGCCCTGGGGCAGCCGGTCCGCATCCTTGGGGCGGATGGCTTCCTCGACGCAGCCCATCCGCTCCACGCCTTGGCCATGGACGGGGTATCCTGCGCGGCCTGCCACCAGATCTCCCCGACGAACCTCGGTCTCGAGTCGTCCTACAGCGGCGGGTATGTCATCGACACCTCGACCTCATCCCCCGACCGGCTGATCTATGGCCCGTTCTCCAACCCGCGCACCATGCCGATGCGCAACAATGTCGGCTTCACCCCGGTCCAAGGTGTCCATACCACCAAGTCCCAGCTCTGCGGCACCTGCCACACGCTGGAGACCCCGTATGTTGATGCGGCCAGGACGGTTCAGGGGACCTTCCCCGAGCAGATGACCTACCCCGAGTGGGAGCACAGCCGGTTCAACAACCTCGCGCCGCTGGGCCGCCAGTGTCAGGACTGCCACATGCCGGTCGCCAATGGCAGTGCCTTCATCTCCAATCGCGGCGGCAACCTCGAGCAACGCAGTCCGGTCGCCCAGCACCACTTCGTCGGAGGCAACGAGTTCATGCTGAAGCTGATGGGGGCCAACATCACGGAACTGGGGCTCACCGCATCCACGCAGCAGCTCGAAGATACGCGGATCCGCCTCGTCTCCCGGATGCAGAGCGCGGCCGCGAGCGTGTCGGTGACCGGGCTTCGTGCCGGCGTGGATGACATCGAGATCGGGTTGCTCGTCAACAACCTCGTCGGCCACAAGTTTCCTTCCGGTTTCCCGTCCCGTCGCACCTGGATCCACTTCACCGTGACCGATGCCGACGACGAGGTCGTCTTCGAGTCGGGCCGGCCGACAGTGGAAGGTCTCATCGAGGGCAACGACGCCGACTTCGTCGAGGGTGGTTGCGAGCCCCATTACTCGCGGATCTCCTCCCCCCAGCAGGTCCAGATCTACGAGTCGGTGATGGAGAACACGGAGGGCGAGGTCACCTACACGCTGTTGCGCGGCGCGGCTTACCGGAAGGACAACCGGCTGCTGCCGCAGGGCTTCGACCTCGTGACCGCCGATCCGCGGATCGCGGTCCATGGCGAGGCCGCAAGCGATTCCGACTTCATCGGTGGCCGGGACGAAATCGCCTACCGGGTCGTGACCGGCGACCGGCCGGGGCCCTACGTCGTGAACGTGGCACTGCTCTATCAATCGGTCAGCGGTGCCTTCGCCGACGACCTGCGCGACGACTCCACGGCCGAGGTGATCCGCTACATCACCATGCACGAGGCGGCCGACCACACGCCGGTGACCGTCGCCTCGGTGGAGTTCTCGATCGATCCCGCCGATTTCTTCCACGTCCAGGTGGAGCCGCCCGGCCAGGCCGGCGGCCCCGAGTTGACCATCACCGGCCCATCCGGCGGAACCGTGGACATCGAAGTCTCCGACGATCTCAGCCACTGGAGCCTGCTCGAGACGCTCACGCCGTCGACGGTTCCCTTCGCCTACGAAGACACCGATGCCATGGGTGTCCCCGAGCGGTTCTATCGTCTGAATTGGCCCTGGATCCTGCCGACGACATCCACCCCGATCGCCCTGCCGAACGGTGACTTCGAGCTGAGCACCCAGGAGAACTATCCCGCCGGGTTCGACGCGCCCTACGACGTTCCCAACTGGACGGACGTCTCCGTCGTCGACTCCGGCATCGAGAACGTCGCCTGGTGGGGGACCTACGACAATTACTCCGCCTTCATGAAGGCCGGTGACGGCGCCTATCTCATGAGCGGCCATACGATCCGGGAGGGCGATCGGTTTTCCATCGGCTTTGCCGGCAAGTCGTGGGACGGCGGCTCGCAGTGGACGGCGACCCTGTTTTATGACGACCCGGGCAATGTGATCGGCACCTATGTGCAATCGGTCTGGGGCAATTGGATCGAGTTTCGTGATCCGACCCCCATCGCGGCGACCCCCGCGTCGATCGGCGGCACGCTTGGGATCAAGTTCGTGAACACGGGCACCGGCTTCGCGAACCTCGACGATGTGACCGTTTCGGTCATCAACCCATGAAGAAGGGCCCGTCCGTCGCGAGCGGCGAGAGCTGCCGGATTCAGCGGCGATGAGGCTCTCAGAGCTGCGAAGCCGTCCGTCGCCGTCTCCAGAGTCCCAGGCTCGCGAGCGCGATCAGCGGGGTCGTGCCGGGCTCCGGAACCTGCGACTCGGTGAGGGTGACGGAGTCGAGGAACTGGAAGGTCGGGTTCATCGCGCTTCCTCCGTAGGCGAGGAACTCGATCGTCTGGGACGCGGCGGTCGCCTCGAAGCTGACGCTGCCGAGGTTCCATGACCCGGGAAACGACGGCGTCGGCGTCGAGTTGTCGTTGAGGCTGGCGGAACTGAGGATGGTCCCACCGTCGAGCAGGACTTCCCAGCCGCCGGTGTTGCCGACGCCGATGTGGCTGCCCTGGTCGAAGCGCAGTCCGTTGGCCTGTTGGAACTCGAGGGTGTAGGTCGTTCCGATTTCCAAGCCGGTGATGGTCTGGCGGATGCCCTCCCGGTAGCCGGAACCCTCGGCCGCCGCGCCGGTGAAGAAGTCGTCCCAGGGGGTGAACCACAATCCGGTCGGCCCCGGCGCCCCGAGATACCAGTCCGGCGAGTTGGCCGACACGGTCCAACCGTCGGCCGCCACCCCGCTCATCAGGTCCGCCCCGGGGGTGTTGACGTAGGTGGACGAGAGATTCTCGAACGAGCCGTTGATCAGCGTCGCGGCCGGTGACGGAAGCACGGTCACGGCGATCGCCCACGGGATGGCGAGGAAGAGGCGGTGGAGCGGCATTCCGGCTTCTAACGGTTCGCGGGCGCCGGAACAAGGCCCGTCGACGGTCGTCCAACCGGCCGTTTCCATCGGGGGGGGGAGAGGCATTCGGGCGAGCCGCCGTCGGTTTGACAGCCGCGGGATCCCGCCGTTGTTAGGACATGCCCGAGAATTCCCGTGCCTCGTTTTCCATTCCTTCGCTCATCGCGATCGTTGCGGCCGTTGCCAGCTTCTTCCAAGGGGCCACCTTCGGCCTGCTGCTCGCCCTCGCCGCCATCGTGTTCGGTGCGATCGGGGTGCTGCTGTCATTCTCCGCGCGCAAGCGCGGCGGCATCGTCAGCCTGACCTCCGTGGTCTTCGGCATCGTCGGCATCATCGCCGCCATCATCAAGGCGATGCTCGACGTGTTCGGGTGAGGTCCTCCGCCACGCGCGGCGGCCGAGCAGGATCGCCGTCAGCGTGAGCCCGAGTGTGATCGCCCACCACACGCCCTCGACGCCCTGGCCGACGACGAAGGCCAGCCACCCGCCGAGCGGGATCGCCAGCCCCCAGTAGGCGCCGAAGGCAATCCATGCCGGCACCTTGACGTCGTTCAGCCCGCGCAGCACGCCGGCGGCGATGATCTGCATGGAATCGCAGAACTGGAAGGCCGCCGCCACCACCAGCAGGCCCGCGGCGACTTCCAGCGCGGCCGGTTCCTCGAGGAAGCCGCCGGCGATTTCCCTCCGGAAGGCCAGGAAGCCCGCCGCGCTGAACAGGGTGAAGACCGCGCCCAGCAGCCACCCGCTGAGCAGGATGCGGCGCATGCGGAAGTCCTCCCGCGCGCCCCAGGCCTCGCCGATCCTCACGGTCAGCGCCATCGAGAGCCCCAGGGGCACCATGAAGACCGTGGCCGCGCACGAGATGGCGACCTGGTGCGAGGCCAGCGCCGCCTCGCCGAGGGTGCCGATCATCAGCGTCGCCACCACGAAGGCGCTCACCTCGGCGAGCAGCTGCAGGCTCGTCGGCAGGCCCACCCGCAGCAGGCCGCGCACCGCCTTGGCCCGAGGCCTCCGGAACCAACGGTAAGGCACCCATTTCCGCAGGCCCGGCGAGCGCACGCACCAGACGAGCAGCCCCGCGAGTCCCACGATGCGGGCCAGGACCGTGGCCACGCCCGCCCCCTCCAGCCCCATCGCCGGGGCGCCCAGGTGGCCGAAGATGAAGATCGCGTTGAAGGCGACGTTGAGCAGCACGCTGCCGAAGGTGATCCAGAAGGCTGGCCACGGACGGTTCATGGCGTCGGCGTGGTTCTTCACCGCCATGGCGGCCATCGCCGGGATCATCGAACCGGCCACCAGCAGCAGGTAGCCCGGCGCCCGGGCCGTGACCTCCGGCGTCTGCCGGAAGGTGCCCAGGAAGGGAAGCAGCGCCCACGCCGCCAGCAGGGTCAGCGCTCCCAGCACCACGGCGATCTGCAGGCCGTGCCGCAGGGCGGCCCGCGCCGCGGCCGGATCGTCGGCACCCCGCGCCTGCGACACGCGGATCGACACCGCCGTCGCCATGCCGATCCCGAACATCATCGGCAGGTAGATGAGGCTGTTGGCGAAGGTCGCCGCCGCCAGCTCGGTCACCCCCACGCGGCCGATCATCAGGGTGTCGGTCAGGCTCATCAGCATCTGGCTGAGCTGGCCGACGATCAACGGCACGGCCAGGCGCAGGCTCGCCCGGCCCTCGTCCCACAGGCGGGGCACGGAGCGGGCGGCAGACGGGCGGGAGGGCGCGATCACGGCAAAGGAAAACCCGCCCGGCAGCGACCGGGCGGGTGGGGTGAATGACCACCGTCCCGGTAGCGCCGGGACGGTCGGGGGTCAAGCCGGGCGCCGGAGGACGGCGATCCGGGCGGGGCATTCCGGTGGCTTCCCGAAGACGTCAGCGCGGCCCGAGGTTCCAGACCGGGTGCGCCTCGTGCTCCTCCTCCATGATCGTCGCCATGCGCCGGACGAGATCCGGCTGCTGCTTCGCGAGATCGGTCGTTTCTCCGGGATCCTCTTCGAGGTCGTAGATCTCGACCGTTCCCTGCCATCCGCCCTTGCGGTAGGCCTTCCATTTGCCGAGGCGCACCGACTGCTGCTTCGCGCCCTCGTAGAACTCGAAGTAGAGATGGTCGCGGGCCGCCTGCTTCCCGGGCTCGCCGCGCAGCGTCGGCAGGATGGAAATGCCGTCCATGTGGTCGGCGCGGGGCAGGCCGCCGGCGTCGGCCAGCGTGGGCATGAGGTCCCACTGGGCGGTGACGAGATCGCTGCGGCTGCCGGGCTCGATGGTGCCCGGCCAGGCGGCGATCATCGGCACGCGGATGCCGCCCTCGTAGAGCGAGCGCTTCATCTTCCGGTAGGGGCCGTTGCCGTCGAAGGTCTTGGTGCGCCGGTAGTAGGAGTCCTCGTCGCCGTTGTCCGAGGTCCAGATGACGATGGTGTCCTTGGCGAGCCCAAGCTCGTCGAGGGCGGCGCGGAGGCGGCCGACGTTGGCGTCGTGGCGGCTCAGCAGCTCGCAGTAGATCTTCTCCCGATGCGTCAGGTCCGGGTGGTCGGCGTAGCGCGGGCGGAGGGCCGGGACGCGCATCCCGCCGGGTGGACCGCCGTGGGGGACGGTGCTGGCGAAGTAGACGAAGAAGGGCCGCTCGCGGTGCTCCTTCATGAAATCGATGATGCGGTCGGTGTAGAGGTCCTCGATGAAGGTGCCCTTGCCCTCGCCGACGGTGCCGGTGCCGTCGAGGTAGTTCTGCCCCATGCGGGCCATGGCGGTGCCCTCGAGCAGCTCGGGCGTGTTCTTCGGCAGGCGGATCCGGCGGCCGTTCTCCCAAATATGGTCCGCGTAGTAGTCGCGGCAGTCGATGTGGCCGAGGAAGCCGAGCCATTCGTCCCAGCCGCAGGCGGTGATCTCCGCGGGCTTGGCGGTTCCGCCGAACGAGACCTTGCCGTAGGCGGCGGTGGCGTAGCCGGCTTTCCGGGCAACCTCGCCGAGCAGCGGGTGCGACGGCGGCCAGACCTCCTTCGGCATCGATGCCCGGTTTGCCCGCCACGCGGCATGCCCCGGATGGCGTCCGCTGATCAGCGAGCAGCGCGACGGTCCGCACACGGCGTTGCCGGCGTAGGCCTCGCTGAACACCATGCCGTCGCGCTTGAGCTGCTCGAGGTTCGGGGTCTCGATGATCGAGGAACCCCTCGCATCGGGAAACAGCGCCGGCACCTTGCCGATGCCCCAGTCGTCGGTGTTGATGTAGATGACGTTCGGCGGGCGCTGCGCGGCGGGCAGTGTGCTGAAGGGAAGCACCCCCAAGGCGCAGGCCACGCCGAAGCAGCACGGGGCCCAATGCGCTTTTGGAAACACCCGGCCACTCAGGATCCGGTGGAGGAGTTGCCTGGTATAGGTCGCGATCGGGAGCGGATGCTCAGCGGTCGGCCGTTTTCTGTCTCGTGTAGGCATGACGTTGGATTTCCAGGTGATCGAATCGATTCGTGAGGTGCTCCGTCTTTCGGGCCGGAGGCTATTTTTTCTCCCACACCTTCACGGATTCAAGGTCGCGGTCGACCAGTAGTCCGTCGCGGGGTTCGAGGTCGTAGTCGCCGTCGCGCTTCGAGGTGAAGCGGATGGTGAACAGCACACCGTCGCCGTCAATCGGCTCGCGGGCGCCGAGGTGGACGAAGGTCGGGTAGAGCGCCTTGTCGCCGTTGGTGTGGAGCCTGTCCTTGGTCAGGTTCTCCATCGTTTCCAGGCGGGGGGAGTCGATGCCGGCGAACTCGAGCTCGGCCGGGTCGTAGGGGAGGGCGAAGCTGAGCGCGTTGACCGCCTGCACGCCCTCGCCGGAAACGGTGATGGCGAGCGTTTCTCCGGCCTTGAAGGAGGTCTTCGAAGGCTTCAGCGAAAGTGTGCCGGCGAGAGGTCTGGGCGACTCCACTTCCTCGTCGTCGACGCTCTCCTCTCCGCTCTCCTCTTCCGGTTCGGCGGTTTCCCCGGTGTCCTCTTCAACGTTGTCGAGCTGGGTGGCGACCACCGAGATGTCGTAGGCGTCGATCAGTCCGTTGCCGTTGAGGTCGCCCTTGCTGATGTAGCCTTCGAAGTCGGAGTCGCCACGGCGGAGACCGGTGTAGTTGTCGTAGGAGGTCAGGTCGTTGCGGTCGATCCGGCCGTCGTCGTTGATGTCTCCCGGGAGGTAGCTTTCCGAGCCGGGCACCTTGAAGACATACAACTCCCGGCCGGAGCCGAAACCCTTCTGGCCCTTGCGGACGGCGATCCGGACCAGCCGCGCGGTCGGTTGGTCGTCAAAGGTGAACTCCTTCATCTCTCCGTCGGCCGCCCATTCGAAATCCCCGGCCTCGCTCCAGGTCCCGCCGTCCATGCTGACCGCGACCGAGCCCTCGAGCAGCGTGCCGTTGCCGCCGTCCTGGCGCGGGAGATACTGGAACTTGTCGAGTTGGTTCACCGACTTCAGGTCGAGCACGACGTCGAAGGGCGTCGCCTCGGCACCCCACTTGGTGTGCCATTGGTTCGACTCGTCGAAATCCACCAACTTTCCGATCGGCGAGCCTCCCTGGTCCTCCGCGCTGCAGGTGGCGGCGATGCCGGGGATGGCGAACTCGAGCGGGTTGGCGGCGGTGGTGGCGGAGACCTCGGTCCACGCCGACGATCCGCCCCGGTTCACCGCGCGGAGCTTGAAGGTGTAGGCCGTTTCCGCTTCCAGGCCGTCGATCCGGAACTCGTTCGCGCGGATGGTGGAATAGAGCATGCCGTCGTGCTCGATCTCGTAGTAGTCGGCCTTCGCCACCGGCTTCCAGCTCGGCGTGAGCGAGTAGGGCCCGATGCGTTCCCCGGTGATCCGCGCCACCGGGGTCGCAAGCTCGCCGCGGGTCTTGAGCCACGGGTCGGGGGTGTCGTAGCGGTAGCCTTCGACATTCACCTCGATGCCGCGGGTCGTGGTGTCGACCGGTGCCAGCCTGACGTGGAGAACCGGGTTCTTGGGCACCACGAGCTCGGCGAAGTCGCTGTCCGGCGTGGCGAAGCGGTTCAGGTTCGGAGCGGCTTCGTAGAAATAGACGTCGGTGGCCTCCGCCATTTCCTCGAGCGAGCCGACCTCGCGCAGGGTGACCGGCGAGCCGCCGACCTCGGCGACGACGGCGGTGGGCTTGGCGGTGAGGTTGACCTGCAGCCCGGTGGACTTCTCCCTCACGAAGCCGTCGAAGCCGCCCTCGGTCGGATGGATCCGCAGGGTCGCGACGTCGCCGTCGAGCTGCGACTCGATCCGGGTGGTCGCCACCTCGCCGGCGCGGTAGTCCACCGACACGCCGTCGTCATCGACCTCCGTGAAGCTCGTCGCCGGGCCGGGATAAATGGCGTAGAGGCGGTGGTCGTCGGGGATCTCTCCGGGATGATTGTGGGGAATGGTGAGCGGCAGGATCGCGCCGCGCCGGACGAAGACCGGCAGCTTCCAGACCGGGCAGTCGAAGTGGTTGATCACGCGGCCGCCGGGGATGAGGTCGCCGCTGAACCAGTCGATCCACTCACCCTCCGGCAGGTAGATGTGGTCGCGCTGGTCGTTGCCCTCCTCGTCCGCGCGGGTGTCCTGATAGACCGGCGCGACGAGCAACGAGGGGCCGTAGAGGAACTGGTAGCGGGTGGCGGTGCCGAGGGTGAAGTCGTTCGGATCCTCAAGGAACATCGCGCGGACCATCGGCAGGCCGTCCGCGGCCTCGTGGGCGATGCTGTAGGCGTAGGGCATCAGTTCCGCCTTCAGCTTGAGATACCAGCGGTTGATTGAGGTCGTCGGCTCGCCGAAGACATGGGGATACTTTGGGTTCGCGCCCCAGCCGTCCATGTTGAGCTGCATCGGGGTGAAGGTCTTCCACTGGAAGTCGCGGGCGTTGATCACCGGATCCTTGCCGCCGAAGATGCCGTCCATGTCGGAGCAGATGTTCGGCATCCCGGACAGCCCGGCGCCGAGATAGGTCGGGATGTGGAATCGGATGTACTCCCACTGGCCGCCGGTCTGGTCGCCGGTCCACACCCCCGCGTAGCGTTGGGTGCCGCCCCAGCCGTCGAGCGTGATGATGAAGGGACGGCTGCCGTCGCCGTGGCGGGTCATCAGTTCGGCGGCATCCGCGATCCCGTTGAGGCCGAAGGAGTAGCCCGCGCCGACCCAGGCGACGTCGGTCTTGAGCACCCGCACGCCGGCGTCGCGCACCTCGCGGACGATGTCGCGCTGGAGCAGCGGCTCGATGTCCGGCTTCGGGTGGAGGTCGGACTGCGTCCAAAGGCCGATCTCGACGCCACGTTCGCGGGCGTAGTCGCCGAAGCGGCGGAGGTTCTCGATGTTCCCCTCGAGCGAGTCGGTCTGGCCGTAGCCGGCGCCGTAGCCGTCGTTCGGCAGCACCCAGCCGAGCGGCATGTCGTGGTCGGCGTAGCGGTCGACCACCGCCCGGGCGGAGAAGGGATAGTTGTTCTTCTCACCGTTGAGCGACTCCTTGATGCCACCCTCCGTCTCCTTCTGGCTCTCCTTGTAGGTCTTGCCGTCCTCGAAGGGGATGCCCTCCTCGTCCTCGGTCCAGTAGTCCCGGTTGTAGGCGTTCAGGTGGCCCTGATAGAACCCAAACTTCGGCATGACGACCGAGTTGCCCGTGAGCTGATAGTATCCACGAAGGATCTCCGCCGGCGTCTCGCGGGCCACGATGAAGATATCGAGGTAGTCGGTTTCATGGGACAGCGACACGGTGTCCGGGGTGGTCGTGCCGAAGTCGTAGCGACCCTTCTTGAAGGTGTGCCAGACGATGCCGTAGCCGGCGGTCGACCAGTAGAAGGGATTCGGCGAGGCGACGCCGCCGTCGGTCCAGCTGTTCTGGTTCTCGATCGCGATCGACTTGCCGCGGTGGGAAAAGCGGCCGTTCTGCACCCCGCCGCCGAAGAAGTGTTCGTCGTCTTTGGCGCGAAGCTGCAGCGCGACCTGCTTCGCGGAAAGCTCCAGCGGCGCGATCTGCTCGAGCACGGTCTTGTTGCGGCGGGTGTCGATGACGTTCAGCAGGCCGTCCGCCTTGTCGATCTCGACGGCAATCTTTGCGGTGCGGGCGATGAGCTTTCCGTCGCGCTCCTCGAGTTGCAGCCCGCCGACCTCGGTGCGCGGTTCCTCGACCAGGATGTCGGCCTCGGGGTCGGACTCCGGATCGCGGACCTCGCCGCCCTCGGCGTCACGGAACCAGCGGACGATGTCCTCGGCGTAGAAATCGAGGGCCATGCGCCGGTCGTCGGCCAGCTCGACCTCGACGGTCGTGGGGTTGACCTTTCGCATCGCGACGGCCGGGTCGGCCGCGCTGGCCGGGCCGAGGGCGAGGAGCGTGAAGGCGACGTGGGCGAGATGGGCGAGGAGGAAGCGGCGGAGAATCATGGGTCGAAGCGCGGGCAGCGGGTGGAGCGTGGGCAGCAGGAATCCGCCCGACAATTGCGATTTGATCACGAAATGGAAGCCGGATCAGGGCCGCGGCCCCGGGCTTTGCCCCGGGAATTCTTGCCTCCCGGGAACCCGAGTTCCGAAGGGGCGCAAGGAAAACGGCAGGCTCGCCGAATGCCCGAGAAGCGGGAGCTCTCTCGCGGATCGCCTCGCCAACCCAATGGGGAGAGCGGGATTCCATCCCGCGGCCGCAACCTGCCCGCGCCGCCTCGTGGCCCGCCGGGCGAATGCCAATGATCACGGACGGACCTCTTCGACTGATCTCGTCGATCTCTCCCGCCCCTCCGTCGCCTGATTGGACCCGGACCGATCCCTCTTCTACGGACCCCTCTTCCACGTGCCGGAGGAGCGGATCGCACTGCCGCGCCTCTGGAGCCCCCTCGCCGAGGGCCATCCGCCTTCCCGGCGGCCTCTTCAGTCCCAACGGGACGTCGGGCCATAGCCCCGGGGGTTCACCCCGGGGACGCTTGCCTCCCAGGAACCCGAGCCCTGAAGGGGCGCAGGGAAACGGTCTTGTTGTCCGAACGCCGCATTTCAAGGACCGACCCCTCTGAAGACCCCTCTGAAGGACCGACCCCTCTGACGGGACCGACCCCTCTGACGACCCCTCTGAGACCCCGACCCCTCTGAGACCCCTCTGACGGACCCCTTGAGCGGCCCCTCCGAGGAGAATGTTGCGATGAATCTTTGGGCCAAATCACAACCCGGCGGGCCACGGGATCTCGATCTGCCAGAATTGCCTCGTCGGCTGGTTCCCAAGGGGCCTCTCGACGGACATCAGCCACGCGTCGCCGGTATCGTCGATCACACGGAGGGTGCCTTCTGCTTCGCTCCATGAGCCGAAGTCGTCCGTCACGAGCACCTGCCAGGGCAAGGCGGTCGCTTCCTTGCTCTGGTAGAACATGTACCGCGCCACCTTTTCACCAAAAACATCCGTGGCGAATTCGAAGTTCGGGAGCCGCGCGGCAACATCGTGTGACGTCGGGTCGATACCGAAGCAGAAGCACAGAAAATTGCTCGTGCCATTTCCATTGTAGTCGTCGCGGGGACCCCGTCCGCCTCCTCCGGCCGGCAGGTGGAGGTCGCGCCACTCCGTGTAGTCCCCGACCTGCGGTTGCTGCACGATGGTTAGCACCGTCTCGCCCACCCGCAGGTCGGCGCTCCGCTCGATGCCCAGATTGTTCGGGGCCACCGTGAAGGGCAGGGTCAGGTCACCCTGCCCGGTGAAGCCCGAGTCAAAATCGAGCCAGTCCACCCCGAAATCGACCATCCACGTGATGCTGGGATCGGCCGATTGCACGACCAAATCACCGGTCCCCCCTTCGCCGGGGAAATCCGGCATCGACAGCGTGGCGGTCGGCAAGGGATGGCCCCCACCCTCCGGCAACACCGTGATCGTTGCCTCGCGGCTCACCACATGACCATTGGGGTTGCTCACCCGGACCGTGAACGAGACGGTTTCGGTGAGCGGTTCCGTGATCAACAAGGGCCCACCACCGGAACCGAGGTAGGTGTTGGTGTATCCCGCGGTGAGGTCCCAATCGTAGCGGAGACCCCCGCCACTCGCACCCACGAAGAGAATCCCCCGATCCCCCTCGAGGATCGTGATGTCCTCCGGCTCGGACAGGATGGTTGGTGGCAGGGTGGAGAACCCGTGGGCACTGGCGTAGAAGGACAGCTGCTCGTCAATCTTGTCCTGAATCTGCCGCGCCGCCCCGGCCCACCACCGCGCTGACGGTGGATCGCCAGCCACGATGGCGGCGAGTTGCCCTTCGACCCGGGCCAGATCGGCCAGCAAGGCGCTTTCCTCAAGGTCGAACCATTGCCAGCGGATGCGGTCGATTTCGCGCTTCAGGCGGGCCAGTTCCACCGCCGTTCCAAAGTCGAGCTCGAATTCCAGCCGGTGCAGGGCCGGGTAGCCGGCGATGATCCCGGCATTCTCCTCCAGGTCGTCGAATCGCAGGCGCAAGTTGATGTCGATTGGCGGCCCGAGCAGGAGATCCGTCTCGATGTTCTGCGTCGCCAGTTCCAGGTCGAGCGCCTTCACGTCGGGCGAGAAGAAGTCGAGCATGAGCGGCAGGAGCTCCGACCAGGTGTCCAACAGGCGCGTCCGCGCCACCATGTAGGCCGGGGCGGTCTCCCGGCGAATGGCCAGCAGTTCCTCGTAGTTCGACTCCTGCTGCAGCACTCCCGACTCGTCGCCGTCGACAATGAACGGATGGACTCCAGTTGCGATCGTGCTTGTCCCCCTGATGTGGCCATGGCCATGCTGCTCCCAATAGTCACTGGCGTAGCCTTGAAAGCGGAAATAGAATCCGATGCCACCGTTGCCCAACGGATGGGCGAAGAGGCGGGTGAAGTCATCATCGAAGATGTCGAAGATCGTCTGCAGCTCGGCATCCATGTCCAGGATCCCCTGTTCCAGTTTCGCCCAATCGGCACGCGTCTCGGGGCCGACCTCGTTGAACACCTCTTCGGCAAGATCCCGGTTGCTCTCGATGCGGGTCAACGTGTCGGGCAAGGAGGCTTCGAGTTCTTCCATCGCTGCCATCAAGACCAGTAGCTCATCCCGGGTGGTCTCCAGCGGAGGGAATCCCGACAACTCCGGCGGGATGTAGGGATGAACGTAGTAGGTGAGCCGGTAGGCTTCGGGAAATGGCGAGCCCGGTGCGATCTCGTCCCACTTGCCCTCCACGGCGCTGATGAAGCTGTTCAACTCGTCGATTTCATTCATCACCGACTGGGCCTGGGCCACGACCGCGAGCAGGTCTTCTCCGTCGGCAAGCGCGCCCTCCAGCCGCCCCTCAACCTGCCCCACCTCGGCCAGCTTCCCGACCATTTCCTCGTGGATCGACTGGCACTGTGAGAGCGGGTCATTCCCGCGCAGGATGCCCTCGTCCTCCAGCTCGATGCCGAGGAGCGCCTCCGTGTCGGGGTGGATGGCGGTGCCGTCGAGGATCTTCCACGCCAGCAGTTCGGACTGCAGCAGGGCGAAATCATCACGCAAGCGTGTCCGCAGTGTCAGCAGTTGTTGCTGGTAAGGTGGAAAGTGGGCGTCCAGCACGGGTGTGGCCGCGTTGTAGTATTTCAGAAACTGCTGAAGGTCGGTTTCCCCGCCTCCCTGTGGGCTCACTGTCGGCGTCGGAACCGGTGTGCCGGGTTGGGTTTGGCTGGCGATCAAGGCCAGGGCCGCCTCGGCCTCCTGTTCGCGGAGCTCGTCCCGTGCCGTGACCAACCGGTCCTGCAGGTCGGCCAGCTGCACGACCAGGCTGGCCTTGCGCGAGTTCAGGGCATCGATCTCCGGCTGGTGGTTGCCCTTCACCAGTTCGTTCTTTGCCCTGATGTCGGGGATGGCAATGATCGCTTCCTCCAGGGCGTCCAGCACGAGCCGGAACTTGCGGTAGATCAGGCCGGTCTCGCCGAGTTCCCGACCGTCGCTCGCCTCTTCGCGAATCTCCTCAAGGGTCTTGGCCATGTCCCTCCGAACGTTCGCCAGCTTTGGACTCAGCTCGACCGACTCGTCGCGAATCCCCTCGATGTTCGCCTGGTAGGTGCCGGAATAGGTGCTCTCCATTCCCTTCATCAAGGTCTCCTTGACAATGTGGCCGGCGATGATGCGCACGCTCTGCTCCAGTGCGTTGAAGGGGGTGGTGATCGTGTCGTAGGTTTCCTTGGCAAGCGTGATGGTTGACTTCTTCAGGTTGGTGCGCAGCAGCTTGCGCACCTTGCTGTCCAGGTCCTGGATTTCCAGATAGGCAACGCGCAACTTCTCGTCCTGCTCGTCGAGCTCGGCGAGAATCCGTTCCTTTTCCGCAAGGGCCTTGTCGACCTTGGCAATCTGGTTGGAGACATCCTCGATACGCCAACGCAGGGTGGAGGGATCCTCCTGCGAGAAGACCGCCGCCGGGGACATGATTCCGAGGACCACGAGCGCCACCGGAAGGAGAAGGAGCGAAGCTCTTCTCCCGGCCTGAACGGCCGGGCCTTGGATCCCCCGGGGCATGAAGGCCCGGAACCGCCTCTTGGTCGCCGCGCACGATGGCGGTCCGGAAGGCGGGTGTGCAGTCTTGGAGTGGATGGGAGACGCCGGAGGCGAGTGCTCGGGACGACGATTGGTCAGTTCCTCTGGCGGAGAAGGATGAGCGGTCATGTTCACAAATGTTCCTCCAATTGCACAATGGGGAACGGGAACAACTCCCACTATGCCGCGATTGCGAAACACTGTGCGGCAATTGCTGTCGAAGGGGTCATTCGAAGGGCGTCATCAAAGGGCGTCAGGCCGCTCTTGGCCGGCAGTCGGAGCGATGGTGGGTCGTTGGTGCATGGCGGGCGGCGAGTGAGTGGCGAGGCGGAGAGGTCGGCGTTGGGCGGAAGCGGGGTTTCACCGCAAAGGATGGCGATTTCGTTAGGGGTATGGAGCAGGGAAGTCCCTGCCCGGCCATTGATTCGTGATGTGGTGGCGAGCCCGACGGTCGGGAGAGCTTGGGCGGAGCTGCGTGAAGGGGCTTGGTCTTTGGGTGGGGTTCTCGACGTTTGAGATTGGGCAGCGGTTGCGGCAGCGGGATGGAATCCCGCTCTCCCCATTCTGGCGTCGAGGCGATCCCGCGGGGAAATCGCGGGACTCATTGGCGGCGGGTTCGGTAGGACGCGCGCCGCCAGAGGGCTTCGAGGGGACCTTGCTGGAAGCGGCGGAACCACATGGACGCGAAGGTCAGTTGGAGGGTGAAGATGGCGAGGGCGATCAGCGCCAGGCTGGCATGGCCCAGGCGCTCGAAGTTTCCGAGCCCGTAGCCATTGAAGATGAATCCGGCGATGATGGACTGGGTAAGGTAGAGGGTGAGGGCCATGCGGCCGGCCGCGGCGAAGGCGCCGAGTACGGGGCCGGGGGCGCGGAGGGACAGATAGGCCATGAGGCCGCTCATGTAGCCGAAGCCCATGAGGGGGCCGCCCCATTCGGCGAGAGCATAGCGCCATGGGGGGATGATGTGGCCGTCCACGAGGGCTTCGACGGACCCGGTCGGGATGGTGCACAGGGCGCCGAGGAGGAGTGTGGCACCGGATGCGGCGAGGTAGCGGTGGCGGGACCACTTGGCGGCGAAGAAGCCGGACTTTTGCAGGGACATGCCGAGGAGCATCAGCCCGCCGGTGAACTGGATCAGGCCGAAGGGCATCGCGAGATGCATCCAGAGCGCGTTCTGCGCGTTCTGAAGCCACCAGTCGCTCCACGAGCCCCGCGCCCTGTCGATCTCCTCCTGGATCGTGGCTGCGCTCGGCCACCAGTACGACGACACTTCGCCGCCGATCTCGGGGATCCAGTGGAGGAGCTGGGTAAGTCCGCCGGCGAGAAGACTGGAGAGGAGAAGCGACCCCAGCCCCAGCACGGCGAGGACGCGGGCGCTCCGTTTCCTGAGGAGAAAGATGACGAAGGCGCAGAGGGCGTAGGGGAGAAGGATGTCCCCGAACCAGATCAGATTGGCATGCAGCAGCCCGACCCCGGCGAGGATGCCGTAGCGGCGGTAAAAATAGCCGGCAGAGGGGAGTCCGAGCCGGTCCTGGCCCTGCGTCGAGATCACGACGCCCGCCCCGAAGAGCATCGAGAAAACGCTGACCGCCCGGCCCTCGACGAGATGGTGCTGGAAGCCCCACACGAGGCGGTCGAGCGCACCGAGATCCCGCAGGTGGAAGGGGTTTTCGTAGGCCGTCATGACGAGCCCGAAGGACTGAATGTTCATCAGGATGACCCCGCAGAGGGCAAGGCCGCGCAGGATGTCGAGGCTGGCGATGCGCTCGGAAGGGGCGACCGGACGAGTGCCGGGGATGGCGGGGGGCAGGGGCATGAAGGGGTCCGGTGGGGGGATGGATCGCAGCTCATCGAAGGGGGGCTGAAGAAGCAATCCTCGATGGGGGTGCCTGGGTCCGGGTTTGTCGATCGACAGGAATGTCGATGCTCCGGAAGGTGTCAAAGGGGTCGATTCCGTTCTTCGCGCATACGGGGTCGCCTGCTGATTCCCTGCGCTCTTCCGGGGCTCGGCTCTTTGGTGGACCCAGGTGCCCCGGGGTGGAACCGGGGGTTGGTTCCCGGCGTGCCTTCGGGTCTCGCAAGGCGGCCGGTGAAGTCGGGGCGGTGGTCGGAGTGCCGAGTGCCCGCCGTCGCCCTTCGGGCTATGACGGGCAAGCGGGTGACCTTCCTTCGCCGTCTGAGGGGTCTCTGAGGGGTCGGTCCTTCTGAGGGGTCGGTCCTTGAAATTCTGAGGGGTCGGTCCTTGAAATGCGGCGTTCGGATAACAAGACCGTTTCCCTGCGCCCCTTCAGGGCTCGGGTTCCTGGGGGGCAAGCGTCCTCGGGGTGAACCCCGGTGCTATGGCCCGACGTCCCGTTGGGACTGAAGAGGCCCTCGGCGAGGGGGCTCCAGAGGCGCGGCAGTGCGATCCGCTCCTCCGGCACGTAGAAAAGGCGTCCGTAGAAGAGGGATCGGTCCGGGTCCAATCAGGCGACGGAGGGGCGGGTGAGATCGACGAGATCAGTCGAAGAGGTCCGTCCGTGATCATTGGCATTCGCCCGGCGGGCCGCAAGGGGGCGCGGGCAGGTTGCGGCAGCGGGATGGAATTCTGCTCTCCCCATTGGCTTGGCGATCCGCGAGAGGGGGTCCCGCTTCTTGGGCATTCGGCTGGCCTGCCGTTTTCCTGCGCGCCTCCGGGCCCCGCGTTCTTCGAAGGAGTCCGTCCCGAACTGCGCTCCTTCGAGACCCACTCCATTGAGAATCACGGCCCGGCTTCGCGGAGCTGGAAGAAGTACTTCGCGGGGAGCGGCTGGGGGAGGTTGTAGAGGTGGTCCTCCGGGGCGGTGGAGGAGGTGGAGAAGTTCGAGCCCAAGGGCGCGAGGCTGGAGAGATCGGTGCCGCCATACATTTGCAGGTCGAGCGAGGGGTCGGCGGTGATTTCAAGTCGCGCCTGGGCGCCGTCGATCTCGAGGAACTTCAACCCGAGGTCGGAGGACACCACGATCACCGGCTCCCACACGGCGCCGGGAGTCGGCAGGGTGCTGATGCCGGCGTTGCTGCGATGGGCGTCGAGCGCGCGGCGGACGGCATCGGGGTTCGCCCCGCTCACCGAGGCCCCGACCAGCAGCGGGCGGGTCGGCATTTCACCTCCGTAATGGCCGAGCGGCGCGAGGCCGAAGCTGCCCTCGGTGGCGATCGCCGGGGGATGGCCGGCTGCATCGACCCAGTTGCCCTCGAAGAAGGCGGGCGAAGCGGTGGAGGCGATGTGGACGAGGCCGTTGCTGCCCGCGCCGGAGGGCACGATGCCGGCGAAGAGGCTGTTGGTGATGCGGTCGCGGTTCGCCGCCTGCAGGGTGATCGCGGCCTTGCCGGCGAAGTCGGCGAAGGTGCAGAAATCGATGTTCAGCCGGCAGGCATTGCCCCAGATGCCCGAGCCGGCGAGGCCGCCATCGTCGCCATCGAAGGTGGAGTTGCGGAAATGGACGATGGCCCGGCTGTTGCCGCTGAAGGTGGTGATCGCGGCGCTGGCGCCGGTGGAGGTCACTTCGTTTCCACTGAAGGTCGTGTTCCACACCTGGGTGGGCGGCGCGAGCGTGCCTCCCTGGATGGCCGGGCCGTTGACCGCGGTGTTTCCGGAAAACCGGCACTCGTTGAGGTGCAGGCGGGACCTCAGCCCGGCGGAGGTGCCGATGGAGATCTGCGTGCGCTGCGAGTCCTCGAAGACGCAACGGGAGAAGCCGGCCTTCGAGCCCGGCCAAATGAAGACCCCCGGTTCGGCAGCGGTCGTGCCCACGGTGGTGAAGCGGCAGTTCTGGAAGGAGGCGGTGGCATTGCCCCAGATCCAGAAGCCGCGCTGGTTGTTGGTCGCCTCGAAGGTGACCGGCTCGGCGAGGTTGCTGGCGTCGAAGTCGATGTGCGCGTTGTTGAGGATCTCGATCGAGTTCACCGGGATCGTCGCCCCGCTCATCGAGGGCGCGAAGGTGATCCGCCGGTGGGATGCGCCGGGCGCGGCGAGCATGGTGTCGAGCGTCGCGGGGCCGTCGGTGCCGGTCGAGTTGACGGTGTAGAGCACCGAGGTGTCGACCTCCACCGCGCCGATGTCGCGCAGGTGGGTGGAGGCGGAATTCGTGGAGGACTTCGCATTCCGCTCGAAGCCGCGGCCGTCGTAGAAGCCCTGGTAGAAGGCGATCGAGTGGTTCGGGTTGCCGCCATCGATCACGGGCGAGCCGGCCATCGGGTAGCAGGTCAGGACCGGGCCGCCGAAGTAGCCGAGCCGCGAAACCATCGGGTCGGTGTTTTTCACATCGTCCACGTGATCCAGCGAGGAGGGATTGCTGTCGGTCAGGTTGAAGCCGCCGGAGTCGATCGGCGACAGCGGGCTGTCGATGATATTGAGCAAGGCGGTCGCGTCGGCCCGGAGATTGCGGGCGACGATGCAGTTGTAGAGCCGCAGCGACTCGCGTCCCGCCAAGCCGCCGCCGACGTTGTCGACGATGGTGCAGTCGGAAATGATCATCCCCATCGCGCCGTTGGTTTCGATCCCGGCAGCGTCACTCGTCTGCCCCGCTGCGGTGTTTTCCGCCACCGTGCAGTTCGAAACGATGGCGGTGAAGAAGCGCCCGGAGTTTCCCGAGATCCCCATGCCGCCGCCGAAGTTATGGTAGATGCTCGACGAGCGGGCCTCGAGCGATCGGCCGAAGTAGAAGCGCACCCCGTAGGCGCCCGACTCTCCCGTCGCGTAGCGGCGGCCGTTGCCATGGACCTCGCAGCGTTCGATCGTCAGGGTGCGACTCGTGAAGTTGACGCCCGAGGCGCCGTTGTTCCGCAGCACGCAGTCCTCGAGCGTGACGTCGTGGCTGTCGCCAAAGGTGGCGCTGATGCCATGGCGCGGTGCCTCCTCGATGATGATGTTTTTCAGGATCAGGCTGCGGTCGTTCACCGTGATGACTTCCGTCTCCCCGGTCAGGCTCTGGCCGGAGATGATGATCGGTTCGTCCAGCGCCGAGGCATCGAGGGTGAGCGTGCCGTTGGTGGCGTTGAAGGGATCGGGGTCGTCGATTTCCAGATCCGATCCCTGGAGAATGATCCGCCCCGAGGTCAGCGAGGCGTTGAAGGTGATCACCGAGTCGGTGTCATCGGCATTGGCAATGGCTTCCCGCAGGGAAAGCTGGGCACCGGGCGGGCTGTCGTCTTCATCTGCCAGGGTGGTGACCACCTGGGTGTTGGCGAGCAGAGGGAGGGTGAAAAGAAGGACTGATGTGAGGATGGGAAAGCGCATGGCGTCGGGAGCGTCGGATGCAGAAGTGCGGAGGATAGGCTGGCGAAGCTCGGTGGCGGAGGCGATCGATGCAATCCAGAAACTCCCACGCCGCTCCGAGCCGGGTCCGCGGGGTGAGTCGCGGCAACCTCGCCAGAGCATCGTGGGTCTTCAGCTCGGCAGCGGACGGACGCGGCACTTCGAAGCTGATCGCGGGGTTTTCTCTGACTCTTCATGCCCCTGCTTGCCGAGTGATCCGTCGGTGGGATGACAGGGAGGGGCAGCGGGAGGGGGCCCAAGTCGATTTTTCCCGGAGTGTTCCGGAGTGGTCGTGACAGAGCGGGATGACACCGCCACCCTGGTCCGGATGATGTGGCAAGTGCTGTTCCGGTATGGATGGATCGCCTGGATCTGGCGGACGTTGATTCTTCTGGCAGGGGTCGGCGGAGGAACCCTGCTGGTTCACTCCGTTCTCAAAGGGTCCTGGGGGCTGTTCGCGACTTCCATGCCGGTCCTTCTGCCTGCGGTTTTTTTTGGTCTGGTGGTCGCGGTTCGGATTGATCGTGGATCGGACGGGGTGATCCGGGTTGTGACCCTGAGCTTCTGGAGACGGCGCATCGTGGCCACGCGAATCGGGCGGCCGAAGTTCCGGGAGCATGCACAGACCGACTACGGCAGTCTCCATGCGCCACGGCTCTGGGTTCCGGTGAAGGGCGGCCCCCCGATCTTCATCGACCTGCTGGGCGACATTCCGGACAAGGGGAGGTTCGGAAAGGTCTTTGGCAGATCGCCTTCGTGGCGCTGAGCGAATCGATTTCGCAGGTTGCCGATCGGTTGGATTCCAATCGAAAGGGTCCGTTCGGGATGGGTGGTGGTCACCCGGCGGGGCGGAAAGGGGTCGCGGGCAGCTTGCGGCAGCGGGATGGAATCCCGCTCTCCCCATTCTCGAAGGGGTGTTGAAGGACCGATGTGGGGTGGGGGGTGCGTTGGGTGATCGACGGGAATGTCGATGCTCCGGAAGGGGGGCTTCCTTCTGTCTTGCCGCGATGGGGGGCGGAGGGGAGGCTGCGCCGATGAAGGCCTTGGAACTGGTGGCGGCGTCGCGGCTGGAGGTGGTGGAGCGGGAAGCTCCGGAACCGGGGCCGGGGGAGCTGCGGATCGCGGTGAGGGCCTGCGGGATTTGCGGCAGCGATCTGCACGGGATGGACGGCAGCAGCGGGCGGCGCCTCCCGCCGGTGATCATGGGTCACGAGGCGAGCGGGGTGGTGGAGGCGCGGGGCGAGGGCGTCGGGGATTGGAAAGCGGGGGAGCGGGTGACCTTCGACTCGACGGTGTGGTGCGGCGAGTGCGGCTTCTGTCGCGAGGGGCGCGTGAATCTCTGCGACCGGCGTCAGGTGGTCGGCGTGTCGTGCGGTGAGTTTCGCCGCGATGGGGCCTTCGCCGAGTATGTGGTGGTGCCGGAGCGGATCGTGCATCGGCTGCCGGAGGGGCTTTCCTTTTCCGAGGCGGCCTTCGCCGAGCCGGTGGGCGTGGCCTTGCACGCGGTGAGGCGGGCGGGGGAGCTGGCCGGGAAGAGCGTGCTGGTGGTGGGTGCCGGGTTGATCGGCCTGCTGGTGGTGCAGGCCGCGAAGCGCGCGGGGGCGGAGCAGGTGGTCGCGGTGGATCTGGATGCGGATCGGCGGGCGCTGGCGATGCAGCTCGGGGCGGAGGAGGCCTTCGCGCCGGAGGCGTTTGAAGCGGGGGATTTCGAGGTGGCCTTCGAGGTGGCCTTCGAAGTGGTCGGGGTGGCGGCGACGGTCGGGCTGGCGGTGAATTCGGTGAGGAAAGGCGGGCGTGTGGTGCTGGTGGGAAACCTCTCACCGGAGGTGCCGCTGCCCTTGCAGGCGGTGGTGACGCGTGAGCTGGATGTGCTCGGGAGTTGTGCGATCGCCGGCGAGTATCCCGAGGCGCTGGCGGCGATCGCCGATGGCTCGATCCGCGTGCGGCCCTTGATTTCCGGAACGCATCCGATCGAAGCGGGCGTCGAAGCTTTCGCGGCGGCGGGACGGAAGGGGGCGTTGAAAGTCTTGATCGCTCCGGGGCGTGTGGAGGAGGACTGAGCGATGAGTGCATTTGATCTGACGGGCAGGGTGGCGCTGGTGACCGGGGCGAGTCGCGGGCTGGGGAAAGGCTTCGCGCGGGCGCTGGCGCGCGAGGGAGCGGATGTGGTGGTGACGGCGCGCAAGCCGGAGGACCTCGCGGAGACCGTTTCGGAGATCGAGGCCCTGGGGCGTCGGGCCTGGCCGGTGGCGCTCGAGGTGCGCGATCCGGAGAGCATCGAGGCGGCGGTGGAGGCGGCGTGGAGCGCAGCGGGCAAGATCGACGTTCTCGTGAACAACGCCGGCTGCAACGTGCGCAAGCCGGCGCTCGAGGTGACCTGGGACGAATGGAACACGGTGCTCGATACCAATCTGCGCGGCGTGTTCTTCGTCGCCCAGGCCTGCGCGCGGCGGATGGTCGAATGCGGCTACGGGCGGATCATCAACATCGGCTCGGTGACCTGCGTGAGCGGCTACGCGGGGCTCGGTCCGTACGGCGCGAGTCGTGGCGGGGTGAAACAACTCACCATGAGTCTGGCCGACGATTGGGGGAAGTATGGCGTGACGGTGAATTGCCTGGCGCCGGGATGGTTCAAGACAGCGCAGAACGCGGTGATGTATGAGGACGAGAGCTGGGTGGCTTATCTAACCGAGAGGATCCCGCTGAAGCGACCCGGGGCGCCGGGCGACCTCGATGGGGCGCTCGTTTTCCTCGCCAGCGCTGCCAGCGCCTACGTGACCGGGCAGACGCTGCTGGTGGATGGCGGCATTTCCGTCGGCGCGGTAAAGGCCGTGCCCGGGCCCGGCGCAAACCCAAGCCCGGCGGATTCATGATGACGGCCGTGTTGCTTTCCGACCACCCCGTGATCGCCGTGGCCGGCGCGATCGGGCTGCTGCTGGTGCTCATCCTGTGGCTGCGCTGGCAGGCCTTCGTCGCGCTGCTGGTCTCGAGCCTCGCCTTTGCGGTGGCGGTGGGCATGCCGGTGGATGACATCCCGGCCTCGATCGTCGATGGCATGGCCGGGGCGCTCGGACTGGTGGCGACGCTGGTCGGCCTCGGCGCGGTCTTTGGCGCGATGCTCGAGCACTCGGGCGGGGCCCGGGCCTTGGCGGACTGGATGATCCGCCTGACCGGCCCGAAGGGCGCGCCGTGGGCGCTGATGGTGGCGGGCTTTCTGATCTCGATTCCGGTGTTCCTCGACACCGCGCTGGTCATCCTCTGTCCGCTGCTCTTCGCCCTCGGGCGCAGCCAGGGGAAGCCGGCCTTTTATTTCGGTCTGCCGCTGCTGGCGGGGCTGGCGGTGACACACTCCTTCGTGCCGCCGACGCCCGGACCGATCATCGTGGCGGAGTACCTCGGCGTCTCACTCGGGCCGGTGATTCTCGCCGGCATCGTCTGCGGCCTGCCGGGCGCGATCCTGGCGGGGCCCTTGTTTGGGAAATGGATCGTGCCGCGTCTGAAGCTTGAGGTGCCGGAACCGATCGAGGATGAAGAGGAAGCGCCTGCCGACCGGGCCATGGCGTGGATCACGCTGACGCTGATCCTCGCACCGATCGTGCTCATCCTCGCGGCGTCGCTGGCGGACCTGAAGCTCGGCAAGGAGGACCGCGAGTCATGGCATGCGGTGCTTGCTTTCGTCGGCCACCCCATCGTCGCGCTGGTGCTCTCGACGCTGGCCTCGATGGCGGTGATGTCGTTCCGGATGAAGGCCAGCCGTGGGGCGATCCAGGAGATGGCGACCAAGGCGCTCGGGCCGGCGGGGATCATCATCCTCGTCACCGGAGCGGGCGGGGTCTTCAAGCAGATCCTGGTCGATAGCGGGGCCGGCCCCAAGCTGGCGGAAAGCATGGCCGCGCTGCCGATCGGCTACGTGGCGCTGGCGTGGCTGCTCACCGCGGTGGTGCGGGTGAGCCAGGGCTCGGCGACGGTGGCGATGACCGCCGGAGCCGCCCTGATGGCGCCCATCGTGGAAAACGCCGACCTCAGCCCGATGCGCCTGGCCCTGCTCGTGGCGGCGATCGCGGCGGGGGCGACGACCGCCTCGCACGTGAACGACAGCGGTTTCTGGATGATCAGCCGCTACCTGAAGCTGACGGAGAAACAAACGCTCAAGTCGTGGACGGTGGCGGAGACCATCATCTCCGTGGTCGGACTCGGGATGGCCTTGTTGCTTTGGGGATTTGTTTGAAGTGGGGCCGGGCCGGGCATCTGTCGGGACCCTGGTCCTGACCTTGGGCGGGGTGCGCGGTGGCCTGTTTCGCTGCGGGCTTCCTGGACTGGCGTGATGCGCGGCGGGAGCCACGCGGTCCTTCTTGCTACTGCGCCTTCTTCTTGAGTTCGCGGAAGCGCTGGCGCATCGCGGCGAGGCGATCGGCCTGGTCGGGATCGGCGGCGAGGTCCCTTTCCTCGCGGGGGTCGTTCACGAGGTCGAAGAGCTGTTCGAGGTCGGCCTCGGGCCAGTACATGTATTTCCAGTCCTTGCGGACGAGCGCCTCGGAGGCGGGGATGAAGTCGGCGTCCCGCAACGTCGGATGTTCATAGTAGAACTCGTCGCGCCAGTCGGGACGGTCCTCCTCGAGATAGAGCGGGGCGATGTCGCGGCCCTGCATGGTGTCGGGCACCGGCAGTCCGGCGGCGGTGAGGAAGGTGGGGGCGAGATCGACGCTGAGGGTGAACGCCTCGTCGGTGGTGCCGTGCTTTTCCTCGGGCATGCGCGGGTCGCGGACGATGAGCGGGACGCGGATGCTTTCCTGGTGCGGATACCACTTGTCGGCCAGCCCGTGCTCGCCGTGGTAGTAGCCGTTGTCGGTGGTGAAGACGACCAGCGTGTCGTCGAGCACGCCCTGCTTTTCCAGCTCGTCGAGCACCTTGCCGCAGGTGGCGTCGACCTCGGTGGCGAGGCGGTAGTAGTTCTTCATCATCCGCTGGTGTTTCTCCGGGGTGTCGAAGCGCCAGTGCCAGCGGTTGCGGCCTTCGTTCTGTTCGTCGAAGAAGTCCGGCAGGCGTTTCCAGGAGGCCTCGGTGGCGTTGGCCGGGACGGGGATGGTGAGGTCCCGGTAGAGCTCCATGCTTTGCGGCTGCGGCAGGAACTGGTCGGGGTGGGAGTCCTCGGCGTGGGTGGCGAAGAAGGCGACGGTGAGGACGAAGGGCCGGTCCTTCGGGCGGCGGCGGAGGAAATCCAGCGCGTCTTCCTCGTTGCGCTGCGTGACGTGGACGCGGCGGCCGTCGGGGAGTTCGTACCAGTGCTTTCCGTAATAGGCGCGGCCGTAGTCGAAGCGGTCGGCGGGGAACTTCCCGTTGTGCCATTTGCCGACGTGGCCGACGTGGTAGCCGTTCGCGCGGAGCATGCCGGGGTAGGTCTGCTTCCACGGCGTCTCGAACCGGTTGAAACCGCGGCAGCCGTGGCGGGACATCCACTGGCCGGTGTAGAGGCAGGCGCGGCTGACGCCGCAGATCGAGGTGGTCACGCAGTTGGAGGTGAAACGCACGCCCTCGCCGGCGAGGCGATCGAGGTTCGGGGTCTCGACCACCGGATGACCCGCGACGCCGAGCGTGTCGTGGCGCCAGTCGTCGGCGTAGAGGACGAGCACGTTGAGGGGTCGGGCGCTGGCCAGCGAGCTGAGGAGCGCGATCCACAAGAATGCCTTCATGATGCGGGGGAACGTCGGCTTGGGGGTGGAACTTGCAGCCGGTGGGGCGGCTCGCGGGGGGTGGAGTTCTTGTCGCGGGCGCCCATCCGGGTAGGCTGCGCGGCATGTCGACGTGGAAAACGATGAGCAAGAAGCTGCTCCGGCGCCTGATCCTGGCAGGGGTGCTGGCGGTTCTGGTGACGATCACGCTGGTGGTCTTCGCGGTCTTCTACGGCTGGTCGCAGTTCGCCGGGTCGCTGCCCGAGCTCGACGGCTGGCATCGGGACCATCCGGCATCGGAGTTCACGGCAGACGATGAGGCCGATGACTACGACTTCGACGACTACTTGGCGCAGGAGGAGCGGGTCTTCGCGGAGCTCGACGCCTTCATCGACGGACCGTGGAAGGGGCGCGAGGCGGGTGAGGTTTGCCGGTTCAATCCGGATTCGATCTGTCATCCGAGCCATCACGGCGAGCGCGACTGGAACCGGAGCCTGGTGCGCGAGGCGGCGCAGCCGAAAGGCGGGGTGCTGATGATCCACGGGCTGAGCGACTCGCCCTACGCCTTCCGGGGACTGAGTGAGAGGTTTTTTGCCGAAGGCTACACCGTGATGCTGCTGCGGGTGCCCGGCCACGGGACCTGCCCCGGCGCGCTGGCCCAGGTGGAGTGGGAGGACTGGACCGCGGCGGTGCGCGTGGCGGCCCGGGATCTGCGGGAGCGCCTGCCGGAGGGAGCGCCGATGATGGTCGCCGGCTTTTCGAACGGCGGGGCCTTGACGGTGAACTACACCATCGAGTCCATCGAGGACGGGGAGCTGCCGGTGCCCGATGCGCTCGTGCTGATCTCGCCGATGATCGGGATCACGCCGCTGGCGGAAATCACCCGCTACCACGACTGGATCGCCGGCGTGTCCGGCGACGACCGGGCCCACTGGTCGGCCGTGAACGCCGCCATCGACCCCTACAAGTACTCGTCGTGGCCGATGAATGCGAGCGTGCAGGCCTTCCGGATGACCCAGCGGGTTGAGAAAGGTCTGGCACGGCTCGAGAAGGAGGGACGGATGACGGAGTTTCCCCCGGTGCATGCCAGCGTGTCGGCGATCGATGCGACGGTGCGGCTGTCCGACCTCGTCGACGGGCTCTACGGCCGCCTGCCGGACTCGGGGAGCGAGCTGCTCATCTTCGATGTGAACCGCGCGACCTGGACGCAGAACCTGGTCAAGCACGACTACGAGAAGGCCTTCCGTCCGGTCTTTGAAGACGGGGCGCACGCCTACGCCGCGACGCTCGTGAGCAACCGCACGACCGGGACCGCGCAGCTCGTTGAGAAGCGCCGGGAAGAGGGGCAGGTGGGTGAACGCGAGCTCGGGTTCTCATGGCCTCCGGGTCTGTTCTCCCTCGCCCATGCCGCGCTGCCCTTCACCTCGGACGACCCGCTCTACGGACCGAACGACGACGGCGAGCTTCCGCTTCCGCTCGGCGACCTCAGGCTGCGCGGCGAGGCGGGGGTGCTGCGCATCTCCGACGGCCAGATCCTGCGGCTGCGCTACAATCCGTTCTACGACTACATGGAGGAAGGGATCGTCGATTGGCTGGGGGGGCGCTGAGCGGGCCTCTTGCATCGCGGCCCGGGCCGCTTCACGCTGCAGCGCATGAAGGTGGAGAAAGTGAAGTATGTCCTGTGGGCGGCCGACTGGCGCCGTTGCGTGAAGTTCTATCGTGAGCTCTTCGGCGGCGAGGTGGGGATGGAGTCGGAGGTGTGGAGCGAGGTGGTGGTCGCCGGCGCGACGATCGGGATTCACGGCGGAGGCGAGGGCAAGCGGACGTGGACCGGGCTCTCCTTCCAACTCGACGACCTGCGCGAGGGGATCCGGCGTCTGAAGGAATGCGGTGGTGAGCTCACCCACGAACCGGTCGATACGCCCGAGGATCCGCTGCACCTCGCGATGTGCGTCGATCCCGACGGCAACGAGTTCATGATGACCCAGCGCCGGTCGTGACCGGGGCGGGTCATCGGGACGGCTCCGTGGCGTAGCGCCGGGCTTCGCGGCGGTCGGCATGATGAAGGTCGAGGGGCCACAGGGGAAACAGGAGCACCGCCAGCGGGAAACCGCCGGGATGCGGTACGTCAAGCGGCCGGCCCTTTCGGATGCCCCGGTGGGGAGACATCCGACCGAGCCGGCCGCGTCGAAGGATCCGTCGTGATGAACGGATCAGGGCTCCGGGAACGTGACGACGAGACGTCCGAAGAGCTTGCCGCCCACCGCGAGAGTGGTGGGGATGTAGACGTTCACCTGGTCGACGCCGGGTTCGATGTCGTCGGTCTCGAGGATGACCACCCCGTCGACGCCGTCGGTGGCGGTGATCCAGCCGCTGAGGTCACTGCCGTAGTCGGCCGCGATGACGGTGCCGGGGTCCTCGTTGGCGGCATCGGTCCGGCGGTAGCTGAACAGAAGGTAGTCCGCCTCGATGAAGTCCCCGTCCGGATCCGCATCGGCGACGAACGTGCCGGTCGGCAGCTTGCCGGTGTCGGGATTCGCAGGATCGTTCGCCGAGCCGCCGACGACCCATTCGATGCCCGTCTCGACGCCATCGAAGTCGGGGTCGAGTTCGGGAGCGCCGGTGGTTTCCGGATCGAGTCCGGCGTCGGTGACGAAACCCTCGTAGCCGAAGCTGCCGGGCACCGCGTCACCCCACATCAGCAGGCCGCTGATGTAGGCGAGGTTGGCGTTTCCATCCTCGCGCACCCGCAGCTCGTAGGTGGTGCCGCTGGTGACGGGGGTGGAGTAGCTCGCGGTTGCGGGACGGGAAATGCCGTTTGCAATCGGGGTCAGGGTGCCGCCCTGCTCGCCGAAGAGGATGTCGAGGGGCAGTCCGAGGCCACTCGGGTAGTCGTGGTAGCTGATGAGGTTCAGGGTGCCGTCGTTGAAGCCGCTGAGCAGCACGCTGATGTAGTTGCCACCGCTGCCGTTGAACGGCGTCTGGGCGGCGTCCGTGAAGAGCGGGTCGGCCTGGGCTCCGGTGGTTCCGAAGATGTTGGTATCCCGCGACTCGATCGTGACGGTCACGCCGCCGATCGTCTTGCTGGCGCCTTCCGAGGCGACGAACTGGCTGTAGCCCGAGGCCACCGGGGAACCCGAGGTTCCGAAGTCGATGGCGGCGCGCGGCTGGCTCGGTTCGACGAAGGCCGAAAGTTCGATCTCCGGCTCATCGAAGTTGGAGTCATTGGAGACGATCACCAGCGTGCCGTTCAGGAAGCCGGCTTCGCTGCCCGCGTCGAAGGTCACCACCAGGTCGCCCGACGCACCCGGCGCGATGGGACCCGGGAAGGTCGTGACGCTGAATGCGGACGAGCCGAGGACCTCCGTGAGCAAATCATCGATGATGAGGTTCTCCGTCCCCCCGACGTTGGTGATCGAGATCGTCGCCGTCATTGGCGCGGGAGCCGAGGCGAAGGAGCCGAAGTCGATCGGTGCCGTATCCACCGAGAGATCCGGGTCCTCGACGTCGATGGTGACGGTCACGACCCGGGGCGACGAGGCGCTTTGATCGTCCGAAGTGATTTCCAGATCGAAGGTATAGGGTCCCGGACCGTCCGTGGGATCGAAGTCAAAGGTGATCTCGTCGGCCGATTCGCCCGCCACCGATGCGGGGAAGGCGAGGTTGGACACGTAGCCGCTGTCCGGACCCGTCACGACCACGCCGCTGATCGAGAGGACCTTGGTGGCCGAATTGCTGATCGGCACGGAGTAGTTGGCCGCGAGGCCGTTGTTTTCGAGTTCGATGGCAGCATCCACCACGAGCACCGGATTCGGATCGACCTGAAGGGTGACCGGGAAGGTCAGCGAGGGGTTCAGCTCGTCGTTCGATTCGACGGTGAATTGGTAGGGGTAGCCGCCCGGACCGAAGGTCGGGTTGAAATCGAAGGAGATGAAGTCCGAAGCTCCGGCGGCGACGCTCGCGGGGAACACGACGTTCGACACGTCACCGCTCAGTGCTCCGCCGAGGAAGGTTACGTCGCTCAAGGTGAGCGCGGTGGTGCCGTCGTTCGCCTGGTTGGAGATGGGGATCTGGAAGGTCTGGGTATCGCCATTGCTCTCGAAAAAGGTCGAGCCGATGGTCAGGACCGGGCTCGGCAGCACCTCCATCGTCACGGGGACCAGCTGCGGCGAGGCCGCGACGGCATCGTCCGAAACGATCTCGAAGTCGATCTCGTCATCCCCGGCGCCGCCCGCAGGAGTGTAGTCGAAGGTGATGTTCTCCGTGGCACCGGCCGCGACCGTGGCCGGGAAAACGACGTTCGACACGCCTGCGGCATCCGCACCCACGAAGTTCACCGCGGAGATGTTGAGCACCGTCGTGCCGTCGCCGGAGAAGTTCGAAACCGGGATCGAGTAGGACTCGGTATAGCCGTGATTCTCAAGCTGGATGTCGCTCTGGAGGACCAGGGCCGGACTCGGCAGGCCGGTGACCTCGAGGGTGCCCGTGGCGCCGGTGAAGGTGCCGCCGAAGCCGAGGTTGGTGAGGTCGGTGGCGGTGTAGGGACCACCTACCGGAACGTTGTTGCCGGCGATGGTCATCTGGCTGACCGACGAGGCCGAGTCGGCCAGGTCAACCGTGCCGTCCTGGACGTCGAGCGTGCCGATTGCTGTGGTCCACGCGTTGGTGAGCGTGAGCACCGAGGAGGGCTCGGTCAGGGTGACACCGAGCACGCTGTCGAGGGCGTTGGCGGAGGCCACGCGGAGCTGGCCCCGGGTTTCGAGGGTCACGCTTCCGCTGCCGAGTGCATTGGCGGCCTCGGCGACGAGGATCGCCTGGCCACTGTCGATCGAGTCGACGCGCCAATTGCCCGAGAAGGTGCTGTCGGCGGAGGTCGCGTGAAGCCGGATCTCGTCGTCCGCGCCGTTGCCGCCGTTGCCGATGAAGTCGAGGCTGCCGTTCCCGGTGAGACCTCCGTTGAACTGGACTTCCATGAAGAAGGCCTCTCCCCCGTCGCCGATGCGGAACTCGCTGTCGGAGGCCACGGTGATCTCGTTGGGGATCAGGACGGTTCGGGCATACTGGTTGCTGGAGCGGACATCGAACCGTCCGCCGTTGAGCGTCAGGTTGTTGATGATGAAGGTGTCGGGCGAGTTGTCGACCGACGTCAGGCGCAGGACGCCCGCATTGATGGTGACGCTGTTGCCCGCCAGGGCGGTGGTGGCGTCGCCGGATTGCTCGACGCTGTTGAGGATCACGTAGTCGTTGACGGCCGACGGCGGGTTGCCGTCGGACCAGGTGGTGCCATCGTTGTAGTTGCCGTTGGCGACGGAGGTGACCTCGGCGGCGGCGCCGAGGGATGAGGCAGCGACGAGAGCCGCCAGCGTGGCTTGGAGGTGTCGGGTTGTTTTCATGTTCGTGAGGACTTGGACGATCGCGACTCCCAGATCGGACTTGATCCAGTTTTGGCGATTTCCCCCATGATTCGTGTGTTTTGCGCCATCCGCGCAATAGCTGTTATCAAAAATTGAGTTCACTTTCCGGAAAACAAGCGTCTCATTTGATCCCGGAATGCAGACGAGACCGCTTCGCAATGTCGGCTTTGTGGCGCCGTTCTTTTACGAGTACGGCCGTTCTGCGAGGGCCGGCGTACTGGCCTGGATGGACCAGGAGGGTCGGCATTGGAGGCTCATCGAAATGGATCCGCGGGAATGGAAGGCGTCGCCGGCCTTGTGGCGGGAGCTGGACGGCTTGATTGTGTGGTACTGGGGCGCCTTGGATCTGCAGGAGGCGGTTCGCGAGCGGGGGCTGCCGGTCATCGAGCTGGGGCTCGGGGAGTCGGAGTACGGCCGAAAGCATGAGGAGCTGGTCCGAATCAGCTTCGACCGCCACTCCATCAACGAGTTGGCCGTCCGCCATTTCCTCGACCTCGGCGTCGAGTGCGTCGGCTACGTCGGGCATCTTCTCCGCGTGGGCAGTCGGCGGGGAGGACGGGTGATGGACCTCCGGAAGCTGGTGCTGGAGGCGGGTCTCGAGTGGGCGGAGCTCGATGTGGGCGAGCGACACCCCGTGATCGATCCGTCGACGCTTCTCCACGGGAGTCGGTGGCCCGAGCTCGTGGCTTTTCTGGAAAGCCTGAGCCTCTCCACCGGACTGCTCGCGCAGGACGATTACCTCGGGGTGATGCTGTGCGAGGCGGCGCGGTCTCTCGGGATCCCGATCCCCGGCAAGCTGGCGGTGCTGGGACAGGGGGACCGGACCGTGGGCCGGATGGGGCCGTGTCCCTTGTCGACGATCGAAATCCCGGGCCGGGCGGTCGGCTGGGAGGCGGCGGCGACCCTCGATGCCTGGATGTCGGGAGTCAGGCCCACGTCCCGGATGCTGGCCTGCGAGGATGTGGTGGTGCGCGAAAGCACCGGAGGCCGCTCCGGGGAGGTGGGGATCGAGCGGGCCAAGCGGCACTTCGACCGCCGTGCCGTGGAGGGGGTCACGGTTGGCGAGCTCGCCGCCATCGCCGGTTGCAGCTCCCCGACGCTGCGTCGCCGCTTCCGGGAAGTGTATGGGATCGACGTCACCCGCGAGGCGCGGGAACGAAGGGTGAGCGAGGCCTTGCGATTGCTGGAGGAGTCGGAGCTCGAAGTCCGCGAGATCGGCGTCCGGTGCGGGTTCTCCTCGCCGACAAACTTCTTCAATTTCATCCGGCGGCAGACCGGGGTCGGGCCGGCGGAGTATCGTCGGCAGCATCGCGGAATCCGGTGAAAAACGCGCTCCTCCCGCTTCCCGCTTGTTGGGAGTGAGGGCGGTCCGTTAGAAGGTCGAAACCCGATGGCGTCCGCCTCCCTTTACAACTACCGATACCTCTGGTTGATCTGCCTGACCGCGACGCTGGGCGGGTTTCTCTTCGGCTACGACTGGGTGGTGGTCGGCGGCGCCAAGGAGTTCTACGAGGCGCACTTCGGGATCACCGGCGACCTGGCCAAGGGCTGGGGGACCAGCTCGGCCTTGATCGGCTGCATCGTCGGCGCGCTGGGTTGCTACGCGCTGAGCGACAAGCTCGGTCGCAAGCGTCCGCTGGTCGTCGCCGGGCTGCTGTTCACGATCTCGGCGGTGGGCACGGCGCTGGCCGACAGCTTCTTCGCCTACAACGCCTACCGCATCGTCGGCGGCCTGGGCATGGGCATCGCACTCAACCTCTCGCCGATGTACATCGCCGAAATGTCGCCGCCGAAGATCCGCGGCATGATGGTTTCGGTGAACCAGGTCACAATCATGGTCGGGGTGCTCCTGGCGCAGGTGGTGAACTGGCGGATCTCGCTGGTGGATACCGCGATGCCGCTGGACGCGACGCCGGAGGTGATCGCGCGCCACTGGAACGGACAGACCGGCTGGCGCTGGATGTTCGGCGCCGAGGCGGTGCCGGCGGTCCTGTTCTTCGCGCTGATGTTCTGCGTGCCGGAAAGCGTGCGCTGGCTGGTGAAGGACGGGCAGTTCGAGCGGGCGCGAGGCATCCTCGGCCGTCTCGAGGGCGAGGACCGTGCCGACGCCGAGCTCGCCGACATCCGCAGCACCATCTCGGCGGAGGAGACCGGTCAGGTGAAGTTCAAGGACCTGCTCGAGCGGCGGTTGTTCAAGATCGTGCTGCTCGGGGTGTTCCTTTCGTTCTTCCAGCAGTGGTGCGGGCTGAACGCGATCTTCTACTACGCGGCGGATATTTTCAAAGCCGCCGGCTACAACCTGAAGGCGATGATGCTCAACATCGTGGTCATCGGCACGGTGATGGTCGTTTCGAGCCTCATCACGGTGTTCACGGTCGACCGGATCGGCCGCAAGCGCCTGCTCGTCTTCGGCGGCGGGGCGCTGTGCGTCTGCTACCTCGCGATCACCACCTGTTTCAGGATGGGATTCCTCGGCCTGCCGGTCGTGCTGCTCACGCTGGCCTGCGTGGCGGTCTATTCCCTGTCGCTGGCGCCGCTGCTGTGGGTGGTGTTGTCGGAGATCTTCCCGAACCGGATCCGCGGCGCGGCGATGTCGATCGCGGCCACCGCCCACTGGGTCGGCAATTTCATCCTGACCTACACCTTCCCCTCACTGATCACCGCGATGGGCATGGCCAACGTGTTCCTGCTTTTCGCCGGTGTCTGCCTGGTCGGCACGCTGGTGGTGCTGCGGTTTCTCCCGGAGACGAAGGGCCGGACGCTTGAGGAAATCGAGCGGCGCCTGGAGGGGGAGTAGGCTGCTAGGCCACGACGATCCCTATCAAGGCCGACTCCGGCATGGCACGATTGGAGGCAGGCCGCCCTCGGCCTGCGGGCCTTGCGGCGTTGGCGACCACGAAGGCTTGCGGGGCGGGGGCGCCCCGTCTCCGGGCGTTGCGTCGACGGTGTGGCGCTTCGGCACGCTCCACGACGGGTTGACTTGAGGAAGTCCATTCGGAGCAGGCTCAAGTGGCGGAAGAAGACGATCCGGATCCCAGGCATCTTCAGGAATATTGAAGATGGCCGGACAATCTAACGATTGGAGTATTTCGAAGTATCGAAACTCCATCATGAAACTCCTCCTCTCCCATCCACTCCGCTCTTTCCCGCGCGGCGCCGTCCTTCTGGCCGCCGCCGGCTTCACCGCTCCCCTGGCCGCCGCCGAGTGGGTGTACTCTCTCGGGCCCGACCCCGAGAACGTGCAGTTCGGCCGGGCCATGGTCTGGCTGGGCGACGTCGATGGCGACGCGGTTGCGGATTTCGCGGTGTCCGATCCGTCCTTCGCCAGTGGCGGCACCTTGTTCGGGTCCGGGTGCGTTTCGGTGATCAGTGGCGCGGACGGTTCGCTGATCCGCCATCACGAGGGCGCGCCGGCCGGTGGCCAGTACTTCGGGATCGCCCTGGCCTCGCTCGATGCGGACCTCGACGGTGTCGCCGACCTGGCGGTTGGCGCTTCCGGGCATTCCGGGAACGGCGCCTTTTCGGGGGCGGTGTGGATTTACTCGGGCGCCGACGGGTCGGTGCTCGGCATGACCGAGGGCGTGGCGGGCGCCCAGTATGGATCGGCCCTGGCGGCGGCGGGGGATCAGGATGGCGACGGGGTCGGGGATCTTTTCGTGGGAGCGCCGGGAGCGCTCGCGTTCAAGGGTCAGGTGGCCGTCCAGTCCGGCGCCGATGGCAGCGTGCTTTCCGCCGTGGCATCGCCCGGGGTGGCGGGGTCCTTCGGGGTTGCGGTGTGTGCGGTCGGCGACAGCGACGGCGACGGCTTCTCCGAGCTGGCGGTCGGTGAGCCCGGGTTCTCGGGTTCGGCACCTTACGGCGGGCGGGTGCTGGTGTTCCGCAGTTCCGACCAGAGTCTCGTCGCCACGCTCGAGGGGGCGGCCTACGGCGGTCGCCTGGGCGGGGTCCTGAAGCCCGCGCCCGATGCGGACGGGGACGGCCGTGACGATGTGATGGCCGGAACGTCGGCCGGGGGCGGGTGTTTCGTGATCTCTGCGGTGGATGGGTCCGTGGCCGTCGATCTGTCGGTTCCGGAACTCCCGTCGTTCCAGCCGCTGGTGCCGGTGGGGGGCGTGGATCTCGACGGCGACGGGGTCACCGACTGGCTGGTGGGATCGCGTGGGTTCGAGGTGGTCGACTACCAGGCCTACGGTGGGGTGCGCGGCCTCTCGGGCACGGATGGCGCCACGATTCTCGAACTCGAGGCGGATGCGGCCTGGACCGGGTTCGGCGATTCGTCGGCGCTGCTGCCGGAGGGCGGGTTGCTGGTCGGCGAGTCGATGCGGATGGATCCGGTCGGTGGCGGCCGGGGCTACGTGCACCTCTATCAGGTCGAATCGACCGATCGCGATGGCGACGGGATTCCCGATGCCGAAGACGCGGTGCCGGACTCGATCAACGATCCGACGGTGGTGATCGGCGGCATCGACAGCGGGGTGGAGAACCGGGTCGACGACGACGGCCGGACCCTGGCCGACCGCTACGCCGAGCTCGGGTCGCCCGACGAGGCCCGCAACCACGGCGCCTACACTTCGGCCTTCAGCCGGTTGACCAACGAACTGCGGCGCGCGGGCATCCTCAGTCGCAACGAGGCGAAGGCGCTTCATGCGGCGGGCGTGTCGGCCTCGAAGCCGGCGCGCGGGCGCCGTTGAGAGAGGTTTCTGCTTTTCTTTGCCAACTCGGTCCGGTGGATGCGGTTGGGGGGGCATGCACTCCTCCAAGAGCCGCTTCCCAGGCCTTCTCCTGCTGGTGTCCACCGTCGGCGCCGTGCCGGTCGCGGGGCAGCAACCCAACGGCCCCGCCGACTTCGGGGATCTGCCGAATGCCTTTACCGCCGGGGCGCCGGTGACCTATGCGACCACGGTGGCCGACGGCGGACCCTGGCACCTGCCTGGCCCGCCCATCCATCTCGGCGGTCCTCCCGACCTGGAAAGCGATGGCCAGCCGTCCCTCGCCGCGGACGGGGACGACCTCACCGGCGGCGTGGATGACGAGGACGGCGTTGCGCTGGCCGCCCCGGCGAAGGCGGGGACGAAGGCGACCTTCAACGTCAACGCCACCAACAATCACGGCGCCAAGGCCTACCTCCACGCGATGGTCGACTGGAATGCCGACGGAGCCTTCGTCGGCGGCAACGAGGTGAAGGTGATCCCCCTCGGGCCCGGCTTCGCGGGGCCGGTGGCGGTCGATTTCGACGTGCCGCCGATGGCAGCGACCGGGATCGACCTTGGCGCGCGGTTCCGGATTTCCTCGGCGGCGCTGGACCCCGAAGACCCGGCACCGGATGGCGAGATCGAGGACTACCTGATCCGGGTCGATCCCCCGGACCGGGACTTCGGCGACCTGCCCGACAGCTCGCTGGCGGTCTCGCCGAGCTACGCCACGACCCTCGCCGACATGGGTCCGAGCCACGTGCTGGGCAGCGATTTGTATCTCGGCCCCTCGGCCCCGGACCTCGAGCCCGACGGTCAGCCCTCGATCACGGCCAAGGGCGACGACACCGATGCCGGCGGCGATGACGAGGAGGGCTTCGGACCGCTCAGCGGGATCCAGGCGGGCGATGTCGCCCACTTCACCCACACCGCGACCAACCTGACCGGCGGCGACGCCTGGCTCTACGCCTTCATCGACTGGAATGGCGACGGCGATTTCCTCGATGCCTCGGAAACGACGACCACCCGGGTCCCCGACGGCACGGCGGGTGCGATCGGCTTCTCGGTGAGCGTGCCCGGCGGATCCAGCTACGGCGATCCGGTCGCGGCCCGGTTGCGGCTGGCCTCGATGAAACCGCTCGGCCCCGATGGCCCGGCGCCGGACGGGGAGGTCGAGGACTACTTCCTTTCGGTCCGGCCCGAGCTCGACTTCGGCGACCTGCCCGACCCGTTCCCCGGCACGGCTTCGGGAGATTTCTCGACGACCCCGCCCGACTACCGGACGAGGCTCGCCGACGACGGGCCGCGTCACGTCATCATCCCCGAGCTCGCGCTGCACAACGACACCGGCAGCCTCGACGCCGACATCGATGCCGAGAGCGACGGCCAGCCGAGCGCCGCGGCAGACGGTGACGACCTGGCCGGCGACCACGATGAGCTGGCATTGTTCTTCGCGGTGGCGTCGGTGAACGTGGTGCCCGGCACCGCGACCGACGGCAGCGACGTGATGATCGAGGTCGAGCTCGCGCTGAACCACGCCGTGCGCAACGACCTTCCGGTCGAGGCAACCCTGCACACCTTCATCGACTGGAACCGCGACGGGGACTTCGAAGACACCGACGAGGCCTGGTCGCAGGTCGTGCCCGCATCGACCACCGACTCGGTGACCCAGATGGTCTCGACGAGCTTCGCCTGGCCGATGGTGCTGAACTGGTCCGAAACCTGGGCGGTGCGCACGCGGTTGAGCACGGATGCCTCGCTCGATGCCACCGGCCTCGCGCCGGACGGCGAGGTGCAGGACGACCTGGTGTCGGCGGGCTTCGCCATCAATGATCCGCGCCCGCAGGTGGTCGAGCAGCTCGACTTCGGCGACCTCCCCGACGAATGCGCCGGGACCCGCGCCGGCAACTTCGACAGCGGCTCCCTCGCGCCCGACTACCGCACGCTCATCGCCGACGGCGGCCCGAGCCATGAATACGACGAAGATCTACTGATCGTGAACGACAGCGGTTCGGGCGACGCCGACATCGACTTCGAAAGCGACGGCCAGCCGAACTCCGACGCGACCGGGGACGACAACGACGGCAACCACGATGACCTCAGCCTGATCACGGCGGTGGTCTCGCAGACCTTCAATCCGGCGGTGCCGGTCGACCACTCGACCCTCACGCTGGGGATCTACGTCGACCAGGCGGTCCGCAACGTGACGGGCTCCGATGCCACCTTCTACGCCTTCATCGACGGCAACCGCGACGGCGATTTCGCCGACCCCGGGGAGAAGCAGACCGTGCTCGTCCCGGGCGACGGCTCGGTGACCAACGCCAGCGCGACCTTCAGCGTGACCATCCCGTGGACCGGCGAACTGGCCTGGACCGAGACCTTCGCGCTGCGTTTCCGGTTGAGCACCGACCCGGCACTCGACGCCAATGGTCCGGCTCCCGACGGCGAGGTGCAGGACGATCTGATCTCGATCAACCTCGCGATCTCCGACCCGCGGCCGGTCGGCCCGGACCTGCCGCAGGTGCTGGAACTCGACCCGCACCGGGCGTGGCTGGGCGCCGGCACCCGCCTCGACGTCTCGACGATGCTGCCGCCCGGTTTCGGACCGGTTTCCGAAGAGCTGTGGTCGCTCGAAGGGGATTTCTTCACGGTGATCGAGCCCGGCCCGATCGAACCCTCCGCGGCGGCGGTGGCGGGCTGGGGCGTCGGCACCCACCGGTTGGTCGTCACCTTCGAGGACGAGCTCGGACAGACCTACGTCGGCCGGCTGGTCCTGGAGGTCGGCTCGCTGCCCGGTTTCTTCGAGTGGGCTTCCACCTTCGGCCTCGAGGGCGCGGCGGCGGCACCGGATTTCGACGCCGATGGCGACGGCTTCCTGACCGTGACCGAGTTCGGCCTCGGAAGCGATCCGGCGGATGCCGCATCGACCCCGGAACTGGTCACCGGCACCGAGGAGTCCGGCGGCGACCGATGGCTGGTGCTTTCCCACCTGTGCCGGAGTGGGGGCATGGAAATGGCTGACCTCTACGTGGCCGACGGACTCCACTATCGGGGCGAAGGTTCCGGCGATCTGGAAAGCTGGGACATCGTCCCGGTGCCGACCGCCGACCCCGCCGGGCTTTCCCCCGCGCCGGCCGGCTACCAGTGGCGCACGATCCGGCTGCCCGACCCGATGAGTGCGGCGGCCCGGGGTTTTCTCCGTCTCGATGTGAGCCCGGGGTGCGCGCCCCATTGATCGGCTTCTCAGGGACCGGCCAGGTAGATCCAGGTGCCGTCGTAGAGCCGGTTGGTGTCGGAGGGCGAGCTGAGGTTGGTCCCGTCGAGGCGTCCGATCTGCTTCGTCAGGCCGGTGAGGCCGTCGCGGTCGTAGTGCAGCAGGAAGCGATAGCTCGGCAGCGTGGTGCTGGTCACGGTGAGGTGGGCCGCGAAGGGGCCGGCGGGAGAAAACACGTCGACCGTGAACACCCCGCTTCCACCATTCGGGACCGTCCACAGTCCGCCGTCGCCCGCGGCATTGAAGTAGAACTGGATCTGGGTCACCGGCGGCGTGGCGCCGTCGTTCGGGTCGCGGAATTGATTCGCGAAGAAGGTCAATTCCAGATCGAGATGGCTCCGTCACGCTCCACGGATGCCAATACCACCGAGGATGAAGAGTCCGAAAGCTATGGCCACGACTAGCGATGGAAGGAGCAGTTTCGATGTCCGCATGTTTTCTCAAGAACGAAGCGCTGCATGCCTTCTGAGATAATCGTCTTGTTCGGCGAAGACCAACGAGCTTGATTAGGGGTGTCCGCTCCGGCGGATGGGGTCTGATAAACCTCGCACTGTGCGGCCGGCATCGGCCGCGAACGATGCCGCCAAACCGAATGAAAAAGGTCGGGGAGGCGGTGGCGCATGTCCAGGCGGCCGCCCCGGCGGTGGCTAAAGGCCATCGCGGCCGACACAGTGCGGCTTTATCACTCCCCGTCCACCGGAATGGTTCGACCACCATCTTTTTCCGATGAAACCCCCATTCCTGCCCGCACTCGTCGCGGCGCTCGTGCTGCCGGTCTCCGCGCAGACCAGCGGATTACGCGCCGACTCGCCTCTCCGCGTCGCTGATGCCGTCCCCGACCCGGCTGCGATCCGCTTCATCCCGCCGCCCCCACCGGAGCCGGCTCCCGAGATTCCCGCCGTCTCCGCCACCGTCCGCGACTACGGCACCCACCGCGTGACCATCGCGCGCGGCGAGCCTTCCACACGACCCGACATCCCCCCGCCACCGCCACGGATTTTCACCTCTCCCAACACGCAGTTTGAAGCGCCGGACATCGACTTTCTCTCCATCTTTGCCGTCGTAACCATCTACGACCATGCCCTTTCCCATCTGAAATGGACCGATACCCGCAGCGGTGAGTCCTTCGAGGCGTGGTGCGCGTGGGATTGGGAGCTGGTCTCGCCCATCGGCGAACTCACCGCCGAAAAGCTTTGCTGTTCCGTGTTCTGCCTTCCTCATTCCGTTGATACGAAAAGGAGCTATCCGGCCGGGATTGAGAAACCGGTCATCCCGGCGCATCCCGAACTCGCTCCGCACACCTTCGCGATCACCGCCGGAAACGACGCCGCCCCGCTCGGCGACGCCTTCCTCGAAGCCTACCGCAGCCACCTTGTGGAAAACCGCGCAGCGCTCGAAGCGGCCTTCGCCGCTCGGAGGCGAGCGGCTGCAGACGCCGCCGCGTGGCGCGCCGCGCATCCTCCCGTGCCGCAGGACACCACCATCTGGCTGCGCCCGCACCGCGGCAGCCGCTATCTGGACGGGAAGGAGGGCACACGATGAACTCCCCGTCCGGATCATCGCGCCTTCCACGGACCGCGTGGCTCCCGCCGCGCATCTTTGCGTCGGTTCTTTTCATCTCCGCCCTCTTCGCATCCGCCACCGCCCAGGCCACCGATCAGGATTCCGAAATCATCATCGTCCCCGCCGGGGATTCCTTCCTGCGCTGGACCGCCGAGCCCGGCCGCACCTACTTCATCCAGGCCTCGGCCGGCCTCGACCAGTGGCAGTGGTCCGACCTCATCGAGACCGGCCAGGGCCAGCAGATCAGCTACGAGATCGGCAGTACTTCCGGCAGGGGTTTCTTCCGGTTGGTGCATACCGACGAACCCGTCCCCCAGGGAGTCACACCCGAAGAATGGGATGCCGATGGAGATACGATCTCCAACGCAAACGAGATAGAAATCTACCAAACAAATCCACTGAACGACGATACTGACAATGATGGGCTTTGGGATGATTTTGAATTGTTCAACTACTTTTCAAATCCCAACAACCCGGACTCCGACGGTGACGGGTTGCTGGATGGCGAAGAAATATGGGTCTACGGGACAAATCCACTCCTGACGGATACTGATATTGATGGAGTTGAAGATGGATCCGAGGTATTCATCTACAATACTGATCCGACAAGAACGGATAGTGATCAAGACGGTCTATCTGACTTCGATGAAATCTCGCTATACACCACTAACCCAAACGATTTTGATTCTGACGACGACGGGATGAGTGATGGATTTGAAGTGGCATACGCCCTTAATCCACTTTTGATTACTGACGCCCTTCTGGATCCAGACGGAGATTCGATCACAAACCTGTGGGAGTTTCGAATCGGAGGGAACCCAAATTGGGTTGACGCGGACACTGACGGTGACGGGCTAAGTGATCCTGCTGAATCGTATTTGTCATTGGATGTATTGCTCGCCGACACTGATGGCAATGGTGTTCCTGATTCCGCTGAAGATCCTGACGAAGACGGGCTCGGGAATATCGTTGAATTAACATCTTATGGAACCGATCCATTGTTCTTTGATTCGGATTTCGACGGCATGCCCGACGGTTGGGAGGTCTTGCATTTCCTCGATCCGATTTCGGCAGCGGGGCACAATGGTAGCTTCGGCGATCCTGACTCAGATGGGCTCGATAACTTTCGCGAATGGCTCAATAACACCGATCCAAACAACGCCGATTCTGATAGTGATGGAGTTTCTGACGGGGTGGAAGTCGGACAAGGCACCGATCCCACGACTTTCGGTGATGGTTTCGATCCGCCCCCTGCGGAAGATCTGATTGCCATCCCGGTTACCGTTGGCGATCCAAGCGGAAGCCATTCGGAGCAATGGAAGTTAAGAATAAGAGGGATGGGTCCAGATGACGGACGCGTCCTCAACGTTGCCAACCGCCAATTTGGTGAAGTTATTCAAGATAATGTGATGCTGAGAAAAGGGAATACTTACGAGGTGACGGTTGTGCACCTTGGAACATCACCCGATCATCTGGCAACCCATGGTGGTCCCGATTACGATTGGGAGGCGACTATCGACAATCAGCCTGAAGGAGTTGCGAACGAGTGGTATGGGCAAGATACGGGAGATAATACATGGTTTAGTGTAGCGAATCACTGGATTGCCAACAACCGGCAGGCCGTGCTTACGCGAATAAAACACGGCGACGATACCAATAGTGTCACAGGACGGTCTGCTCTCCTGATTCCAGTCGTCCAACGAGACGTGGACGTGTCAGATAATCAATGGGAATGGTTTAGCGGGCAACTCGAGAAGGCTCTTCCGGGCCAGAAGATCAACCTTCGTATTAGGGTAGATACGTTGCCAGCTTCATCCTCGCCCTCCCAGTTCAATTGGGTGTTGCCGGACTCTGTATTCAAGGATTACCACGCATCTCAAAGTGCGGCGACTCTTGACCTTTTAGCTCCGGAAGACTTCGATTCAAACGAAGTTTCGTTCTATTTTTCTAAATCTGGCTCGAAAAGTCTTCGTGTGGAATTCGATCTCGACGGAGGCCATCGTGTGAGTTTCTCACCTCAAATAGAGATTGATAAACCGGTTGGGGTTTTCACCGGCGATATCGGATCCGTGAAAATTGACTACCCACCAGTGGTTCCATTCATTACTAAGTTTGGGCTCTATCCAGATGCGCCAGGCAATGGTACTGGGATGGTCATGGATTGCATGGTAACAGTGCCTGGTGGGTGGCCGGAAGGTGTTTGGCATTTAGTCCAGCTTGGCACGACAAATCGAACGTGGACAACCGGGAATGGAGATCAGTACTCTTGGTCCACTAATGGCCAGTATGGGCTCGATACGCGCTACCCAATTAGCCCGCAGCCGTATACAACGCATCCGGGAACTGTATCAGGATGGGAGACCGGTTTTCAGTACGCTGATGGTGACAGTCCGGGACAGCTCATCTTTAGTGCCGAAGCGCCGTTCGACGATATTGCCACCGCTACTGCATCGGATGCGTTCGATAATTTTTTGATGTTTCGGCCCGATGGAGAAGCATCACGATTTATTCCGCTGATGCGAAGAAGTTGGAGTTGGCAAGGATCGGTTACATTTAACGATCCCGACTACGTCCTCGAATCAGCCGATAAAGCGGTATCCGAAGCAGTTGAAACAAGCGATCATCCAGTGTGGAGCTTGAATATAGGGGTGGGCTCCATGGTTGTTGAAGAAACTCCTTGATTCATTCGCTTGTTGTAGAGCCATGTCAACCAACCACATTATTCTCGGGCTGCTCCTCATTCTTCACTCCGAATGGTTGTTCAGTCAGGGGTCAGGGGGAGGTCGTGTGAACAATGCATACCCAAGAGAAGGGCTTGATTTATGCGCGTCGCTTGTGGTGGAGCCGATGAGGAAGGGCGACGGCACCTTATGGCTCGTTTGTGATATTCGGAACATCTCAGAAGAGCAATTGCAGTTCATTTCCGGAGGGCTTCTTGGAGGATTGACAATCTCAGCAGTCGATGACGAAGAGCGCGAGATTCCGCTCAGCCCGAGCTGGAGAAGACACAATTTTGGTGATTCGTCGGGTGTGGGGTTCCACGGTGTTTCTCGAATCCCTCCAGGTGCCAGTATTCGGCACGAGATTTCGCTGGATGACGCCTTTGAGGGGCGCATCAATACGGGTGCAGTTTTGCGAGTGGTCTGGAAGCCGGACGACTTGCCAAATTCCACCATATTTATTGGGAGAGGGATTGTCGCGACAGTGCGACTAGATGATAGCACCCTGCGATCTGGCCCAGATCCGGAGGGTTTACATGAGCCCCCCCCCTCGCCTCAGGCCGCCGATGAAGGCAGGCACACGGAACATAAGAATTCCAGCGATGAAAATCTGCACCATGAGGATCTAGCAGCAGAATCCGACGCGACTGGATGGTGTTCGACCCTTGCATGGATCGGATTTCCCGTTTTAGCCGTCACGATCCTCGCTTCATGGATGGCAGTCTTGAAATACAAAGAGAGCGCTGCTCGGTGAAGGGCTCTGGCTGTTGGCACCCGATGAGGTCTTTCTCCAACCCGCCAGGGTCTTGCGCCGAAGATGCTCAGGCCTTGAATCGCGGTGTTCGGCCGGGATAGGCTGGGGTGTCGGGCGCGCTTGTTAGACGTCTATCCGCAGGGCCCTACGGCGCTGATCATTAGGCGGCGGTTCTGCCCGGTATCGCGATTGACGGGGAAGCTCCCGCTCACCGCCCGCGGCGGATGTCGGAGCCCTTGAACTGCACGCGGACGCGGTAGACGCGCTTGATGCGGGTGCGGATCTTGAAGCTCTGCGGGTCGATGGACTCGGGGATTTCCTCGCGGGTGATGTCGACGATGGCGTGGTAGCCGCGCTCGGAGAAGATGTCGATGAGCATGGCCAGGGCGTCGGTGTCGTGGAGGATGCCGCTCTCGGTGTTGATCACCGCCATGCCGGAGATGGCGTGCCGCTCGATGATGGGCAGGAAGTCGCTCTGGATCAGGTCGACGACCTCCTCGAAGAGCGGGCCCTTGCGGCGGACGTAGGTGTCGAGACGGTCGACCAGCTTCTGGCGCGCGTGCAGCGAGAGCTTGTGGGCGGTCGGGATCGCGGAGATGCGGTCGTAGGTGGGCTCCGCGAGTTCGAGGGATCCCTGGTAGCGCAGTTCCTCGTCGATGCGGCCGCGCACCTCCTCGATGGTGCCGTGGGCGTTGATGAAGTGATAGAAGAAGATCTCCCGCAGCTCGCGGAGCGCGTCGTAGGTCTTCTCCTTGAAGGTGCGGTAGCGGTTGAGCGCGGCCTGCGGGTCGAGGTCGGTGGCGCGTACTTCGAGCCGCTCGCCGATGCCGCTCTCCTCGACCTCGACGTTGTGTTCCTGCGCCTCGCGTCCGCGTTGGAGCTGGCGGTTCACGCTTTCCTTCTCATCGACGAAGAGGACGACGATGTGGAAGTGGGGCTTCTTGAAGTGCTCGGCGTAGAGGGTGTCGCGGAACTTGTTGTGGAGTTCGTTGAGCTTCTGGTGGAGGAGTTTCACGCACTCGACCTGGACCTTGGTGCGCGGGAAGCCGTCGACCACGGCGCCGGACTGGAAGACCGGCTCGAGCAGCTTGCGCAGCATGATCTCGATGACCTCGCGGTCGCCGACGAGCATGCCGGCGTCCTTCATCTTCCTCGCCTCGGGGGTGTCGAGCAGGCTGCTCACGACCAGCGGCGGGGCCGTGAGGTCGCGGTACTGCATGATGAAGCCGGTGTGGGTGCCCTTGCCGGCGCCGGGGGCGCCGTTGAGCCAGAAGATTTCCTTGGGAAAGCGCAGGTGCTCCTCACCGAGTTCCTCCTCGAGTCGGGCCCAGACGGAGTTGAAGATGATCTGGGCGTCCTTGACCTCGAGGTCCTCGACGTGTTCGGGCGGGCGGATCGTTTCGGTGGAGTCGGACATGGTGGTGGAGCGGGGAGCGGGGAGCGGGGAGTGGGGAGCGGGGAGCGGGGAGCGGGGAGCGGGGAGTGGGGAGCGGGGAGTGGGGAGCGGGGAGTGGGGAGCGGGGAGCGGGGAGCGGGGAGTGGGGAGCTAGAGGCGGGAGGCGGAGAGCCCCAACGGGGCGGAGGGATGTAGCCACGGGGTTCACCCCGTGGAAAGGGCGATCCCGGGATTCCGAGCCCCGGAGGGGCGAAGGCGGGCGATGTCGAAAGGGACGGGGGCTCGCCTGCGCCCCTCCGGGGCTCCGGTTTCGAGGTGAACGGTGATCCACGGGGTGAACCCCGTGGCAAATCGCCGACGCCCCTTGCGGGGCTGGGGGCCGGGGAGGGTTCGATCCCATGGCGACTTGCCGGCCCTTGCGGGGCGGCTGGTTCAGTCGATGCGGGGGCCGCGGGAGATCTTCTCGAGGAGCCTCGGGCCGTCGAGGACGGCGACGTAGGGCATGGGGTCGATGTCCTCGGCGCGCAGGACGTACTCGGTGAGCTCGTCGCGGACGACCTTGACCAGGGCCTCGGCCTGCCAGGGCTTGGCGACGTAGTGGTGGAGCCCGCCTTCGTTGATCGCGCGGATGGTGTCCTGCTGGTCGGCCTGGCCGGTGAGCAGGACTTTCCGCACGGCGGCGTGCTCGCCGTCGCCATGGAGCTGGGTGAGGAAGTCGACGCCGGTTTCGCCGGGCAGGCGGTGGTCGGCGAGGATGAGGCCGACGCGGTCGCCGTCGTCCTCGATCTGCGCGAGGGCCTCCCGGGCGTCGGCGACGTCTTCGGCGGCCTCGATGCGGAACTTCGTTTCGAAGGGGCGGAGGTCGCGGCGGATGGCTTCGCGGACTTCGGGCTCGTCTTCGATGGACAGGATGGCGATGGCATTCATGGCTCGGATTTCGGTGGGATGAGGGGCAGGACCACCATGAAGACGGTGCGGCCCGGTTCGGATTGGAAAGTGATGCGTCCGCCGTGGCGTTCGACGACGGTCTTGCAGATGGGCAGGCCGAGTCCGAGGCCGAACTCGACGCGCCCGCTCTTGGTGGTGAAGCGGGGGCTGAAGATGTGCGGCTGGGCGTCGTCGGGGATGCCGCGGCCGTTGTCCTCGATCTCGATCCGGACCTGGTCGTCGCCCTCGCGGGTGGTGGTGATCGTGAGCCGCCCGTTTTCGTCGGCAGCCTGGGCGGCGTTCTGGATGAGGTTGGTCCAGACCTGCTGGAGCTGCGAGGGGATGCCGCGGAGCGTGGGGAGATCGCCGTAGTGCTTGATGACCTCGTGGTCGCGCAGCTTGCTGCGGAGGATGGCGAGCACGTCCTCGAGGGTGGCGTTGAGATCGACCCCGTCGGTCCAGCTTTCGTCGGCCCGGGCGTAGAGCTTGAGGCTGCGGACGAGCGCGGCGATGCGGGTCGAGCAGTTCTCGATGTTGCGGAGCGAGCTGCCGACCTGTCCGCCGTTCTCGATCTGCTGGAGCAGGGCGTCGCGCTTGAGTCCGGGGTCGAGCTTCTCGAGTTTCCGGAAATCCTCGACCGAGCGGATCCCGGCGGCGACGAGGCGGTCGGCGGGCAGGGTCTGGTCGAGGCTTTGTCCGAGCTCGCGCTTGAGCGAGCGCTCGTCGCGGGTGGAAAGCGGGGCGGCCTCGCGGGCGAGGTCGAGCGCGGCGGCGGCGGGGGCGAGGTCGCGGGTGCTGCCGAGCAGGCCGGGGATGTCCTCGAGCAGGTAGCGGGTGGCGTTCTGCATCGCCGCGACCGGGTTGTTGAGCTCGTGGGCCATGCCCGCGGCCAGCGTGCCGAGGGTGGCCATCTTCTCGGACTCGATCAGGCGCTTCTGGGCGGCCTGCAGGTCGTTGAGGGCGGCCTCGAGGTCGTCGCGTTGCTTCTCCAGCCGGGCGTTGAGCTGGTGGACCTTGGTCAGCAGCTGCACCGCCCGGCGGTTGCGGCGGGCCATCGAGCGGAGGATGACGGTGATCAGACACGACGCGAGCAGCGGGCTGCGGCTGATCGCATCGCGCACCTGGTCGCGGCTGAGCACGAGGGCCCGGACCTCGGTGACGGCGCGGCAGCTGAAGAAGACCGGGTTCTGCAGCGAGAGCGACATCAGGCCGACGATGCGGCCGGCGCTTTCCGAGTGGAAGGTGACGTTCTTGCCGTCGAGGCAGCGGAAGAGCTTCACCCGGCCCTCCAGCAGGATCCAGATGTGGCCGGCCTCGTCGCCTTCGTGGACCATGATTTCCTCGGGCGCGTAGGTCCGGCGTTCGGGTTGGTCGAGGAGGTCGTCGAACTCCTCGATCATGGTCGTCTCGATCTGATCGTCGGACATGCTGGTGCCGTCGATGACCGAGGTCTGCACCTGGTCGAGGCGGGCGGAGAGCTGCTCGAGGTTCGACCGGGCGGAAAGGAAGGCGCTGCCCATCGAGCGCAGGTCGAGGAGCGGATGAAGCTCGTCGATGCGGTGGGGGGCGGCCTGGATGACGTAGTCGGTGAGCTGGGTGCGCAGCAGCGCGTGCAGGCGCTCGGGATCGAAGTCGGGATCGACCCGGGCGTGGAGCGCGCCGTGCTGCAGGAGCTCGTCGGCGCGGCAGCCGCCGTGGATGGCGTCGAGCAGCAGCCGCCGGGTGCCGCGGAGTTGCGGTTCCTCGCGGATTGCGATCAGCGTGCTGGCGCCGTCGATGGTCTCGAGGTCGAGCCCGCAGAAGACCATCGCCAGGTCCTCCTCGGCCTTGCGCAGTTCCCGCGCGCGCCCGATGAGCCGTCCGCCGTCGGTGAAGCGCTCGAAGCGGAAGGCCCCGCCGGACCAGTGGTCGATCTCCTCCTCCAGCCGCGAGACGAGCGCGTCGTCGCGGTGGGCGCAGAGGATGGTGGGAGGGGTCACTGGGTTGGGAGATCAGCGGATTCGGAAATCGGGCGATGGCGGGTTCATCATTCGGAGGATGGCAGCTTTCCCGGAGTCTCGGGATCTCAATCTTTCCCCCACCTGACGGCTACAGCACCCCCGCCATCCGGAGCAGCGGGCCGAGCAGCAGGTAGTTGATGATCAGGCCGACGGCGCCGACGATGGCGCCGGTGACGACCATCTGCTTGGTGGTGAAGGTGCCGGCGCTGTAGGCGATGGCGTTGGGCGGGGTGGAAATGGGCAGGGCCATGGCCATCGAGGCGCCGAGGGCGACGAAGGCGAGGATGACCACCGCGCTGGCACCGGCCGCCCCGGCCACCGCGACGGCGATGGGGGCGAGCAGGTTGGTGGCGGCGCTGTTGGAGATGAAGGTGCTCATCAGCAGGGCGGTGACGCAGATGGCGATGCCGATGACGCCGGCGCTCATCGCATTCCAGTCGATCAGGCCGACCAGCCAGGTGTCGAAGCCGGTGGCGGACACCCCGACGCCCAGCGCGATGCCGCCGGCGACGAGCCACAGCACGTCCCATTCGAGGCCGCGGAACTGCTTCGCCGAGACCACGCCGGTCGAGAGCAGGATGACCACCGGGAACATGCCGACGACGTAGGAGTTGATGCCGTGCAGCTTGCCGGTGATCCACATCAGGATCGTGAAGATCGCCGTGACGTAGTAGATCGTCGCGTGGCGGGATTTGACCCACTTCACGTTCATGTCGATCTCGATGGCCTTCTTCGAGGCCGGGAACATGAGGACGATGAGCACCCAGGCGACGGCCATGAGGATGAGGGCGATGGGCACCGCGAACATCATCCACTGCAGGAAGGAGCAGCGGCCGATGATCTCACCGGTCTCGGGGTTCACCTTTGAAAGGGCGCCGAGGACGATGGCGTTGGGCGGCGTGCCGATCGGCGTGCCCATGCCGCCGATATTGGCGGCGAAGGGAACGCCGAGCGCCAGGCCGACGCGGAACCGGTCGTCGGGTGCGAGCGAGGCGATGATGGGCAGCACGACCGCCATGATGGTGGCGGTGGTGGCGGTGTTGCTCATCCACATCGAGAGGATGCCGGTGATGAGCATCAGCCCGAGCAGCACCCGCGAGGGTTTCGTGCCGAAGGGTTTCAGCATGATGGCCGCGAGGTTCTTGTCGACGCCGAAGCGGGCGGCGCCGAAGGCGAGGAAGAAGCCACCGAGGAAGAGGATGAGGACCTTGCTGGCGAGGGTGTTGAAGAAGGTCGTGTAGGCCGGCGCGGTCATGCCCTCGGGAAAGCCGGCCATGCCCCAGGCCCAGTCGAGTTGTCCGGCGACGTCGCTGAGGAAGAGGATCAGCAGCAGGATGACCGACGCCGAAGTCGCGAACAATGGAATGGCTTCGCTCACCCACAGGATCACCGCGAGGAGGAAGATGGAGAGCAGGCGGTGGCCGGCTTCGGAGAGTCCCGGAATTTCAATGAAGAAGGGGACCAGGAACGCGACGAGGGCGAGGAGGAGGGAAAGGTTCTTCCCGGTGGCGAGTCGCTTGATGGCGTGCATGACGCCTATGGTTGAAAATCACATCCGCGAAATATCGCAATGGCACAAGAAGATGCGCGGAGTTTATCGGAACGGAGCGGAGGGGGGATCCTCACTCGGTTCCGGTCTGGCCGGAGCAGGTCGGGCAGCCGCAGTCGCCGGTGTGGTCGAAGCCCGAATAGTCGAGTCGGACGCGGGTCTTCTCGCGGACCGCCACGCGGCGGAGCACGACCGTCCGCTCGGGTTCCTCCAGGTGGAACCGGTCGCCCTCGCCCGTGAGGCCGGCGGTTTCGAGGTGTTCCCGGATCTTCGGCAGGGGGTCGATGCCCTCGGGGAAGGTGAACGAGAGTCGGCCTTCGCGGAAGCCGTCCGAGCGCAGGCTGGCGTCCCGGGCCACCGCCGTGATCGCCTCCGGGTGCAGCGGAATCCAGTCGGGGACCTGCGAGAAGGCTTCCGAAGCGTAGGCGCCGCCGGGATCGGCGGGCCGGGGTGGCGCGTCGGCCACCCTTTCGCGCGGGGCGGCGGGCTGGGGACGGACGGCGGCGACAGGAGGCGCGTCAACGCGCTCGTCGGCGACCGCTGCCGGGCTCTCGCCGGGCGGGGATGAGGCTTCGGAGCCGTCCCGGTTGACGAGGAAGGCAATGAGGGCGATCGCCGCGACGGCGATCAGGATGAGAGGGAGCAGGGGTCGGCGCATGGGAGTGTGTGTCAGGGTTCGGGAAAGTCGCGCAGGATGGCATCAAGCTCGTCGTCGCGCAGCACGCCGGCGACGTCGTGGCCGGCGGCGGAGCGGAGGATCGCGGCATTTTCGGGTTTAAGCTCGAAGTCCATCCTCCGGTAGATCGTTGAGTCGCGTGGCGTCCTCCCGGTGGCCTTCGACTCCTGCGCTTTTGTAGAAGCCCTTGCCGGTCGGCCCGAAGACCGGCTCCCGTGCGAAACGATCCGAAATGCGGACGGCATCCTCGACCATCCTTTCGAATCGGTCTTCGTTGATCGCTTTCGAATGCGTCCCTTTTCGAACTTTACCCATGTTGGAAGCATCGTCCGAACGTCCCGCTCATGCAAGAGGGCTTTGCCAACGCAGCCGTGCCTTCACCTGGTGTGCAAAGAAAGAGCCGGGGAGGACGCGGTCCGCCTGGCTAGATCACCCCCAGCTCCTTGCCCGTCTTCACGAAGGCCTCGATGCCGCGGTCGAGTTGCTCGCGGCTGTGGGCGGCGCTGATCTGGGTGCGGATGCGGGCGGTGTCCTGAGGCACGACCGGGTAGAAGAAGCCGATCGCGTAGACGCCGTGTTCGAGCAGTTTGTCCGCGAACTTCTGCGACAGGGCCGCGTCGCCGAGCATGACCGGTGAGATCGGGTGGTCCTTGCCGGCGATGGTGAAGCCGGTGTCGGCCATCGCGTCGCGGAAGTACTTCGTGTTGTCCTTCACGCGGTCGGCGAACTCGGTCGAGGCTTCGAGCATTTCGAACACCTTCAGCGAGGCGCCGACGATGGGCGGGGCAATGGTGTTGGAGAAAAGATACGGTCGCGAACGCTGGCGCAGCAGGTCGATCACCTCCTTCTTGCCGGAGGTGTAGCCGCCCGACGCGCCGCCGAGCGCCTTGCCGAGCGTGCCGGTGGTCAGGTCGATTTTGCCGAAGAGCCCGCAGTGTTCGTGGGTGCCGCGGCCGCGTTCGCCGAGGAAGCCGGTCGAGTGGCAGTCGTCGAAGTGGACGATGGCATCGTACTTCTCGGCCAGCGCGTGGACCTGGTCGAGCTGCGCGATGATGCCGTCCATCGAGAACACGCCGTCCGTGGTGATCAGCTTGAAGCGCGCCCCGTTGGCGTCGGCCTCCTGCAGCTTGGCCTCGAGGTCGGCCATGTCGTTGTTGGCGTAGCGGTAGCGCTGGGCCTTGCACAGGCGCACGCCGTCGATGATGGACGCGTGGTTGAGCGAGTCGGAAATGACCGCGTCCTCCTTGGTGAGGAGCACTTCGAAGAGGCCGCCGTTGGCATCGAAGCACGACGGGTAGAGGATGGTGTCCTCGGTGCCGAGGAAGCGGCTGATGGCTTCCTCGAGCTGCTTGTGGAGGGTCTGGGTGCCGCAGATGAAGCGCACGCTGGCCATGCCGAAGCCCCAGCGGTCGAGCGCCTCACGGGCGGCGCCGACGACCTCGGGGTGGTCGGCCAGGCCGAGGTAGTTGTTGGCGCACATGTTGATCACCTCGCGGCCATCCTTGAGGCGGACGGTCGAATGCTGGGTCGAGTCGATCAGCCGCTCGCGCTTGTAGAGGCCGGCGGCGTCGATCTCGGAAAGCGTGGTCGTGAGGTGGTCGTGGAAGGCGTCCGGAAACATGTCGGGGGCAGCATGGAGGCGCGTTGGCCGCAGTGAAACGCGAAAATGCGATGGGTTTGTGCGGTTTGGGGTAAGATGACCCCGGATTTCGCGAAGTGGCGGAAATGCGACCCATCCGGCGGGAACGCCATGAAACAGCGACCGTCCGGCGGCCGTTTCCGTCGCTCATGAGAGCATGGTCCGTGGTTTTCGTGATGCTGATGGTGGGTGCCCTGCACGCGGCCGACACGATGAAGGTGCTGGTCTGGAACACCGAGCGGGGCTCGAACCCGTACGGGCCCGACGGCAAGGAGCGGGTGCTGAAGGTGATCCGCGACAGCGGGGCGGACGTGGTCCTGTGGCAGGAGTCCTACCCGATCGGCGACGACGGGCCGAAGCTCAGCGCGTGGGTCGCCGAGCAGCTCGGCTGGAACGTGTGGCAGGGGGAAAGCCCGCACCTGGCAGTGGCGACGCGCTTCGAGATCGTGAAGCCGCATTTCCACCACCCGTGGCACGGGGTCGGGGCGCGGCTGCGCGACGACGAAGGCCGCGAGTTTCTCGCCTGGAGCATCTGGCTCGACTGGCGGTTTCCGGTCCAGTGGCTGGCGCAGGACAACCCGCAGGCGACCGATGCCGAGCTGCTGGCCTGCGACATCGAGAAGTCGGACCGCTTCCCGCAGGCGCAGGCGCTGCTCGATGCGCTCGACAAGGCGGGCCACCTCGAGGCGGATGTGCCGCTGCTGGTCGGCGGCGACTGGAATTGCTCGTCGCATCTCGACTGGACCGACGACGGCGGATACCACTACTGGCGCCGCGAACTGCCGCTGGTGATCAGCCGCCTGGTGGAAGGCGCCGGGTTCATCGACACCTATCGTTTCGTGAGGCCCACGGTCGGCCCCTTCGACAACACCTGGACGCCGCGTCAGGACAAGCGTGACAACGGCATGCGGGATCTTCCCGAGCGGATCGATCGCCTGTATCTGCGCAACGCTGGCGGGAAGGCCGGGCTGGTGCCGGTGGCAGCCACGGTGCTTCCCGAGGATCGGGAGGATGCCGCGGGTCCGAAGGAAACCGCGGTCTTCCCGAGCGACCACGCCGCGGTGCGGATCGAGTTCGAATGGCGGGACGAACAGCTGCCGGCGGTGGACGATGCGACGGCGGTCTCGCCGGGCCTGGACCACGCGCCGCCGGCCGCCGAGGAGCCGGAGTTCGAGCCGACCCGCATCGCCTGGGGCTCGTGCTACCAGGAGTCGAGGCCGTGCCCGATGCTGGACACGCTCGACGACCTGAAGCCGGAACTTTACCTCGCGCTGGGCGACAACATCTACGGCGACACGCAGGACATGGCGGTCTTGCGTCGGAAGTACCGCCGCCTCGGACGCCAGCCGTACTGGCGCGACTTCGTGCGCGACACCGCGGTGTTCGCGATCTGGGACGACCACGACTACGGCGCCAACGACTCCGGCCGGCACTACCAGCCGAAGGCGGAATCGAAGCGGATCTTTCTCGATTTCTTCGACGAGCCGGCGGACAGCCCGAGGCGCTCGCGCGAGGGGATCTACGGCTCGACCCTGCTCGGTCCGCCGGAGCGGCGCATCCAGATCCTGATGCTCGACCTCCGCACCTTCCGCTCATCGATCGCGCGGGCGGACAAGAAGGCCTACCCCGAACTCGGCGGCTACCGCCCGCTCAGCGACGACGAGGAGCAGGTGATGCTTGGCGAGGCCCAGTGGAAGTGGCTTGAGGAGGAATTGAAGAAGCCGGCGAAACTGCGGCTGATCGGCCTCTCGACGCAGCTCGGCACCGCCCACAATGGCTACGAGGCCTGGGCCAACCTGCCGCAGGAGCGTGAGCGTTTCCTCGAGCTGGTGAAGGAGACCCGGGCGGAGGGAGTCGTGCTGCTTTCCGGCGACACCCACTGGGCCGAGTACAGCCTGATCGAGCGACCGGGGCTCTACCCGCTCTACGACCTCACCTCGAGCAGCCTCAACCAGTCGTGGAACCCGGCCGGGGCCAACCCGAACCGCATCGGCCGTGCCTACACCGACCCGAATGCCGCGATGCTGGAGATCGACTGGGACTCCGAGGTGGTGACTTCGAGAACCTACGACGTGTCCGGCAAGGTCCGCCTGATGCTCGAGATTCCGCTCGAGTCGCTGCGGTTTGAAAGTACGGCTTCCGACGTAGATTTCGCCGGCGAATGGGAGTCGGCTTTCGGCAGGCTGTCGCTGGAGGAAGCCGGCGACGGCTGGCGCGGGACCTATCCCGGCGGCGTGTGCGAGCTGGAGGAAAAGGATGGAGTGCTCGAAGGCACCTGGACCGAGGGCGAGCGCACGGGGCGCTGCCGCTTCCGGCCGACCCGCTGCGGGCGCTTCCTGCTCGGCGCCTACGGTCGCGGCGACGGACCGCTGGCCTTGCCGTGGCCGGCCTGGCGGGGCGGGGCCGAGGGTTTCGCCTTTCCCGAATAGAGAGAGCAAGGACCGCGTGGCTCCTGCCGCGCTCGGGCAGCGCTTCTGCTGCGCTCGAGCAGTGCGCGACGGCGTCGCGCGTCCCGGCGGTCTCGGGCGTAGCTATTCGCCCATGCCGGCGGCCCATGCCGGCTGGCCGCCGCGGATCTCGTAGGCCATCACGCGGCCTTCCTCGACGCCGGTGCGGGTGTTGAACAGCTGGACGGTGGCGGGACCGTGGGCGGCGCGGGACTTCACGGCGATCTGCTGCTGGCCGTTGACGAAGCGGACGGTTTCCACGTTCGGCATCGCGGTCGCGCAGACGGCGACGGTGCGGCTGCCCTCGCGCAGCGTCACCGTGCCGCTCCCCTTCACCGGGGTTAGCGGCGCCGAGGCGGGCGGAGCGGTCGTTCCCCCGGGCCGGGTGGCCATGGTGTAGGCGGCCTGGTAGCCGCGGTTGAAGGCATCCGTCTGCGTCGCCGGGAAGGTGCCGTAGTGGCGGCTCGGCTGGCGCGACTTGCCGCTCGCGCCGTCGGCGCGACCGTGCTGCATGCCGAGATCGTAGGTGCTGCCGTGGGGCCCGTCGTAGGGCTCGTGACCGGGCGGCAGACCGGTCGAGGCCGGGCCGGTGGACCCGGCTCCGCCACTTTCATCGAGCGGCGTGCAATGGCTCAGGACGAACGGGACGGCGAGGAGGCAGAGGAGACGACGTTTCATGGTGGGTGACGGGAACGGTGTCATGAACATCCACGATCCCCGCGCGGACTCCAGTCCTGTTTTCATCGGTCGGGGAAGGCACCGGTCCGGCGAGCGCCCGGGCGGGGGCGCCTGAGCGGATCGGCATCCGCCCCGCGGCGGAGAAGGCGAATTCCTTTGAGTTGCGCTGCCCGGGCTGCTTGGATGGCGGTTGATCATGAAAGGCTATCTTCCACACGCGGTGGTGAAGGCGGTGGTGTTCTGGGTGCTGACCTTGTGCATCGTCTGCGTGACCGCGGCGGCGATCATGATGGCCTGGGAGTCGGTCACGATGGAGACCGGCTACAACTTCATCCGCACCGCGACCGCGCTCGGTCTCGGCGCGTTGGCCTTTCTCTTCGTGAATCTCTCCTTCGGCAGCCTGTTCGCCCACCTCTTCGAGCCCCGGCCGTCGCCGCCGATCGATCCGGCCTTCGGCGAGCGGCTCCACCGCGCCAAGGAGTCGGGGCGTTTGGAAACCGAGCCTCAGCGGAAGGCGGAATAGGGAGGCACCGGCATGTGGGACTTTTTCCAGGAGATCCAGCTCAACGACCTGAGGAAGCGGCAGAGCGACGTCGAGAGCGCCACGCGAGGCGCTCGCTTCGACCGGGAATCGGTCGAGCATCGGCTGGAGAAGCTCGAGTTGGTCTGCCAGTCGCTCTACGAGATCCTCCGTGAGAAGGGCGGCGTGAGCGACGAGGAACTGCGCCGCAAGGTGAGGGAGATCGACGCCCGTGACGGTTCGGCCGACCAGCGCATGGCACCGGGGCCGGTGACCTGCCCGAAGTGTGGGGCGGCGACCACCGCCGGCGCGTTGAACTGCCCGCAATGTGGCGCGACCGTCGCCCCGAAGTATCCCTTCGCGCCGTGACGCGACTCCGCTGAATCCCCTCCGACGAAACGCATGCCTAGGACCGACTCCATGAAACTTCCGTTCATCCTGGGAATCGCGATCTTCACCGTGGCGGCTGGCACCGGGGAGACCGATCCCGCCGTTGCGCCGAGTGACGTCGACACGCCGTCCGGGCAGGAGGCGGATCCTTTCGCGCCCGCGTTCGGCGGGAGCTCCGAAGTCAGGGCCATTCCGGAGGCGCGGCTCTCCGAATCCCGGGACACGCTGCGCCTGCGCCTCGAGATCTGGGAGATGGACACGGTGGCCTTCGTCGATGCCCTCGATGAATTGGCAACCCAGGGGGACGTCGGTGAGTTCAGGCGTCGGCTGCGGCAGCGCAAGGGCAGCCGGCTTGTTCACGCACCCATGCTGGTGTTGGAAGCCCGATCGGGAAAGAGCGTCGAGGGACGCATCGAGGAGATCTATCCGACCGAGTATGAGCCGCCGGAGGTTCTTCCGGGTCCCGCGGTGGAGAAGATCCTCGACGAGAAGACACCCGAGACCTTGGGTGAAGTGATCCAGCAGCTCACCACGCCGGCGATCGGGACCGCCTTCGAAACCCGCAACACCGGGGTGACGATGGAAGCCCTCGCCCAGCCGGTTGAGATTTCGGGCGAGGAGAGGTGGGATGTTTCCTTGTCGTTCGAGAAGGTCGAGCTCCTGGATCAGGTCTTTCACGGCCCGAAAGAGTTGAACATCATCATGCCGGTTTTCGGCAGCTACCGCTGCGGCGGGCTCCAGCGGGTGGTGACCTCGCGCTGGCATTTTGTTTCCGCCGCTGCGCCGGCCACCCGGGAGGAAGGCAGGACCTGGGTCGCGATGATGCGGGTGGATCGCGAAAGGTAGCCGGTTCGGCGGGATCCGCGGCATGAAGCGCCGGGTTCACCCGGCTCAAGCCCGGGCGTCTGTTCTGCGGCTCCATCGCGGCTTTTCGCAAGGGTGGAGCGACCTTCCGTCACGAGTCCCTCGGGCTCCGGCCGGGTGAACCCGGCGCTCCTGTTTCGGTCACGCTGAGGGATTGGCAAAGCGGGTCGTCAGGTTCAGTCTCGGGTTGATGGAAGAGCCGCGGTCGCCTTCGCTGCAGCTTGCCAAGCTTCGCCGGAAGCTCGACGAGACGGCGGCGAGGCATGCCGAGGAGATCGGCGCGCTGCGGTCCGAGATCCGGCAGCTCGAGCGAGCGCTCGCTCAGTCGCCGGCCCCGCCTCCCCTGCCGGAGGTGGCGGAGGTGGCGGAGAAGCCGTCGGAGCCGTCGGAGCCGGAGGTGCCGCCTCGCGAGTTCAAGGAGCCGGCCCCTCCCCCCGACCGCTACCCGAAACCCGAGCGCCCCCGCGACCTTCCGCCCCCGGAGACGCCGCCCGAGCCGAAGCCCCCGGTGGACCGCGGTCGTCTCGAACTCGACCTCGGACGGGTGTGGCTAGTGCGGATCGGCATTGTGTTGCTGGTCACGGGTCTCGTCCTGCTCGGCAACTACGCCTATCAGAATTGGATCCGCGACCTGCCGGCGGCGGTGCGGCTCGGCTTCCTGGTGCTTTCCTCGCTGCTGATCGGGGGCGCGGGATGGTGGTGCACGCGGCGGGAAAAGCTGCGCGCTTTCGGCGAGGTGGTGCTGGCCGGCGGCATGGCCTTCTTCTACTGGTGCGCCTACGCCGCGCACCACGTCGAGCGCCTGCGGGTGGTCGACTCGGTCGTGCTCGGCACCCTGGTCCTGCTCGCCGCCGCGGCGGTGATCGTGGCGGTCTCGGTGCTGCGGAACGCCCGCACGACGGCGGTGATGGGACTCCTCTTGGCATCGTATTCCACGGTGCTGCAGCCGATGTCGACGCTGACCGCCGTGTCGAACGTCCTGCTCGCCGCGACCGGCGTGACGCTGGTCGCGGCGAAACGATGGCAGGGTCCGGGCTTCGCCTCGATGCTGGGGGCCTACTTCGCCTTTCTCTACTGGCAGCTCACCGGTGCCGTGGGCGATGGCAGCGTGACCGTGGCACTGGTCTTCGTGGCGGTGCTGTGGGCGGTCTTCGTGGTGCCGACGCTCGGCGCGATGCGCGGCCTCGACGAGCGCATGCGGGCGTGGTGGACCGGGCTGAACAACGGCGCGGGCTTCGGCCTGTTCTCGCTGGTCTGGCTGCGGGCCGGGTGGGAGAGCTACTGGGCGGTGCCGGCGGTGTGGGGACTGGTGCCGCTGGCCCTCGGGGTGGTCGGGCGGCGGCGGTTACCGGCCGCCGAAACCCACCTGGTGCAGGGGTTGATCGGCCTGACGCTGGCGATGGTGCTGAAGCTCGAGGGCTACCACCTCGGGCTCGGGTTGGCGCTCGAGTCGCTGGTGATGGCGGGTGCCTTCCGCCGCTTCCGCAAGTGGCCGGAGCTGGTCTTTTCGGTGCTGTCGATGCTCGGCGCGGTCGTCTGGGTGCTGGCGCGCGAGGGTCTCCCGGTGTGGAGCCTGGTGGTGGTGGCCTCGTTGCTCGCCGGGGCGTCGTTTCTCCTGCGGCGAAGCGGGGCCGAGGGAGATCTCGGCCAGGCCGGCCGGAAGGCGGCCGGCCTCGGCGTGGTGGCCGCGGCGGCGGTCGGGCTGCTGTGGTGCGGGAGCCTTCCGGTCGACTGGCGACCGCTCGTCGCGACGCTGGCCGCGGGCCTGCTCGGATGGCGGGTGATCCGGGAGGAAACGAGGACGAGGATGCCGGAGGTGTTCGGCGTCGCCGTGGTGATCGCGTTGTCCGGACTGATGATGCTGCTGACCGACAAGCCGGCCCCGTGGAGCCTGGGCGTCGTCGCCCTCCTCTCCGGTGCGGCGGCGTGGCTGTGGGAGACTCGCGGAAACCCGGCGACGCCCGGGCATCGCGACGGCTGGCCGGTCGGCGCGTCGGCCGCGGCGTGGATCCATGCGGTGGGGTTCTTCATCGCCCTCGGGGTGTGGCTCATCGATCTCAGGCCCTTCGGACTCCGCTACGGGGTGGAGCTGGGTTTTGCGGCAGCCGTGCCGATCGTCGCGTGGCGGGTGCTGCGGGCGCCGCGGCTGCGTGCCGCATCGGTGCTGCTACTAGGTTTGCCGTTGCTCGATCTGTCCCTGCGGCAGCCTTCGGTCTGGTGGCTCGCCTTCGCACCGGCGGTGGCCGCCTGGGTGGTGTGGCGGCTGGCGGGTCGCGACGAATCATTCGCGCAACCCGGCGCCGCCGTGCACGCGATCCTGTCGCGATCGGTCGCCGCCTTCGCGTGGATGGGGGCGTGGTATCTCGCGGCGCCCGACGCATGGGGCGACCTGCTCGGGCTGTCCGTGCTGGGTGGCTGGTTCCTGTGGCGGCGGTTCCTCCCGGGGCTGAAGCCGGTCGAACTCTTCGCCTGGGCCGGGGTGGCGTCGGTCGCTTTCCTCGAGAGGATGACCTTTGAGTCGTCGGGCGGCATCCCGTCCGGCTGGGGCGTGTCGGCCGCCCTGATCGCTGCGGCCTTCCTCCGCTCGCGGCGAACAAATCCGCAGGTCAGTCAGGCGATCGGCTGGTCGGCGGTGGTGGTCCCCGCGGTGTGGGCCAGCAAGTGGCTGTTGATGCATCACGATGCGGCGGCGCTGACCATCCTCTGGACCCTGCTCGGCTTCGCCTGGGTCAGCGTCGGCCTCTGGCGTCGCTTCGCAGCGCTGCGGATGGCGAGCTTCGCGCTGCTGCTGGTGGCGCTGGTGAAGCTCTTCGTCCACGACGTGTGGAAGTTCGACTCCTTCACCCGCGTCGCCGCCTTCCTCGCGCTGGGCGTGGCTCTGGTGGTGCTGGGTTTCTTCTACAACCGCTTCGCCGAGTTGCTGAAGCGGCTGGTGGAGGAGAAGGAGGAGTGAGAGGGCTCGCGGTGGAGCAGGCACGACTTTTCGGCGGATAGGGTACCTCGGCGCTCGGTAGTGCGGAATAGCGAGGTTTTGGTAACTGTTTTTTCGCGAGAGTGGACATTTGTAATCATTTTGAGTACATCCGTAATCGTTTTGAGCGGCATTTGGATGGATGTAACGGTTTTGAAGCGACCCGTAATCGAAAAATCCAAAGAACCACGAATCGTAACTGTTTTGGAAGAATCGTAATCGAAAGATCATGGAATCGCCCACAAGTCATCGAATTGGGTATGCGTGGCTGGCCGAGCGGTTCGGGGTGGTGACCCTGCCCTATTGGCGGGAGAGCCGGGCCTTGGTGAAAGGCACCCGCCATCTCGTCGAGAAGGATGGTCGCCAGATCGAGTATCTTCCTGCGGCCCGGGATCCCGGAGATGATGTCTTCGCCCAGTTGGAGTTCGCCTTGAAGCGGGAGGGGCTGCATTTGGAACTCCTCCGGAAAGTGCTGCCCCAACTGGACGGGGAGGAAGTGGCCCGCTTCGTCCGGAGCAAGCCGACGGGGCGCTACGCGAGGGTGATCTGGTGGTGCTATGAAGAGTTCGCGCGGACCCGGCTGGATCTGCCGGATCTGGAGATGGGGAGCTACGTGGACCTCCTTGATGAAGGGCTCTTCCGGGGTTTTAGTGGGTGGGATCGTGGTCGCAGCGTGAGGCGCGATGCTGTAGGAGGGGGAGCATGGGACAGGATCTCGCTTCACATTACGCGCTGCTGTTGGGTTTGAACGACGAC
>JAUIJD010000016.1 GCA_030431475.1 Verrucomicrobiia bacterium | reverse complement strand
TCTTCATCGACGAGGCCGCCGCCATCGGCCCCGAAAGGAAAGAACCGCCGCAGGACGACTTCGTGGCCGGTCTCGCGATCTTCGGCATGGAAGGCGACGCCGTCGCCGTCCTGAGCCAGAATGTCGAGAATCTCGTAGCGGCCGCTCACGCCTCCACCGGGTATCAGATTTCACAGGCCCAGTGCAACCTCCGGGACGTGGCGGGCGGGTGCCTGCTTCGAGTCGGGGTTGCGGAGCGGCCGATTTTCCGTGATTTTCCCCGGACGCCGCGCTTTTCTCCGGCCCGCCCGCCGCGGCCCCCTTCCGAACTATGGCCACCGAGCTCACACGCAATTTCTCGATCATCGCGCACATCGACCACGGCAAGACGACCCTGTCGGACCGCCTGCTCGAGTTCACGAAGACGATTTCCGACCGCGAGAAGCAGGATCAACTGCTCGACGCGATGGATCTCGAGCGGGAGAAGGGCATCACCATCAAGAGCCACCCGGTGGCGATGGAATACCAGGCGAAGGACGGGAAGACCTACCGTCTCAACCTGCTCGACACGCCCGGTCACGTGGACTTCTCCTACGAGGTGGCACGCTCGCTGGCGGCCTGCGAGGGGGCGATCCTGATGATCGACGCCGCCCAGGGGGTCGAGGCGCAGACCCTCGCCAACCTGCACCTGGCGATGGACCAGAACCTGGTGATCATCCCGGTGCTCAACAAGATCGACCTGCCGGCGGCCGACGTCGACAAGTGCAAGCACCAGCTCGAGGACATCCTGGCGATTCCGGCCGAGGAGGCGATTCCGGCGTCGGCGAAGAACGGCATCGGCATCGAGGACATCCTCGAGGCCGTGGTGCAGCGCGTCCCGCCGCCCAAGGAGATGGACGACGACCTGCTGCGGGCCTCGGTCTTCGACTCGGTCTACGACGCCTTCCGCGGGGTGATCTCCTACGTGCGCGTCTTCAGCGGCTCCATCCGCAAGCGCCAGAAGATCAAGCTCTTCGCCGCCAACAAGACCTACGAGGTCAAGGAGTGCGGCGTCTTCACCCCGAAGATGCTGGCCCGCGACGAGCTGATCGCCGGCGACGTCGGCTACGTGATCGCCAACATGAAGTCGGCCGACGAGGCCAAGATCGGCGATACGGTGACCGATGCCACCCACTCGGCGCCCGAGCCGCTGCCCGGCTACAAGGAGATCCAGCCGATGGTCTTTTCCGGGATCTACCCGGTGGATTCCTCGGACTACGAGGCGCTCAAGATGGCGATGGCCAAGCTGCAGATCAACGACGCCGCCTTCACCTACATGTCGGAGAGCTCGACGGCGCTCGGGTTCGGCTTCCGCTGCGGCTTCCTCGGCCTGCTCCACATGGAGATCATCCAGGAGCGGCTGCGGCGCGAGTTCAACATGGACGTGATCTCGACCTACCCGTCGGTGATCTACAAGGTGACCAAGACCAACGGCGAGGAGGTGGTGGTCGACAATCCGTCCTTCCTGCCCGAGCCGCAGGAGATCGAGGAGATCCGCGAGCCGATGGTGCGCTGTTTCATCATGATTCCCGGTGACTTCATCGGCGACGTGATGGCGCTGGTGATGGAGAAGCGGGGCGAGCTGACCCACACCGAGACCATGGACGAGACGCGGGTGATGCTCACCTGCGAGCTGCCGCTTTCGGAAATCCTGGTGGATTTCAACGACCGGCTGAAGTCGATGACGCGCGGCTACGGCTCGATGGACTACGAGCACGCCGACTACCGTCCGGCCAAGATGGTGAAGATGGACATGCTCATCGCCGGCGAACCGGTCGAGGCCTTCTCGACCATCGTGCACCGCGACAAGGCGGAGGGCTACGGCCGGGCCCTGGCGGTGCGGCTCAAGGACGTGATTCCGCAGCAGTTGTTCGTCGTCGCGATCCAGGCCTGCATCGGCGGCAAGATCATCGCCTCCGAGCGGATCTCGGCGATGCGCAAGAACGTGACCGCCAAGTGCTACGGCGGCGACATCACCCGGAAGCGGAAGCTGCTCGAGAAGCAGAAGAAGGGGAAGGAGAAGATGAAGGCCTTCGGCAAGGTCAGCATCCCCCAGGAGGCGTTCATCAAGGTGCTGAAATCGGGAGACTGATTTCAGCGCCTGGCCCCGCGTTCGCGGGGTCCCGCCGTGGCGGGATGTGGAAATCTGGAGACTGACCGAGGCATTTCGTCCTCCTCCTCGTTCTCGAGGGTCCTGCCGTCGCGGTGCTTGTCGATGGCGATGGCGGGAACGACGGGCGGCGGGGAGTCCGTTTCCACGAAAAATCTGCCGGGTGGGGCAGGTATGGTGGAGATGCCTTCGTTCCTGAAAACCGTGATCCCAAGACCTCCTCTGTGGTTCGCCGGCCTGCTTGCCGCCGGGCTCGTCCCGCTTGCCGCCGAGGAGGCGGCGGACCTGTCGAGGCCGGTGCAGGTCTTCATCGTGATGGGCCAGTCGAACACCCTGGAGATGGGCAAGGTCGCGGGGGCCGACAAGGACGGCACCCTGGAGCACGCGGTGAAGAAGGAGGGGCTCTATTCCTTCCTCGTCGATGACGACGGCAAGTGGACGACCCGCCGGGACGTCCGCAACGTCTCGGTGATGCAGAAGCGCGGCAAGGCGAACATCTACCGCGACGACTGGCTGACCATCAGCGGTGGCAAGATCGGCATTGAGATCGGGATCGGCCACGAGCTCGGCGAGGCGATCGACGCGCCCGTGATGGTGCTCAAGAGCTCGATCGGCAACCGCAGCCTCGGCTGGGACCTGCTGCCGCCGGGCAGCGAGTCGTGGGAATACGAGGACCCGAAGAGCGGCAAGACCTGGGTCTACGCCGGCTACAAGCAGTCGCCGGATCGATGGGAGAAGGGGACGGAGCCGAAGCCGATCGGGTGGTATGCCGGGAAGCAGTACGACGACGACGTCGCGAACGCCAGGATGGTGCTGGAGCAGCTCGACCGCCACTACCCCGGGGCGAAGGGCTACGAGGTGGCCGGCTTCTTCTGGTGGCAGGGCGACAAGGACATGCGCAACCCCGGGCATTTCGGAACCTACGAGAAGAACCTCGTGCAGCTGATCAAGGCGCTGCGCAAGGACTTCGACGCCCCGGAGGCGCCCTTCGTGACGGCCTCGCTCGGCCAGACGAAGGAGGACGACACCACCTCGGGGCACGGCGTGATCCTGCAGGCGATGAAGGCCGTGGCCGGCGGCAAGTACGCCGGCGAGCTGGGCGACGACATCGGCTTCGTCTACACCCATCCGCTCATCCAGGGCGGAAGCTCGAGCGGCCACTACGGTGGCAACGCCGAGACCTACATGAACGTCGGCCTCGCCATGGGCAAAGCGATGGTGGAAATGATCAAGTAGCCTTCGTCCCCGCCCTCGGAGTCCGGGGCCCGTTGGCCCCGGGAATGGGAGGGTGGGGGAAAAGGCGGCCCGAAGGATCGCGAGGAAGGTCCGGGTTTCGCCGACAGTTCTCGCGACCTTTCAGGCCGCCGGTGTGCTTCGGCGGCTGGCCCGGGGTCGTTGACCCCGGGCTCTGTTCTCGCGAACCTTCGGGCCGCAGTGGATACCGTTCCTCGACGAAGAGGCAGGCGAGGACGACGAGAACGAGGAGGGAGGGCGTCAGGTCCGGTTTGCCAGCTCCGTGGCGAGGAAAGGCGCGGTGCGGGAGCGCTTCGATCTGGCAATTTTTTCGGGCGGGCCCTGCATGACGATCCTGCCTCCGCCGTCGCCGCCCTCGGGGCCGAGGTCGAGGATCCAGTCGGCCTCGGCGGCGACCGCCATGTGGTGCTCGATGACGACCACGGTGTGGCCCTCGTCGACCAGCCGGTGAAGGACGTCGATGAGTCGTTTCACGTCCTCGAGGTGCAGGCCGACGGTGGGCTCCTCGATGAGATACAGATTTCGGATGTCGGATTTCGGATTCCGGAGTCGCTCCTTGGCGGAGCGCCCGCGGATGAGCTGGGAGACGAGCTTGATGCGCTGGGCCTCGCCGCCGGAGAGGGTGGGCGAGGGCTGGCCGAGCTGGAGGTAGCCGAGGCCGGTGTCGGCGAGGAGCTGGAGCGGCGCGGCGATGCGCGGCTGGCTTTCGAAGAAGTCGGCGGCTTCCTCGATGGTCAGGTGCAGGACCTCGCCGATGTGCTTTCCGCGGAAGCGGACCTCGAGCGTGGCAGGGTTGTAGCGTTGTTCGTCGCAGGCTTCGCAGGGCACCCAGGTGGTCGGGAGGAAGTCCATCTCCAGCTTCACCCGGCCGTTGCCCTCGCAGACCGGACAGCGTCCGTCGCCGGTGTTGAAGGAAAAGCGCGAGGCCTCGTAGCCGCGCATGCGGGCGTCGGGGAGTTGGGCGAAGAGCTTGCGGATGTCGTCGAAGACCTTGACGTAGGTCGCCGGGCACGAGCGGGAGGTCTTGCCGATGGGCGACTGGTCGACCTCGTAGACCGACTTGATGCGCTGGAACCCGGAGGCGCGGCCGTAGGGTTTGTTTTTCGACGAGCGGCTGCTGGAGCGGGCGGCGACGGCCAGGCACTCGTGCATCAGGGTGGATTTCCCGGACCCGGAAATCCCGGTGAGCACGGTGAGCCGGCCGACCGGGATGGCGGCGTCGACCGCCTTGAGGTTGTGGGCGACGCAGTTGGCGAGCTTGAGTTGGGGGTGGGTCTTGCCGATGGCCCGGCGCTCGCCGCGGAGCGGGTGGGAGATGGGGTTGAGCAGCGCTTGGTAGGTGGGGGAGGCCTCGCGGAGCGAGGCAGTGCCGAGTGATGAGTAAAAAGTAGAAAGTGGAGAGTCAGCGGCTTCGCCGGGGGTGGGGGGCGCGGCAGGAGCCACGCGGTCCTTGCCGACACTTTTTACTTTATACTTTTTACTCGGCACTACCGCGGAGCGGTCGGGCGGAGCCCCCTGATAGACGATTTCACCACCGAGCCTGCCCGCCGCCGGACCCAGGTCGATGAGGTGATCGGCGCGGGCGATGGTGTCCTCGTCGTGCTCGACGACGATCAGCGAGTTGCCGCGGTCGCGGAGGCCGACGAGGGTGTCGAGCAGGTGGGCGTTGTCGCGTGGGTGGAGCCCGATGGTGGGCTCGTCGAGGACGTAGAGGACGCCGCGCAGGTTCGAGCCGAGCTGGGCGGCGAGGCGGATGCGCTGGCTTTCGCCGCCGGAAAGGGTGTTGGCCGAGCGGTCGAGCTGGAGGTAGCCGAGGCCGACATGCTCGAGGAAGGCGAGCCGCTGGGTGATCTCGGGCAGGATGTCGCGGGCGATGAGCTGGTCGCGCTTCTCCTTGAGCTTGGTTTTGGCGAAATAGCCGGCGGCCTCGGTGATGGGGAAACGGGAGAGTTCGGCGATGCTCAGCAGGTTGCGGGCCGGGGGCGGCCCGCCTCCAAAGCGGACGGCGCGGGACTCGGGGTTGAGGCGGGTGCCCTCGCATTCGGGGCACTCGACGAGTTCCTCGGCGTCCATGCGGGCGACCTTGCGGTCGGCATCGAGCTCGGCGGCGAGGACGGAGTCGTGACGCGAGGGATCGAAGGCGCGTCGGCGTTTCGGGACGCGTCCGTGGCCGCGGCATTCGGGACACCAGCCGTGCGGCGAGTTGAAGGAGAACAGGCGCGGGTCGAGCTCGTCGAAGGAACGCTTGCAGGACGGGCAGCTGGCTTCGGTGGAGAGCACGACGAGTTTCTTGCCCGGCGTGAGGATGCGGATGGTGCCCTTGCCGATGGAAAGCGCCTTCTCGATCGCCGGCTGCAGGTCCTTCGTCTCGTGGCTTTCGTCCCAGACAACGACGTCGATGTCGTGCTCCTGGTAGCGGGTGAGCCGCTGGAAGCCCTCGGCCTCCTTGAACTGCTTGTCGACGAGCAGGCGGGTGAAGCCCTGCTTGAGCGCCCACTCGGCGACGTCGGTGTGATAGCCCTTGCGGCCGCGGATCACGGGCGCGAGCAGGGTGACGCTGCCTTTCCTCAGCTGGCCGCGGATGGTCTTCTCGATGGCGGCGAGTGACTGCTTCTCCACCGGCACCTCGCAGTCGGGGCAGTAGCGGGTGCCGAGCTTCGAGTAGAGCAGGCGGATGAAGTTCCACAGCTCGGTGACGGTGGCGACGGTCGATTTCATGCCGCCCTGGGAGACGCGTTGCTCGATGGCGACGGTCGGCGGGAGGCCGGTGAGGAGATCGAGGTCGGGCTTCTCGAGTTGCTCGGCGAACTGCCGGGCGTAGGCCGACATCGAGTCGAGGAAACGTCGCTGCCCTTCGGCGAAGAGGATGTCGAAGGCGAGGGTCGACTTGCCGGAGCCGGAGAGGCCGGAGACCACGACGAAGCGGTCGCGCGGGATGTCGAGGGAGATGTTCTTGAGGTTGTGTTCGCGGGCGCCCCGGAGGGAGATGGTGGAGGCGGGGTCGCCCCCCCCCGGTTGATCGCCCGAGGCAGGGTCGGACGCCCCCGGCCGACCGGAGGACGAGCGGGGGCGCTCGTCCCTACCTTCATCCACGGACGAGCGAGGGCGCTTGTCCCTGCCTTTGGGCCCGAGCGCCGTTTTGAGGAAGGGGGCGGTTTCGGTGTTGGATTTGGCGAGCTTTTCGGGTGGGCCCTGGGCGACGAGCTTGCCGCCGTCGGTGCCGGCGCCGGGGCCGAGCTCGAGGATCCAGTCGGCGCTCTTGATGACGTCGAGGTTGTGCTCGATGACGAGCAGCGAGTGACCGTGGTCGACGAGCTTCTGGAACACGCCGAGCAGGCGCTCGATGTCGCTGAAGTGGAGGCCGGTGGTCGGTTCGTCGAGGATGAGGAGGTGCTTGCGCTTCTTCTTCGAGCGGCTGCCGACGGTGTCGGCGAGGATCTGGCAGAGCTTGAGGCGCTGGCTTTCGCCGCCGGACAGGGTGTTGAGCGGCTGGCCGAGCTTGATGTAGCCGAGGCCGACCTCGGAAAGCGGCAGCAGGGCGCGGCGGATGGAGCTGTGGCGCTTGCGGGTGGAGGCGGTCGACGAGGGGTCGTCGGCGTAGAAGGCGAGCGCCTGGTCGATGGTCAGGGCGAGGACGTCGGCGATGGACTTGCCGCGGTAGAGGAACTCGAGCGTCGAGGGCTTGTAGCGCAGGCCGGAGCAGTCGGGACAGGTGACCTCGAGGTCGGAGAGGAACTGCATCTCGATCTTCTCGGAGCCGACGCCGGAGCAGCGGTCGCAGCGTCCGTCGCCGGAATTGAAGGAGAAGAAGCCGGTGTTGCAGCCGCGGGAGCGGGCGTCGGGCGTCTGGGCGAAGAGCTGGCGGATCTCGTTGAAGGCGCCGACGAGGACGGCGGGCGTGGAGCGCGGGGTTCGGGCGAGCGGCGACTGGTCGACGAGGCGGACCTCGTCGATGTACTGGGAGCCACGTAGCTCCTTGATGCGTCCGGGTTCCTCGTCGCCGAGCGGCTGGCGCAGCTTGCGGGCGAGGTTGGCGTAGAGGATGTCGTGGGCGAGGGTGGACTTGCCGGATCCGGAAACACCGGTGAGGCAAACGAACAGGCCGAGCGGGATGGAGGCGTCGAGCTTGTTCAGGTTGTGGCGGGTGGCGCCTTTGATCCCGATCTTCTCGGTGCCGGGTTTGCGGCGTTTTTCCGGTAGGGCGATGGATTTCTCGCCGGAGAGCCACGGCAGCGTTCCGCTGCCGGAAGTGCCGAGTGCCCCGCCGACGCCCTCCGGGCTATGGCGGGCAGGCGAGCGAGAAGTGAGTAGTGGGGAGTCAGCGGCTTCGCTGGAGGCGCGGCTGGAAGCCGCGGGGACGGCCTGCGGCTGGAAGCCGCAGCCACTGTAGACCAGCTCGCCGCCGCCTTCGCCGGAGGCGGGGCCGAGGTCGACGAAGTGGTCGGCGGCGCGCATGACGGCCTCCTCGTGCTCGACGACGACCAGCGTGTTGCCCTTGTCGCGGAGGTCGTGCATCACGCCGACGAGGCGCTGGATGTCGCGGGCGTGGAGGCCGACGGTGGGTTCGTCGAGGACGAAGAGGGTGTTGGACAGCGAGGCGCCGAGACAGCTGGTGAGGTTGACCCGCTCGATCTCGCCGCCGGAAAGCGTGCGCGCGGGGCGGTCGAGGGTGAGGTAGCCGAGGCCGACCTGTTCGAGATAGCCGAGGCGGCCGGTGATCTCCTTGAAGACGAGATCGAGGGAGGAGGGGAGGTGCGGGATGCTGGACCGGTGGTCCCGGAGCAGCGGCAGGAGATCGGTGACCGGGAGCTGCCAGAGCTGGGGCAGGGTGTGGCCGGCGACCTTGAAGCAGAGGGCCTCGGGCTGGAGTCGGCGGCCGCGGCAGGTCGGGCAGGCGGTGTAGCTGCGGAAGCGCGAGAGGAAGACGCGAACGTGCATCTTGTAGGCCTTGGTCTCGAGCCAGTCGAAGAAGCCCTTCACCCCGTACCAGCCGCCGTCGCGCCAGAGGTCCTCCATTTCCTCGATGTCGGCACCGGGCGAGTCGCCGTAGTAGACCCACTCGCGGACGTCGTCGTCGAGGTCCTCCCAGGCGGCGCGGGTGTCGATGCCACGCTCCTTGCAATTGCGCATGAGGTCGCGCTGGCATTCGTCGCCGCGCTCCCCCTGGAAGGGCTTGATGGCGCCGCGGGCGATGGAGAGGGAGGGATCGGGGACGGCCTTGTCGAGATCGATGCCGATGACGCGTCCGAAGCCGCGGCATTTCGGGCAGGCGCCGAGGGGGTTGTTGAAGGAAAAGAGGGCGGGGGTGGGTGGCCGGAGGGTGAAGCCGGTGGCGGGGTTGGTCCACGCATTGGTGAAATGCCGGAAGGCGTCGCGGCTGGAAGCCGCGTTGACGGCCTGCGGCAGGATGCCGCAGCCACAATGGCCCTTGCCGAGGGCGAAGGCGGCTTCGAGGGCTTCGAGGAGGCGGGTGCGGGATGACTCCGAGACCTTGATGCGGTCCTGGATCACTTGAACTGAGGTGCCGATTTCATAATCGGCGCTCCCTTCGTCGGTGCGGAGGATGGTGCCGTCGGGCGCGAGGATGCGGAGGTAGCCCTGCTGGTTGAGAAAGGGGAAGAGGTCCTCGCTTTTCGTGCCCTCGGGGATGGGGACGGGAAAGGTGACGAGGACTTGCTCGCCCCCGAGATTTTCGAGTGCCCAGGCGGCGGCGGACTCGGGGGAGTCGGGGCGGATCTCGTCGCCGGTCTTCGGATCGTGACCGGTGGCGGCGCGGGCGAAGAGAAGCTTCAGGTAGTCGTTGATCTCGGTGAGCGTGCCGACCGTCGAGCGGGTGGTGCGGATGTTGTTCTTCTGCTCGATCGCGATGGCGGGCGGGATGCCGTCGATGCGATCGACGTCCGGCTTGTCCATCCGGTCGAAGAACTGCCGGACGTAGGGCGAGAAGGTTTCCACGTAGCGCCGCTGGCCTTCGGCGTAGAGCGTGTGGAAGGCGAGCGAGGACTTGCCGGAGCCGGAGGGACCGGTGACGACGGTGAGCCGGCCGAGCGGGATGTCGAGGTCGAGGCCCTTGAGGTTGTGCTGCCGGGCGCCGCGGATGGCGATGACGGGCGGAGTCTCGGTCTTTGCTCGGCGTTTCTTGCTGGCCACGCGCGGAGCCTAGGCGGGATGGGGCGGGTGGCTAGCGGAGTTTGAGGACGATGCGCACCGGGTGGCCGAGTTTCGGCAGTTTGTCGGCGTTCGGCACATGGATTTCATCGTCGTCACGGGTCTGGCCGGGGTAGTTGATCAGCGCCTCGGGGTCGCGGATGATGGAAATGACGGACCCGTCGCGGGAGGCCACGAACGTGCCGTCATCCGCAACCCGGGAGCCATTGTAGTGCCAGAGCGTGGGCGGGGCGGGGCGGGCCGGTTGTTCGATTCCAGCCTCGCGAATGGCGAGCATCTCGTGGAGGTTCTCACGAGCCGGCGGGCCGTTGCGGTCCCACTCGACCTGGGCGCGGATCGCGGCCTCCGGCGGCACCGCGAGTCTTGTGTCGAGGGCTCCCAGTTCGGCCGATGGCTGCAGGCCGAGGAGGAGGGCCGCGAGGTGGACGTTTCGGGGATCGGCGTCGGTCACGAAGACCGATTCGTGGACCTTGCCGGCGCGGGTTACCAGGAGGTACTCGACCGCGTGCTCGCGCATCAGCACCGTCGCCGGGATGGTGATCGAGCGGTTTGCCTTGTCGAATTCGACCCGGCCGATGCGGAAACGCTCGTCACCCAGGGGCGTCACCGATGGCTTCGGGTCATCGGTGGCGGCGGGCGGCTCCGGAGCCTCGGCGGGAAGGTCCGGAGCAGGAGCTGCGTCGGCGGATTGAGGCGGCCGGGGGGCGGATTCCCGGCGACAAGAGGCCGCGGCGACCCCCAGGCAGACGCCGATGAGGAGATGGAGGCTTCGAGGCAGGGGTCTCATTGCGGTTACGTGAAGATGCAACGATTATCAGGCAATTTCAGCTTTTATGATGTTTAGCGACGAGGTATGGCCTTTGTCCAGACACAGTCATCATGAAAAAGCCCTTCTTTTTCCGGAGCGGTGGGGTTGCCGCCGCTCTTATGCACTTTGGCCTGCTCGGAGCCCAGACCGTTCCCTTGGGGCCCATTGGCGCCGGAGGCGCCGGCGTTGCCGGTGAGCCCCTGATCGAGGTGACCTCGCTGGATGCGGGAGGTCCGGGCGATACCGCCGGGCTGCAGCTCGGCGACATGATCGGCGGGGCCGACGGGATTCCCTTCGGCATTCATTCCTCGAATTCGAACGACGGGTATCAGGGGGCGATCCAGGATCTCGGGATGGCGATCGACCGGGCCGAGGGAGGGACCGGGATGGTGAACCTCGAGGTGATCCGGTCCGGCGTCGGAGGGGTGTCGGTTCCGGTGAATGTCGGCACGTCCGGAAAGCTGGGGCCCGCCTGGCCGGCCTCGAGCCCGAAGACGGATGCGATCTACGAGTGGTGCTGCGAGGAGATCCACAACAAGGTCGATGCAAGTTCGAGCGGGAACTTCGCCTACAACAGCGGCTGGTTCGGGCTGATCCTGTTGTCGCACCCGGACTGGAACTCGACCTCGGGTCCGCGGCCCTACCGGAACTCGATCAACAAGCTGCGCGACCGCTGCATCAGCTATCTCAACGGCCGGGCGTTCGAGCCCGTCGAACCGAGCATCGACCAGCCGCTTTACGATTCGCAGTCGCCGGGCCTGGAGAACTGGGACGTCTGCTCGAGTGCGATGTTCCTTGCCCTCTACCGATCGAAAACCGGCGACACCGGGGTCGATGCCATCGTGCAGACCGCGGCGGAGATGATTGCCAACCGGATCCAGCACTGGAGCCAGTACAACGACGCCGGCACCGTCTTCGTCCCGGGCAACGGGCGCATGGGGCATGGCGGTGTGCACGGCGACTATTCCCACTACAACGGGGCGGGCGGGCTCAACATCATGAACGCCCACGCGGTGGTGTCGCTCGGCCTGCTGCGACAGGCGGGAGCCGACGTCAACGCCGTGCCGGGGACGACCCTCAACGACAGTTCGGGCGATCCGCTGCCGACGATCGACGAGAAATTCCGGAGCTGCTGGGACTGGCTGAAGCAGGCGACCAACAACAGCGGCGGGCTCGACGACGGGAACGTCGGCTACGTCGGCAAGCAGGGCGGCGGCGACAGCTCGGGACGAACCGGTGGTGCGATCGCCGGGTGGGAGTTGTATGGCATGGCGGCCACGGCCGACGACCTCGACCACCTGGCGCGGCAGAAGGCGTATCTCACCCGCAGGTGGTTCCGTCAGCAGCACTGCCACGCCTACACCCTGGGCGGGGTGGCGCTGTCGCAGATGGCCGCGCCCTTCCTCGGCGATCGGGCCGAGCGGTTCTATCAGGAGAATTCGGCGTTCTTCTCGGTGCTCTCCCGCCAGACCGATGGCTCCCTCGATTACTTTCCCGGACGCCAGAACAACGGAGGCGACAGTTACCTGAACACCAGCAACGTGACGCTGGTCAACGGCGCGATCGCCACGGCGATCCGCTCGGGGAACCTGCCCGGCTTCGCCGCCCCGGATCCCGACCGCCTCCTGATCCACATCAAGGAGCCGGTGGCGACCTGGTCGACGCTGGATGCCCGCGAGATCCGCCTGGCCTCGCTCGGCGAGACGCTGGAGGTCGACATCACCGACATCGACGGCAACGTGCTCGCCCCCGCATCCTACTCGGCCGCCTGGACGAACGTGTCCGGTCCCGGGACCATCGGCTTTTCCGATGCCGCTGCGGCGACCACCGATGTCACGGCGCCGGCGGACGGATCCTACCGGGTGCAGCTGGAGGTGACCACTCCGGGCTACACCCTGACCGAACCGATCGACCTGGTGATCGACAGCGTGGCGCCGCCGGCGGACGTGGCACCCTACATCGTCACCCAGCCGCACGGCGTGACCGCCGAGCAGGGCGGCACGGTCACACTGAATCTCGCCGCGCAAGGCAGTGAGCCGCTCGTCTACCAGTGGCGGAAGAACGGTCAGCCGGTCGGGAGTGCCTCGACCTCGCCCCTTCTGGACATCTCCAACCTCTCGGCGTCGAGCGCGGGCGACTACGACTGCGTGGTCACCAATGCCGCGGGCACGGTGACCAGCGCGACGGCCACGGTGGCGGTCGAGGGAGTCGGCGGATTTGCCTGGGGAGGCCTGTGGAGCGATGTGTTCACCGGGATCTCGGGGAGTTCGGTGGCGGACTTGACCTCGTCCGCCAACTATCCGGATTTTCCCGATGCGGGGCTGGTGCTGGACGGCGGCGAGGCTCCCGAGGATTACGCGGAAAACTATGGCCGACGGATCAGCGGCTGGATCACACCCCCGGAGGACGGCAACTACACCTTCTACCTCGCTTCGGATGATTCCTCCGAACTTTATCTTTCCACGGATGCGACCCGGGCGAACCGCCAGCTGATCGTGAGCCTGAATGGCTACCGCGGTTACCGGGCATGGTCGGGAGCTCCCTCGTCGTCGTCGATCTCCCTGATCGGCGGGCAGCGCTACTACGTCGAGGTCCTGCACAAGGAAGGCGGCGGTGGCGACCACTGTGGGTTTACGTGGAACTGGGACTCGCCGGGCGTTTGGAACGCGCCGTCGAACAGCGAGGTGCCGCTGCCGGGGGCGGTGCTCGAGTATCAGATCGGCGGCACGGTGGACGACCTGGTCCAGCCGCCCGCCGACTATACGCCGGTGGCGGACCCGGCGTCCTACACCGTCTTCGGAGGCACGCCGCTGGCGTTGACGTTGACGGGCTCCGACTTCGAGCCGGGCGCGCTCGGATTCACCGTGGTCGAACCCCCGTCGAAGGGCACGCTTGCGGGGACCGCCCCGAACCTGACCTACACGCCCGATCCGGGGGCATCCGGTTCCGATTCCTTCACCTTCATCGTCGATGACGGCGTCAACGACTCGCTTCCTGCCCAGGTCAGCCTTTCGCTGGTTCCGGAAAGTGGATCGAACCTCAAGGTGTGGGAGGGCGGCACCGACGCGAACTGGGCGGTGGGTTCCAACTGGATCGGAGGCAGCGCTCCGGGAGCGTCGGACGCTGCGATCTTCGATGATCAGGCGCTGGCGAATTTTGCGACGGATACCGGCGCGGGTACCTCGATCGCGCGACTGGTGGTGCTCGACCCCCTCGGCGCGCTGAGCATCGCCGGCGGCACGCTGCAGATCGGCGACGGGGTTGAAATGAGCGCCGCCACCGAGGACCTGACGATTTCCGCGCCCGTTGCGGTCGGGGCGGCCCAGGAGTGGGCGATCGGGCCGGACGGCTCGCTGACCGTGTCGGGCGGTATCTCGGGATCCGGGGCCGTGACCAAGACCGGCACCGGCGAGCTCGAGGTGAGCGGGACGAGCTCCTACGGCGGTGAGTGGATCGTCGATGCCGGCACGCTGCGCCTGAGCGGCGGCGGCTGGTATGCGGGCTATGTTGGCGGCAACACGACGCTGCGCGTGAGGGAGGGGGCGACCGTGGTGAATGTGAATGCCCATTCCTTCGGAAGTGGTGCCACTCCGTCCCGCGACATCGTGCTCGAGGGGGGGACGTTCCGCTTCGAGGCGGAAACCTACTTCGACGACGCCGAGGTCACGGGAGGGCGTTTCGAGGGTCCGGACGAGATGCGGTCCCGCAGCGGCAGCGGGACGGTCGTCACGGTCCGGGCCGCGGACGTGAGTGCGGAGTTCGCCGCGCCCTTCAACGCGGTGGGAAGTACGACGCTTGTCGTTGAAGATGGAACGGCGACGGTCGACCTTCTGATGACCGGGGATCTTCGAGGAGGGTCCGCCATACTGAAGGATGGCGACGGACGGATGGTGATCGCTTCGGACGCGACCTACTCGGGCGCGCTGACGGTGCGGGCCGGCAGCGTGGTGGTCAATGGATCGCTTGCGGCCGGTTCGAGCGTGCTGGTCGAGGGAACCGCGACGATCGAGGGGACGGGATCCTCGCTCGGCGGGTTGACCCAGGACGGCGTCATGCTGCCCGGGGACGGAGGCCCGGCGGTTCTTGCCCTCGGCAGCCTGACCCAGTCGGGGACCGCCGCCACGCTGGTGGAGATCGGCGGCCCGGCGGCGGGGCAGGACCACGACCAGGTGATGGTCGCGGGGGCGGCGACGCTCGACGGCGCGTTGAACGTCACGCTCATCGACGGTTTCGTGCCGGTCGCCGGGCAGGGTTTCACGGTGTTGTCGGCGGCGTCCCGCACCGGATCCTTCTCGGCCTACAACCTTCCGGGCCTTCCGGCCGGCCTGAGCTGGCAGGTGGTCGAAGACCCGGGCGGGAGTCCCGGCGTCGCGCTCGAGGTGATCTCGATCAACCAGCCGCCATCGTTCGTTTCCGATCCGCTCGATGGGGGGACGACTCCCGAGGACGGTTCCTTCACCGGAACGCTGGCGGCATCCGCCAGCGACCCCGATGCGGGGGACACGCTCACCTTCACCAAGGAGTCGGGGCCGGCGTGGCTGAACGTCGCCCCGGACGGTTCGCTGACCGGGGTGCCGGCCAACGGAGACGTCGGATTGAACGCCTTCGCGGTGCGGGTGACCGACCTGGCCGGCGCGTTCGACGAGGTGACGCTCGAGGTGACCGTGACGAACATGAACGACGATCCCGCGTTCACCGCCGATCCTCTGCCGGGCGGCAATGGGGTCCAGGGCACCCCCTACACCGGCACGCTGGCCGGTAGTGCGGCGGATGTCGATGTCGGCGATTCGCTGGATTTCTCGAAGTCCTCGGGGCAGGCCTGGTTGACGGTGGCTCCCGATGGTTCGATGTCGGGGACGCCCGGCGCGGGCGACGTCGGCACGAATGCGTTCGTGGTGCGGGTGACCGATCTTGCCGGTGCCTTCGATGAGGCGGCCTTCACGGTCGAAGTGGCGAACGTCAACGACGCCCCGGGCTTCGTGACGGACCCGATCGCCGGTGCGGGCGCGACCGAGGATGCCCCGTACACCGGCACGCTGGCCGGTTCGGCGACGGACCTCGACGCCGGCGACACCCTGACCTTCTCCAAGCAGTCCGGCCCCGCATGGTTGTCGGTCGCCTCCAACGGAGCGCTGACCGGCACGCCGGGCAACGATGAGGTCGGAAGCAATGCGTTCGTGGTGCGGGTGACCGATGTGGCAGGGGAGTTCGACGAGGCGACCTTGAACCTCGAGGTCACCAACGTGAACGATCCGCCGACCTGGAACACCTCGCCGGTCGTGCTGTCCGGCGCGGTTGAGGAGGAAGCGTTCTCCGGATCGATGGCGACCCATGCGGACGACGTCGATGCGGGCGACACGCTCAGCTTCTCGAAGGTCAGTGGCCCGGCGTGGCTGACGGTGGCCGGCGGCGGCGCGCTTTCGGGCACCCCGCCGAACGGCAGCGAGGGCACGGAGAGCTTCACCGTGCGCGTCGAGGATCTGGCCGGTGCGGGGGTGAACGTGACGCTTGAGATCGGGGTGACGGCCTCCAACGACCCGCCCGCCTTCACCAGTGATCCGATCGCCGGAGTAGGGGCGACGGAGGATGCTCCCTACACCGGCACCCTGGCGGGCACGGCCGACGACCCGAACACCGGCGACACCCTGACCTTCACCAAGACGGCCGGCCCGGCGTGGCTGGTGGTGGCGGGTGACGGGGCGCTCTCGGGCACGCCCGACAACGTCGACGTCGGTGCGAACGCCTTCACGGTGCGGGTCACCGACGATGCCGGCGAGTTCGACGAGGCGACCTTGAACATCGAGGTCACCAACGTGAACGATCCGCCGGTCTTCGGCAGCGATCCGGTGGTGATCGCAGGGGCGGTCGAGGACGAAGCCTTCAGTGGAGCGTCTCTGGCCGGCACGGCGAGCGATCCGGATGCGGGTGATACGCTGACCTACTCGAAGGTGTCGGGGCCGTCTTGGCTGACGGTGGCGGGCGACGGTTCGCTTTCGGGAACGCCGCCGGCCGGAAGCGCCGGGACCGAGGTCTTCACGGTGCGGGTGGACGACGTCGCCGGAGAGTACGACGAGGCGTCGCTCGAGATCGCGGTGCAGGCCGCCGAGTTGTCCCTGCCGTGGGAGCAGATTGCGATCGGCACCGCCCAAGTGCAGGGAGAGGCGACCGATAGTGCGGGAGTGTTCAGTGTGTCCGGCGGTGGACGTCTCGCCGGTGGCGAGGACAACTTCCAGTTCGTCTATCAACCGATGGAGGACGACGGCGAGATCGTCGCCCGGGTCCGGTCACTCGACGACACCGGTGGCGACGCGCGGGTCGGGATCATGATCCGGGACTCGTTGGCGCCGAACTCTCGCCATGTCTTCATCGGCGTCGATGGATCCGGAGACTTCCGCTGGGTCCGGCGGACCAGCACGGGTGGCCGCGCCGCGACCTCGGGAAGCGGCTCCTCGGTCGGGGGCGACGCCTGGCTCAAACTCAGCCGCAGCGGGGGGATGATCTTCGTCCGCAGGAGTCTCGACGGGGTGAACTGGGTCACGCTCGGAGCCCTGACGGCCAATCTGCCGCCCACCACCTACGCGGGCCTGGTCGTGGCGAGCGGTGACGATGCGGTGCTCAACGCCTCGTCCTTCGATTCGGTCGATTTCACGCCCTGACCGTCAATCCTCCTCGTCGAGGCGGCCCGGCTCGGGGCCGCCGGTGGGGTCGGGGAGGATTTCCGCCAGCTCGAAGTCGATGATGCAGAAGCGGCCGCGGTTGCGGTCGTAGGTGATGTTGCGTCGCTCGGCGTCGAGGTGGCGCACCCCGTAGTGGTTCTCAAGGTCGGCGAACAGCTCGAGCGCGCGTTCCTTGCTGATCTGCGAGGCGACCTCGCCGCAGGAACTGCTGACGAAGTAGAGTTCCTCCGGATGCTCCTCGAGCACCCTCGGCACATACGGGCAGCCCCGTTCTTCGAGGACCTTGAGCACCTTCACCTCGGTGGCGTAGCGCTGGTCGGCGTCGGTGCCGCGGAAACGCTTGTGGACACGGTTCATCCAGTCGAGCCGCACTTCGGCGCGGATTCCGTCTTTGAGTTCTCGCATGATTCAGAGTCCCAGCATCGCCTGGGCGATCGTAAAGTAAATGACCATCCCGGACACGTCCACCAGCGTGGTGATCGCGGGCGCCGCGACGGCGGCGGGGTCGAGGCGGATGGCGCGGGCGCCGAGCGGCAGCACCGCGCCGATGCAGGTGGAGGTGATGACCTGGGCGGTGAGGGCGAGCGCGACCGCGAGGCCGAAGCGGGTGAATCCGACCCCCTCCGGCAACTCCGGCCGGAACGCGGGGAGGATGAGGACGGTCACCGCCGCGATCGACGCGCCGAGGAGTACGCCGAGCAGGCTGCCGAGGCGGAATTCCTTCCACAGCACCTTGCCGGTCTGTCCCGGCTCGAGCTCGCCGAGCGACATCGCGCGGATGACCATGGTGGAGGCCTGGCCGCCGGTGTTGCCGCCGGCGGCGACCACCATCGGCAGGTAGAGGGAAAGCAGGAAGATGCTGGTGAGCGTGTCCTCGAAACGCAGCATCACGTAGCCGGACGCGATGGCGAGGAAGGCCAGTCCCACGAGCCAGATGAAGCGCCGTTTGAAGTGGGTGATGACGGAGCTCTGCAGGTAGGTCTCCTCGTTCTGCTCACTCACGATACCGGCCTGCTTCTCGATGTCCTCGGTGCTTTCCTCCTGGAGGATCTCCATCGCGTCGTCGTGCGTGATGATGCCGAGCAGGTGGTCGAACTCATCGACGACCGGCAGCAGGATGAGGTCGTAGCGGAGGAGCGTGTTGGCGGCCTCCTCCTGGTCGGCGGTCGCCAGCACGCGCTGCTCGGGCCCGACCTCGGCCATGATGTCGCGGATGGGGGTGTCCCAGGTGTTGAAGGCGAGGTCGCGCAGCCGCACGCGACCGATCAGGTGTCCCTTGGCGTTGATGACGAAGATGCGGGAGAGCGTCTCGGTGTTCTCCTGGTCGCGGCGCAGGTGATCGATGGCCTGCTTGACCGTCATCGACGCGAACAGACGGCCGAAGCGCGTCGTCATCCGCCCCCCGGCGGTCTCCGGCTCGTAGCGCAGCAGGCTGCGGGTGAGTTCCTCGTCCTCGGGGCCGAGCAGGCCGAGATAGCGGAGCCGGGCCTCGTCGCCGACGGCCTGGAGGATGTCGACGCGGTCGTCGTCGGAAAGCTCGCGGAACAGGACCTTCAGCTCCGAGGGACCGAAGTGGTCGAGTGCCTCCTCGATCATCGACTCCGGAAGTTCGACGATCAGGTCGGACGCCAGTTCGGGTCCGATGGATTTGAGGAAGAGGCTGTGTTTTTCCGGCTCGGCCGCCTCGTAGAGGTCGGCGAGATCGGCGTAGTGGGTCTCGGCCGCCGCCGAGAGGATGGCGCTCTGGTCGCCGGCCTCGAGGGCGCGGACCAGCTCCTCGACCGGTGGGATGACCATCTCCTCGGGCATGGCGGGAGCATGCGTCGGGGGGGGGGCACGGGCAAGCCCGCGACCGAGTTATCGCCGGGCTTGATCGGGGCGCGCCTTGGGGATTTTCCGGCGGTGGGCCTTGAGGGCGCGGACGATGGCGGGTGCGGCGCGGACACGCAGCTCGATCCTGTCGAAATCGTCACGTCGCCAGTCGAAGCAGATCGTGTCGGCCTGCCCGCGGGTCTCCACGGTGAAGGTCGCCGTCCGGCTTTCGTTCGGCCGACTGTGCTCGAATCGCTCCTGGAGGCAGATCACCTGGTCGTCGTCGAGTCCGCGGTCGATCACCTCGCGGATCGATTCGACGAGGAAGGGGAGGTATTCCGTCTGGGTGCGGATGGTGATGGCGGGCCGCGGTTTCCACGCCTTGTCGAGCTCCTCGAGCATCTCCTCGGAGGTGGATTCCTCCATCCGGTCGAGGCGGTTGAGGGCCCGCCGGCGGAGCCACCAGAACAGCGTGCCGCCGACCACCCACGAGACCACCACGGTGATCACGAGGAAACGGCCGAAGTGCTCCGGGGCCTCGCTCATGAGGGTCGATGGTAGGGCATTGGCGGGGAAAGGGAAGGTCGCGTGCGCGTTTGGCACTCCCGGCCGGTTGTGCTTTGTTTTCTAAACCCCCGGGCACCATCCGCCATCCGCACAACGAACCCTGGCGTTCGCCCGGTCGCGGGAGGTCGCCTCAAAACCCATCCATGATCCGTTTTTCGAACTGGCCCGGCCTGATCGCCGGATGGCTCCTGCTGCTCGCCGCCCCGGTGCGCGGCGAGGCGATGCTGCAGTATTTCAACACCAGCTGGGCGGAACTCACCGCCAAGATGCCGGAAATCGCCGAGGCCGGCTACTCGTCGCTGTGGCTGCCGCCGCCGACCAAGGGGTCGGGCGGGCTGTCGGTCGGCTACGACTGCTGGGACCGCTTCGACCTCGGGTCGAAGGACCAGCGCGGCAGCACGCGGACCCGCTACGGGACGGAAGCGGAGCTGCTGGAGATGGTGCGCGTCGCCCACCGCTTCGGGATCCGCGTGTATTTCGACAACATCATGAACCACAACGCGTTCGATGTGCCGGGCTACAACGCCTTCACGCCGATCGACGTGTATCCCGGCTTTCTGCCGGAGGATTTCCACCTGCGGCGGACCGAGGACGGATTCTACCGGAAGTGGGACAACACCCGCGACTGGAACGACGCGTGGCAGGTGCAGAACCTCGGGCTGTCGGACCTGATCGACATCGCCACCGAGCCCGGATCGCTGAACTACAACCACGGTGCCTACGAAGGCGACACGATCCCGAAGTTCGAGTTCGTGCGTCAGCCGAACGATCCGCAGTACTACTGCTACATTCCGAGCGGCCCGGGGCAGAAGCACTCAAACGGCGAGGGAACCTACGTCGGCTTCGGTCCCGGCAACGGCATCACCCCGGCGACGATCGCCGGGGATCCGTCGTTCTACGCCGAGCGGGTCGAGGATTTCCTCCACCGCGCGGCGCGCTGGAAGATGGACCGCACCCGGGCCGACGGGCTCCGTCTCGACGCCGTGAAGCACACGCCGGCCGAGTTCTTCGGCGCGACCTTCGGCGTCGACAAGGACTCGTCGAACTACGGCTACACCGGACAGGTGCAGTTGCAGTTCAACCTGACGCGCGGGTTCTCGGACTGGGACAACCACCGCGACTCGGTCTTCAACACCGAGCAGGGCCGGGACGACGCGATGCTCTTCGGCGAGCACCTCGGGCAACCGCCGGCCTACGGGTCGTACATCGATGCCGGCATGCGGCTGGTCGACAACGACCTGCGCTCGAACTTCAACAACCTGCTCGGCAATCCCTCGTCGGGGTTGCAGGGGTATGATCAGCCGGGGTCCGGCGGGTTTTCCCCGGGCGTGGCCGTGATGCACGCGCAGAGCCACGACAACGACTACGCGGCCCGTCGCGAGCTGCAGCACGCCTTCTACTTCACCCGCGAGGGGCTCGGACTCGTCTACACCGACGGCAACTATCACGCCGAGACGCTGGGCGAGAGCGGGGGGGCGTTCCCGCGTCACGCGAACACCTCCTTCCTCGGTCAATGGGGGGATCCGCGACTTCCCAATGTCGCGCGTTTCCACCGCGACTTCGCGCGGGGCTACCAGCAGGGCGCGTGGGGGAGCAGTCCGGACCTCGTCGCCTACGAGCGGATCGACAAGCGGGTGAACAATTCGATGTCGGATGCCGACGGCGTGGTGGCGCTGGTGATGATCAACGACAACTACGCGTCCGGCGAAGGGACGAGTTTCTCGACCAGCTTCCCGCCCGGTGCGGTACTCTACCAGTATGCGCGTGGTGGGGCGGCGAACGGAGGATCGCTCGACGGCTTCTACCTCACGCTCGGGGACGCCGGCGGCGGTCGTGGACTGATCACCGGCAATCTCGAAGATTCCTACGGCACCCTGGTGCCACCCGGCGGCTACTATCTCTTTTCCTGGAAGAACCCGGACCCGTCCGACCTGTGGGCCTCGGCCGGCGGCCAGCCGATCACCATCGCCCAGAGCGGCGAGGAGGTCGGGACGGTGGCGGTCGAGCGACGCGACGGCCCCGACGGGGACCCCGGGTTCAATCCGTATGGTCTGCCGGACCCGGTCGACGACGACTACCAGTACACGATCGAGGTGCCGCGGGTGACCGACGGCACCGACCTCGACTTCATCGTGCGCGCCGATGGCTCCGCCGAGAACATCCTGTTCAAGCTCGACGGCGGCATCGACCTCAATGGCACCGGTGGAGGGCCGGCGAAGCGAGACCACCCGCCGGCCGTGAGCGACGACGTCTTCCTCGGCTACGAGCAACCGGTCTTCGTGGATCGCCAGCATGCCGAGAAGTTCGCCGCGGCGGACACGGGCCGGAACAAGATCGGATCGGGCGGTGCGGAAACCTACGCCACCGAGATCGGCAGCGGCGTGTTCGACATCGCCAACGGCCCGGATGGAGCGAATGACTTCTCGACCGACGGCGGCAACCTCGCCGCCTTTCTCTACCACGACCCCGAGGCGGTGGTCGGCGGCACGCCCGGCGGGGGATGGCCCGGGGGCAGCGCGCCGGACCAGTACGAGGAAGACGCCACGACGGTGTCGGTCTGGGCCAAGCCGAACGGCGTCGGCGGTGGGTTCCGGATGTTCTGCTACTACACCATCGACGGCAGCAATCCGGAGGGGGCCGGCGGCGTCGGGCGCGGCACGACCGCGGTCGAGGAAATGGGCTTCTCCCACAACGAGGGCGGCGACGACTGGTGGATGACCGCCGCGATCCCGAAGCCGGGGTCCGGGGAGACGCTCAAGTACAAGATTGGGATCTACAAGGAAGGCGCGGCCAGCGTGTTCCCGTCGGACACGGCCAACGTCGGACGCAAGTTCGGGATGATGACGACCTTCGCGATCGAGGACTTCGACGCGACGTCGGTCGAGTATTTCCCCCACAACGACTACGCCCGCACCCCCGTGCCCGGCACCGACTACTCGACCTGGCCGTGGGCCACCGAGACGGGACTGGAGGAGGGCTTCCACGTGCTGCGGGCGCGCGCCTTCCTCCAGCGCGACAACCGGGCGCCGATCTACAAGACCTACCTCCAGACCTTCTACTACGACGCCGAGCGACCGGGCGGGGAAATCCTCTTCCCGGCGAGCGACGGCGACACGGTGGGCGGCAGCGAATACGGTGTGGTGGTCCGGGCCGACGCCTCGGTGACCGAGGCCTGGTACCGGATCACCGACAGCGACGCCACGAACGACGACCTGCAGACCGGCGTCGACAACGGCAACGGCGCCTGGGTGCGGGCGACCGAGGTCACGCCCTCGGCCTCGATCACTCCGGGCGACCCCGCCTTCCGTCGCGAGTTCCGCTTCAACTACGTCAACATCCCGTCCAGCGGCGCCGGCACGATCCAGGTCCGCCTGCGCGAGCTCAGCTCGTCCGACGACGACCTGCTCGCCGACACCACCGGGCACTTCACCACCCTCAACCGCACGGTGAACACGGAGGGTCCCGATCTGCGGATGTTCACCGCCTATCCGCCGGCCGACGGCGACCTGATCGACGAGAACTACGAGGTGAAGGCATACTTTTCGAAGGCGCTGGCCGACGGCCTGAGCGAGCCCGATCTCAAGGCCCGCTTCCTCGTCCGCTACGGGGGCGACGAGTCGTGGCCGGGTTCGGCGCTGGTGCTCGATCCGGGCAACCTCTCGATCAACTACAACGAGACCGCCGATTACCACGCCCTCGCCTTCACGCTGCCGAACCTCTACAACGGCATCGACGACTTCCTGCACCGGATCGAAGTCACCCACGACCGGCCCGATCCGCTCTCCGATTTGCTCGCTTCGCGGAAAGTCCGTGCCGCGCCCAGCACCGCCCCGCGGGTGACCATCCTCCAGCCGCAGGAGTTCGACAGCAACGGCCGACGGGTCGAGATCGTGCTGCCCGACGGCCCCGGTCCGGATTCGCTCGACTACACGGTGCGGGTCGAAACGGATGCCGACACAACTTCGGTCGCGCTTTCCTTCCTGCTCGGAAGCGGCACGCTGACACCGGTGGACCAGGATCCCGGCACGCCCGGCATCCAGCCGGACATCCAGGGGTCGAGCGCGTTCTGGGACTTCATCTGGACCATCACCCAGCCCGGCTCGTTCCGGCTGGAGGCCGAGGCCGTTTCGCCGGGTGGCACGGCCACCGACCTGCGCAACGCCACGGTGATCCGCCGTCAGTTGGTCGAGGCCGATCCGAACGACCTCGACGATGATGACGACGGGCTCGCCGACTTCGACGAGGGCACGCCGCTGCCCCTGCCGAACGGCTTTCCGGCGACCGATCCGCGCTACAAGCCGAACCCGGAGCAGTGGACCAACGGCGAGGTCCACGTCCACAACGCCTACGGCGAATCGAATCCCCTGATGCCCGACACCGACGGCGACGGCCTGCCGGACGGACTCGAGGTCGGCTGGCGGACGCCGGGCAGCGATACCGACGAGCTCGCCGACACCAACGGCGACGGCACCCTCAATTTCATCGGCGACCTCGACCCCCCGTTCTACAACACGCTCGACAACCTCGGCTCGGTGCCCGGTGTGAACAGCGCCAGCGAAGGTGGCGACCGCGCGAAGCAGTTGTGGGGAAGTACGACGAATCCCGGAGATCCCGACAGCGACGGCGACGGGTTGCTCGACGGGATCGAGGACACCAATGCCAACGGCTGGATCGACGGCGATGGCGCGCCGCTCGGCACCATGGATGGGCCGACCACCGGACGCGACTGGCCGGACGGGGTGATCGATCCCGGCGAGACGTGGATCGAGACCTCGCCGAACGATTCCGACACCGACGATGACGGTCTTTCCGACGGCTTCGGCGAGGACACGGACTTCACCGGCGACATCACCGGCGACACCAACGGCGACCGCACGTGGCAGGGAGGTGAGGTGTGGACCGAGACCGATCCGCTCTCAGGCGACACCGACGGCGACGGCCTGCCTGACGGCTGGGAGCGACGTTTCGGGCTGAACCCGCTCGACGACGGCACGACGACTTTCGACGGCACCTCGCCGGACCCGGTGAACGGCGGCAGCGGTGACGGCGATGGCGACGGGCTGACCAACCTCCAGGAGTTGCTCGCCGGCACCGACCCGACGGTCGACAACAGCGTCGTGCTCGAGCCGGGCGAGGAGATCGTGATCGGGCCGGTCGCCGAGGAAGACGCCATCGTGCGGGGTGCGGTGAGCAACCGTCAGGAATTCACCGACTGGACGATCGACGACCTGGTCGTGCTCGATGCCTTCGAGGGCGACGGATCGGGTCACCAGGGGGGCGACACCTATCTCGGCTACGACGGTCACGACGGCTCCCGCGACCTGGTCGCCTTCTACGCCCGCGACGGCGGCGACCCCTCGGTCGGCGGCACCGGAGAGTTCTACTTCCGCGTCGATCTCCACGACCTCCGGCCGTACGCCGAGGAGGGGAATCTCGACCTCTACGTGGTGATCGACAGCGGCAACACGGAGGTCGGCGAGTACACGCTGCCCGACGATGTCGATACCGGGACGCTCATGCGCTGGGAGGCCGTGGTCGCGGTCTATCAGTCGAACAACGGCGCGGTGTACGTCGACACCAACCCGGCCAGCAACACCACGGGTATCAACGAGGACCTGACGCCGAAGGGGGTCGAGCGTCGCGACCAGAACACGCCGGACGGGTTCGGGAAGGCCTACTTCGACAGCCGCCTCGATGCCGTCGAGTTCTCCATTTCCCGCAAGGCCCTGACCGATGCCGGCTGGCTCGGCGACCCCGCGAGCCTGAACTTCCAGGTCATCACCACCCGTGACGGAACGAGCAACAGCCCGCCCGGTGCCGGCGACATCGGCGGCCGCACCGACATCCGCGACACGATCTACGATGACTACCTGGCCGAGGACTACTGGCGGGACCAGGGCTACATCGGCCAGAACAGCGAGCTGCGGTCATGGTTCGGCTACCACGGACCGGACAAGGGCAAGCGGGCGAAGGTGATGATGCTCGCGCACGGGAACCAGGCGTTGAATCCGGGCTCGGAGATCCAGAGCGGGATCAGCAACGCCGCCGTCCAGGCGGACATCGACGACGGCACCGCGGCCGGTTGGTATCGCTTGTTCGACGCCCACGAGTCCTTCGGCGCGAAGCTCGGCCTCCATCTCACCCCGACGCTTGCCGCGGCGGCGCAGTGGGCGGCGGTCGATCCGGGCGCCGGCAAGCCGTGGCGCGATGGCCCGGCCTTCAACCAGCGCATCGGCGTGCTGGCGCAGGACGGCACGGTCGAGCTGATCGCCTCGACCTTCGCCGACGCGCCGCTGGCCTACTACGACGTGAACCACATCGACGACAACGTCTCGCTGGCCGACCGCACCCTCGAGGCGATCTACGGGGTCGCCCCTTCGTCGAAGGTGTTCTGGATCCCCGAGCGGGTGATCGACGAGACGGTGCTGTCGAAGGTTTCGGCACTCGGCTACACCCACGTGTTCGCCGACCAGTTCCGCCACATCCTCGACCGCTTCGGGCGCCAGGCCGCGCTGCTCGACGACGGCTACCGCATCAACCGCATCAACGGCCTCGACACCATCGTCATCAACGACCAGGCCTCGACCTTCCGCTTCCGCAACACCGACAGCGGCCTCGACATCAACCTGCGCCAGCTCCTCTCGCGCAAGGCGCGCAGCGGCGAGCAGCACCAGCTCGTCGTGTTCTACAGCGACCTCGCCGACTTCGGCAGTGCCGATCAGGCGGGTGCCTACGACCGCAACCTCGCCTGGCTCGCCAGCCGCCCGTGGGTCGAGCTCGTCGGGCCGGACCAGGTTGCCACGGGCCAGGTCGATCTTTCCCTGCCACCGGACGGCGGCGGCGACAACTTCGCGGGGATCGACCGCGGGAGCACGACCTTCGGCCGCAAGCTCGGGCCGCTGTGGCTCGACCACGCGACCCAGGGCAACTACGACTTCTGGTGGTTCGGCTCGGGTCAGGAGGAAAGCCTGCGCGACAAGGTCTTCGAGATCCGCCCCGGGGTGGACGTCGATCCCGCGGGCGATGACTTCTACGGGGTCCAGAACTTCGGCGGGGGAGGATCCGGCATGGCGAGCAGTGCCTGGAGCGCGGTGGGTGGGTTGCCCGACAGCCGCCTTGGCCGGATCGCCCGCGGCACCTATCACGCCTCCACCTTCCTCGCCGGCTGGCACAACGAGGACAACAACGACCTCCGCACCTACTCGACGGGCGACTTCATCTATCCGGACACGAGCTATGACGAGCTCGCCGGCTTCTCGAAGCGGGCGCAGGCCGGCACGCGGATGGCGGCACGCTACGCCGCGGTGGCGGCCTGGGCGGCATCGCCGCCGGCGACGGCCGAGGCGGTGGCCGAGGACGTCGATCTCGACGGCGAGGACGAGTATCTGATCCGCAACGACCGGGTGTTCGCGATCTTCGAGGCGATCGGCGGACGCTGCGTCGGCGCCTGGCGTCTGGCGCCGAACGGAGAGATCGTGCAGGTCGTCGGCAACCCGCTGTCGCTCGCGGCATTCGAGACCGAGGAGGAAGGGGCGGGCAACCGCAACCCGGACGGCTCGGTGCTCGCCCGGCGGACCTCGGCCTTCAAGGATTGGTACGCCGACGGCGGCGGTGGGGGCACGACCGGCTACGTCAACGACCTCTACGCCGTGTCCTCGGCCACCGGCGGATGGACCTTCACCTCCTCGGATGGCGCGGTGGCGAAAACCATCACGCTCGGGAACGGGGCCGATGCGCTCGTCGCCGACTACTCGCTGACCGGTGCGGTGAACAAGCTGTTCGTCCGCTTCGGCCTCAGCCCCGACCTCGACGAGCTGCTGGTCCGCGGCCAGCAAGGACTCACCATCGGGGCGGCGGCCGGCGGGGTCGAAGTCGCGCACACGACGCCCACCCTCTTCACCTCGTCCCTGGTCGGACTCGACAGCAACGTCACCTGGCAGTCGGCCGCCAATGACGACGAGGGCGCCTTCGACACCGTGGCGATGCGCAACCAGGCGCAGACCCAGCAGGTCGAAGTGGAGAGCCAGGCGACGACCTTCACCGTCTCGCTCGCGCTCGACGTGGTGGTGCTCGACGGCGATGCCGACGGCTTGCCCTACGCGTGGGAGCTGGCGAACGGGCTCGATGACGATGACCCGGACGGCGACAACGGGCCGGACGGCGATCCCGACGGAGACGGTCTGTCCAACTTCGACGAGTGGCTGGTGGGGCTCGATCCGCAGGAGGACGATGCGGCCGACTTCCCGCGTCTGAGCCTGGTCCGCGACGGCAACCTGCTCGACATCAGTTTCCCGAGCCTGCCGGATCGGATCTACCAGCTTGAGTTCTCGAGCGACCTCTCGGCGTGGAGCGACGAGGGGGCGCCGGTTTCGACGGTCGGCGAGGGGGGTCCCGGGACCGTGAACTTCGACGACCTGCCGATCGGTCCGGGCGCCGGATTCTACCGGGTGAGGATCGGGAGTGGCGGCCTCCAGGCGCCTTGAGGCGGAGTGGCGCTTGTCGAAGCGCCATGCGCCGGGCGGGCGATCTCCGGTCGCCCGGCGGCTGGAAAGCCACCGACCCGGCTCATGGCGCCTGCAAGGCGCCACTCCGGACTCTTTACATGAAGTGGCGATTCTGGCTGTCTGCGAACCACCATGAAGCTTGGCCTATGGTTGGGGATTTCCGTTGTCATCGGGGCAGTTTGGGTCCGCGCGGAGGCTGCACCGGCTCCGGTGGCGTTCTTCAGTAGTGAGGCGGAGGTCGCGCGACCGAGTCCCTTCGATGGTCCACCGGCGGTGCTCCTATTGGCGAAGCCATTGCGGGATGATCTGCGAGAGGTGTGGCGGGATCGCGACCCGGAGACGATCGCAGGGCGACGCTTGAAGTGCCTGTTGCTGGAGGATGGCGGGGAGTTTGCGGCGGCGGAGCAACTCGCGGAGTTTCCGGCCGACCGGCTGCGGCTGATCTGGCGGCAAGGCCGGATCGCCGAGGCGGGGGAGATGTGGGAGAGGCTTTCCGATTGGGGACCGGACCCCTTGCCTCAATCGAAGCAGTCATGGATTTTCAACGGCGAGAACACGATCAGGGAGGCTTGGTTGGCGATGCTTCCTCTTGTGGCGATGGGGACGGATAAGGACGTCACGGCGTTTCGCGATTTTCTTCTGCGAGATCTCGGAGACAGGGAGGTGGCGAGGCTTTTCTGGCACTGTCAACCGCATGGCGTTTGGTGGGATCGGCCGGGCGTGCAGGTGGCGTGGCTTCAGGCGCGGGCGAAGGGTTTTCCAAAGGCGTCCGGGAAGGTTCCCGAGTTGTTGAGGCTTGGTGTCGGCGTGGCGGCAGGTGAGCTGGATGGCGGCGAGGTGTTGCGGGTGCTGGAGATCATGGAAAGCGGTGGCATGGCCGGGGAAAGACGGATCTTGCGGGATGCCATGGCCGCCACGAAGTCGATGAATCCGAGGCTGTGGAAGGTGGCGCTTGCCGGCTTGTTGGCGACGCATCCGGAAGAGGGGGTCGAACTTGCGGTGCGGAGTGATGGAAGGGCATGGGAACGAGCTCCCGAGCTGGGAAGTCCGCTCCTGATTCAAGCGCTGCGAGAACGTGTGGACGAGGTGCCCGAAGACCGCGAGGCGAGGTTTGCGCTCGCCCGGGCGCTGCGGGCCCTGGGAGCTTCGACGCGGGAGGTGATCGAGGTGTGGGAGACTGCGGCGGCAAGCGTGGACAAGGTGCCTACGGATGTGTTGATGGAGCCTTTGAACTCGTTCTCGGGTTCTTTCGAGGCGGAGGTGCTGCATTTCGGAGCCCGGGAGATTCCGGAGCGCACACGAGCGAAGTTCCACGAACGCTGGGTGAGGGAGCGGCAGGCGGAGCCTCTGGATGCGGCGATGATGGCAGCGTGGCTTGCTTTGCCGGATGCGTTCTGGAACGAGTGGGACGAGGGAGTGAAAGCTGCGCCGGAGTCCATGCTTGGTGCGGTCGCGTCGAGGCGGGTCGGGGGGGTGAAGTGGGAGGATGCGCGCAGGGTGCGGGAGGTGTATCGTGCCTGCCTCGACGAGGGCTGGTCGGGCTCGCTCGTGGGCAGCCTGGAAGTGGTGGGGGTGAAAGATCTGCCGAGGCCCACCCGGGGTCTGCCGCAGGAGGCTTCAGTGGAGCGGCCTGCCGGGGTGGACTTTGCTACGGCGGGTGAGCTGCGCACCTTGTACGATGGCATGGTCGCTGCGCTGTGTTGGGAGACCCCCTTCCGGCAGTGGTCCTTTACCGCGCATCCCAAGCCTGGTCCGCAGGCGGCAGGGATTCCGCCGACCGGCTTTCGTTCGATCTCGGTGGGGAGGAACCAGATGATACCCTCGACGATTTATGATTGGAGCGGCAACCGCCCGCCGGTGGTGAAGGTGGCGGTGGAGGTGCCTTCGCTGGATCCGATCGATCTCGAGCGGCTTTCGGTGGGCGGGCGTGAGGTGCTCGACTTTGTGGTATCGGAGTTGACCTCGCCGCTGGATCGAGATGCGGCGTTGCAAAGGGCACGGCGGTGGTGGCGCGAGACCTCGGACTCGGCCTTCGGAATCCTGCTGCATGGGATGTGTGACGACGAGGATGAGCGCGCGGGCATCGAGCGGGCTCTGGGTTTCACTCCCCGCCCGCTGTATGCGGCGGGTAAGCCCGGGCGACGCCGGGAAGCGGTGGAGGTCCTTGGAGAGGAGGAGGCGACGTTTCTTTTGTCGAGAGCCGGGGTGCTGCTCGGTGCGAATCACAATCTGCGGATGTTCCGGAGATGCGATTCCGGGCCGCTGCGACAGGCCGACGAGCGCGGCGTGGCGGAGGCTTTCGAACGGCTTCAATCGGCTGGAGTTTCAGAAGCCGACCTGGCGTTGTGCCGCTACCGCTACCGCTGCTCGAAGGGCCCTTTTTCTCTGGAGGCCGCGATGGCAGTGGCAAAGTCCGGCCGTTTCCAAAGGTCGCTGGCTTGGGCGGTCGTGCCACGGCTGCGGAGGGATCGGGAGCTGGAGATGATCGACGCCGGCTTGTCGGAACTCGCGGACCAAGGGGTGGCGCTGGAGTTCCTCGACGACCCCGCTCTGGTCGTGTGGCTCGGGCCGGAGAGGGTGGCAACCTTGGTCGAGCAAACGACTTCCGCCCGAACCAGGGCCGTGGGCGACACGCACGGTCCGCGCCTCGAACGGATCGTCGCTAGACTTGTCGAGGTAAGCGACCAAGAGGCGGCGCTTCGGGTGGCGCGGGCAAGCAGTGCGTGGGATCGGTTTTCCCTGGGGCGTGTGTTGCGCTGCCTGCCTGAGGGAAAATCGCGCCAGGAACTGGCGGCGGCGTGGTTGACCGGGCGGACGGTCGAGATCGATCGGCGCTGGGCTGTCTCCAGAGGCGGAGCGGATCTCAAGGAGCTGCCGGCGGGTCTGCCGGCGGAGGAATGGCTGGCGGTGGCCGGTCTGTTGGCGACCGAGGAGCGTTGGGGGACGGAGAAGGACCGGGCACGATCCTTGCTCTACAGTTTGATCGCGGCAGAATCGGAAGACTTCGGCTTGCTTCGCGAGCTGCTGCCGGAGGCCGCCGATCAGCTTGAGCTGCTGACGAGTGCGATCCAAGCCACCAAGTCTTGGCCACCGGTGAAACATGCTGCGCGACAGGTTGTGCGGCAGGTGCTTGCCGGGCTGGCGGCAGACTTGGCCGAGTCGATCGAGCCGGGAGAACTCTCACCCCGCGTGGTGGGGATGCTCGCTTTGTTTCCGCCGGAAACGAAGAAGGTGGAGCGTGGTTTCCGCCGGCATTGGCCCGAGTCCGGTTCGCCGGAGCATTTTCCGACCCGCATGGCCGTGGATGTGATGGGGGAGGCGGAAGTGATTCAGCGATTCCAGGAAGCGGGAAGCCCGCAGCCCTGGACGTTGGATCGACTGATCCCGGGGCCGGTCTGGGCGCTGAACGAGGCGGCTGCGCCGGCTGCGGCGTGGGCCTTGCTGGAGCCATTCCGGGAGTCGCTGCTCGATCACGTCCGTGAGAGAAGTCTGGACCTGCCGAGAGTTCTGCCGGGAGTCCGGGCCGCAGGTGAGGTGGAGCTGCTCAAGGCTCTGGTCGCGCTTGATCCGCAGGGTCGCCACGAGGAGACTCGGATCAGCCGGGCGTGGCTGGAGGCGCGAGCGGGAAAGACGGGCCCGGCCGATCGCCTGGACGTTCGGTTGCTCGGGGATGGTGGCTTGCAATGGGCGGTCTCGCGTCTGGATGGAGGGGCGGTGCTTGCCGAGGGAGGTGAGATCGAATTGGTGGTCCGCGACGGGCAGGCACGGCGAACACTGTGGCGGCAGGCGGTGGATGAGGTGGTCGGCAGGATCGATCCGCAAGTGGCTGAGGCGGACGCTCGCTTGGAGGTGATTCATCGGGACCACGACGGTCGATGGAGAAGCCAGCAAGTGGTCTTTTCCACCCCCGTTGAGCTTGAGTCGAAGTCTGTGTGCGAAGCGACCGGTGAGGGGCCGTTTCCTGGCATACCCTCGATGCGGGCTCGGGGGGTGGTTGCCGAGGCAGAGGTGTCGGCACCCGTGCGGTGCGGCGTGAGCTTCTGGGTGCGGAGACCGAGTTCCCGCTCAGGCGGGTTCCACTTTGAGTGGCTGGATGCGAAAGGCCGGATGCTGGGCGCGTCTTATGTAACCGAAGCGCGAAAAGCTACTTCTTGGACCTTGGCATCGGCGGCGATGCCGGAGGGCACGCAGCTAGGCTCGATTTCGCGTCTGCGTCTGAGGCGGGATGATAAGGCCCTCGGCGGGCTGGAGGTGTCGGACGTGCGATTTATCCAAACCGAGCGCATTGATGACGAGGTCTTGTGCGTGCTGCCTTTCCGGCCTACGTGGTTGGCTCGTGGGGAGAGCGGATGGTGGGTCGGTGGTGCCGATGGAAATGACCCCATCCATCGGGCTGCGAGGCGATTGTCGGGCCGGCGGGATTACCGTGACTCGGTGCGCGAGGGGTGGTGGGCGAGGCTTGATCCGGACACAGGTCGGCTGGGTGAGCTGCGGAGATTGCAGGCGGCACCGGTTTGGATGAACGAGGTGGCGGGCGATGTCTGGGTGATGGATGCGGAGGGTGATCTCTGGCGCTACGAAGCCGGTCGGGGCTTTCCACAACCGGTGTTCGCTTTCGTTCATCCGGTTCAGCTGGCGGTATCGGAGGGAGGCCGGTGGATGGTTGCGGTGGACGATGACCAGCAGATGGCGGTGTGGGATCTGGAGGGGGAAAGCGCTGAGCCGTTGGCGAAGCGGGACGGGGTATCCTGTCAGAGACATGTGGTGGTCGAGGAGGGCGATCAAGCCTGGGTGGTGGTCGGCACGAACGCGCCTGCGGCACAGGCGGGACAGCCGCAGCGAAATTCGTGGTCTTGGTTTCGCCTGTCCGATCTTGAGCCGGACGAGTCTCGGACAGGGGCTCCCGCATGTGAGGTCCGCGGTGCGGATGGGCGTTCCGATCTCGGGGGCTCCGGGCGCTTGCTGAAACTGCAGGGGAGATTTGGTCAGGAGTTGGTGCTTTTGGATACGGACGGAAGTGAGCTGGAGCACTTCGGCCGGGCTGCGCCGGGCTGCTTTTTCCTCGATGGCGACGGGCGGGTGGCCCGCTCCGATGAGTCGGGGAGGGTCTCGATTTCCACGCCGTAGGCTGGAAAGCCACCGACCCGGCTCATGGCGCCTGCAAGGCGCCACTCCAGCGCACGTATGGGCCTCATGCGAGGTCTGCTCATTCTATGCCTGGCCGTGGTGCCGGCCTTCGCCGCCGACCGCCCGAACGTGATCCTGATGATGGCCGACGATCTCGGCTGGGGGGATGTCGGGTTCAACGGCGGCGAGATCATCGAGACGCCCGAGCTCGACCGCATGGCGGAAGGGGGGCTGGTGTTCGAGCGCTTCTACGCCGCCGCCCCGGTCTGTTCGCCGACGAGGGGATCCTGCCTGACCGGCCGCCATCCCTACCGCTACGGCATCACCGGCGCGAACGTGGGCCATCTGAAGGCCCGCGAGCTGACCCTCGCGGAGATGCTCGGGGAACGGGGCTACGCCACCGGGCACTTCGGGAAATGGCATCTCGGCACCCTGACGGCCGACTTTTCCGGGAAGGGTCCGGGCCGCAAGCCGGAGAAGAACCACATGTCGCCGGACATGGCGGGTTTCAACGAGTGGTTCTCCACCGAGTTCGCCGTCGCCACCTGGGACCCCTACGACCCGGCCAACCAGCACGGTGGCGGGAAGTACGACACCCGTCGTTTTTACTGGCAGGATGGGAAGAACGTGACCGACCCCCTTGAGGGAGATGATTCGCGGATCATCATGGACCGGGCGCTGCCCTTCATCGAGAAGGCGGCGAAGGCGGAGCAGCCCTTCTTCGCGGTGATCTGGTTCCACGCGCCCCACAGTCCGGTGGTGGGCGGTCCGGAATACCGGGCGCGCTACTCGGAACACCCCGTGCCGAACCAGCACTACTATGCCTGCGTCACCGCGATGGATGAGCAGGTCGGCCGGCTGCGCACGGCGTTGCGCGAGCTGGGCGTCGCCGGGGACACCCTGGTGGCCTTTGCCTCCGACAATGGCCCGGCGCGGCAGGGGGACCCCGAGCACGTCGGCTCGGCGGGGCCGTTCCGTGGCTTCAAGACGACCCTTTTGGAAGGCGGGATCCGCGTGCCGGCGGTGATCGAATGGCCGAAGCGGATCAAGCCGGGCCGCACCGGCTTCGCGGCGGTGACCAGCGACTACCTGCCGACGCTCGCCGAAGTCGTGGGGACGGAGGTCGCGGTGGAGCTGGACGGCCGTTCGCTGACACCGGTGTTCGATGGGAAGCTCGCGAGCCGCCGCGAGCCCATCGGTTTCCAGTCGGGCGGACAGCGCGCCTGGATGGAGGGGGATATGAAATTGATCTTCGCGCGACGCTCGAAGGTTCCCCAGCTCTACGATCTGAAGAGCGACCCGGGTGAGCAGGAGGATCTCGCAGGAGATCGCAATGGGGAGGTCGAAAGGATGCATTCCGCGCTAAATAAGTGGATGAAATCCTGTCGCTGACTCACAGCGTTCCGGGCTCCGTTTCCTCCGTGCCGGTGCCTCGGAGAAAGAAGTGGCCGGTGGCGTTCGTTATTCCAAGGGATGACGGTATTTGTCCTGATGGGGGTGGTGGTGTGCAGTCTCGCACCGGCCGCTGATAGGCCCGCGATTCCGTCGTCGATCGCGGATCGTTGGGAGGTCATGCCACAGGTCGTGGACACCCCGGGGTGGTCGCTCTGGGGGGCTTCACCGGTGATCGATGACCAGGGAAGGGTGAATCTCTTCGTTGCCCGCTGGGGCATGGACGACGGCTGGGAAACCGGGTGGCGGAAGCATTCGGAGATCGCGCTCTACCGTGCCGACCGCCCCGAGGGGCCGTTCGAGTATGTGAAGACGGTGCTCAAGGGCGACGGCGAGGGGTGGGATGCGGTCGGCATGCACAATCCCTGCGTGAAGCGCTTCGGGGATCGGTACGTTCTACTTCACATCGCCAACGACTGGAAGGACGGCCGGAAAGGGCACGGACCGAACCAGCGCATCGGCATGAGGATCGCCGATTCACTCGAGGGGCCGTGGGAAAAGGTCGGCCGGGATGGACTCATCCTCGAGCCGGGCGGCTGGTGCGCGAACTCCGGTTGCGGCGTCAACAATCCGGCCATCGTCGAGGCTCCGGATGGACGCTTTCATCTCTACTTCAAGGCCCGGCCGGGGCGCCAGGGCGGCGTCCGCATGGGGGTCGCGGTCGCCGACCGGCTCGAAGGTCAGTACGCGATCCAGGAGAAGCCGATCACCGCCAACGACCGCACCATCGAGGATGGCACCGCCTTCCGGTGGGGCGACCGCATCTGCCTCGTCACCACCGACAACCACGGCATGATCGAACGCGGCGGCGGCCTGCTCTGGGTGTCCGACGACGGCATCCACTTCGAGGCCGAGCCCCGTCACGCCTTCCACCCCCTCCGCGCGTACCTGGACGATGGCGTGCCCGAGGGCGCGCGCATGATCTACGGGCGGGAGACCAAGTTCGAGCGCCCGCAGATGCTCACCGTCGAGGATCGCCCGGCCTACCTCTACCTGCCGTCCGGCACCTCGCTCGATGGCGACGAGGGCACCGACGTTCACCTGCTCAAGTGGACGTCGCCGCGCTGACCTGCCGATGACCTCCACGACCCCACCCTTCCCTCACATGCGCCTCCTTCTTCCTCTGCTGTTCCTTGCGGCCCGGATCCATGCTGCTGAAATTCATGTCGCGCCCGGGGGTGACGACCGCCAACCCGGCACGGCGGAGGCTCCGCTGGCCACGCTGGGCGCCGCCCGGGATGCCGCCCGCCCGTTCCTCGGGAAGGAACCGGTGACCATCCATCTGGCCGATGGCATCTACTACCTGCCCGAGACGCTGGTCTTCACCACGGCCGACTCCGGTAGTGCGGAGCATCCCGTCGTCTGGAAGGCGGAACGGGAAGGCGGGGCGGTGGTCAGCGGCGGACTCAGGCTCGATCTCGCCTGGGAGTCGTTCGAAAACGGCATCTTCCGGGCGACCACCCCGGCCGGCCTGTCCATCGATCAGGTGTTCGTCAATGGCGTGCGCCGGCACATGGCGCGCTACCCGAACTTCGACCCGGCGGCCACGACCCAGGCGTATCAGGGCTTTGCGGCCGATGCCTTCTCGAAGCAGCGGGCGGCGAAGTGGAGCGACCCGGTCGGCGGCTACATCCATTCGATGCATCGCTCGCGCTGGGGCGGCTACCACTACCGGATCACCGGCAAGAAGCCGGACGGCAGCGTCGCCTACGAGGGCGGCTGGCAGAACAACCGGCAGATGGGGATGCACCCGCAGCAGCGCATGGTGGAGAACCTCTTCGAGGAGCTCGACGCCCCGGGCGAGTGGTTCCACGATGCGAAGACCGATACGCTCTACTACCAGCCGCATCCCGGCGAGGACCTCGAGGATGCCACGGTCGAGGTCGTGCGCCTGCCCCACCTCATCGAGTTCCGGGGTTCGGCGGAGGAGCCGGTGGCCCACCTCACGCTGCGCGGCCTGGTCTTCCGTCACACCGCGCGGACCTTCATGCAGACCCGGGAGCCGCTGCTGCGCTCCGACTGGACGATCTACCGCGGCGGGGCCGTGGTGCTCACCGGCACCGAGGACGTCGCCATCCTCGACAGCGAGTTCGACCAGCCCGGCGGCAATGCCGTCTTCTTCAGCAACTACAACCGCAGCGGCCGGGTCGAGGGCTGCCACATCCACGACTGCGGGGCGTCGGGAGTCTGCTTTGTCGGCGATCCCGGCGCGGTTCGCGATCCGCTCTTCGAGTACGGGCAGACGCAGGATCTTCTCCAGGTCAGCCGCGAAGCCGGTCCGAAAACCCCGAACTACCCCGCCGACTGCGTGGTGGAGGACTGCCTGATCACCGGCATCGGCCGCGTCGAGCGCCAGCCCGCCGGCGTGCAGATCTCGATGGCCGCCCGGATCACGGTGCGCGATTGCTCGATCTACGACTGCGCCCGAGCCGGCATCAACATCTCGGAGGGCACCTGGGGTGGTCATCTCATCGAGGGCTGCGATGTCTTCAAGACCGTCCAGGAAACCCACGACCACGGGTCGTTCAATTCGTGGGGCCGTGACCGCTTCTGGCATCCGAACACGAGCGTGACGGCAAAAGCCGTGGCCGAAGTGCCGGATCTCCCGCGGCTCGACGCGGTGGAGACGACCGTCATCCGCCACTCCCGGTGGCGCTGCGACCACGGCTGGGACATCGACCTCGACGACGGTTCGAGCAACTACGAGATCCATCATAACCTGATGCTCGGCGGCGGGCTGAAGTTCCGCGAGGGCTACCACCGACGCGCCTGGAACAACATCCTCATCAACAACGGGTTCCACCCCCACGTCTGGTACCCCGACTGCCACTCCGCCTTCGAGCGGAACATCGTGATGGCGGCGCACGCCGACATCCGGTGCGCCGCGGGCTGGACCGACCGGATCGACCACAACTTCCACACCTCCACCCCGGTGCTCGAGCGGAACCGCGCCAAGGGCGGCGACACCCACTCGCTGGCAGGGGATCCGAAGTTCGTCGATCCCGCGGCCGGCGACTTCCGGGTCGCCCCGGATTCCCCGGCGCTCGAGGTCGGCTTCGAGAACTTCCCCATGGATCGCTTCGGGGTGAAGAAGGCCTCGCTGAAAGCCATCGCCGCCACCCCCGAGATCCCCGCGTTGCGCGGGATCGCCCCGAAGTCGCCGATCGACGTCGGCGACACCCGGAGCTGGCTCGGCGCGAAGATCCACAGCCTGCGCGGCGAGGAGTTCTCCGCCTTCGGCACCCGCAAGGAGGATGGCGGCGTCCAGCTCACCGACGTCCCCGCCGGCTCCGCCGCCCTGCAGGCCGGCCTGCGCAAGGACGACCTGATCCAGCGGATCGACGGCAAGCCGGTCCGTCACTCGCTCGACCTTTTCCGCCTGACCGGGGCGTCGCGGGACGGGGCGATGACGGTGGGCATCATCCGGGATCAGAAGCCGGAGACGCTCCGGGTGCCGGCGAAGTAGGCGGGGCGGGGGCGCCCGGTCGCGGGGGGGCGTCGGCGGATTCCGACCGTTTCCGGTCGGGACTTCCGGGAATGGCTCCAAAGCCGCAGGACTGCCTCACCTTGGGAGATCCACCGCGAATGGACACGAATGGACGCTAATACTGGAAGAAATCCGTCCGAGAAATGTCCTCACCAGGAGGATCCCACGGCTCAGAGTGCCCATCCGGAGCCAGGTGACCTTCCCATTCGTGTCGATCCGCGTTCATTGGTGGTTCCCCCAATCCACTTCGAGCGCGAGAACAGATGGCTTGAGTCAGAATGAGGTAGCCCTGTCCAAATAGGGCGATCAAGCGAGGGAAAGGAGCATGCGGAACGCCGGGAATAGGGGAGCATGATGGACTTGATGGACAGGATGGACAGGATGAATGGGATCCTTTCTCCAGTTTCCGGCAACTTGCAGGACGTTCCGCGCACCGTCGGACCGGCAGAATTGAGATCTCATCATGGTCATCCTTGGAATCCTCTCCATCAAGCAACCGATCCCTCCCTGGCTTGATCACCCTGCTTGCTCCAAAGCCGAGAATCCCATGGTCATTTCGGAGGGAGCGCGATATCATGACGGATGCAACCCCTACCGCCATGAATGCATATCCTGACTCCGTCGCTGAGAAGATCGCGTATGTGGAGGCGCGACTGAAGGTCCTTGAATACCGGGTTCGCCGGATTGGTCGCCCGGCGGGCAACCGCCTGATCGAGCGGCTCGAGGCCTTGAAGGTCGAGGACCGCGCCTTGCGGCGCAACTTCACCGAGGCCCAGGGCAAGTCCGATCCGGAACGTCTGGCCCGGCTCGAGGCGCTCATTCACCACATCGAACGCGAGGAGCTTTCGGTCGAGCACGAGGCCGCGTTCCTCGCCGACTCGCCGCCGTCGATGGTCACCACCGCGGCGGAGACCGGAGCCCGGGTCGCGTCGGTCCTCGCCAAGGGACTTCACAAGGCGCTGCACGGTCATCACCCGTTCGGGACCTCGATCTTCGTCAACCACACCCACGACAACCTGGTGCGGTATCACGGACTGCGGGAGGAGCCGGAGGAATCCGCCGACGGCTCCGGGAGTTGAGCGAGTCCGGAGGTGGAGCGCCGCGATGCCCGCGTGCCGACGGGGATTTCCTCCCGGTTCGGCAACTGGAGGCTTGCGGCTGAGCGTGGGTTTTGGATGTTGGTCGCGTGAAATTCGCACCCTTGCTTGCCCTTCTTTCTCTTCTCGCCGGTTTCCTTTTGTCCAGCTGCGGTTCCCGCGGTGGCCTCGCCGCCGAAGAGGAGGCGGTCTCGCCGGAAGCCCACGAGATGAAGCAGCTGCGGCGCGCGGAACTCGAGAACCGCGAGCAGGAGCGCGGCTGGCGCTAGGCGCTCGTTTCGAGCGCTGCGAATGGGGTGAGTCTCTCCAGGGGAGGGGCAATGGCGGGGTGTGGAAAAGGGAGGATGTCGTGCCGGGCCTGCGCACGGTTTCCGGAAGTCGGCGCGCCACTTTGCTTGGAGGGCCGATCGGGGGTTTTCGGCTTTGCGCCCGCGATCGGGCGGCGGAGGGTTCACGGCAAGGAAGCTGTGCCGTGGTGATGTCGCTGGTGGCGTCCTCGCTTCGCGGTTTCCAGGCGGGTTGCCATGAATGTTCCATCGATCATCCAGGGAGGCATGGGCCTCGGCATTTCAAGCTGGCGGCTGGCCAGGGCGGTGGCCTCTCAGGGGCAGCTTGGTGTGGTGTCGGGCACGGCCATCGACCTGATCCTCAGTCGGCGCCTGCAGGCGGGGGATCCCGGCGGGCATGTCCGCCGGGCGCTGGAGGCGTTTCCCGACCCCGAGATCGCGGACCGCGTCCGCGAGCGGTACTGGATCGACGGCGGCAAGGACCCGGCGGTGCCGTATGCCGCCAAGCCGATGGTCGGGGAGGCGCCGGATCGCGGGCTTGAGGAACTGCTGGTGGTCGCGAATTTCGTCGAGGTCTGGCTGGCCAAGGAGGGACACCGGGGATCGGTGGGCATCAACTACCTCCACAAGATCCAGGCGCCGATGCTTCCCTCGCTGCTCGGGGCGATGCTGGCGGGCGTCGATGTGGTGCTGGTGGGGGCCGGCATTCCGCTCGAGATTGCGGGCATTCTCGACCGCCTGGCCGCGTGGGAGCCGGTCGAGTTCGGCCTGCACGTGTCCGGCGCAAGTCGTGAGCACAAGCTGCGCTTCGATCCGCGGGCCCTCTTTCCGGGCGATCCGCCGGAGCTGGTGCGTCCGGCCTTCTTTCCCATCGTGGCCTCGGTCACGCTGGCGACGATGCTGGTGAAGAAGAGCCGGGGCCGGATCGATGGCCTGGTGGTCGAAGACCCGACCGCGGGGGGGCACAACGCGCCGCCGCGGGGGGCGCTGAAGATGGATGACGCGGGCGAGCCGGTGTATGGCAGCCGGGACGAGGTGGATCCGTCGGCGATCGCGGCCCTCGGCCTGCCTTTCTGGCTGGCGGGATCGAAAGCGTCGGCCGAAGGCCTGCGACAGGCCCGTGAGGTTGGGGCGAGCGGTGTTCAAGTGGGGACGCTGTTCGCCTTCTGCGAGGAGTCGGGACTGCGTGCGGACCTCAAGCGGGAGGTGGTTGAGGCGGCACTCCGTGGCGAAGAACGGGTGTTCCGCGATCCGGTGGCCTCCCCGACCGGCTTTCCCTTCCAGGTGTTGTCCCTGCCCGGAACGCTTTCCGAAGCGGAAGTCTATGACGAACGGCATCGACGATGCGACCTGGGCTACCTGCGCGAGGCCTATGAGCGGGACGACGGATCGGTGGCGTGGCGGTGTCCGGCCGAGGCGCCGGAGGACTTTGCCCGACGGGGTGGCTGTGAGGAGGACGCGGAGGGCCGGAAGTGCCTGTGCAACAGCCTGATGGCGAACCTCGGTCTGGGTCAGGTTCGGAAAGGCGATGGCGAGGTCCGGGTGGAGCCGCCGCTGCTCACCTGCGGCAAGGACCTGTCGGGAATTCGCGCCCTGGCTTCCCCGGGGAACCCGCACTACACGGCGGCCGAGGTGCTCGCGTTCCTGCTGGGCGAGGATCCGGCACGGGTGGCGTGAGGTCGGATTTTCTCCGGTCTCGGGAACGTTTTCCGCAGGCGCTCGGTTTTCCCGGGACGGCGGGGTGACCCGGGCCCGTCAAGGCGCTTGGGAAGCGCCGATGCCGGCTCCGGCCAGCGTGCCTTCCGTGACGCCGAGCTTCTCCAGAGCGGTGACGCGGGCGAGGAGGTCGGCGGGCGCGAGGTTTCCGTCGAGCAGGGCCTGGTAGGCCTGGATGGTGCGGGTGGCGGCTTCGCGGTCCTCGTCGAGGAGTTCGATGCGGAAGCGGGAGAGGCCGGTGCTACGGAGTTCGTCGTAGAAACGGGCACCGGTTTGGGCGCGGCCGTTGAAGAGGGTGTTGCGGCAGCCGACGTCGGCCTGCAGGCGGTGGAGCTGTCCGACGCGGTCGCGGAGGTGGACGACGTGCTTCTCGCAGGGGCGTCCGCAGTCGCGGTAGTCGGTGCCCTCGCTCATGAAGGTGCAGAAGACGCAGTGCTCCATGTGAAACAGGGGCATGTGCTGGTGGAGGGTCAGCTCGAACCAGTCGGCGGGTGCCTTGGCGAGCAGGTCGAGCACCTGGCCGATGTTGAGGTCGTAGGAGATCGTCAGGTGATCGAGCCGGGCGGCTTCCTTGAGCAGGCGGGCGGTGATCGGGTTGGCGACGTTGAGTGAGAAGTCGGCGGTGCGGATCAGGTCGCTCCGATCCTTGTAGTAGTCGAGGGAGGCGAGGTTGCGGAGGAGCAGGCCGTCGGGTTCGGCCCGCTCGATGTGCTTGAGGTAGCCGATCTCGCCGGGCTTGATGATGCGCGGGGTGGCCAGATGAATCCGACTTCGCCAAGGCTTCGTCGGACAAGTTTCACGGACGAGGGCGACGGCGTCCTTGTAGCGTCGCGGGTCCTCGAAGTCGCAGTAGATGGTGCCGATGTCCGACCCGAGCGCGGCCTCGACCTGGGGGAGGGTGCGGCAGAGGACGGAAAGGCGGGGAACGTCCAACATCGAACGTCCGACATCGAACTTCGAAGGTTCGGGAAGAAGATCGCGGTGGGAAACGGCGGTGGCTTTCGGGGAGCGAGGCCCGGGGGTGGTGGAAAGACGCTCGACGAGTTCACGCCGGAGGCGGTTGAGTTCGGAGAGGGCGAGGTGGCAGTCGCCTTCGAGCCGGTTGTCGAGGGTGGCGAGTTCGAACGGGGTGTCGCCGAGGCGGCCGAGCTGCTTTTCGAGGGTGTCGGTGGTGAGGGGGTGTTTGGCGGCGACTTCCAGCGGACTGGAAGTCGAACATCGAACATCGAACATCGGACGCTCGACATCGAACGAAGACGAAAGCGTGAGAGGTTCGCCGGGGCGGCCGCTGACGGTGAGGTGGAGCGGGGTCTTCGTTTCGGGGAGTTTGGCGTTTTGCCAGAACTTGCGGATCTCGGACTCGAGGGCGGGGTCGGAGGTCTTGTAGAGGGTGACGCCGGGGCGGATGCGGTCGAAGTTGATGCCGCTGTAGGTGCGGTGAAAGATGATGCGGTCGCCTTCGATCTTCCAGATGGAGGCGCCTTGTTCGAGGTCGCGGTTTTCCCCGGCATCGAAGACGACCCCGTCGCCGGCTTTGAGAGGTGGCGTGTGGTCGGCGGGAGGGGTGTCGAGACGGACCCATCCGTTCTGGGCCTCGGTGATGGTGCCGAGGAAGGGCCCGCGCTTCTTCCCGAAGCGGCCGTGGGTGAGGTAGGGGTGGTTGGTGCCGCCGAGCCAGCCGGTGGTGAGCCCGCGGGAGAAGGTCATCTCGAGCGCGTAGCGGTCGGCCCGGCTTGGTGCAGCGGGTTGGAAACCCGCTCTCCCCAGGGCCTTGCGGTAGACGCGGGTGACGGCGGCGACGTACTCGGGGGACTTGAGGCGGCCTTCGATCTTGAAGGATTTCACGCCGGCCCGGACGAGGTCGGGGATGAGGTCGACGGCGGCGAGGTCCTGCGGGCTGAGGAGGTAGCGGACCTCGTCCATCGGCTGGGTCTCGCCATCGACGACCAGCTCGTAGGGCATGCGGCAGGCCTGGGCGCACTCGCCGCGGTTGGCGGAGCGCTGTCCGAGCGACTCGCTGGTGAGGCACTGGCCGGAGTAGGCGACGCAGAGGGCGCCGTGGACGAAGACCTCGAGGGGGGTGGTGGCCGGATGGCCGAAGCGCTCGATCTCCTTCACCGAAAGCTCGCGGGCGAGGACGGCGCGTTCGAGCGGAAAGAGGCTCTCGACGAAGGCGAGGCCCTCGGGGGAGGTGATGGTCATCTGGGTCGAGGCGTGGAGCTCGACCTCCGGCGCGATCTCGCGGGCCATCTTCGCCAGGCCGAGATCCTGGATGATGAGGGCGTCGACGCCGGCCTCGGCGACGCGGCGCAGCTGGGCCTCGGCGGCCTCAAGTTCGCCGGTGAAGATGAGGGTGTTCATCGTCACGAAGCCCTTCACGCCGTGGCGATGGAGAAAGTCCATCAGCTCCGGCAGGTCCTCGTTGGTGAAGTTGTCGGCGCGCAGGCGGGCGTTGAAGGCGGGCAGGCCGAAGAAAATCGCGTCGGCGCCCGCGGCCACGGCCGCGCGGGCGCAGTCCCAGTTCCCGGCGGGGCTGAGGAGTTCGGGCTCGGAAGACATCGGCGGGGGGAAGAAACCATGCGCACCGCGGAAATCACGGAAGAAATCATCCGGAGCCCTCGCGACTTTCCCCGGAAGGCGGGGTTTTCGGTTTTCGTAACCTTCCGATCATCATGCTCCCGCGCGCCAAGAACGAATGGACCCTCGAGGAAGCCGCCCACCTGGTGAGGCGGGCCGGATTCGGGGCCTCGCCCGCCGAGATCCGGAAAATCCACGAGCTGGGCCGCGAGGCGGCGGTGGACGGGCTGCTGGATCCCGACGAGCCGATCGGCGCGATCCCGGTGCCGGACTGGGCGGACCCGAAGAAGGTCGCCGCGGAGCGGCGCGAGCGCTTCGAGAGGGTTCGCGCGTCGAGGCAGGAACAGCGCAACATGACGCCGAAGGAGCGCGAGGAGGCGCGCCGGAAGATGCAGCGGGAGGTCCGCCGCAGCCAGCGCGAGCAGATCGTGAGTGCCGGGGAATGGTGGTTCGGGCGGATGATGCACTCGCGCGCCCCGCTGCGGGAGAAGATGGTGATCTTCCTCCACGACCACTTCGCGACCTCGTCGCAGAAAGTCCGCCAGTCGGTGCTGATGCTGCGCCAGAACCAGCTCTTCCGGGAGCACGCCTTCGGCGACTTCCGGGCGCTGACGCACGAGATCGCGGTCGATCCGGCGATGATGCTCTACCTCGACACCCAGAACTCGAAGAAGGGCAAGCCGAACGAGAACTTCGCCCGTGAGGTGATGGAGCTCTTCACCCTCGGCGAGGGGCACTACACCGAGCAGGACATCAAGGAGGCGGCGCGGGCCTTCACCGGCTACCAGCTGAACCGGCTGAACGGCGAGGTGACCCACAACCGGCGTCAGTGGGACGAGGGGACCAAGACGGTGCTCGGCCGGAGCGGGAAATTTGACGGCAAGCAGATCATCGACCTGCTCTTCGAGCAGGATGCGGCGGCGGCCTACGTGCCGTCGAAGCTGTGGGAGTTCTTCGTCGAGGACGAGGCCCCGAAGGCGGTGGTCAAGGAGCTGGCGGCGACCTTCCGGGCGAGCGGTTTCCAGCTCAAGCCGGTGCTCCGCGAGATCCTCCTTTCCCGCGCCTTCTACGACGGCACGGTGATCCGCAACCAGATCAAGAGCCCGGTGCAGTTTCTGGTGCAGATGTGCCGCGAGCTCGAGATCGACGACCTGCCGCGGGGCTACGTGCAGACCGTGCAGCGCGAGCTCGGGCAGCAGCTCTTCTTTCCGCCGAACGTGGCCGGGTGGGACTGGGGCCGGGCATGGATCAACACCAACTCCCTGCTCAGTCGCTACAACACCGCCGGGGTGATCACCAAGGGGGCGATCAATGCCGAAGGCGTCGAGGACGAAGGCAGCTCGATGATGGAGATGGCGGCGGCCGGCGGAAAGCCGGGCCAGCAGATGCTGGCGCGGATGGTGAAGCGGGCGATGGACCGCTGGGAGGGACCCGACTACGAGAAGATCGCGCCGCGCCCGTTGCGGGAGAAGCCGGCCGAGCTGGTCGAGGCGCTGGTCGACCGGCTGTTCCAGGCGGATCCGGGGAAGAAGCAGCGCGAGACCTTCGTCGACTACGCCCGGTCGAAGAAGGGGGTCGTTTTCACCAACCACGAGGTGGCCGAGTTGTGCCACCTGATGATGAGCACGCCGCACTACCAGCTTTGCTGAAACTCGAAACTTTAAACTCTAAAATTCAAGATTTGTGATGAAGACGAGACGGGAGTTTTTGCGATCGGCGATGCTGGGGGCGTCGTCGGTCTGGACGGTGCCGATGTTTGTCGAGCGCACCTTCGGGGACCTGCACCTCGGGGCGCGGGATCTGGCGACGCAGGCGGTGACGGGGAAGGATGATACGATCCTCGTCGTCCTCCAGCTCGCCGGCGGCAACGACGGGCTGAACACGCTGGTGCCGTTCGAGAACGACGCCTACCACAAGGCGCGGCCGAAGATCGGCAAGAAGGCGAAGGATCTGATCCAGCTTTCCGACGGCATCGGGCTGAACGCGGCGATGCCGAACCTGGGCCGGATGTACAAGGAGGGCGACCTGGCGGTGGTGCAGGGGGTCGGCTATCCGAACCCGAACCGCTCGCACTTCGTCTCGACCTCGGTGTGGGAGACCGCCGACCCGCTGGCGCGGGCGAACACCGGATGGGTAGGACGCTACTTCGACAACGCCTGCGCGGGCTCGGATCCGACCGTGGGCATTTCGTTGAAGAAGACGCATCCCGAGGCCTTCGGGGCGATGAGCAACCCCGGCGTGTCGCTTTCGACCCCGGAGCTCTACCGCTGGATCCATGGCGGCGGCGAGAAGGCGGAGGCGGAGGCATTCTTCAACTCGCTCAACTCGCCGGACGCGCCCGTCGATGGCGCCTCGATCGCGGAGCCCCCCGCCGGCAAGGTCGGGGGCGTCGCCGGCGAGTCGAACCTCGACTTCCTCGAACGCGTCGCGATGGACGCGCGGGTTTCCTCGAAGAAGATCCTCGAACTGGCGTCGAAGCATCGCTCGAAGGTGAACTATGAAGGCACCCCGGTCGCCCGCAGCCTGAACATGGTGGCGCGGATGATCGCCGGGAAGATGCCGACGCGGGTGTACTACGTGAGCCACGGCGGCTTCGACACGCACAACCGCCAGGACAACTCGCACGACCGCCTGCTCGGCCAGCTCGACAACGCGCTGAAGTCCTTCTTCGCGGACCTCAAGGCACAGGGCAACGCGGACCGGGTGACGGTGATGACCTTCTCCGAGTTCGGCCGCCGGGTGTCGGAGAATGCCAGCAGCGGCACCGACCACGGCAAGGCGTCGTGTCTCTTCGTTGCCGGCGCGCCGGTGAAGGGCGGGCTCTACGGCAGCTATCCGAGCCTGACCGAGCTCGACAAGGGCGACCTCGTCCACACCGTGGATTTCCGCAAGGTGTATGCGACCGTACTCGAGGACTGGCTGCGGACGAAGTCGGCGCCGATCCTCGGCAAGGACTACGGGCGGCTCGGGTTCATGGGGTAGGATTTGGAGTGCGCCGCGATGGCGTGGCGGGTCAGAGTGGCGGCATGAAGCGTGTCTTTCTCTGCCTGGTGCTGGGACTTTCGGGGGCAGCGGCCGAGCCGGTGTCGGTGATCCGCGACGGGAAGGAGATCGTGGTCCGTGGCGGGGACCGGGTGGTGCTGCGCTATCAGGCGGAGCCGGGTGAGTTTCCGCGGGAGGGGATCGATCCCCTGTATCGCCGGGGGGGCTACATCCGCTCGATCCTCTCGCCCTCGGGGCGGGAGGTGACGGATGACTTTCCGCCGGACCACACGCATCACCATGGCGTTTGGACCCCGTGGACGAAGACGGAGTTCGAGGGCCGCCAGCCGGATTTCTGGAACATGGGCGCGGGCAAGGGCCGCGTGGAATTCGTCGAGGTGGAGGAGATCGAGAGCGGCGGGGAAATCGGACGCTTCCGGGTGAGGCATCGGTTCATCGACATGCTGGCCAAGCCGGAGAAGGTGGCGCTCGAGGAGCGCTGGGAGGTGCGGGTGCGGGTGGAGGACGGCCGGCACGTCATCGACCTGGACCTCGAGCAGTGGTGTGCGGGCGATTCGCCGCTGAAGCTGCCGAAGCATCACTACGGGGGCTTCGGATTCCGCGGCAACCGCGCGTGGAACGGAGCGGACGGCTGCCGCTTCCTCAGCGCTTCCGGCGAGACGGATCGGAACCAGGTGAACGGTTCGCAGGAGCCATGGTGCTGGGTCGGTGGCACGGTGGATGGCAGGACGACCGGGGTGGCGATCCTCTGTCACCCGACGAACTTCCGCGCGCCGCAGCCGATCCGCGCCCATCCGGAGGAGCCCTTCTTCTGCTACGCGCCGCCGCAGGCCGGGGCGATGTCGATCGAGCCGGGGAAACCCTACCGCGCCCGCTACCGGGTGATCGTTTTCGACGGCGAGCCCGAGCGTGCGACGATCGCCGGATGGGCGGCGGCGTATTCGAAGTGACGGAGCGCCGGGTTCACCCGGCATCGGCGATGAATCGTGCAAGGAACGCTTTGGCGAAGGTTGGCCACCCATGAGCTGGGCGGGATCTTTCCGCTGCCGCACCCGGGCTCCAGCCGGGTGAACCCGGCGCTCCCTTCAGCGTTCGATCTCGGTGCGATGGACGGGCTTGCCGTCGACGTCGTGGTGGGTGACCACCGCCCGCCCCGCTTCGACCGAGATGCTGGCGAAGCCGCCCTTGACCCGGAGAAAGCGGTGCTCCGGCCGGCGGTCGCCGGGTTTCCAGCCACCGGCATGCAGGTCGGAGGCGGGACCGCAGCCGAACTCGTGAAGTCCGGTTTCGGCATCGACGGAATGATACTGCCAGTGGCGATCGCCATTGATGACGAAGCAGCCGGGGATGGCGGAGAGGAAACGGCGGAGGCGCTCGCCTTCGTGGGCGAAGCCCTCGTTGGCGTGGTTGTCGTTCTTGTTCTTCCGGTCCGGGCCGACCACCGGGGTCGCGGAGACGAAGAGCTTGAAGGTGGCATCGGAGCGGCGCATCGAGTCCTCCAGCCACTTCCATTGGGCGTCGCCGAAGATCGATTTCTCCGGGCCGTCCTTCATCGGGTTCGGCGAGCGGTGCTCGCGGCCCTCGGGAAGCCAGATCTCCAGGTGCCGGCCCCAGCGGAAGCGGCGGTAGGGGAGATCCGACTGCGGGACCTGCTCGTGCCAGATCTTCAGACCCTGGTCCCAGGTGAGGTCGCCGTAGCGTTGGCCGGGCCAGCAGTCGTTTTTCAGCAGATCGTGGTCGTCGTGCATCCAGTAGGTCGGGATGCGTCGGTGGAACTCGCGCAGGTTCGGCAGCGCGTAAAGCCGGTTCCATTTGTAGCGCGCCGTGGCGAGGTCCTTCGCGAAGGGCTTCGGCTTGTCGTAGTAGAGCGTGTCGCCGGTCTGGATGAAGAAGGCGGGGCCGAGCTCGAGCATCGAGCGGTAGATGCGGTGGCCGTTCTGCGTGTCGTCCCGGCGGGGAAAGTCCTGGCAGGTCGAGACCACGAAGGTGACCGGCGCGCCGGAGTCGTCGGCCGGGGCGGTGGTGAAGGAAGCAGTGAACCCGGCGGAGTCGTCGCCGGAGCGCCCGATGGCGGAGAAGGCGTAGTTCGTCGCCGGGAGCAGGCCGGCAACGCGCACCTGGTGGCAGAAGTCGGTGTCGGCACCGACCTTGACCGGCGGCGTTTCCTTCGCCGCTTCGGGACGGTTCTCGGGCCAGTAGCGGAAGGTGAGGTGTCCGCTCAGGCCGGGCGCCCGCCAGTGGGGGTCTTCCGCGTTCCAGGAGGCGACGCGGTTTTCGGCTTCGTCCGCGGCGGTGAGCCGGGTCCAGAGCACGGCCGAATCCGGGGTGACCTCGCCGATCTTGACCCCGTTGGCGAAACCGAGAGCGTGGACGCTGGCGATGAGTCCGAATTGGCAGAGGATGGCAAGTCGCATGGTGATCGATACGGAGGGAGGCGGGTGGGTCTCCCATCGGCAGGATTTGGAGTGCGGAGGCTTGCCTCCGCTTTTCGAGCGCCGGTCGAGCTGGTGCCGGTGGAGGAGGTCATCCTGAAGAAGCGAACGCTTCCGGCGGATGTTTGGGAGGGCGGCATCCGATGGCGGCTCGCCCCCGGCCGGAGCAAGCTCCGCCTGCCGCAAAGCGGAGGCAAGCCTCCGCACTCCAAAGAGCCACCTCTGCTCTTGGCAGTTCGCCGGATCGGGGAAAGCCTGCCGCGGTGACGCCGGAGCAGAGCGAGAAGAGGAAGCGCGGACTGGCGCTGTTCGATTTCGACGGGACGCTGATCCCGTGGGACACGCAGGTCATCTTCGCCAACCACGTGCTGCGTCGCGAGGGCGCGAGGCGGCTCTACCTGCCGTTGTTCGCGATGTTCGCCCCGTTCTACCGGATCCTCGGCGACGAGGGGATGAAGCGGGTTTTTCTGAGCTACCTGTGGCGCGCGGAACGCCGGCAGATCGAAACCTGGGCGCGGGAGTTCGTCGATGAGTGGGTGCCGGCGAAGTGCTATCCCGAAGTGGTCGCGATGCTCGAACGTCACCGGGAGGCCGGGCACCTGACGGTGCTCGCCTCGGCCAGTCCGGAGTTCTACGTGAGGGAGGTCGGAAGGGTGCTGGGCTTCGACCTCGCCCTGGGGACCGAGGTCGAGTGCGGCGAACGGATGTCCTTGTTTCCGGATCTGACGAATCACAAGGGCGGGGAGAAGGTCCGGCGGCTCTCGAAGCTGATCGGCTCGCCCGGCGGTGAGGGCTGGGAGGGAAGCCACGGCTACACCGACAGCACGGCGGACCTGCCGATGATGCGGGCGTGTCGTGAGGGGACGGTGGTGAACCCGTCCGAGCGGCTCACCGGTCTGGCGGAGCATCACGGGTGGGAGGTGGTCCGACCGGCGGTGCCGTGGAAAGGCGCGCGGGACAAGGCGCAGCGGATCCTGCGCTTTGTTGCCGGGATCTGACCATGCGCTTCGCAGGTGGCGCGGGATATGATTCGTTCCCGCCGTGAAGCCGACATGGATCGCCCTGCTGCTGACGGCTGCCGTTTCGACGGCGGATGGGAATGACGGAAACTGGTGCGAGGCGATCCCGTGGGACATCGGGACGGTGCCCACCGATGCGGAGTCGCCGTGGCTGCAGTCGCTCCGCTTCGGCGGCTACATCCACCTGCAGGCGGCGCAGGTCGACGGCCGGGCCGCGAACCAGGACTTCTCCTACGGCCGGGCGCTGGACGTGCGCCGGACGCGGCTGACGATGAAGGGCAAGGCCTTCAACGCGCTGAGTTGGAGTGTGCATGCCAACATGAGCCAGGACGAGGGTCGGACCAACGACGGGGTCGAGTTCGACTACTTCGGATTGTTCACCGCCTACGCCACCCTCGATCTCAACGCCTTCGCTCCGGACAACCCGCTCGACACCTTCTCGATCAGCTACGGCAAGCGCAAGCTGACCGAGCTCAACGAGGAGGACGAAACCTCGATCAACAGCATCTACACGGTCGAGCGCTCGTCGTTGTCGTCCTTCGTCGTCCCCTTCCGCGCGGCGACCGGGACGACCGGGGCGTGGATGTCGCTCGGTCGCGGCGACGACCTGGTGAAGGTCGGGGTGTTCAGCACCGATACTTCGCCGGAGTTCGGCACCTGGGATGACGGCACGCTGCTGATCGCTTCGTGGGAGCACGACTTTGCCAAGGCGCTGTGCGTCGATGAGGCGCTGCTGTCGGTCGGTGGCGGGATCCAGGACGTGAAGGGCCGCGACGAGATGTACTCGCCCTGGGAGTGGGTCTTCACCCCCTGGTTCCGGCTTTGCGAGGGACCGTGGCAGTTTCACGTCAGCACCGCCTATGGCGAACTCGAGGGTCCGGCGGCCACCACCGGGGGGACGTTCTACGGCGCGTGCCTGATGCCGACCTACTGGCTGGTCGAGGACCGGTTCCAACTGGTGTGCCGCTATGAGTTCATGAAATCGGACGCCCCGAGGGGCATCCAGATGCGCTCCCGCTACGCCCGTGAGGCCGGGCGTCCTCAGAACGAGGGCATTCCGACGCTGGCCGCCGGGCGGGGCGACTATCACCAGGCCCTCTACGGGGGCTTCGTGTGGTGGGTCTGCCCGAAGCACCTCAGCGTGCTCGGAGGGGTCGAGTGGGAGCAGATGAGCTCGAACTCGGTCAACGTCTATCGCGGCACAACCCTGTGGCTCTCGACGCGGGTCATCTTCTGAGCGGAATCAGAAGAGGGAAAGCGGCTCCGCGATTTCGGCGGAGCGGTTCTTCGGTCGGGCGAGGAGCAGATCGATGGAGGTCAACTCGTCGAGGGAGGGGACCAGCTCTTCATCGAGGATGGCCCGCAGGCGACCGGCGTGCCACTCGGGCGCGCCACCCTCGCGTTGGGAAAGGACCAGCGCGGTTTCGCTGAGCCGGCCGCTCGGGGCGAGCTGCTTGCGCGTGCGGCGCAGCCATTGGCTCAGGTAGCGGCGGTCGGGGGTCGGCACGGGGATGGTTTAGGAAACTTAGGGAGTCTTGGCAAGGGGACTGTAAACGGAGGCGGTGGGCAAGCGGATGTGGCCGGGCCTTCCAGGCGCGTCGCCGGGTTGGCTCTGGGTCTCGGCGACGGGGCTGGAAGCCCCGGCCACGTTTCCGGGGGTCCGCGGTACGGGATGCAAGCGCCCACCGCCTTCATTGATACCCCAGGGGGCGGTGTCCGGTGATCGACAGGAATGTCGATGCTCCGGAAGGGCTACCTGACCTCCGCGATGGCCATGGCGGCGATGCCTTCCCGCCGACCGATGGCGCCGAGGAGCTCGTTGGTGGTGGCCTTGATGCCGACCCGCTCCGGCGGGATGCCGAGGGAGCGGCCGATGTTCTGCTGCATCGCCTCGCGATGGGGCAGCACTTTCGGCGCCTCGGCGATCAGGGTGGCATCGACGTTCACGATCTCGTGGTCGCGCTCGCGGATCAGGGCGGCGGCCTTCTCGAGAATCTTGAGCGAGGAGATGTCCTTGCACCCGGGGTCACCGGGAGGGAACCAGTGGCCGATGTCGGGCAATCCGAGCGCGCCGAGCACGGCATCGGCGATGGCGTGGGAGAGCACGTCGGCGTCGGAGTGTCCGTCGAGGCCGTGGGTGTGGGGGATCTCCACGCCGCCGAGGATGAGCGGGCGGTTTTCCGCGAAGCGGTGGATGTCGTAGCCGAGGCCGGTCATGGCCGGAGGCTGGAACATCCAACATCGAACGTCCAACATCGAACGTCGAAGTCGATGGATTCAGGCATCGTTCGAGTGGATGCGGCTACTTGTCCTTGTCCCGGTTGCGGCGGGCCGTGGCGATGCTGGCGACGAAGATCCGGATGAGCTGGTCGGTCTCGTCGATGAGTGGCGTGATGCTGCGACCTTCGGGAGTCAGCTTCGCATGGTCGAGCAGGCGCAGCCAACGCCACGACTCACGAAGCTCCTTGAGCGCGAGGCTCATCTTGTGGATGAAGTCGGCGGGGGATTCGGCCGCCTGGGCTTCGCCGTGATGAGAAAGGGGTGCGGTGCCTGAACGGAGCAACTGCTGGGCGATGTGATGTTCGGCGAAGTCGCTCGGGAGCGCCTTGGTAAGCGTGATGATGCGCGCTCCGTAGTCGAGGAGGCGGTCTTCAAGATCATAGTCTTGTTCACTCATGGAGCCTTCGAAGTTCGATGTTGGACGTTCGATGTTGGATGTTCGTCACAGAATTTCTTCGATCGGGATCCTGCCGTTGGTGGCGACGATGGACCAGGAGTCTTCCTTGGTGGACGGGCCGAGATCGACCTTGCCGCCGGCGGCCTCGACGAGGAGCTTGCCGGCGGCGATGTCCCAGAGGGAAATACGGGACTCGACGTAGGCGTCGAGCCGGCCGGTGGCGATGTAGGCGAGTCCGAGCGCCGCGGAGCCCATCATGCGCATCTTGCGGGCCCGTACGGAGGCCTTCCGGAATCGCTCGAGACCGAGACGCAGCGCCTCCTCGTCCTTGCCGCAGCCGATGAAGAGGACGCTCTCCTCGAGCTTGGAGCGCTGGCTGCAGCGGATCGGTTTGCCGTCGAGCATGGGGGGGGCGCCCTTTTCGACGGTCCAGGTCTCGCCGACGATGGGGTCGTGGATGACACCGAGCACGATCTCCTCGCCCACACGGAGGGCGATGGAGACGCAGAAGTGCGGGATGCCGTAGAAGTAGTTCACCGTGCCGTCGATGGGATCGACGATCCACTGGCGCTCGGCGTCCTGCTTTCCGCCGATGCCTTCCTCGCCGTAGAACGCGTCGTCGGGGCGGGCGGTGAGGAGGATGGACTGGATGAGGTCCTGCGACTGCTTGTCGAGGGCGAGCTTGATGTCGTGATGGCTCGCCTCGTCGACGACGGCCTCGGACCCGAAGTGTTCGCGGAGGAGCTTGCCGGCCTCGTGGGCGGCGTGGACGGTGAGTTCGAGATCGGTCACGCGGGAAGGCTGTGCCTCCAATGACGAATGATAAATGACAAATGTCGAATGACAGCGGCTCGGACGCGATTCGCTGCGGACGAGGGGGATTGTCAGCCCTCGGGGTGGAGAGCGGTGCGGATCGTGGCGTCGGGCGACTGGCTGCGGATGCGGTCGAGGAGGATGGAGACGATCTGCTCCCAGTCCTCGGCGGCGAACTGGTGGCGGGGAATCGTGGGATTGGAGTGGGCACGCCAACCCTTTTTTACATGACGGATCTTCAGAGAACTCGCGGTTTCCGTAGCTTCCACGACTTCGGGAAAGGCCACCAATCCGTATGCATCACACCGCTGGCCATAGCCGGCTGTGTGGGTGAGAATGATGAAGGGTCGGTGGGACTCCTGACGGATACGGAGGACCGTTGCGGGAATGCATACGGCCCAGATTGCAGAGAACACGATGTTGTATGCGCTGTGTTCTTCGAGGAACTCGATGAAGTGGTGAATCGCGATGCCTGCTGTTGCAATTCCCCACAACCACCACCAGAGGGAGACACGTCTCCGGCACGGGAAGATCAAGGGCGTGGCCTTCGGGGAAGGCCGGATGGAGCGGGGTCTTGAGATGAACGGAGGATGAGCGGCGGGCGGGCAGCGGGCAAGGAGTGGCTCCTTGCAGGAGCCATGATGGTCGGGTGGGTGATCTCCGGATCGCCCCGTTTGGACCGGCGGCTCGAAAGCCGCCTACCCGGCTCATGGCGCTTGGAAAGCGCCACTCCTCGTCGCCGCGAGCAGTTCGACCTCCTTGACGAGGTGGCGGGCGAGGTGGTGCTTCTCGTCTTCGGGAAGGGCGGCGGTGTGCTCGGGGAAGACGAGCAGGAGTTCGTTGCGGTCGGAGTCGAAGCCGATGCCGGGCTTGGAGACGTCGTTGGCGACGATGAGGTCGCAGCGCTTGCGCTTCAGCTTGTCCCGGGCGTTGGCCTCGAGGTTCTCGGTTTCGGCGGCGAAGCCGACGAGGATCCCCTCGAAGTTCATCTTGTCGCGGGCCTCGCCGAGGATGTCGGGGTTGCGGACCAGCTTGAGGACGAGTTCCTCCCCGCTCTTCTTGATCTTCTCCCCGGCCACGGTGGCGGGCCGGTAGTCGGCGACCGCGGCGGCGAAGATGGCGGCGTCCATGCGGAAGAGATGCCGGCGGACGGCGTCGTGCATCTCGGAGGCCGTTTCGACGGGAACGAAATCGATGCCGGGTGGAATGTCGATGTCGGTGGGTCCGGAGACGAGCAGCACGTGATGACCGGCGTCGGCGAAGGCCGCGGCCAGCGCATAGCCCATCTTGCCGGACGAGCGGTTCGTCAGGTAGCGGACCGGATCGAGCGGTTCGCGGGTCGGGCCGGCGGTGATGAGGACTTTCAAGTTGGAAGCGGTCGGTTTCGAACATCCGGTGCTCCGGGGCGCGACCGGGGTCGCGCGGTCGGTTTCCGGATCGCCTGGAGCTTAGCCCGTGGTCCTGAGGCCGGAGGCGATGGCGTTGATGGAGAGCAGGAGCTTCGGGAAAAGGTCGTCGGCCTGTGCCTCCTTGCCCTCGGCCAGCAGCGCTCGCCATTCGGTGAGCAGCGCGACCTGCTGGTGGTGGAGCACGCGGAGCGGTTCCTCGCGGATGTCGAGGGTCTTGGCCATCCGCGGGCGTCGCTGGTGCATGTCGCCGTTGAAGAGCTCGGCGAGATACTCCTTGGTGCGGTGGAACTCGGTGATGATGCGCTCCATGAAACGCTCGCGCAGTTCCTCATCGTCCACCAGGGCGGCGTAGCGGTTCATCAGGTCGAGGTTGGCGGAGGCGAGGTTGGTTTCGACGTTGGTGAGGATGTAGGAGAGGAAGTTCGACTCCGGAACGGCGGCCTTGAGGCGATCGAAGTCCCCGGGGTTTTCCGTCCGCAGCGTCTGGAGCGCGGTGCCGACGCCGAACCAGCCGGGCAGGTAGAAGCGCGCCTGGGTCCAGGAGAAGACCCACGGGATGGCGCGCAGGTCGGAAATCGAGTGGCCTTTCTTGCCGGTGCGGCGGGCGGGGCGCGAACCGATGCGCGAGTTTTCCAGGGCATCGATGGGCGTGACCTGCCGGTAGAACTCGATGAAGCCGTCGGCGTGGAGCAGCTCGCGATAGGCCTTCTGGCTGGCATCCGAAAGCGCCGGGAAGAGGGCCTCGGCGGGGTCCTCCGTCGCCGGGGTCCGGCGGTGGCCGGCGGTGGTGAAGGCGGCCCCGGCGAGCAGCAGCTCAAGGTGGTAGGTGGCGTTGGCGAGGTTGGCGTATTTCTGCGCGATCGTTTCGCCCTGCTCGGTCATGCGGAAACCGCCGGAGAGTGAGCCGTGCGGCAGCGCGGCCATGAACCAGTGGGTCGGGCCGGCTCCGCGGGAGATGGTGCCGCCGCGGCCGTGGAAGAAGCGCAGCTTCACCTCGTGGTCGCGGCCGACCTTGCTGAGTTCCTCCTGGGCGCGGTGGAGCGACCAGGCGGCGGTCAGGATGCCGCAGTCCTTGTTCGAGTCCGAGTAGCCGAGCATGACCTGCTGGACGTCGGTGCCCCGGCGTTTGACCACGGGATGTTCGAGATAGGCGGCGAGGATGCCGGGCGCCCGCTCGAGGTCGTCCATGGTCTCGAAGAGCGGAACGACTTCCAGCGGACAGGTGAGGCCGCCGTTCTTTTCCTCGGTGAGTCCGGCCTCGCGGGCGAGGAGGAAGACGCCGAGCAGGTCGGAGAGCTGCCGGGTCATCGAGACGATGAGGGCCCCGAGGCCGCGGTTCTTGTGGTGGCGACGGTGGCGGACCAGCACGCGGTAGGCATCGAGCACCAGCTCAGTCTGCTCGCCGGCGCGGGCGGAGTCGTGGAGGAAGGGGCGCGGGGACTCGAGCTCGCGGCTGAGGAACTCGACGCGCTTCTCCTCGGGCCAGGAGGCGTAGTTCTCGCCGTCCTCGATGCCGGCGGCGGTGAGGAGCTGGGAGATCGCCTGGTCGTGGAATTCCGAGTTCTGACGGATGTCGAGGGTGGCGAGGTGGAAGCCGAAGAGGTCGAGCTTGTGGCGCAGCGGGCGCAGGTACTGTTCCTCGATGAGCGTGCAGCCGGTGCCCCGGATGGTCTCCGAGAGCAGGTCGATGTCGCCGAGCAGCGACGACGGGGCGGGGTAGCCCGGGTGGCCGTCGATCTGGCGCCGGATGCGGGCGGCCATCAGGCCGACGAGATGGCGCCACGGCTCCTCGTGGAAGCGGGTGTGGAGTTCGTTGGCGACGGTTTCGTCGCCGAGGACGAAGGACAGCTCGTCGATGCGTTGTTCGAGGTTCTCGGGAACCTCGTTGAGGTGGCGCGAGAGGGTCAGCTGGGTGGCCAGCTGGGTCAGCTCGCGGTGGAGCAGCTGCAGGGCGCCGGTGCGGAGCATGCCGAGCGCCTTGCGGGTGACCTCGGGGGTGACCAGCGGGTGGCCGTCGCGGTCGCCGCCGATCCAGGTGCCGAAGGAAAGGTGGGGGATGTTGCCGGCGGAGCGAAGCAGGGAGACCGGGAAGCCGGCGTCCCGCCACGCTTCGGTGAAGTGGAGATCCAGGCGGTCGAGCGCTGCCGGGAAGAGGTCGCGGAGGTAGTGGATGGCATCGCGCAGCTCGCGGAACACATCGGGCCGGACGAGGTGGATCTCCCCCGTGCGCCACAGGGTCTCGAGCGAGGTGACGATCTTCTCGCGGATCCGCCGGCGCTCGCGCTCGGTGTATTTCGGGTACTCCGAGCGGACGAGGTCGTCGTAGAGGGCGCGGTGGCGTTCGCGGACGGAGCTGCGCTTGGCTTCGGTCGGGTGCGCGGTCAGGACCGGTTGCACGTCGACGTCGCCGAGCACGTCGATGATTTCCTCCGGGGACAGCCCGAGATCTCCCATGTCCTTGAGGGCCCGCGGCCAGAGGCCCCGGATCGACTCGGCGCCGAGCGTTTTCTCGCGCTCGCGGCGGATGGCGGCGGCGACGCGCTCCTCGACCATGTTGAGCAGCTGGAAGCCGATCGAGTAGAGCTGCTGCAGGCCTTCGGGCGGCATGTCCTCGGGCACCTTGCCGGACCAGGGCATGTAGCGGACCAGCTCGTCCTCGCCGAGCGCCCGCAGGGCGTCGGTGAGACAGTCGATGAGGAACTGCAGGTTGTCATCGATCAGGTCGAAGCCCTGCAGGCGGAGTTGTTCGCGTTTCGAGAGAGTCATCGGTCGGCCCCAGTGAAGCAGGGAACGGGCCGATGTCGAATCACACCTGCGACGGCGGGTCCTGCCGGGGTTTCAGGGATTCGTGGGGGTGGCGGCGCTCACTGCTTCCCTGTCATCATCGTCCAGTGCTTGCCGGAGATGCCGACGCCGAGGACGTTGGGGCCCGAGGCCATCATGATGAAGCGGTGGCCGTCGGAGGCGAACCACGCGTGGTAGGCGGCCTGCGGGTCGGTCGAGCCCATGTAGATGTTCTCGCCGCTGGCGTTGCCCTGGAAGCCGGCCTTGCGCGCACGGTCCCACGGCGTCTTCTTTCCGGGCACGGGGGACTCGTGGGCGAAGAAGCCCAGGCTGGCCATGTCCTTCGAGTGGCCCTTGGCGGCATCGGAGAGCTTCTCCTCAAGCCGGAACGGGCCGAGCCCGAGGATGAGCCGCTCGTGGTTCAGGGTGGTGGCGAAGTCCTTCATCGGCGCGCTCGCCCAGCGCGGGGCCTCGGCATTGGCCTTCTCGGCGGCGTTGTGGGCGTCGATCGCGTCGCGGGTCCGCTGGAAGCGCCGCTGGAGTTTGCGCAGGTGGGCGGCTTCGAGGTGGTCCTCGAGGACCAGGCTGCGGAGCTCGTCGTCCGAGAGTTCCTTGCTGTCGGCGTCGTCGTCGAAGCGCTCGAGTTCCCGCCGGACCTCGAAGAGCGCCTCGAGGTGGCCGTCGACGGCGCGGTCGAAGGTCCCGGTCTCGACCCCGGCGGTTTTGGCCACCTTTTCGAAGAGGCTTTCGAGGTCCTCCATCTCGTTGCGCAGCATCGCGATCTTCTTGGAGTCCTTCTTCCAGTCGGTCCGGATCAGCGGGATCACACGCTCCCGCTCGGACTCGAGTTCATCGGCCGCCAGGTCGTGGTCGGCGTACGGATTCGGCTGGTTCCGCGAGCCCGAGCAGAGCTTGTCGATGGCGCCTTCGTGGAAATCCCGGGAGTCCTCGAGGGCCTCTTCGTATTTCGGCATCGCGTCGGGGCCCATCTGCAGCCACGAGCGGTAGGCGGCCTGGCGTTTGGAGGCCTCGGTGGAGGCCATCCACTGCTCGGCCTTGCGGAGGAAGGCGGCCTGGTTTCCGTAGGCGGGCAACAGGAGCACCGGGAGCAGAAGGAGGGCTTTCACGGGGAGAATAAGCGAAGCGGAACGGGCGATTATTTCAAGCATGCGTGTCAGGATTCCGGCCGGGCTTGGCGCTTGACCGGTGGCGGCGCGGGTGGTTCGTTCCCGGCGCCATGCTCCGACAGGTGCTCAAATCCAAGCTCTATCGTGCGGTCGTGACCGACTCGATCGTCGAATACGAGGGCAGCATCGAGATCCCGAGGGATCTGATGGAGGAGGCCGACCTGTGGCCTGGGGAGAAGGTGCTGGTGGCGTCGATCGACACCACGGCCCGGCTGGAGACCTACGTGCTGCCCGGCGACCCGGGTACCGGCAGGATCCTGATCAATGGCGGGGCGGCCAACCGGATCAAGCAGGGCGAGCGGCTCACCATCATGGCCTTCGCGCTTTCGGAGACGCCGGTCGAGCCGGTGAAACTGGTGCTCGACGAGCACAACCGGGTGGTCCGGTCCGGGCGCTGAGGCGGCGCATTTCCCGGGCAAAAGCCCGCTTTACATCCCCGGGACCCTCTGACAGTTTCCCGCCCCCATGATTCTCGCCTCCACCGACTGGCTCACGATCAGCATCAACCTGCTGCTCATCGTCTTCGTCATTACGGCGCTGCTGATGAGCCTCCTGATCCTGATGCAACGGCCGAAGCAGGAAGGCCTCGGGGCCGCCTTCGGTTCGGGCATGACCGACCAGATGTTCGGCGCCCGCACGACCAACGTCCTGCAGAAGGGCACCGTCTATCTGGGATCGCTCTTCTTCATCCTGACCCTCACGCTGGCGATTCTCTTCGCGAAGCGGAACGACCGTGACAACCTCTCGTCGCTGACCGCCGAGGAGCCCGCCGCGGAGGAACAGTCCGCCACCCCGGCCGAGGAGACGCCGGAAGAAGAGGCCGCCGACGACGAGGGGGACACGCCCTCGCTCGAGGAATCGCTTGAGGGACAACTCGAATCGACGTCCGCCGACGAGACCGATGGCGAGGCCGAGGACACCGCCACGGAGACCCCGGTGGAAGAAGAAGGCGCGGATGCTTCCGAGCCCTCCGAGGACGCGGCCGACGGTACAACGCCCGAAGACGCCGGAACCACGGATGCCGAGGGTGGCACCGAAGAGGGCGACGCGCCGGCCGAGGAAGACGCCGAGCAGCCCTGAGGCGGCGCGGATCGACTTTTCACGGGGCGCGCGTCGGCGCGCCCTTTTTTGTGCGGACAGGTCGCGGATTTGGAGACGCTTCGATGGATGACATGACGACCTCTTCCTCGTCCGAGCTCCCGATCTGGGCGCGGCCGGAGGCCTTTCCCCGGGCCGGGGAGGGATGGGGCTGGGTGGACCGCCGGGGAAACCGCACCACGTGTGGAAGCTTTGAGGAACTGGCGGCGGCGATCGTTGATGACGCCGGCGCGAGGGTCGACCTGGTATGGACGCCGCGCCACGAGCATGTGGTGCTGCCCGAGGAGTTGCCCGAACTCCACCCGGCGCTGAAGGAGGCGCGCATTCGTTGGGCGCTGTGGGAGATCGATGAGGGTCGGCGGCAGATGATGATTTTCGGCGGCGTGCTCGGCCTGTTCGGGCTCTATTCCCTCATCACCGGAAATGCGGTGCTCGGATTCGGGCCGCTGGGGCTGGCGGTGGTGTTGTTCCTGATGCTCGGATTCTTTCCCTGGTATCAGGGCCGCAAGCGTCTGAGCCGCGCCCGGCGCTGGCAGTCCGGGGAGATGGAGGTGGATGTCGAGGGGCTGCGATTCGAGACCTGGCTGATGCAGCAGAAGGCACCGGTCACGCGGGGGTTGATGGTGCTGATCGCCGTGGTGGGCCTGGTGCAGCTGCTCAGCCCGCTGCCGTTGTCGGCGGCGAATGCCTTCGATCAGGTCGATGCGGCCGGCCTGGTCAAGGAAGGCGGCCGGCCGGCCGACTGGTGGCGGCTGGCTACGGCGCCGTTCCTGCACGGCGGGTTGATTCACTTCATTTTCAACGTCGCGGCGCTCGCCTACCTCGGGCGGCGGATGGAGCTTCTCGCGCGGTGGCCGCACGTGGCGATCGTCTTCGTGCTCGCGGCGTGGATCGGAGGTGAGGCGTCGGCGATGTTCATGCCCGACCGGCCGTCGCTCGGGGCATCGGGTGGCCTGCTCGGCATGCTGGGCTTTTTGTTGGTCTTCGAATGGATGCACCGGCGCCTGGTCCCGACCAGTTCGCGGCGGCGACTGCTCGCCGGTCTGCTTCTGACCGCGGCCATCGGGGCGGTGCCGTTCCTCCCGATCGACAACGGCGCCCACGGGGGCGGGGTGCTGGCCGGGATGGCCTATGCCTTCGCCGTGTTCCCGAGTTCATCCTCGGCGCGGCGCCCGCGCGAAACCGGTGTGGACCGCATCGTCGGCACCCTCGCCATCGGCTTGATCCTCGCCGCCGCGGTGGGGACGGGATGGATGCTTCTCAAGAGCTGAAACGCCGGACGGTCCGGATGCTCGCTTACTCCTTCTCCGCTTTCCAGTTCGGATACTTCCGCTGGAGTTCCTGGCGGTACTTCTCGGCGTCCTGCGTTTTGCCGGTCTGCTCGAGGGCGGCGATGAGCTTGTGCAGGGCCTTCGGTTTGACCACCCGGTCGCTGTCGTCCATCAGCTCGACCGGGACGATGTAGGAACGCACGGCTTCCGCCGGTTGGCCGGTGGCCATCAGGATGTCGCCCCGGATGAGGAGGAGGCTGGCGCCGATGCGACCCTCCGGGCGAAGCGCGAGGCCGTCCTCGATCGCCTGGGTCGCTTCGTCGAACTTCTTGAGGTTGAGCAGTGCCTGGCCCTTGTCGGCGAGCGCGTCGGCGCGCCAACCCGGTTCCTGCTCGGCGTTGAGGGCGTGTTCGATGGCCATCAGCGCTCCCGCGGGATCGCCGGAGCGGATGCGCGCCTTGCCGAGGAAACGCCAGACCTCCTTGACCACGAGCTCGGGATTGCTGTCGTCGGCGATGAGGTCGTAGAAGCGGGCGGCGTTGCGGTAGTCACCGGCATTGAAGGCCTGGTCGGCGGCCCAGCGGATGAGCGGCTCGGGCAGGTCGGCGGAGTAGTTCTTCTCGATCGCCTTGCCGACTTCCTCGATCAGGGGCGTGGGGTTCTTCTCGGCGAGGTGGACGAGGCAGAGCAGCAGGCCGGCGTGTTTTTCGTAGAGCTGGGGGGCGAGTTCGCGCGCCTGCTGGAGATGGGGGATGGCGTCGGTTCCGCGGTCGGTTTTCACGAGACCCCAGCCGGCCCAGTAGGAGGCCTTGGCACTGGCGGCCTTCTCGCGCCCGGGAACTTTCTCGAGGAACTCGAGATAGCGGGAAACCATGGCGTCGAGTTCGCTGCGCTGCTTGTGGATGTCGGCGCTCTCGAGGTAGGCGAGACTGAGCAGCTCGGGATCCTCGGCTTTCTCGATGAGGTAGTTGAAGTCCTCGAGCGCCTTGCCGGTCGAGCCGGTGGCGGCGAGGGCGCGGCCGCGGGCGGCGCGGGCGACCGGGACCCGCGGGTCGTCCGGGTAGCCTTCGATGAAGGCGCTGAGCGAGGCGGCGGCGCCGGCCGAATCGCCGGCTTCATCGAGGCAGCGACCGCGTTGGTAGAGCATGCCCCGGCGGTTCTTCTCCGAGATGGCGGCCGGGTCGATGTCGCGGTAGGCGTCGGCGGCCTCGGTCGGCTTGCCCTCGGCGTAGAGGGTTTCGGCCTTCATCAGCAGCGCGGTGTGGATCTTCGGATCGCGCGGGTGCTGCTTGCGGTAGAGCTGGAGAAAGGCCTCGACCTGGTCGAGCACGTGGCGGCCCTCGATGCGATAGAAGCAGAGCAGTCGGAAGTAGGTGGCGTCGAAGGCCTGCTGCGACTCCGGCGGTTGAAGGCGCTCGACCTCCCGGAACAGCGGCAGCGCGTCGGCGTTGCGATCGAGCATCATGAAGGCCCGCGCCGCGAGCATCAGACGCTTGGCCTCCCGCTCGCCCTCGCTGCGCTCGGTGCTGCGCTGGAAGATGCGGACGACCTCGTCGTAGCGCTTCTGGTCGAAGCGGGCGGCCATCATCGCGATCTGGGCGTCGGGGCGGTATTCCTCCATGCCCGGGGTCTTGAGGATGAGATTGAAGTAGAGGTCCGAACGCTCCGAATCGCCCAGGCGTGCGGCCACCGCACCGGCGTGGAGCGCCGCCTCGCCGCGGACCTTCAGCGCGGCCCTCGAGACGGCCACCTGGTCGAGCAGGCGCAGGGCCTCGTCGAGCTGGGCATCGGCGGCGAGGAGTTTTCCGAGGGCGATGCGGGCCTTGTGGATGTAGGGGTTCGCCGGGTCGTCGAGGAGCTGGCGGTAGTACGTCTTCGCCTGCCGGGCGCGCCCCATCAGCTCGTAGCTCAGACCGGCGTAGTAGAGGCCGCGATGGCGCTCGGTCGGCTTGGTCGCGATGGTCGCGAGCTTGTCGAAAAGGGTGGCGGCGAGCGCGTACTGGCGGTTGTTGAAGTGATCGGCGCCGAGCTTGTAGGCGGCGGCGGCGGCGTAGCGTCCGCGTCCGAAGCGGTTCAGCAACGAGTGGAAGCAGCGTTTGGCGTCCTCGACGCGGCCGACCGCGTAGTAGGACTCGCCGAGATACCACCAGGCCGCTTCGGCGTTGGCGTGATTGGGGAAATCGTTGAGGTAGCGGCCGAAGATATCGATCGCACGCTGGTAGAGGTCCTGCTGGACGGCGCCGCCGGAGCGTTTGGCCGATTCGTAGACGTTCCGCCCGTGCTGGAAGGAATCGACCGCGGTGTTGCGCTCCAGCCGGGGGTCGACGGGCTGGGCCCGCGGCGCTTCCTGAGCGATCAGGGCGGCCGGAAGCAGCAGCAGTGGCAGAAGGCGGAGCATGGCGGGAGTGTCGGGATCCACGGCCGATTTGCAAGCCGCCGGAGGGCGGGGCCGTTTCCTATTCAGCGCCCTCGGGCTTCTGGGTTGCGAAGGAAATATTCCAGATGCCGGCCTGCTGGCAGGTGTCGATGACCTCCACGATGCGCTGGAAGGGGGTCGTGGCGTCGCCGCGGACGCGGACCGGCTGGTTCTCGTGCTGGGTGGCGATGGCCCCCAGCGTCTCCTTGAGCTGCGACTTCGATTTGGTTTCGCCCCAGACGGAAACGGAGCCGTCGGCCCGGACGTTGAGCACGATCTCGCCGAGCACCCGCTTGGGGTCCGCGCCTTCCTCCGAGGTGGGCACCGCGATCTTGAGATCCATCTCCTCGCGGGAGAACTGCCAGGTGACGATGAAGAAGATCAGCAGCAGGAACACGATGTCGATCATCGGGGCCATCTGCATCGCCGCGGGCTGCGGCTCTCGGTTCTGGAACTTCATCAGATGCCGTGGAGGTCGGGCCGGTCGTCGGCGAGCGGCGAGGGCACCGGCATCGCGTATTCGTCGGCGCGGCGCGGTTCGGGAGCCGCCTCGCGGCGGGGTTGCTGACGCTCGACCTGGGCGTGGAGCATCGCCATCAGGTGGGTCGTCGCGGCTTCAAGCTCGGACACGTATTTCTGCACCCGCCCGCGGAACAGCGAGTAGAAGACCAGTGCCGGGATGCCGACCACCAGGCCGGTGGCGGTGGTGACCAGCGCCTCGGAGACGCCCTCGGCGAGCTTCATCTGGCGCACGCCCTCGAAGGCTCCGCCGGAGATCTCGAGGAAGGACTTGATCATGCCGATGACGGTGCCGAGCAGGCCGACCATCGGGGCGATGGAGCCGATGTCGGCGAGGTAGGTGATGCGGGAACTCAGCATGCCGGCCTGGCGGGAACCCTCGGACTCGGCGATCTCACGGACTTCGCCGAAGGTGGCCGAGCTGTTCTTGGTCATGAACTCGAGGCTCTTCTGGGTGATCCGCGCCATGCACTGGTTCTGGCGGTGGCTGTGGCTGATCAGGCCGAGGAAGTCGCGTTTGCGGATCATCGCCTCGGCGGTGTTCATGAAGCGATCGCTGACCACCGTGTTGCGGCGGATGGTCATCAGGTAGAGCAGGATGAGCACCATCGCGACGACCGAGAGGACGGCCAGCGGGTACATCATCACGCCACCCTTCTCGATGATCTCCATGAAGTCGAACTGGCGCGCGGGTGCGGGAGACTCGGTCTCTCCGGCTGCGCGGGCGACGGACATGGACAGGGCCAGGACCGCCGATGGGAAAAGGAAGCGCCTCATCGTTGGTGAAAGTTTAACGGACTGCCGGGGCAAGGCAAGGGTGCTGGGATGTCGGACAATCCCGCGCAGGGAGCGGCAGCGCGGGCGGGGTTTGTCTCGGGCGCCCGGCACCGGGCCGGGGCGATTGTGGATTGCGGAGAGTGGAAGGCGGCGCTTGGTTGGGGCCGCAGTGGCGGTGGATCTGAAAGCCAAGTTGCGGGAGGTGCCGCACCAGCCGGGGGTCTATTTGATGAAGGACCGCCTCGGGTCGATCATCTACGTCGGCAAGGCGCGGGACCTACGCAAGCGGCTGTCTTCGTATTTCATGGCCTCGCGGAAGACCCGCGCCGACCTGAAGACCCGCGCGCTCATCGACACGATCGCCGATTTCGAGATCCACCAGGTGCGCAACGAAGCCGAGGCGCTGCTGCTCGAGGGCAAGCTGATCAAGGACTACCGGCCGCGCTACAACGTGTCGTTCCGCGACGACAAGCGCTTCCTGCTGGTGCGGGTCCACCCCGGCGAGCCGTGGCCGCGGTTCACGCTGACCCGGCTGAAGAAGGACGACGGTTCGCGATACTTCGGGCCCTTCGCCCACTCCGGGGCGCTGCGGGCGACGCTGTCGTGGATCAACCGCAAGTTCGGCCTGCGGGTCTGTCGTCCCCGGGTGCCCGACGAGGTCGCCTACAAGCACTGCAACGCGGACATCATCCGCAACTGCTCGGCGCCCTGCGTCGGGCGGATCCGCCGGGAGGACTACCTGGCGAGGATCGACGAGGCCTGCGAAGTCCTTGCGGGGAAGGGCCGTCGGGAGATTTTCGAGGAGATCGAGGCGGAGATGGAAAAGGCGGCGGGGAGGCTGGATTTCGAGAAGGCCGCCTTGCTGCGCGACGTGCTCGACAACCTGCGCAAGACGCTCAACCCGACGCGGCGTTTCGCCCGCGGGCGCGGGGTGCCGACGACGGTGAAGCCGACCGAGGACCTGGCCGAGCTGGGCGAGGAACTCGGGCTCGCCGGGCCGCCGCGGGTGATGGAGTGCTTCGACATCTCGAACGTCTCGTCAAACCACATCGTTGCCTCGATGGTGCGCTTCACCGAGGGACGGCCGGACAACCGGAACTACCGTCGCTATCGGATCCGCACGGTGGAGGGGCAGGACGACTTCGCGTCGATGGCCGAGGTCGTCCGCCGGCGGTATTCGCGGATCCTCCGGGAGAACGCCGCGTCCGCCCCCGATGCCGCGGACTCGCAGGAGGACCTGGTGGAGATCCAGCGCCGGCTCGCGGCGGAGGGTCGGGCGAGGGTCGTGTTGCCGGATCTGGTGATCGTCGATGGCGGCAAGGGGCAGCTCTCCTCGGCGGTGAAGGAACTACGGCAGCTCGGGCTGCACGAACTGCCGGTGATCGGTCTGGCCAAGCAGCGCGAGGAAGTGTTCGTCCCGGGGAAGAGCGAGCCCATCCTGATCCCCCACGAGCGCGGGGCCTTGAGGCTGCTGCAGCGCATCCGCGACGAGGCCCACCGTTTTGCCAACGGCTACAACGAGCTGCTGCTGCGACGGCGGATGAAGGAGAGCCTCCTCGACGACTGCCCGGCGGTTTCGCCGAAGCGCAAGCAGGTGCTGCTGGAGAAGTTCGGCAGCGTCGAGCGCATCCGCAAGGCGAGCGTGGCCGAGATCGCCGCCCTGCCGGGAATCTCGGAGAAAAGCGCCGGGGTGATTCTGGAGTGGCTGGAGCGCCGATTATGAAATCGGCATGCCTGCGTATTTCCGCCCGCTCCCTCACGACGGACCGCACCTCTTGCGCCCTCTTCGATGTCTCGCATGGGCGATGCCGATTTCATAATCGGCGCTCCATTCGCAGATTCGCCTTGTAGTAAGTGTTCAAAAGATCACTATGTTCCCATGCCCGATCCGATCCAACACGGCTGGCATGGTCGCGGCTATCTCCCTCATCTCGATTTCCGCAAGGCGACCCAGGGAGTGACCTTCCGCCTTGCGGATTCCCTTCCAGCCAAGGTCGTCGCACGCTTGAAAGCGAAGCTAGCCGAGGAGGATGCCTCGGCGGAGTTGAGGGCGAAGATCGCCGCTTACGAAGACCGAGGTTACGGGGAGTGCTTGCTGCGTGATCCGGAGAATGCCGCACTCGTCGAAGAGCAACTCCGCTATTTCGACGGCAAACGCTACGAGCTTCTCGAATGGGTGATCATGCCCAACCACGTGCACGTGCTCGTCCGGCCGCACTCGGCGATGGTCGAGCAGATCGTGCAGACGTGGAAACGGGTGAGCGCGAGGAAGATCAACGAACGGATGGGCCGGAGGGGAGCGGTTTGGGCGCGGGACTACTTTGACCGGGTGATCCGGGATGAGGTGCACCGTGTGAAGGCGCGACGCTACATCCGCCACAACCCGGTGAAGGCGGGGCTGTGTCGCGAACCGGCGGACTGGCGCTGGAGCAGTGCGTGGGAGGAGCGCCGATTATGAAATCGGCATGCCCATGCGAGGCATCGGAGAGAGCGCATGAGGGGCGGTTTTCTTCGGGAAGTGTGAAGTTGGTCGAACAGGCGATGCCGATTTCATAATCGGCGCTCCTCACCGGGAGGCGCTTCTTGGTAGTTTCGGCGCGTGACGACCTGGGAGACGGCGGTGGAAACCGTGCACAAATGCCTTGCGAACGGCATCCGCGAATTCGTGGTCTGCGCCGGCGCACGGAATGCGGCGCTGGTGGAAGTGCTGGCGCAGGCCGAGACGGCCGGCCACGTGACCCTGCGGCGCCATTTCGAGGAGCGCTCGGCCGGGTTCTTCGCACTGGGGCGAACGCTGCACGGCGAGCCCTGCGCGGTGGTGACGACCAGCGGGACGGCCGTCGCGGAACTCCTGCCGGCGGTGATCGAGGCGCACTACCAGGGGCGTCCGCTCGTCCTGCTGACCGCCGACCGCCCGGAGCGCTTTCGCGGAAGCGGCGCGCCGCAGTGCATCGTCCAGCCGGGAATCTTCGGCGGCTACGCGGGCAGCGGCGACTGGGCGGAATGGGACCGCCGCTCGCCGTGGCACGTGAACGTCGAGCTCGAGGAGGACTTCGAGGTCGGCGAGTGGACCGGCCCGGGCTTTGTCGCCCAGACCCATGCCCCCGAGTGGCCGCGGCTGGCGGTGGCGGGACTGGCGCGTTGGCTGAAGGACGACCTCTACAAGGGGCTGGTGGTGATGATCGGTCAGCTCGAGCCCGACGACCTCGAGGAGGCTTACCATTTCATCCACGACCTGAAGGTCCCGGTGGTGGCGGAGGCGACCAGCGGGCTGCGCGAGGCGCTCGGCGCGCTGGTGCTGGCCGATCCGGACCGGCAACTGAAGCAGGAGCCTCCCGGCAAGGTGCTGCGCCTCGGCGGGGTGCCGAGCGGACGCTTCTGGCGTGATCTTGAGGAGCTGCCGGAGACCGAGGTGTGGAACGTGACCCGCAGCGGCTGGCCGGGTCTGGCCCGCGAGTCGCACACGACCCCCTCGCCGGTCGCGGCGGTGATCCGGGCGCTGGGAGAGGTCGAGGTGGCGGACGATGCCCTCGACCTGCTCGAGGGGAACACGCGCCGCGCGGCCGGTCTCGATGAGCTGCTCGAAGCTTACCCCGACAGCGAACCCGGCATGCTGCGGACGCTCTCGAGCTACGCCGCGCTGGGGCAGGGGGTGTTCCTCGGGAACAGCCTGCCGATCCGGGAATGGAACCTCTTCGCGCAATGGGACACGCCGATTCCCGAGCTGCGGGCGAACCGCGGTGCGAACGGCATCGATGGCCAGATCTCGACCTGGCTCGGGTGGACCGCCTCGCGTCAGGATGCCTGGTGCGTGGTCGGCGACCTGACGGCGCTCTACGATCTCGCCGCCCCGGCCATGCTCGGCCAGGTCGAGCGCGAGGGGAGGGTGCTGGTGGTCATCAACAACGGCGGCGGGAAGATCTTTTCGCGTGTGCCGCGGCTGGCGGCGATGAGCGAGCGCGGCCGCCAGCTGATGCTCAATGCCCACGAGGTCTCGCTGGAAGGTTGGGCCTCGATGTGGGGGATGCGCTACCTGCGGATCGAGCGGCAGGAAGACTTCGACGGGCTGGAGCCGGGAGGCGGGCCGCTGGTGGTCGAGCTGCGGCCGTCGGCCAAGGACACGGCGGCGTTCTGGGAGCGCTTGTAGCCTTTGGCGGCAGCGGACCGCTCAGTCGAGCATGCGTTGGAGGGCGGAGGTCGCGATCCTGTGGTGGCCGTCCGGGGTGCGGAGGATGAAGAGGGCGGCGAGGCCGCGGCTTTCGGCGAGGGCCGGGCCGCGGTCAGGTCCGGCGACGTGGAGCGCGGTGGCCCAGGCGTCGGCGTCGATGCAGTCCGCGGAAATCACCGAGACACTTTCTACGGCATGCGTCGTAGGTGAGCCGGTGGCAGGATCGATGAGGTGGTTCGTTTCGCCGTCGCCGGTGATGCGACGCCGCATGGCGGCGCCGGACGTGGCCAGAGAGAGATCGCAGAGGGCGACGACGGTTTCCGGGAGGTCCGGCGGGGTGTCGATCGATGCCCACCACGGCTGGCCGTCGGGCTTGCAGCCGTGGCTTCGGAGTTCGCCACCGAGTTCGAAGAGGAAGTCGCGGAGGCCGAAGGCGAGCAGCGCGCGGCTGGCGAGGTCGACGGCGTAGCCCTTGGCGATGGAGGAGAGGTCGAGTTGGCAGCCGCCGGGCTGGAGGGCGTGGTCGAGGTCAAGACGGAGCCGGGTCCAGCCCGACCGGCTTCGCGCTTCGTCGAGGTCCGCGGGGTGGGGAAGGGAGTCGGCTTCCACCGGTCCGAAGCCGTGGAGGTCGACGAGCCTTCCAAGCGTCGGGTCGCAGGCCCCGCCGGAGTCGCGGGCGATCGCGACGGCGCGGTCGAGCACCTCGAAGAACTCGGGAGAAAGCTCGTGCCAGCTCCCGGCGGCGGCCCGGTTGAAGCGGGACAACTCCGAGTTCTCGTCCCAGTGGCTCATCTGGCCGACGACGAGGGCGAGGGCGTTCTCGACGAGCAACCGGATCGTGCCCGGATCGCCGTCACGCGGAAGCTGGTAGCGAAGCTTCCAGGTCGTTCCCATCGATTCGCCCGTCGCGGTGCGGACCGCGAGGCCGGACGACGCTCCGCGCAGCGCGGAAGGCGCGACGCGGGACGGGATGAGAACCTCGCGGGTCACTGGGGCAGAACCTCGAAGGTCGCGGTGTAGACCGAGCGGCCCTTGGTCGGCATGCCGGCGACTTCGGGTCCTTTGCCTTCGACCGCGGCGTAGAGCCAGTAGCGGCCGGCCTCCGGCCACTCGAAGGAGAAGGTGCCGTCCTCCGCGGTGGTGACGGTGATCTCGCCGTCTTCGTTGCGGAAGCGGTCGTTGCCCTTGATCACCGTGATTTCCACGCCGGCGGCCGGCTTGCCGCCGTTGTGCAGGGTGAAGGTGGCGGTTTCCCCGGCGTAGAGGTCGTTCGGGTGGGTCGAGCCGAAGACCAACTCAAGGCCTTCGCCGGACGGCTTCGGCGTGGTCGGTTCGCCGGAGGTCACGAAGCACTCGACCCGTGAGCGCGAGTCCATGAGTTGCACGTCCGGCTTGTCCTTCACCTCGTCGACCCGCTCGTGGCTGCCGCGCCAGCTCTGCGTTTCGCCGTCCTCCTGCCAACGGGCGAAGAGCAGCGAGCGGACGGTGGCGACGCGGTAGGTGCCGGTCTTTTCAAGCTGCACGTCGAAGGTCGTGCGGTACTTGCCGACGCAGCCGTTGTGCTTCTCGGCGGTGCCGCCTTCGGGGCCGGTGACGGTGAAGTCCTCGACCGCGGGCGCGAAGTGGTTGGGGAAAAAGAGGTCGTTCGAGACGGCGGCGTCGAAGCAGACCCACGGCTTTTCTCCCGAGAGCACGCTGGTGGACGGGATGATCCAAAAGCGGTGGGCGAGGACGGGCTGGATGGCGAAGCCGGCGAGGGCGGCGGTGAGGATCAGGCGTTTCATGGTCAGGACTCTTGGGTATGGGTGACGGACAGGGTGACCTCGCCGAGTTCGGTCTCGCCGGAGGTCTTCGAGCGGACGGCGGTCTTGCCGTCCCAGGCGAAGGGAATGCGCAGCATTTCGCGGCCGCCGACCTCGCGCGAGGCCTCGACGACGAGCGTGTACTCGCCCTCGGAAAGCGGCGGCAGATCGAGTTTGGGGGCTTTCACCGGATGCTTGCCGACCGGGCGGGTCGGGCTGCTCAGGCCGTCGATGGGCAGGTCTTTGGCGCGGCCCGACTTGCGCCACCACTGGCGCAGGTCCTTGAGCCAGGTCTCGCCCTCGTCGTCCTTCATCTTGACGTCGTACCAGACGGCGAGGTCGATCGCCACGGAGCGGTCGGGCTTCTCGATCCAGGCGGCGACGTAGGGGCGGTGGTACTCGGCCACTTCGAGGCGCGGGATTTCGATGGAGAGTTCGACATCGGCGGCGCCGGCGGCGGCGGGAAGGAGCAGGGCGAGGCGTTTCATGAGGGTCAGTGGATGAAGAAGATGATGAGGATGACGGGAAGCAGGATGCCGGCGGCGACGATCGGCCAGGTCGAGGGTCGGCGTTTGGCGTGGACCCAGAGGAGGACGAGACCGGTCAGCGAGAAGACGACGGTGGCGACGGAGAAGATGTCGATGAACCAGGCCCAGACCGTGCCGGTGTGGCGGCCCTTGTGGAGGTCGTTGAGGTAGGAAATAGCGCCGCGGGTGGTGAGCTCGTAGCTGACTTCGAGCGTCTCACGATCGATCGCCAGCCAGGCGTCGCCGCCGGGGCGCGGTAAACTCAGGTAGATCTCGTACTTGGTCCACTCGGCGGTCTTCCCCTTGAGCGGGGTGCGGAGCTCCTTGCCGAGCCACTTCGCCAGCGGCTCGGGCAGCGGGGCTTCCCGGTCCGGTTCGCCCTCCAGGGCGGCGATGGTTTCCGCGATCTCGCCAGGGATGACGAGCGTGCGGCTGGCGATCTTCGGCTTCGCCGGGATGTCGGCGGCGTGGTTGAGGGTGATGCCGGTGACCGCGAAGAGCAGGATCCCGGCGAGGCTGATGGCGCTGCTGATCCAGTGCCAGGCGTAGAACTGCTTCGTCCAGAACGCCTTCCGGCGCTTGCGCGCGGGGCGGTCGGTCTTGTCGGACGAGGCGGTCATCGTGAAACGCGGAAAACCCCGCGCGGCCTAGAGACCGCACGGGGCGATGCACAGCAGAAGGATCAGAAGCGGTAGGTGGCCGAGAGGCGGATGTCGCGGCCGGGCTCCAGGTAACCGAAGCCGTTGTAGAGCGTGCCCTGGTCGAGGTAGGCCTTGTCGAAGAGGTTGTGCACGGCGAGGCTCAAGGTCAGGTCCTCGGCGAAGGTCGGCGTCCAGTTGGCGTAGAGGCCGTGGACGACATAGGACTGCTTGAGGATGACGTTGTTCTTGAGCTGTTCGACGTAGCGGACGTCGTAGCCGAAGTTCACGCCGTAGGTGGGCAGCGCGTAGTCAAGCGAGGCGACCCAGGTACGGCCGGAGGCCGCGGCGACACCGAGGATGTTGTTGATGTCGGTGCCATTGATCGTCGGGTCGGACTCGGACACCGCGGCGCGGGCGGTGAGGCCGTTCCAGCGGTAGCCGAGCAGGATCTCGTAGCCGTCGGTTTCGAGGTCACCGAGATTCGTGCGCGGATTGCCGACGATGGGCATCACGTTGTCGATCTTGCTGCGGAACAGCTTGGCGCCGGCGAAGAAGTCGCCGTTGTCGTAGTCGACGCCGATCTCGACGTTCTCGGCCTCCTCGGGCTGGGCGAAGGGGGCGTTGCGGGTCGAGGGCGGCCCGCCGGGCGCGAAGCTCGAACCGTTCAGATATACCTCGCCGGGAAGCACGCCACGGAAGGCCTCGGAGTAGCCGGCGTGGAAACTCAGGCAGTCGTTGGGGCTGTAGATCAGCGTGGCGTTGGGGCTGATGCCGCTGTCGGTGAAGTTCTGGCCGAACTGGTCGGTGTAGTCGTAGTGGTCGAAGCGCGCCCCGAAAGTCAGTAGCAGCTGATCGACGATCCGCCAGTCGTCCTGGACGTAGAAGCCGAAAACGTCGGCCTGCTCGACGCCGGAATAGAGGTTCGGGTTGATGATGCTGGCGAAGCCGACCGACTTGTAGTCGTCGGTGCGGTAGTCGCCGCCGATCACCACGGTGTGGTCGCCGACGATCGCCGTGTTCCGCAGGTCGAATCCGAGGCTCTGGATCTTGGTGTTCTCATCCGGGAAGGCCGGGCTGGCGTAGTCGAAGTCGGAGGTGTTCTCCGTGTAGTAGGCGGTGAAATCGAGGTCGAGCCAGTCGTTGTCGGGCGCGTCGAAGCCATACTTGCCGATGATGGTGTCGCGGGTGAGGTCGATCACCGTGCCGGGTTCGCGGGCCGGGCCGAGGATCGAGCCGGCGATGTTGGCGCGGCGCCCCCAGGGACCGCCGTTCTCGAAGTGCTCGTAGCTCAGGCTGAAGGTGTGGCCGTTGCGAAAGTCACCGGAGAGCTTGAGGAAGCCGTTGCGCTGGATCGACGAGGTCTCGTCGAGCGTGGCGCCGCGGCCGTCCTCGTAGTCGTCGAGGTTGGTGTAGGAAAAGGAGCCGACGTAGCTGATGCAGTCGTTGAGCTTTCCGTAGAGCGTGAGGTTCTCCTTGTAGCCGCTGGTGTTGGTGTAGTAGCCGCTGCGGACGTAGCCGCCGAAGTTGGCACCGGGATCGAGCAGGTCGGCGGCGTCCTTGGTGGTGAAGCGCAGCGTGCCGCCGAGCGCGCCGGGGCCGTCGGTCGCGCGGCCGACGCCGGGAAGCACCTCGACCGCCTTGAGCAGGTCGGGCTCGACCCCGAATTTCGACTGGTGGTGGAAGGTGGTGCCGGTCTGCACGGCGCCGTCGACATCGACGTTGAGCAGCGCGTCCTCGAGACCGCGGACATAGACCTTCTGGCCGCCGGTCTGGCCGCCGCCGACGGACACGTCAGGCTGGTTGCGGAAAATGTCCGCCAGATTCGTCGCCTGGATCTGCTCGAGTTCGTCGGAGCTGATGACCGACGGGCTCTCGATTTCCTCGGACTCGGCGTCCACCACCGTGGGATCGAGGTTTTCCATGGGCTCGTCGGCGTGGAGCACAAGCGGCAGGGCGAGGACGATGCCGCCGAAACGAAGGGCGGGCAGAAGCGGATGCTGGATCATAGACTATTGGTATTGAGACGCGGTCGCAGGAGCGGTGTGTCCTCAGTGAGGAAAAATTGCAACCGGATTCTCGGTTTCGACCACGGATCGGGGCGCAGCACACCTGTGTTGGTGAGGCTGCCCTCGCCTGAGGACTCCCTCCGCTCCATTGCTGGGGCGGCTGCGGTCGCAATCGGGCCGCGCGTCCGCTCGGAGCGGCGGCTGCCGAGGAGGGAGGCTCAGAGAGGCGTGTCGGGTTTCAGGCCCCGGGGGGGGGCGGGAGGCTCGGCTTCCGCAGCCAGGCCACCGCCAGGGCGATCCAGCCGGCGATGAGGAGCACGCCGCCGACCGGGGTGACCGGACCGAGCCAGGCGACGCCCTCGACGAGGCAGAGGACGTAGATGCTTCCGGAGAAGAGCAGGATGCCGGCGAGCATCGTCCAGGCGACCTTGCGGAAGCCGGCGTGGGTGAGCGCGACGGCGGCGATGGAGTGGGTGAGGTGGTAGAGCGCGGCGGTTTCCCAGGAGCCGAGGTTGCCGGCCTCTTCCAGCCGATCGTGCAGGGCGTGGGCGGCGAGCGCGCCGAGGATCACGGCGAGGGCTCCGGAAACGGCGGCGGTGGCGCCGAGAATGCGGTCGTTCACGGGGCAAAGTCTGGCGGCGGCGGGCGGGCGCCCGCAAGGAATTGTCCGGGGTTTCCCGAATGGTCGTTCGCGGGCCGGCCCGTGATGGCTATGGTGTCGTCATGTTCCGCATCGAAAACGACACGATGGGGGCCGTGGAGGTCCCGGCCGACAAGTACTGGGGCGCCCAGACCCAGCGTTCGATCCTGAATTTTCCGATCGGTCCGCCGGCCTCGATGCCGATCGAGATCATCCACGCCTTCGGCTACCTGAAGAAGGCCGCCGCGCGGACCAACGAGCGGCTCGGGGTGCTGCCGAAGGAAAAGGCCGACCTGATCGCGAAAGTCTGCGACGAGATCATCGCCGGTGAGCTCGACGAGCAGTTCCCGCTGGTCGTCTGGCAGACCGGATCGGGCACGCAGTCGAACATGAACTCGAACGAGGTTATTTCGAACCGTGCGCACGTGCTGGCGGGGAACAAGCTCGGCGAAGGCAGGCCGGACATTCATCCGAACGACGACGTCAACAAGTCGCAGTCGTCGAACGACACCTTCCCGACGGCGATGCACATCGCCGCCTACACGCTGCTGGTTGAGCAGACGATTCCGAAGGTTCGCGCGCTGCGCGACACGCTGGCGTCGAAGGGCGAGGCGATGCGGGAGGTCGTGAAGATCGGCCGCACCCACTGGATGGACGCCACGCCGCTGACGCTTGGGCAGGAATTCTCCGGCTACGTCGCGCAGCTCGACCACGGCCTGCGGGCCTTGGAGAACACGCTCCCGCACCTCGCCGAACTCGCGCTCGGCGGCACCGCGGTGGGCACCGGGCTGAACACCCCGGACGGCTACGCCGAAAGCGTCGCCGGGGAGATCGCCGGGCTCACCGGTCACCCCTTCGTCACCGCGCCGAACAAATTCGAGTCGCTCGCGGCGCACGACGCGATCGTCGAGTCGCACGGTGCGCTCAAGCAGCTCGCGGTGAGCCTCAACAAGATCGCCAACGACATCCGCCTGCTCGCCTCCGGCCCCCGCTCGGGCATCGGCGAGCTGATCATTCCCGCCAACGAACCCGGCTCGTCCATCATGCCCGGCAAGGTGAACCCGACCCAGGTCGAGGCGCTGACCATGGTCTGCGCGCGGGTGATGGGAAACGATATGACGGTGACCATCGGCGGCTCCAACGGCCACTTCGAGCTGAACGTTTACAAGCCGGTGATGATCGATGCGTTCCTGCAGTCGGCTCGGCTGCTCGGCGACGCCTGCGCGGCCTTCAACGACCATTGCGCGGTGGGCATCGAGCCGAACCAGGCGCGGATCGACGAGCACCTGCGCAACTCGCTGATGCTGGTCACGGCGCTCAACCGCCACATCGGCTACGAGAACGCGGCGAAGATCGCGAAAAAGGCGCACGCCGAGAACACCTTGCTCAAGGAGGCGGCGTTGGCGCTCGGGTTGCTCACCGCGGAGCAGTTCGACGAATGGGTCGATCCGGCGGACATGATCGGGTCGTTCCGAGGGTGATCGAGCATCGGGAGCAGGGCATCCACACTTCAGAGCTGGAAACCGCGAATCGACGCCAATGGACGCGAATTCTGAATTTCTGAAGTCCGAAAACAGCGTGTTGAAAACATCATTCGCGTCCATTGGCGTCCATTCGCGGTTCGGATTTCCCAAATGGAGATGCCCCGGCACCGGGAGCTTCTCGTCTTGCGCCACCCTCCCGATCCGTGCGATAGACAGAGCATGAAAAGGTGGTTCTTCATCCTTCCCTTCGTCGCCCTCGCCTCCTGCGCGAGCACCGACTCCGCGATCGCGAAGCGCTACGTCTGTAGTTGCGATCCGGGCTGTGAATGCACGTCCGTTTCCGACCAGCCCGGCAAGTGCGAGTGCGGGGAGGACCTTGTGCTGGAGACCGAGTAGTCCGGCCCCCGCGCCCAAAGAAAAGGCCCGGCGTCCGAGAAGGAGGCCGGGCCTGGGAGAATGCGTTGCGAGGTCGGCGCCTACTTCTGCTCGAAGTCGCCGCACCAGTCGTCCTGGGCGGTGGTCGGGAAACGCGACTGGATCTTCACGTCGTCATCGACCTCGAAGGAGATCAATTGCGGCGCGTGGCGGCGGCATTCGCCGTCGCCCGATGCGGAGGCTTTCCAGTGGGCGCAGTCGGCGCAGGCTTTGGTGGTCGTGGTCGTGCTCATGGTCGTGTTGGATGAATTGGTCTCAATAACGAGCACGGTTAGTCCGGGAGCTGCGGAATCTCAAAGGGTTTCTCGTTGAGAGTCCGTCTCAATAAGCGTGAGATCGAAGCCGACGCGGTGGTCGCGCTCGCTCGGGTCGAGACCGCGTGTGTGGAGGGTGGCGAAGGCGGAATCTGATCCGGCGCCATCGGGGAGTGCTCGCGGTTCAGGCGGTGACGGCGGTCTCCTTGTAGCGGAACCGGAGCGCGATGCGCGGGTCCTCGAACGAACGGTCGAAGCGGACGGTGTCGATCGCGCGGTGGCAGAAGCTCTCGAGGTCGGCGGCCTGGTCGAGGCGGACCGGGAGGACGTCGATCTCGCGGCCTCCGGCGCTGACCTCGACCTCGAGGTGCCGCTCAAGCCAGTGGCGAAGGGGTTTCAGGTCGCCGGGCTGGCGGAGGTCGCCGAGCAGGCCGAAGAAACAGCGGACGCACCTGCCGGCGTGGCCGTCGGAGAGAAGGAGCTCCCGCAGATCGAGGAGGAAATCCGCGCCCTCGGAGGTGGAGGGCGTCACGGTCTTGAGAAGTTCCTGAACCTGATTCGGCGTCACGGAGGTGAATTACCTTTCTTGCGACTCAATCGCAATAAAATTTACAAGGGGGGCGAACTGTGGAAAGGAGCCGGCGTCGATGCGACTGGAGCGATGGCTGGATTTGGGAGGGTTGGCGTGCTGGCGGCTGGGAGGTCGCGCGGTGCGGGCCGGCTCGACCTGGCAGACCAAGGTGTCGGGCGAGGTGTGGATCTGGCTGAACCGGACGGGTGAGGGGGTGATCTGGGGATCGGAGGACCGGATGTATCTGCGGCCGGGGATGTATGCGATTTTCGGGGAGGACGAGGAGGAGAAGTGGCGCTGGACCCGCCTGCCCGGCGAGCACGAGGCGGAGGTGGTGGTGATCTCCCGGGCCTGGCTGGCGCGGCGGCTGGGGGGCTCGGCGGAGCACGTGCACCCGCGCTACGCGGAGTGGCTGAAGGGCGGGGGCAAGGTGGCCTTTACGGGTCTGATGACGGGCCCCGAGCGGGATCTTTCGGAGGGGTTGATGAGCATGGCCGGCGATGCGCCGGGGATCTCGATGCGGGCCGAGGCGCGGATTCTCGAGTGGGCGGCGGTGCGGCTTTTCCGTGCGGGCCGGTCGGACGGAGGGGCGGGGTTCTGCCACCGCGTCGGCCGCGGCGATCCGGTGGAGCGGGCGCTTTCCGAACTCGCCTCGCGGCTGGCCGAGCCGATCGATCTCCAGCGACTTGGAAAGGACTGTGGCGCCTCGCCGACCCACCTCAGCCGGACGGTGAAGCAGAGGACGGGCAAGACGCTGCGCGAGCACCAGCGGCGGATCCGGGTTTCCGCCGCCTGCGACATGCTCGAAGAGGGGGCGTCGGTGACCGAGGTGGCGATGGAGGTCGGCTACCGCAGCCTGAGTCACTTCGCCAAGGCCTTCCGCGAGGAGACGGGGAAGTCGCCGGGCGAGTGGGGAGTAAAAAGTAAAAAGTAAAAAGGGGCGAACTGCGGGGGCGTCGGGGTGGAGCGCCGGTTATGAAACCGGCATCGGCTGCTCACCCGCTTCCTCGCCGCCCGCTCGGATGCCTCGGAGTCCCGACGGCGCTTCGGGAGGCACCTCATGGGCTGCCGATTTCATAATCGGCGCTCCTTGATCGGCGCTCCCGTCAGCGTGGCTGGATGGTGAAATCCGGGTCGTTGGTGCGGGCGGCCTGGTTCGACCAGCGGCGCATGTCGCGGAGCTCGTCGGGGGAGAGGACCTCGACGTTGCCGGCGACCATCGCGGCGACGGCCTTGCCCTTCCAGCGGAAGTCGACGAAGCCGAAGTCGGAGGCGGGGCTGTCGGGGTCGAAGGGGGCCGAAGACCATTCCGGAGCGAGCAGGTTCGGCGGGCGGACCTCGAAGTTGCCGACCTCGCCGCTGGAGTGCCTGGCGGAGGCGAAGGCGACGAGGGACGTGCCGTTGTGGACCTCCGCCATACGGGAAACGTAGTATTTCCCGATCGCCTCGACGAGGCGCGGCGACGGCCGGAGGGGCGAGCCCGATCCGTAGTGGCCGCCGACGAAGACGGCGTTCACGCCGAGGTTGGGGTGGACCGAGACGAGGTAGTCGCGGTTGTCGTCCTCGATCATCCGCTCGTTGCCGTTGTAAACGAAGACGCCCTCCATCTTCGGGGCGTAGGGGGCGAGGCGCCACGGATAGCGGGCATCCTGCGGGAAGTGCAGCGGCTTGCCGTCGAGGTTGACGGCTTCGGGGTCGGACTTGTAGCCGGGAAGGACCTGGTCGTGGTGGTCCGCGGCATACTGGTGGAAAGCGCTCATCAGTTGTTTCGCGCCGTTGATCTCGGTGGCCATCTCGGCCTTCTCCTGCACCGAGGTGAAGGTCAGCGCGCCGACGGCGGAGAGCACGGTGACGATCGCGATCGTCACCATCAGTTCGACGAGGGTGAAACCGGAGGCTTTCATGGCGTGGGCAGGATGTTCAGGCGGTAGAAGCGCCGATCGAGACCGTCGGTGTCGAGGAAGGCGCCGGGGGTGTCGTCGCTGGCGGCCTCGCTGTGCAGGGGCTGCCAGTTTCCGGGGGTGAGGTCGGTCGAGGCCTGCAACTGGAAGGTGTATCCGCCGAACTGCGGCCAGCTGAGCGAGACTCCCGAGGGGGTGGGGTTGAGCGTGAGCGGCAGGTCGAGATCGACCTCGAGCGTGAGTTGCGGGGCGAGGTCGCCGAAGAGGATGTGGATGGAATCGTCGCGGGTGATCCACGAGGCCAGTTCACCGCCCTCCTGGATGGCGGGGTGGAGGGATGAGAGCGTGAGCCAGAGCTTTCCCGCGGCGAGGGACTGGCGCAGGTAGTGGCCGACGCCCGGCAGGGAGGGGTCAATCTCGAAACGGAACTCGGACTCGAGGCCGACCGGGTCGCCGGGTTCGGCGTCCCCGGTGGTGCCGATCGCCCAGGGGTGGGATTTGAACTGGTCGGTGACGTTCCAACTGACATCCCGGGGCGAGCCGGACGCGTCGAAGCCGAGCGGGTAGGCATTGCGGTCGGGGAAGCCGTAGGCGGAGGTCTCGGTGAAGCTGGCGGCCGTGAAGCCGTTGCGGAAGCCGGCGCCGTGGAGCTCGACCGGGCGGCCGGTGTCGGTGTCGCCGACGGTGGCGGGTTGGGTCGGAGTGCCGTAGCTGGCGGCGGGATCGTCGCTCGGATCGTATTCGAAGGTCTGGTCCTGGCCGGTGGTCGCGCGCAGCGAGATTGAGCGGATGCGGTAGGCCGAGGGCGGAAGGCCGGCGGGAACCGCGGCGGTGGTATCGAAGGCGAGGAGGAAGAAACCCCAGCGGTCCTCGATGCCGCCGGCGTCGGGCAGGGCGCTGAAGGTCGAGGCCTGGGCGCGGGTGCCCGGGGTGCTGTTCGACGGATACATCCAGCGGTCCTCGACGGGTTCCTTGAGGACCACGGGGGTCGAGGCCGCCGCGGCGAATCCCGCGGCGGCGGTGAGGAGGGAGGCGACGGTTTTCATCGACGACGACGGAAGGCGAAGGCGAGCGCGCCGAAGGACAGCAGCAGCGCCGAGGGTTCGGGAATGACCTGGGTGAAAGTGTCTCCGGTCGTCAGGTTGACCTCGTACTGGCTGAGGTGGTTGCTGGCGACGCTGCCCCACGTGATTTCATAGCTGGCGATCGGATCGACCACCCCGCTCAGGTCCCACTGCCAGACGTGGTTGGTCGTGGGGTAGGGGCCGCTGAAGCCGTTGGCGATGTAGTCGCCATCGACCGTGGTGGCGAAGTCTGCCCCGAGGGCCTGGCTGCCGCCGTTGTAGCTGAGCACCGGGGCGACGCCGGGGGTGGCGCCGGCATCGATCTGGAGGACGATGGTTTCGAGCCCCGCGAGCGGAGAGGCGTCCGACACCGAGAAGGTCCCGGGGGATCCCGCGTCGTAGATCGACGAACCCGAGAAGTAGCCGTTCCCGGACTCCTTCATCAGTTCGGCGCTCGCGGTGGATCCGGAGACATTGGGGGCGACCGCGGCGGGCCAGGGGGCGGCACCCGGGTAGGAGGTCGGGTAGCCGTCGGCGGCCCAGGTGTTTCCGGCGTAGCCGATGCCGAGTTCGTGCCAGCCGGCCGACTCGACGTTGCCGGAGAGGCTGATGGATAGGGCGGCGTTGGCGGTGGTGGTCGCCGCGAGGGCGAGGAGGCAGGTGGTGGTTTTCATAGAGATGGGAAGGGTGGATTGGGGAAAGGCGAGCACGGGAGCGGGGCCTGAGAACAGGCGCTCGGGCTCCAGCCGGGTGCCTCCGACTCTGTCGGGGTGCCTTTCGGCAAACCCGGCGCTCCATCAGGGGACGTGGCCTATTTCGAGACGACGTAGGGCGTGAGGGCCTCGGTGACGACCGGGCGGGCGGCGTGCTCTTCCTCGAGGTGGCCGATCAGCTTGCTGAGCGATTGGCCGTCCTTGTAGGTGGAGTAGCTGAAAAGGGCGGGAGCGGACTCGCCGGCGTCGTGCCAGAAGTTGCGGACGCCGTTCCAGAACTCGCCGTGCTGGTCCCACCACTCCAGGGCGAGGGGGGCGAGCTCCGACTCGGTGCGGGTGTAGGTGTTGAGGCCGACCTCGTGGGCGATCACGCGGGCCGGTTCATCCTCGCGGTCGATGACCTTGCGGTTGTCCTGGAAGTGGATCCAGCCGTCGGCGGTGAGGGTGTGGCGGTTGGTCGCCAGCATGTAGTCGTAGTCGTCGCGCTTGGTGTACTCGCGGCGCGGCAGCGGGCGGCGGGTCGGGGCGCTCTGCCACGAGCTTTCGCCGTGTTCGTGAACCCATTTCCCGTGGCTCTCGTAGCGCGGGGTGTCGTCGGTCTGGGTGACGAGCTGGCTCCAGGTGCCGGCGGCCTGCTCGGGGGTGAGCTCGGTGCGGCGCCACTCGTGCATGCCGTCCTCGCCGCAGTAGTCGAGGATCTCGGTGTCCTCCCAGGTCCAGATCTGGGCCCAGTGCTTGATCACCATCGGCTGCTTGTCCTCGGGCCGGACGACGAGCAGGTGCTGGAGGGTGATGCGCTCCGGGGTATTCTCGACGACCTTGACGATCTCGGTGGCGTTCTCGTCGTAGGGCTTCGAGCTTTCCGGGTAGTCCGCCGGGATGATGGCGGTCTCGCGGAACTTGAAGTGGATGTGGTGGCTGCCGGCCATCGCCAGGATGGCTTCGCGGTCGGCATCGGGCGGACTGCCGGCGAGCGCGGGCAGCGAGAGGGCGGCGATCAGAGGAATGGTCTTCATCGGGGCGCGGAGCATCGTCGGATGGCCGGGCCTCCGCTAACGGGTGCTTGCGTGTTTTGAGCGGTGGCTTGCGCCATGCAGGGCGGTGCCGGATGGTGGCGCGGCGATGAAGGGGACGATCTGGTGCCTGCACGGGGCGGTGGGGATGGCCGAGGACTGGCGCGGGTTTTCCGTGCCGGGATGGGCGGTGAAGCGGGTGGACCTGTGGCGCTTCCTGGATTGCTGTCCGATGGGGATGGCGGCCTTCGGAAAGGCGCTGAATGAAGAAGCGGCGGCGGTTTCCGGGAGAAAGGTGCTGCTCGGGTACTCGATGGGCGGTCGGCTGGGGTTGCACGCCCTGCTCGGGGAGGCAGGCGGCGGGTCGCCGCCACGACGGCCTGCGGCGAGCCGCCGCAGCCACCCCTGGGATGCGGCGGTGATGGTCTCCGCGCATCCGGGTCTGGAGTCGCGAGATGAGCGGGTGGCGCGGCGGGAAAAGGACGCCGAGTGGGCGGCGCGGGCGCTGAAGGGAGAGTGGCAGAGTTTCCTGGGGGAATGGGAGGGGCAGCCGGTGCTGAAGGATGGCGGATCGCGGATTGCGGATTGCGGATTGGAGATGGCGGATCGGGCGAAGCTGGAAGGGCGGAGGCGGTCGGTGGCGCGGAGCTTCGTGGATTGGTCGCTGGGGGCGCAGGAGCCGCTGTGGGGGAGGCTGGAAGAGATTGCTTGTCCGCTGCTGTGGGTGGCGGGGGAGCGGGATGGGAAGTTTCGGGGGCTGATCGAGGAGGCGTGTCGGCGGGCCGCCGCCACCACGGCCTGCCCCGAGCCGGAGCAGCGATCCTGGATCGCGCCGGGCGCGGGGCACCGGGTGCCGTGGGAAAGTGCGGCGTTTCCGGCGAAGGTGGGAGAATTCCTTGAGCGGGCCGTTTCCTGAGACAGACTGCGCGCGCCATGTGGACCACCGCTCGCGAATTCGAAGACATCCGTTACGAGACGACGGATGAGGGGCAGATCGCCAAGATCACCATCAACCGTCCGGAGGTGCGCAACGCCTTCCGTCCGCAAACGGTGAAGGAGATGCTCATCGCGCTCGAACTGGCGCACGAGGATCCGCAGGTCGGCGTGGTGATCCTGACCGGCGAGGGCGAGAAGGCCTTCTGCTCGGGCGGCGACCAGAAAGTGCGGGGTCATGCGGGCTACGTCGGTGACGACGGCGTGCCGCGCCTGAACATCCTCGACGTGCAGAAGAAGATCCGCCAGATGCCGAAGCCGGTCGTGGCGATGGTCGCCGGCTACGCGATCGGCGGCGGCCACGTGCTGCACGTGGTCTGCGACCTGACCATCGCCGCCGAGAATGCCCGCTTCGGGCAGACCGGGCCGAAAGTCGGCAGCTTCGACGGGGGGCTCGGCTCCAGCTACCTGGCGCGCATCGTCGGCCAGAAGAAGGCGAGGGAGATCTGGTACCTGTGTCGTCAGTACGACGCGCAACAGGCGCTTGAGATGGGCCTGGTGAACACCGTGGTGCCGCTGGAAAAGCTCGAGGAAGAGACCCTGCAATGGTGCCGCGAGATGCTGGCGCACTCGCCGATGGCCCTGCGCTGCCTGAAGGCCTGCATGAACGCCGACTGCGACGGCCAGATGGGCCTCCTGGATCTCGCGGGCAACGCGACGCTGCTCTATTACATGAGCGAGGAGGCGAAGGAGGGGAAGAACGCCTTCATCGAGAAACGGAAGCCGGACTTCTCGAAGTTCCCGCGGGTGCCGTAACGGCTGCGGAAGCCCTATTTGGTTAAAAATCCCTAACCACAATCTCCTTGCATCACCAGGGGTTTGAGGAGTTTACTGATAACAATCCGGGTAGGCTTTTGCCAACTCGCAACTCCCCAGAACCATGAATACCAAGCCTCGCTACACACGGCGATCGCTCACGCTTGCCGCGTTGCCGGCCGCGCTGATCGTATCCAGTGCCCTGTCGGCCCAGTCGCCGATCCTCACCGACCTCGAGCTCTCGCTCGTGACGGACGTCTCCGGAAGCGTCGACAGCAGTGAGTATCTTCTGCAAATGCAGGGGTACTCATCGGCCTTCCGGAACCCATCGATCCACTCCGCGATCCAGTCCGGTCCGAATTCGTCGATTGCCGTCAACCTGATCTTCTTCGACAACTCGGCCTTCGTCGGGCTCGGTTGGACCCTGCTGACCAACGGCACCGACGCCGACGCCTTCGCCGATTCCATCGATGCCCTCAGCCGCCCCGGTGGCGGTGGCACCAGCCCCCACACCGGCATCAACCTCGCGACCAGCGAGTTGACCAACAACATCTACGACGGCACCCGCCTCGTGATCGACGTGTCCGGGGACGGCACCGGTAGTTCCAGTCTCGATGCGGCAGCCCGCGACGCCGCCTTGGCGGCGGGAGTTGATTCCATCAACGGACTCCCGATCCTCAACGACATCGCCACCCTCGACGAGTATTACGAGGACTACATCCAAGGAGGCAGCAACTCGTTCACTTTCCCGGCCGACTCCTTCGAGGACTTCGAGGATGCGGTGATCGCGAAACTCGAAGCGGAGATCCTCGGACGCGTTCCAATCTCGGAGGAAGGTGACTATCTCGTGAGCTCGACCCTTCGCACGGTGTCGATCTCCTCCGCCCGCACGGTGACCAGCAACGTCGGCGGCCGTCTGGCCCGCCTGCGCTCGGGCGTCCGCTCGACCGGAACGGAAACCGTGACCCCCGCGCCCTACAGTGCCAAGGGAGGCATGGCGAAGGGGGGCATGGCCAAAGAGCCGATCGTCACCGTGGAGCGCTGCCCGTGGGAAGTCTGGGGTCAGGTCTACTACAACACCGAGGACCTTGATCAGCAGTTCGCCCCGCTCGCAATTCCCGGCGCGAATCGCCGCATCCTGCTGCGCCCCGACACCTCGATCGACACCTTCGGGGGCACCGTCGGCATCGACTACGACATCAACGACAACTGGACGATCGGCTTTGCGGTCGGCGCGGCTCGCTCGGATGTCGAGATGAGCCTGGTCGGCAACACCGACATCGACACCCTGTCGTTGATGCCCTACATCTCCTACTATCAGGAGGTGAGCCCGATGATGGCCTTCTACGCCGACCTGCTCTACGCCTACGGGATGACCGAGTATGACACCGTGCGCCTTCCGTTCGGTGCGGTGGGCAACACCGACGGCGACTTCCACGGCCTCGAGTTCAACACCGGCTTGAACATGAAGTCCGGCAGTCTTGTTCACGGTCCGTTCGCCCAGGTCCGCTGGCTCGACGGCACCATCGAGTCCTACACCGAGACCGGCCCGGGTGCCGCGTTCTTCCCGGAGTCCGACTTCGAATCGCTCGCCACGCAGCTCGGGTATCACGTCGCCTACGTGATGGAGCTTTCGAGCGGCAAGCTCGTCCCCCGCTTCAGCGCGGCCTGGGAGCACGAGTTTGAAGCCGATCAACCCACCGTCCTCGGTTTCCCGTCGGCCACGCTCGACGAGGACCTTGCGGTGCTGGGAACCGGCATCGGCTACTACGTCAATTGCGGCTGGAACATCAGCCTCGACTACGAGGCCCGCCTGGGCAGCGAATCGCAGTCCCACTACGTCGGCATGAAGGCCGGGGTGGAATTCTGATCGCCAACCCCTCCCCCAACAACAAGGCGCCGGGCCGGGACCAGTTCCCGCCCGGCGCTTTTTATTGATAGTCAATGATGGTTGATGATTCGGCTTGTTTCGGGGTGGGGGGCATTGATAGGTTCGGATCCGGGAAACAACCCATCCACGAACCATGAGAACCACCTCACACACACGCACGCCGGTTTGGGCCGGACTCATCGCTGCTGCGCTGGCGGCGCCCGTCATGGGCTCCGAAGCGTATCAGAAGGAGATCATCGAGGATCCGCTGCTGCTGACCACCCAGGGTCACCGGGACGCGGGTCTGACGAGCACCCGCACCACGACCCGTGACGTCGGGAGCCGCCTGTTCCGCAAGCGGGCCGGCATCGGCCGCCACACCAAGACGCTCACCACGCCGGCGCCCGCGCCAAGTGCCAAGGGCGGCATGGCGAAGGGCGGCATGCCCAAGGATCCGATCGTCACGACGGTGCCCTCCTGCTGGGAGGTCTATGGCGGCGTCTACTACTACACCGAGGAATACGACCGGCAGTTCGGCATCTTCGTGCCCCAGCGGCCGCCGCAGTCGACCTTCGTGCCGCCTCCGGTTCCGGTCATCGTCCGTGCGGAAACCGAGATCGACGTCTTTGGCGGCCACGTCGGCGTCGAACGCTGCCTCGGATCGGACTGGAGCATCGGTCTGGCGGTTTCCGGGGCCAACTCGGACGTCGAGACCTCGCTGTTCGGGTTCAAGATCTCGGACACCGACGTCGATACCCTGTCGATCATGCCCTACGTCTCCTACTATGGCGAGGATGTGCTCGGAGGCGCCGACCTGTGGGCCGACCTGTTGTATGCCTACAGCGACCAGTCCTACGACACGACCCGCTTCGGTTTCGCCGGTCCGATCACCGGTTCGCCGGATGGCGACGCGCACACGCTCGACTTCAACATCGGCCTGACCTACGGGAGCGGCAGCTTCGTTCACGGTCCCTATGCGGGTTTCCGCTACACGGACGGTTCGATCGACGGCTACACCGAGTTCGGTCCCGGGGGTGCCATCGTCCCCTCGCAGGACTTCGAGTCGAAGGTTTCGACGCTGGGATACCAGGTCACCACGCCGATTCCGGTGGGTGGCGGGGTGATTGCCCCGCAATTCCGCCTCGCGTGGGAGCACGAGTTTGAAGACGGCAACTCGACCGTCTTCGGCCTTCCGCTGGCCGCCAATGTCGAGGACGTGTTCCTCGTCGGCGCCGGAGCCGGCTACTACGGTTCGAGCGGCTGGAATGTGGTGCTCGACTACGAGGGCCGTTTCGCCGACGACGCCGAAGGTCACTACGTGGGCCTGAAGGTCGGCAAGGAGTTCTGAGACGGTTTCGATTGCTGAAATGACCCGCCGCTCCGGTGTTCGCACCGGAGCGGCTTTTTCTTGGCCTGATGCCGGGTTGCGGTGCTTGTTGCGGCGTGCTTCGACCGATTCTGCTCGCCACCCGCCCGAAAACGCTGCCCGCCGCGGTGGTGCCGGTATGGGCGGGGACGGTCCTCGTCTGGAGGATGGAGGGGACTTGGAATGCGGGGTTGGCCTTCGCGACGCTTGGGGGCGCGCTGGCGATCCAGATCGCGACGAACTTCTTCAACGACGCGATCGATCACTGGAAGGGCGCCGATACGGAGCATCGCACCGGTCCGACGCGGGTGACGGCGAGCGGGCTGATGAGTCCGGGCACGGTGATGGCCTGGGGTGCCGTGTTTCTCGGACTGGCGACGGTCTGCGGGGTGCTGTTGTATCTTGCGGCGGGGTGGCCGGTGATCGCCATCGGTCTGCCGTCGCTGTTCCTCGCCTACGGCTACACGGGCGGTCCGTGGCCGTTGGCCTACCGCGGGCTGGGTGAGCTGTTCGTGCTGGTGTTCTTTGGATTCGTCGCGGTGGCCGGCACCGTCTATGTCCAGACGCTCGAGTGGCGGATCGAGTCGCTCCTGCTCGGGGCCCAGGTCGGGCTGCTGTCGGCGGTGCTGATCTCGATCAACAACCTGCGGGACCGGGTGGAGGATGCCGGGACGGGCAAGCGGACCTTGGCGGTGCGATGGGGGCCGAAGGCCGCCCGCCTGATGATCTGGGGGGAGGTCAAGCTCGCCGCCCTGCTGGGGATCGTGTGGGTGTTCCTTGGCTGGCCGTGGCTGTTCCTCGCCACGCTGCCCCTTTGGACCCTCGGCCTGAGGATCTCGTGGGGAGCGCTTTCGATGGACGAGGGGGCGGCCATGAACCGGCTGCTCGCGATGGCCGGCCTGCAACTCGTGGCCTTTGCCGGGCTGTTCCACCTGATGGCGACGGTGGGTTGATCCTCTAATCCGCAGTTGGGATTGAGGATGGTAGGCGCAAGTGCCTATGTTTGCGGCGTTTGAATGGGAGAGCGAGCCAATCACTGGTTCACCCGTTGGGTGAAGGAGAACTGGATTTCAAAT
>JAUIJD010000015.1 GCA_030431475.1 Verrucomicrobiia bacterium | reverse complement strand
ACTGGGCCCGCAAACAGGCCACGACCTTGCGGGCGGGCCTGCTGAAGATCGGCGCGGTGATCACCCGCAACACCCGGCGGGTGCGGGTGCATCTCTCCGGTGCCTGGCCGTGGCGCGAGGTCTTCGCCCTGGCCCATGAACGGTTGCGAAGCGGTTGAGGCAATAATGGTGCTGTCCCCGGCACCCTAAACAACGGCGGGAGTGTCCCGAAGTGTGTCCTGACAGGCCCGATCTCGGCCTCAAAGCCACGCTCACCGACTCAATTACCCTCGATCCGGCGGACAGAGCCCAACACCGGCAACGGTCTCGCCTTCATGAAATTTCCGGGCTAGGGTCGGTGTTCCTTCTCCAGCGACTCGACCGCCTCCTTCAACTGGCGGGCGCTCCACTGTCCGGGGGCCGTCGGCGTGTCTCCGAGGTAGCCGTAGTTGAGCACCGAACCGAGCTGCGCGAAGAGGAGTCGGGAAACGGGGGCGAGGGGCCCCATGCCCATGAGCGACACCGGGAACTCGTCGTGGCTGGTCAGGAACAGGCCGAGCGGGCCGATCTGTTCGGGGCGCCAGTCGAGTTCGACGGCCGCCTTGAAGCCGGCGGCGCCGACGTGGCGCGCCGCCTTGAGCCGGGCCTCGAGCTCGGCCACCGCCGGGACCCCGTGGAAGTCGTGAAACGACGCGAGCCAGGGAATGTCCCGCTCGGCGAGCTCGTCGACGAGCGTTTGCATCGCGGCCGCCGAGGCGAGTTCGATGTCGACGATGGCCGCATCGTCGAGGGCGAGCCGCAGGCGGCGGCTGCGTTCCTCGGTGTCGAGGCCCCTGCGGCCGCCTTCGCTTTCGCAGCGGGCCGTGAAGAGCAGGGGGACCTCCCCGAGCCGGCGCCACGGACGCGCCTCGAGGGTCGCCTCATCGAGCAGATCGAGCCGGATCTCGACCAGGTCGCAGGAGCGGCGGACCTCGTCCTCCTCCACCGATGACAGCACTCCGGCGTCGCCGATGCTGCCGACGATCCGGGGCTGTTTTGGATCGAGAAACGGATGCGCCATCGCCGGAGCGAAAGCGGGGTGCGCGCGATGTGTCAATCGCAGCGTCCGTGCAGGGCGATTTCTTTGTAAATACGGGCGGCAGTTTTTGTGACGATTACGAGCTTTTCTCTGGTCAATGGCAGGGGCGGACTTCTAGTTCTCCTGAAACCAAAACCCGTATGAAAACGATCCAACTTTTCCCGCGTAGCGCCGCCTTCGCCCTCGGCGCGCTGATGATGGTCACCGCGCCCGCGACGCTCTCGGCGCAGGAAAAGGCGACGGTGAGCAGTGTCGAGTTCGACAATCTCCCGTCTCCCGACCTGCCCGGTACCAAGAACAAGAGCTTCAAGCCGAAGGACTGGCTCGAGGTCGAAGCCGGGATCACCATCCCGCCGCAGACCCGCGAGCAGAAGGAGGTCGGCTTCCTCGATCGCGTGCTGGTCAAGTGGTACGTGGCGGTGGAGGACAAGGTGTCCAAGCGCACCGTGCTGCTGACCAAGGACGTCACCCACATCAACGTGCCGGTGGACGAGGAATTCTACAGTTCGGTCTACCTGTCTCCGAACACCCTCAAGCGGCTGACCGGCAAGGACCGCGCGGCGAAGACCGCCGTCGAAGTGGTCGGACTCGAGATCCTGATCAACGGGGTCAAGGTTGCCGAGGAGACCTCGAAGATGAAGGCCGGGTGGTGGAACTCGCCGAACCTGGCCCGTGGCGACCGGTTCCCGCTCCTCAACAAGTCGGAGACTCCCTTCAAGATCTACTGGTGGGACCGCTACGCCGAGATCGAGGAGCAGCGCTGAGTTCCTTTCCGCCCTCTCCGCTCCCGGCGTCCTTCCTTTCCAGACCCATTTCTCATGGCTGATCAATCGTCCACCATCACCCTCAACATCGGAACCCAGCGGGTGGCGGCGGCCGTCTTCGATTCGTCGAAGTCCGGCGCCCTCGTGCTGAAAGCCTACGACGACGAGAAAATTCTCGCGGATCCGGCGACCGACGCGGCGCGCGTCATGCAGATCCGCTCGGCGATCTCCGAGCTGGTCGGGCGCATCGGCGTCAAGGGCAAGGTCCGCTACGCGATCTCCGGCCAGTCGGTGTTCATCCGCTTCGTCAAGCTTCCGCCGCTCGACGACGACAACATCGAGCAGCTCGTCACCTTCGAGGCCCAGCAGCACGTTCCCTTCCCGCTGGAGGAGGTCGTGTGGGACTACGAGATCCTCGAGGCCGGTGGCGAAAAGGAGGTCGTGATCGTCGCCATCAAGGGCGACGCCCTGGAGGAGGTGAACGACAGCGTCAACGAAACCGGACTCGGCACCGCCGAGGTCGATGTGGCGCCGATGGCCCTCTACAACGCGTTCCGGGCGGCCTATCCGGACGAGGCGGAGCCGGTCCTGCTCATCGATGTCGGCGCCAAGACCAGCGACCTTCTCTACATCGAGGGAAACCGCTTTTTCACCCGCAGTGCGAACGTTGGCGGGGCTGCGGTGACCACCGCGATCGCCAAGGAGTTCGACGTTCCGTTCTCGGAAGCGGAAGTCCACAAGACCCAGAACGGCCTGGTGGCCCTGGGGGGCGGTCACACCGAGCAGCTCGACGAAGCGACCGCCGCGCTCGCGATGTGCATCCGCAACGCGATGACCCGCCTGGCGACGGAGATCCCGCGCACGACCAATTACTACCGCAGCCAGCACGGGGGCAGCGCCCCGAAGAAGGTCTTCCTCGCCGGCGGTGGAGCCAATCTGCCCTACGCCAAGGAGTTCTTCGAGGAGAAGCTGAGGCTGCCCGTCGAGTACTTCAACCCGCTGCCGGCGATCAGCGTCGGCTCGGGCGTCGATACCGACCGCCTTTCGAAGGAAGCCCACACCATGGGTGAACTCGTCGGCCTCGGGCTCCGCGGCAGCGGTCGCTCGAAGTTGAACATCGACCTCGTGCCGGCCAAGGTCGGCGAGGCGCGTGCCGCCGAGAAGCGCAAGCCGTTCCTGCTCGCCGGCGCGGCGCTGCTGATGCTCGGGGCGCTGGCCGGGGGGGTCTTCAAGTGGCAGGCCGCCAACACGGCCCGCGAGCAGGCCGATGCCCTCAAGGGACAGGCCGACAAGCTCGGAGGTCCTGCCCAGGGGATCGAGAGCCAGCTCAAGAAGGAGGAGAAGCTCAAGGAGGTCGCGTCCATCTACATCGATGCCGAGCGGGGCCGGGTGTTCTGGCTCGATGCCTACTCCGAGCTGGCCAACGCCTTCGCCAGCGAGTTCGTCTGGATCACCGACATGGATCCGGTGGCGGCCTACGATCCGTTCGCCGAGAAGCCGCTCGAGACCGCCAAGTCGGTGGTGAAGCGCGACTTCGCCCGTCAGACCTACGGCAACGAGGGTCTCGAGGACGTGACCATCACGATCAAGGGGCAGGGCCGCCGGGATCCCGACCGCAAGGTGGCGGCTCCCGTGAATGCCGTGCGCCTCAAGGGTTTCTGGCTGAACAGCAAGAGCAACACCCGGGGCCAGAACGTCGTCTATGACCTGCTGGCGAAGCTCAAGGAGAATGCCAAGGAGGGAGGGAGCCACTTCAAGTTCTCGCTCGAGCGCGACGGCAAGGAAGTCGCCCTCGAGAACAGCCAGCTCGTTCCCAAGAACGACGCCGCGCCGGCGGAGGGCGAGTATGCCGCCGCCTTCGAGCTGATCCTCCCGCTCAGCGAGCCCGTCCCTTACCAATAAAGCCCTTTCGTCAAACCGATGAGTTTTCAGGACAACAAGTTTCCCATCCTGCTCGGAGTGGTGACCGTCGTGGTCACCGGCGGGCTGGTCTTCTGGAGCATGAAGAGCGGCGGCAAGTATGAAGCCGCCAAGGAGGACTACGACTCCGCCAAGAGCAAGATCGACAGCGTGATGCGCCGGCCGATCAAGCCCACCGACGAGAATCTCCGGGCCAAGAAGAAGGCCGTGGAGGAGTATGGCGAGGCGGTCTCCAAGCTTCAGTCCGCCTTCGATTCCCGCCGTCAGCCGACGCTCGAGAACATCGAGCCGAGCGCCTACACCGATGCGCTGATCGCCGCCCGCAAGCGGGTCCTCGCCGAGTTCGAGAAGGCCAACGCCGAGGTGCCGGATGCCTTCTTCCTGGGTCACGGCAAGTTCTCCGACGCGCCGCCGCTCAAGAAGAACACCGGGGTGCTCAACTTCGAACTGGGCGCCTTCGAGGAACTGCTGGTCAACCTCGCCCAGGCGGGACCGACCAAGCTGAACAACGTCTACTGGCCCGGGATGCCCGAGATGCCGGAGGACGCGGCCATCGTCGCGCACCCGCTGGAAATCTCCTTCACCGGTCCCGAGTCCTCGCTGCGGAAGTTCCTCTCGTCGCTCGATGACTCCGACAAGTACTACTACGCCGTCCGTACGATGCGCGTGCGGAACGAGCGGGACACCGCGCCCAACGCCAAGGACGCCCGCTTCCAGTCGGCCGAGCCCGCGACGCCGGCCGGCGGGGGGGCGGACGATCCCTTTGGCGCCGGCGGGTTCGTCTTTCCGGAGGATGACGACGCCGATGATGAAGGTGGTGACGATGCCGCCGAAGAGCCGGCGGACGACTCGGCCGAGGAAGAGGAGACGGCTCCCGAGCCGGCCCCGGAACCCGAGGACAGCGGCGACAGCAGCGAGGACCTCAAGCAGGTGCTCGGCACCGAGGACGTCCAGGTCTTCCTGCGCATCGACGTCCTCCAGTTCCTCGAACCCCGCGAACTTCCCTGATTTCCCGCCATGTCCAAAGCACCCAAGAACATCGAAAAAATCCTGCTCGGCGTGGGCCTGTTGGCCGGTGCTGGCCTCGGTGCCCTCGGCTTCCTGCAACTCGGCAAGGCGGATGAGGATTTCAACAAGGCCGCCCCGAATCCCGGGGTGAGCGATGTCGAGGTCCCCGGCGCCGAGAAGGTGCCCGGTACCATCAATTCGCTCCAGAGCGACCGCTCGCTGGCCGCCGGTCAGGTCGAATCCAACCGGCTCGAGTCGGGTCAGCGCGACGTCGATCTGTTCGTCGGCGTGCCGCTTTTCGCGCCTCGCGAGAACCAGAACGAACCGGTCGACCTGCTGCAGAGCGACGACGTCCATCCGCCGATTCCGAACCAGTGGTGGCTGAAGTACGACGTGTCCCCGAACTTCGCCGACTCGCCCCAGCGCGACGCCGACAGCGACGGCTTCAGCAACCTCGAGGAATTCGAGGCTGAGACGCTCCCCAACGACCGCAGCAGCCATCCGGAACTGGCCACCAAGCTGGCCTACATCGGGGACGAGTCGAAAGGCTGGTTCCTCGAGTACGGGCTCGACATGAACGGCCAGTGGATCCCGAAGATCCAGGACCTCGAGACCGGCGAGAAGAACCGCGTGGACCTGACGGCGCCGCTCAAGGAGGGGGAGACCTTCTTCAAGGACGAGCCCTTCAAGGGTCGCTTCAAGTTCCTCCGGATCGAGGAGCGGACCGAGATGAACGAGCGGCTCAACTACGAGCAGACCCTGAAATACGGAATCTTCGAGGATCTCAAGGCGAACAAGAAGGGCACCACCTACGAGGTGCCGAGTTCGCTGCCCCGCGCCGAGCGTCCGAAGTACCACCGTTTCGACCGCACCGCCGTGCTTGAACTCCGGGCCGTCGGCCAGGAGGGCAAGCAGTTCAAGGTCGAGGAGAACACCCGCTTCTCCCTGCCGCCGGGTGGCGACGACAAGAAGTACCTGCTCAAGAGCGTGACGCCCGAGGAGGTCGAGATCGAGTGGGACGCCGACGGCGAAACCCAGTCGAGGGTCATCCCGAAACGCTGAGCCGCCCCGCCCCGAAACCTCTCAAAGCACTGTGACAGCCCTGAAAAATTCGCTTTCCAAACGCCGGTCACCCCGGCAGAACCAAGCACCAACCATGCAAAAAACGCCAACGCATCCGACACGCACGACTGCGGCGACCCTGATGGCCGCCGCCGCCGTCATGCCGGTCGTCATGACGCCCGCCCAAGCCGGTGAGGGCTACTCCTCGGGAGGCTACAGCAGCCTGGCCCAGCGGGAGATGGTCCGCCGCCAGCAGCAGGTCGCCGAATCCGACCGTCTTCGCGACGAAGCCCGAGCCGCCTACGCGGAAGAGAACTACAAGGAAGCCTACGACAAGTATACCCAGGCGCTCGACCTGCTTCCGGATGCTCCGCTCCTCCAGGACCGGCGTGACTTCCTCAAGGCCTCCCTCGGCGATGCCGCCGTGGCGCTCTCCGAGGAATACCGCCGCTTCGGCAAATACGACGAGGCTCGTACGATGCTCGAAGCCGTGGTCGAGGAGGACCCGACGAATTTCGAGGCCAAGCGCCGGCTCGAGTGGCTCGATGATCCGATCCGCACCAATCCGGCCCTGACCGAGGAGCACTCGCAGAACATCGATCGCGTGCGCCAGGGGCTCTACATGGCCCAGGGCTACTACGACCTCGGTCAGTACGACGAGGCCCGCGCGGCGTATCAGGACGTGCTTCGCATCGACAAGTACAACTCCGCCGCCCGCCGCGGCATGGAGCGGGTCGATTCCGCCCGCAGCAGCTACTACAAGGCCGCCTACGACCAGACGCGCGCCGAGCTTCTCGCCCAGGTGGATGCCGCGTGGGAGATGTCGGTTCCGCCGGAAGCTCCTTCCGACGGGATGGGGATCGACTCTCCGGTGACCCAGAGCGCCGGTGCCACCTACATTCTTCAGAAGCTGCGCAACATCGTGGTGCCCATCATCGACTTCGAGGACACCTCGGTCGAGGAGGCCATCGACTACCTGCGCGTCCGCTCGATCGAACTCGACACCTTCGAACTCGATCCGGCCAGGAAGGGCATCAACTTCTTCATCCGCAAGCCGAACAACGCCGGCGGTGGTGACGACGGACTCGATGTCGGCGGTGGTGGCGGTGAGCCCGGCACCCAGCGCATCAGCGAACTCCGCCTGCGCAACGTGCCGCTGGCCGAAGCGCTCGACTACATCTGCGAGGCGACCCGCCTGCGCTGGTCGGTCGATGACTTCGCCGTGACCATCAAGCCGGCCGGCGATGTCGACGAGGATCTCTTCACCCGGACCTTCAACGTCCCGCCGGACTTCATCAACCGCATCGGCGGCACCGGTGATGACGGCGGTGGCGGTGGCGACATCGACCCCTTCGCTCCGGCTGCGGACGAAGGCGCGAGCGCCCTGCGTCCCCGGATGAGCATCACCGAGGCCCTGAAGTCCAACGGCGTGAAGTTCCCCGAGGGTTCCTCGGCCCAGTTCTTCGCCTCGAACTCGAGCCTGCTGGTCCGCAACACGCCGACCAACCTCGACCTCGTCGAGCAGATCGTGCAGAGCGTCTTCGGGGACTCGCCGAAGCAGGTGAAGATCTCGACCAAGTTCGTCGAGGTCTCCCAGGAGAACACCGACGAACTCGGCTTCGACTGGATCGTTTCGCCCTTCGGTCTTTCGGCCAACAGCGTCTTCCTCGGCGGTGGCACCGTCGGCAATGGCGTGGCCCGGACCAACACGGACTTCATCAGCCCGGTCAACTTCACGGCGATCCCCGGCGTGCCGGTGGCCGCCGGCCAGAACGTCGAGAACATCGCGACCGCGGGTCTTCGCTCCGGCGACGCCGCCCTGGCGCGCAACTCGATCGACTCGGTGCTCAACAACCCGAACCGCTCGGCGCAGAACGCCAACGTGGCTCCCGGGGTGCTGGCCTTGACCGGTCTCTTCTCGGACGGTCAGGTGCAGATGATCATGCGTGGCCTTTCGCAGAAGAAAGGCACCGACCTGATGACCGCTCCGAGCGTGACCGCGCGTTCGGGTGAGAAGGCGACCATCGAGATCATTCGCGAATTCATCTACCCGACCGAATACGAGCCGCCGGAACTTCCCAACTCGGTGGGCACCTCGACCATCGGCGGTGTCGGTGGTGGCATTGGTGGCGGAGGCGCCGGGATCTTCCCGGTCACGCCCGCAACGCCGACCGCCTTCGAGACCCGCAATACCGGTGTGACCCTTGAGATCGCGCCGAACATCGGGGCCAATGACTTCGTCATCGACCTCAACTTCGCTCCCGAAATCGTCGAGTTCGAGGGCTTCATCAACTACGGAAGCCCGATCCAGTCGCCGTCCTCGGACGCGCTGGGCAACCCGACCACGGTGACCATCACCGACAACCGGATCGAGATGCCGGTCTTCTCGACCCGCCGCGTCAACACCGCGCTGACCATCTTCGACGGCTACACCGTGGCGGTCGGCGGCCTGATGCGTGAGGACGTGCAGAACGTCGAGGACAAGGTTCCGATCCTCGGGGACATCCCGATCATCGGCCGCCTCTTCCAGAGCAAGGCCGAGAACCGGATCAAGAGCAACCTGATCATCTTCGTCACCGCGGAGATCATCGATGCCACCGGTCGTCCGCTCAACCGCGGCGGTGCCGCCACTCCGGTTGCCGGCGGTGGCGAGGTGAGCCTGCTTCCCGAACTCGGTCAGTAAGCTCGCATTCGATTCCATTCCCAAGCGGGCGGAGGATGTGGTTCCTCCGCCCGCTTTTTTTTTGGGGGGGAGAGGGGCCTTTGGGACATCGAGGAGCCCGGTCGGCCGGCGGGGCTGGGTCTTCCCCATAGGTCTCAGAGGTCCGATGGGTCCCATTCCCTGGCTCATTCACGTCGGCGGGCGTCTTGATCCGTCTCGAAGGGAGCTTCCCTCCCGGCGGCGAATCGGATTGAGTGGCGGCGGATGAAGGTGATCGCACTGACCGGCGGCATCGCGAGTGGGAAATCGACGGCCTGCGCGATCTTCCGTGAGCTCCGTGCCGATCTGGTGCTCTTCGAGGCGGATGCCTCGGTGCGGCGGCTGCTGGCCGGGGATGCCGCGGTGGAGCAGGCCGTGGTCGGGCGTTTCGGGTCGCGGTGCCGGTCCGAAGCGGGTGGGATCGACCGGGCGGTTCTCCGCGGGATCGTCTTCGGGGATGCCGCCGCGCGCCGCGATCTCGAGGGAATCCTCCACCCGAGAGTCCGCGAGGAATGTCTTGAATCCCGCTCACGGGCGAGCAAACTCAGTGCGTCGCTGTTTTTGGCGGATATTCCGCTGCTGTTCGAGAACGACTTCGATTTCGGACAGGAAACCAGTCTCCTGATCGCGGTCGGCCGGGATACCCAGCTGAAACGCCTGAGGGAGCGGAACGGCTTCGACGACGATCTCGCCCGATCCATCCTGGAGGCCCAGATGCCGACGTCCGAGAAGCTGCGACGAGCGGACGTCGTTTTCTGGAACGAAGGTCCGATCGAGCAACTGCGGTCCCAGATCGACCGCTACCTGCAGACCCACGCGAACATGAGCGAACCCACTCCCGACACCCCGACCCCGGAAGCCACCGAGGAGGCCCCGGCGGCCGTGACGGTGATCGATATCAACGAATTCCGGGCCAAGTCCCTTTCCGAACTCCAGGCGATGGCCGAGGCCGTGCCGGATCGGATGCCGGCATCCCCGACCAAGGCCCAGCTGGTGTTCGAGCTGCTCAGTTTCCACGCCCGGGAAGGAGCCGAGCTGGTCGGCGAGGGGATCGTGGAACAGGCGAAGGAGAACTATGCGATGCTGCGGGATCCGGCCCGTAGCTTCCGGACCTCTCCCGACGATCTTCATCTCAACGGCAACCTGCTCCGGGAGTACGGCATCAAGCCCGGTCACCGGGTGAAGGTGAGGGTCCGCTCGCCGCGCGAGCGGGACAAGTTCCTGAGTGCCACCGAGGTGGTGGAGATCGAGGGCGTGCCGGCGGGGGATTTCGATCCCGGCCGGGACTTCGACAAGCTGACGCCTTTGTTCCCCGATCGGCGGCTCATGCTGGAAGGGGAGGGGCCGACCGGTCTCAGCCCCCGGGCGATCGACCTCATCGCACCGCTCGGCAAGGGTCAGCGGGGCCTGATCGTGGCGCCGCCCCGCGGCGGCAAGACCATCCTTCTCAAGCAGATCGCCAAGGCGATCCATCGCAATCATGAGGAAGTCGAGCTGATCGTCGTCCTGCTCGACGAACGTCCCGAGGAGGTGACCGATTTCGAGGAGACCGTGGGCGCGACCGTCTTCGCGTCGACCTTCGACGAGGCTCCGAAGCGGCACGCCCAGGTCGCCGACCTCGTGATCGAGCGGGCCAAGCGCCTGGTGGAGCAGAAACGGGACGTGGTGCTGCTGCTCGACAGCCTCACCCGTCTCGCCCGGGGACACAATTCCGCGAACAAGGGCGGACCGATCGGATCCGGCGGTATCAGCCCGGCCGCGCTCCAGAAGTCGCGGAAGTTCTTCGGCAACGCCCGCAACGTCGAGGAGGGAGGGAGCCTGACGATTCTCGCGACCGCCCTCATCGAGACGGAAAGCCGGATGGACGATGTGATCTTCGAGGAGTTCAAGGGCACGGGCAACATGGAGGTCCACCTCGACCGCGAGCTGGCGGAGCGCCGGATCTACCCGGCCATCCACATTCCCCAGAGCGGAACGCGGAACGACGACCGCCTCTACCACGCCGAGGAGTTCCCGAGGGTGCTGGATCTGCGACGCCAGCTGGCGGGGCTGCCCGTCGGCGAGGCGATCGAAACCCTGATGAAGAATCTGGCCGCGACCCAGAACAATACCGAGCTGCTTCTACGCGGTCTGCGATGAGTTGGATGCACCCGGTCATCCGGGAGTTTGCACTTGCTCGCCCCCATCCCCTCAGCTCTAGTTTCTCCACAATGAAAACCCGCCCGTGGTCCTTTGACAATCGCCCGCTTCAACGAGCCCTTCTATCCGTCAGTCTGGCCGCGGTAACCGCCTTTGGAGGGTCCGCCGGTGCGCAGACCCCGATCACGGATCCGGATGAAATCGCGGATCTTTTCGAACAGTGGATGGTGGGAACGCCCGTCCCCACGGCGCGCGCCTACATCCGCACGACCCGCTCCATCCAGCAGACCGGCCCGAAGACCGCCCAGTTCATCAGCGGCAGCGCCCAGTTCGTGGTGGCCGACGGGCAGATCGCCCTGGTCTGGAATCAGGCGAGTCCGGATGGGGTCGACTCGGATCAGGACGGCTGGCGCGACGTGATTGAGAATGGCTACCAGGATGAGGTGGGCCCGACGCCCGACAACACCGCCTGGGCACAGGATCCGCTCTACAACCCGCCGATCGGCGAATACCCGCCGGACGTGTTCTGGACGCCTCTCGCCAACGGCCTCCGGGTGCCGGTGGCGCTGGATGGTTCGCAGGCGGCGACCTTCATCCGTCCGTTTTCCGCGCCGAACGTCCGACTCTACGCGAGTCCTCCGACGGCCCTCAACCTGCCGGTGCAGCTGTGGGACTACTCGACCCAATTCTACGTCGTGGATCCGAACGCGGGAACCTACTCGCTGACCGGCCTGTCCTTCTATTACTGGAGCAAGGACTACGTGGGTGCCAATGCGGGCGGTCAGATGGAGCAGGAGATTGTTCCCGGGGCCTACACCTTCCAGTTCCCGACGGTCCTCAACCCCTACCAGACCGCAGGGGTCTCAGTGATCCACAATCTGGTGCCGAACGGCACCCTCAACATCGGCATGCGGCGCCCGAACTGGCTGGTCCGCAAGGCGGTGTCGCTCGAGAGGCTCGACCAGGCACCGGTCGATCAGCGCTGGAGAGGCGGACGACTGGTGTTTGATCCGGCCCTTCCGACCACCATCACCTGGGACAATCTCGTCTCGGCGGGGCTGGCATCGACGGGCGAGCAGATCTCGGTCGCGATCCAAGCGGACGATGGGGAAGGAAACATCGTCCAGATCTGGCCTCCGATCGGTGGCGGATTGATCGTGCCGGCCTTCTATCAGGATGTGACCATCTACGGCGGCAACCTCTACGGGGTTCCTGGTCTGGACAACCCGACCTCACCGCTTTCGCGTGAGGCCGAGTTGGTGCTGCGCTACACCCGCGGGGGCAGCAATCTCGCCACCGGCGACATTTCCTCCGTGGTGCTTCGCGTGCCCGTTCTTCTGGAGCAGAGCTACGCTTCCTGGCGTCAGCTCTTCTTCGCGGGGAACAACATCTACAACGATGCGGTTTCCGGCCCGAATGCCGATCCGGATGGTGACGGCCTGACCAACCAGGAGGAGTTCGACCTCGGGCTGGATCCGACGGTTCCTTCGCTCGGGCCGCTGGTGGTTGGATTCGTGGGCCCGGCAACACCTCCGGGAGCCAAGGCTCTGACAACCGGTGCCAACCTTCCGCAGGTCCGCTACGAGAAGCAGCAGACCAATTCGACGACGGTCGCCTACTCGATGGAAACGAGCTCCGATGGTTCGGAATGGGATCCGATCGATCCCGAGATGTGGACCGTCGACGAAACGGCGACCGACCTGACCGCCACCTACTCCGGCGCGGAGGCCCCGCCTGAGCGGATGCTGTTCCGTGTGAGGCTGACGGAAATCGAATGACCGATGCGGAGAGTTCCGACTCGGTAGAGATATCCGGAGGACGGCGGTCGCGACATGCGATCGTTGGGGGAGCGTCCTTCCGGAACGACCGACGGAGCTGCCGTCGGGCCCTGCGATGCAGACGACCTTATCCTTCCCCATGATCGAAACCAGAGAGGCGCTCCGGCAACTGCTGGAGCAGGCGGAGCCGGCGACGGTGTGCGCGGTTGATACCGAAGCCGATAGTCTTCACCGGTATCGCGAGTCCTTGTGCCTGATCCAGTTTGCCTGGGACGAGGAGTCGGTCCTCATCGACCCGCTCGCGATCGATGACCTGTCGGAGTTCTACGCCTACCTGAACCGTCGCACCGTGTGGATGCACGGTGCCGACTACGACATGACGATGCTCCGGCGGGAGTGCGGTGAGATTCCGGAGAAGGTCTACGACACCCAGATCGGCGCGCGCCTTCTGGGCGTTCGCAAGTTCGGCCTGGGCAATCTCGTCGAGCACTACTTCGATGTGAAACTGTCGAAGTCCTCCCAGAAGGCCGACTGGGGCAAGCGCCCCCTTTCGGCGAAGATGACGGAGTATGCGATCAACGACGTGCGCTACCTGATCCCGATGGCGGGAAAGATCGTCAAGGGCCTCAAGGAGAAGGGGCGCTACGGGTGGTTCATCGAGAGTTGCGAGCAGGCGCGTGCCAAAGTGCTTGAGCGCGATGAATCGAAGGACGAGCCGTGGCGGATCCAGGGCGCCGGCCGCTTTGACCGCAAGGGCCTCAATCTTCTCAAGCACCTGTGGGAGTGGCGGGACCGGGAGGCGGAACGCTGGGATCGTCCCTCGTTCATGGTCGTCACGAACAAGCAGCTGGTCGAGTGGGTCCGCCGCATCTCGGACGGTGCCCGGGTGGAACTGCCGCCCCACTTCCGCTCGGACCGGCGGCGCCGTTTTTCCGCGGCGTTGAAGCAAGCGGCCGAAGTCGACGAATCGGAGTATCCGAAGCGCCAGAGAGGCACGCGACGCCGGCGCGACCGGGACTTCGACCAGCAGGTGGCGCAGTTCATCAAGCGTCGCAACCGGATCGCCGAGGAGTTGAACATCGATTCATCCATCCTGGGGTCCCGGGCGATGATCGAGGCGACCGTTGCGGAGGATCCGGGGCACGAGGAGCAGTGGATGGGTTGGCAGAAGGAGTGTCTTGAGCTCGAATTCTGAGCGGCTTCGGCAGGGCTTCAAAAAGCTCGCGTCGAGTCGCTGTAAAATTTTGGAAATCAGCGATTTGGATTCGCTGGGCGGGCTCTGAAAAATGTCCCTTTCGAGGACAATCGCCCTTGTCTCGGGGGCGGGATTTTCGGAACGTTTCGGGGTTCATGTCCGACGAGTCGAAAGAGCCCGAAAAGGAGGAAACCAAGGTCAGCGGGGAGCAGCAGTACGGGGCCGAGCAGATCGACAAGCTGGAAGGGCTTGAAGCGGTCCGCAAGCGCCCTGGAATGTACATCGGGGACCCCGATGTGCGCGGCCTCCACCACTGTGTGTTCGAGGTTCTCGACAACTCCATCGACGAGCACCTGGCCGGGTATTGCGACAAGATCCGGGTCGGTCTGCACGTCGATGGCTCGGTGAGCATCAGCGACAACGGGCGGGGCATTCCGGTGGACGTCCACCCGAAGTTCGGGATTCCGGCCGTCGAGCTGGTGCTGACGAGCCTCCATGCCGGCGGCAAGTTCGGCCAGGGGGCCTACAAGTATTCCGGCGGCCTGCACGGGGTCGGGGCGAAGTGCGTGAACGCCCTCTCCGACTGGTTCAAGGCGGAGGTGATGCGCGACGGGAAGGTGCACGAGATCGTCTTCGAGCGCGGCAAGACGACCAAGCCGCTCGAGGTGATCGGCGACGCGCCGGACGGCCACACCGGGACGCTGGTGACCTTTTTCCCGGACGCGACGATCTTCACGGACACGATCGCGTTCGAGTTCGACCGGTTGGCGAAGCGCCTGCGCGAGCTCGCGTTCCTCAATCCCGGGCTGACTATCGAACTCGAGGACGAGCGTCCCGAGTCGGAGCAGAAGGAGAGTTTCTTCTACGCCAAGGGCATCGAGGAGTTCGTCGCTCAACTGGGCGAGAGCAAGACCCTCGTGCACACCGATCCGGTGGTGTTGCGCGGCAAGCGCGAGGTTGAGGTCGACTACGATGGGAAGATCACCAAGGACGATGTCTTCGCCGACGTGGTGTTCCAGTACAACGACGGCTATCAGGACCAGATCCTCTGTTTCGCGAACTCGATTCCCAATGCCGACGGCGGAACGCACCTGAGTGGTTTCCGCGGGGCGCTCACGCGGGCGATCAACCAGTACGCGAAAGCCAACAAGATCCTGAAGGACAAGGATCCGGCGCTGAGCGGCGACGACGTCCGTGAGGGCATCGTCTGCGTCATCAGCGTGAAGATGCCGAATCCGCGCTTCAGCTCGCAGACCAAGGACAAGCTGGTCAACACCGAGATCGAGGGCGTGGTGGGATCGATCGTCTACGAGGGACTCCAGGCCTACTTCGACGAAAATCCGAACCTCGCGAAGACGATCATCGACAAGGCGGTGAATGCCGCCCGGGCCCGGGAGGCGGCGCGCAAGGCCCGCGAGACGGTCCGCAAGTCCGTGCTTTCCGGGGGGGGCTTGCCGGGCAAGCTGGCCGATTGTTCCGAGCGGGATCCGGCAAAGTCGGAGATCTACATCGTCGAGGGCGACTCGGCCGGCGGCTCGGCGAAGTCCGGGCGCAATCGCCAGACGCAGGCGATCCTGCCGCTGCGGGGCAAGGTCATCAACGTCGAGAAGGCCCGCCTCCACAAGGCGCTCCAGAACAAGGAGATCCAGGCGATGATCACCGCTCTCGGTGCGGGCATCGGCGAAGGGGACCAGGAAGGAGCCTTCGACCTCTCCAAGGTGCGCTACCACAAGGTCATCATCATGACCGATGCCGACGTCGACGGGTCGCACATCCGGACCTTGCTGCTAACCTTTTTCTGCCGGCACATGCCCGAACTGGTGCGGGCGGGGTATCTCTACATCGCCCAGCCTCCCTTGTACAAGATCACGCGCAAGAAACGGGAGGAGTACGTGCAGGATGACGCCGCGATGAGCCGCATCCTGATCTCGCTCGGGTCGGAGGACGTCGTCATCCGCAAGCCCGGCGGCACCGACATCGTCGAGGCGGACCTGTTGAAGGGCATCCTCGAGGTGCTGGTGCAGATCGGACGCTACAAGCAGACGGTCGAGGGCCACGGCGGCGACCTGCGGGCGCTTCTCGAGGCCCGCCACGAAGGCAAGCTGCCCGAGTTCATGGTCCGCGTGCGCGAGGGCAACGAGGAGGAGATCCACTACTTCCCGACCGAGCGCGAACTGCTGTCTTTTGCGGCGGAGAACCGCGACCTCCGCCTGTTCGACGAGGAGCTCGGCGAGTCCGAGCTTGCGGAGTTCAAGGAGAAGTGGGGCGCGATGCCGCGGCGGGCGGTCAAGTACGAGCTCCACGAGTCGGTGGCGATCACCCGCCTCCTGGCCCGCCTCGAGGAATTCGGCGTGCAGACGGACCCCTTCTATTCCGACGATGAACCGCTCTACGAACTTGCCGAGGGCGGCGACGACGGTGAGGAGGAGGCGATGCCGGTGTTCAACCTCTTCGAGATCCTCGACCGGGTCCTGGAGATCGGTCGCCGGGGCATGCGCATCCAGCGCTTCAAGGGCCTGGGCGAGATGAACGCCAAGGAACTCTATTCCACCACCATGGATCCCGCGACGCGCAAGCTGCTGCGGGTGCGCCTGGACGAGGAGAACCTGCTCGAGGCCGACAAGATGTTCGACGTGCTGATGGGCGACATCGTCGAACCCCGAAAGCGCTTCATCGAGGACAACGCGCTGAACGTCCAGAACCTCGACGTCTGATTCCGGACGAACGCCAATCCACTGATTTTCGAAGATGTCCGAAGAGCACATTCAATCGATCAACGTCGCCGACGAGATGTCGAAGTCCTTCCTGGACTACTCGATGTCCGTCATCATCTCGCGCGCCCTGCCGGACGCGCGGGACGGCCTGAAGCCGTCGCAGCGCCGCATCCTCTATGCGATGCATCACGACCTCTCGCTGACGCCGACCAAGGCGCACCTGAAGTGCGCGCGGATCGTCGGTGATACGATGGGTAAGTACCACCCGCACGGGGATGCGGCCATCTACACCACGCTGGTGAACATGGCGCAGCCGTGGACGATGCGGGAACGGCTGGTCGACGGGCAGGGCAACTTCGGTTCGGTGGAAGGCGACGCCGCCGCGGCCATGCGGTACACCGAGGCGCGGATGGCGCCGCTCGGGTCGGCCATGATGACCGACATCGAGAAGGACACCGTCGATCATCACGCCACCTACGATGAAAACTCGGTCGAGCCCGACGTGCTTCCGGCCGCCTTCCCCAACCTGCTGGTCAACGGCGGCACCGGCATCGCGGTGGGCATGGCGACGAACATCCCCGCCCACAATCTCGGCGAGGTGATCGACGGGGTCTGCGCCCGCATCGACACGCCCTCGATCACGATCGAGGAGATGAAGCAGCACATCAAGGGGCCGGACTTCGCGACGGCCTGCGAGATCCGCGGATTCAAGGGGATCGACAGCTACTTCCGCACCGGACGCGGCAGCGTGAAGATGCGCGGGGTGATGGAGGTCGAGGAGAACGCCTCGGGGACCTCGACGATCACGATCCGCCAGGTGCCGCACGGCGTGAACCGCGCGGTGTTGCAGCAGCGCATCGCCGAGCTCGTTCGCGAGAAGGTGCTCACCGATATTTCGGGCATGCGCGACCTTTCCGACGAGGAGACGCGCATCGAGATCACGCTCAAGCGCGACGCCCGGCCGCAGGTGGTGGTCAACCAGCTCTACAAGCTGACGGCGATGGAGACCTCCTTCGGCGTCAACATGCTGGCCATCCACGAGAGGCGTCCGAAGCAGCTCTCGCTGATGGATGCGATCGATGCCTTCATCGAGCACCGCCGCGACGTGGTCGTCCGCCGCACCCGCTTCCTGCTCAAGAAGGCCGAGGACCGTGCCGAGAACCTCGAGGCCTTCCTGCTGGCGCTGGGACACCTCGACGACTTCATCCGGATCATCCGCGAGTCGAAGAACCGCGACGAGGCCCGGGAGAAGCTCAAGGCCTACACCTTCGAGATCGCCACCGCCGAACGACTCGGGGTGCTGATCCGCAGCCAGCCGAGCATCCAGGGTGACCGCTACGTCTTCACCGACCGGCAGGTCAACGCGATCCTCGATCTCCGTCTCTATCAGCTCACGGCGATGGAGCAGGACAAGATCAAGGGCGAATACGATGCCGTGATCGAGGAGATCAAGGACCTGATGGACATCCTCGAGAAGGAGGCGCGGGTGCTCGAAATCATCAAGACCGAGCTTCTCGAAGTGAAGGAGAAGCATGCGACGCCGCGTCGTTGCCCCATCCTCCCGGACGAGGGGGAGATCGCGATCGAAGACCTGATTGCCAACGAGGGGATGATCGTGACCCTGAGCCACCGCGGCTACGTGAAGCGCACGCCGGCCAGCGAGTACCGGGTGCAGGGCCGCGGAGGCAAGGGGGTCCGTGGCATGGAGACGCGCAACACCGCCGATCCGGACGACAAGGATTTCGTCGAGCAGCTGTTCTCGGTGCAGGCGCACGACTACCTGATGTTCTTCACGAACACCGGGCGGGTCTACGTCGAACGGGTCTACGAGATTCCCGAAGGCTCGCGGGCGTCGAAGGGGCGGAGCATCAAGAACGTGCTCAACCTCCAGCCGGAGGAGACCATTGCCTCGATGTTGCGCCTGGAGCGGGTGACCGACGACGACGGCAACGACATCACCTTCGGCGAGGACCAGGGCTACGTGCTCTTCGCCACCCGCAGCGGAAAGGTGAAGAAGACTTCGCTCCACGACTTCCGGAACTACCGCAAGGATGGCATCATTGCGATCAAGCTGGAGGAGGGCAATGAACTCATCGGGGTGCGGCTGACCAGCGGCACCGACGAGGTGATCCTGGTGACGCGTCAGGGCATGAGCCTCCGCTTCAACGAGGAGCAGTCGCGGCCGATGGGGCGGGCGACGGCCGGCGTGTCCGGGATCAAGCCGGTCGAGGATGACTACGTGGTCAGCCTCGCCCTCGTCACCGACGACGCCAACCTCTTGGTGGCTTCCGAGAACGGCATCGGCAAGCGAACCGAGTTCGAGGAGTACCGGGCGCAGACCCGGGGCGGCAAGGGCATCATCACGATGAAGGTCGGCGACAAGACCGGACCGGTCGTGCGTGCCGTGGCCGTGGCCGAGGACGACGAGCTGATGCTGATGACCACCGGTGGCCAGAGCATCCGGATCCGGGTTTCCGAAGTGCGGACCGCCGGCCGGAACACGATGGGCGTGAAGCTGCTGACCCTCAAGGACGGCGAACGTCTTCAGGACATCGCCCGGGTGATTCCCGATGATGACGACGAGGAATCAGGGGAGGACGCGGAGTCCGGGGAAGGTGCGGAATCCGGAGACGAATGAGCCGGGGGAGGTCGGGACGCGCGACGCCGTCGCGCCCGCCGCGCCCTGGATGCCGGACAAGCCCGTCGCCAACCGCCGCCGTCTCGGCTCCGCTCCGTGGATCGAGGGTTGTCGGGGTGGAGGGGGCGAGCCTTGCTACGACGATCGCCGGCTTGCGGGCTCGACGACGTAGGTCATGCCTTCCTCGAGGATGCGGACGGTCTCGCCCCTGGGAATGAGGCCGTGCCTCGAGATGGCGTCGTGCTTGATGCCGTCGATGAGAATGGTGCCCGACGGGCGGAGGTCGGTCAGGGTTTCGGCGGTGGCGCCGACCCGAGAGCGGGTCTGAGCCTCCTCGGCCGGCGCACCGCCGGCGAGGGCCTCCTTCGCGATGAGGGCCCGGAAGAGGGGGATGGACGGGAGATAGCGTCCGACGAGATAGAGCACGAGCGTGGCTCCGAACAGCCCGAGAGCGAGATAAAGCGCCGGTCGCAGCAGCAGGCTGCCGAGGCTGCCGATCAATTCTCCGGACTCGCGGGCCTGTTCGAACTCGATCTCATCCGCCATGGCGAACCACAGCGATCCGAGCACGAGGAAGGCTCCGAGGATGCCGGCGATGCCTCCGGGGAGGACGAAAAGCTCGAGGATGATGAGGATGATCCCGAGGAGGAAGACGGCCATCAGTTCGTAGCCGGCGAGGTTGCCGGCGACGCTGTTGCCGAAGAAGAAGATGGCGAAGGCCCCGAGTGAGATGAAGCCGAAGACGCCGAACCCGGGGGCCTTGAGTTCGAGCCAGGCGGCCCCGATGCCGATCGCGATCAGGAGGGGTGAGAAGGCCGCGATCCACCAGGCGATCGCTTCGAAGCCGGTCGGCTCGGCCCGCACCACCTCGACGCCCTCCATGCCCTCGGCGGAGAGCACCTCCTGGAGACTCTCAGCGATGCCGGTCGCGAGCAGAGGTTTGCCGTCCTCCATGGTTTCGGCGGCTTCCTCCGCGGTCAGGTTGAGCAGGCCGCCTTTGGTCACGGTCACGGAGCCGAAGGTGCGCTCGTTCTCCTCATCGACGAACATCATGCCGCGCAGCACGTCGATGCGGTGGCCCTTCTTCTTGATGATGCCGCGCAGCGAGGCTTCGAAGACGCTTTCGAGCTTGGCCCGCATGACCGGGTCGATTTCCTGGCCGGTGCCGCTGACGATGCCGGCGGAGCCGATGATGGTTCCGGGCGCCATGTAGATGTCGTCGGTGGCGAAGGAGATGATCGCGCCGGCGCTGAGCGCTTCGCGCTCGATCCAGGCGATGGTCGGGATCTCCAGCTCGCCAAGCTGGTCGAAGACCAGGTCCCGGGTGTTGAAGGCCAGTCCGCCCGGGGTGTCGATCTCGAGGATCAGCACCCGGGCTTCCTCGGCCTCGGCGCGCTCGAGGGTGCGCTGGTAGAACTTGAAGGCCTGCGAGTTGACCAGGTCCTTCTGGCCCACCTTGAGCACCACCGCCTTGCCGGCATAGCTTTCTTCCCCGGAGCGTCCGATCAGCTTGCGGTCAGGCTCCGCGTCGTCAGCGGCAAATGCCGTGAGAACGAAGGCCAGGAAGAGGGTGAGAAGGCGGAGCATGGAGTTCAGGGATGACGTTCGTCGGGGCCGCGCAGCGAGACGGGTGGCCCGAGGACTTCGGACAGAAGGATGGCCTGACGGGGGGCGCCCGGCCGGCGCAGCGCGCGGCCGAGCGGGCTGCGGGGTCGCGACCGGCGACGTCCGGTGCTGAGGTGCTCGAAGGATTCGGCGAGCCGCTTTTCCTTCTCGGAGAGCTCCGGCACGGACGTCGCCTCGAAAGGGACGGCTTGCGGGATCGCCGGGGGGGGCGCGGCTTCGGCCGGCTCGACGGGAAGGGGAGGCGGTGAGGCGGTCTCGGGGTGCCAGACGGTCGGGTCGGTCTCCCACGGCGCACGTTCGTCGGCCTCGCCGACCTGTCGCCGCCAGACGATCTCCCGCATCCGCTCCTCGTCCTCGTCGAGATACTCCGGTTCCTCTTCGGGCTTGCTGAAGCGGTTCTTCAGCCAGCCGAAGAAGGAGATCAGCAGCAGAATGAGGACGCCGATGGCGTCGCCCGGAAGGTCGCTGAGATCGAACCCGAGGATCATGACTGCTGGTCTCCCTGTCCGCCGTTGGGCGATTCACCGTCGTTGGCGATCGACGAGCGCATGTCGGTGTCGGCGACCACGTTGCGGTAGCGGGTGTAGTCCATGATGCCGAGATTCCCGGAGCGGAAGGCCTCGGCCATCGCCTGCGGGACCTGGGCTTCGGCCTCGACCACCTTGGCGCGCATTTCCTGGGTGCGGGCGGCCATTTCCTGCTCGGCCGCCACGGCGGCGGCGCGGCGCATCTCGGCCTTTGCCTGGGCGACGCGCTTGTCGGCCTCGGCCTGCTCGGTCTGCAGGCGGGCGCCGATGTTGTCGGCGACGTCGACATCGGCGATATCGATGGAGAGAATCTCGAAGGCGGTCGAGGCGTCGACGCCCTTCTCGAGAACCAGCTTGGAAATCGAGTCGGGGTTCTCGAGGACGTCCTTGTAGGTGTCGGCCGAGCCGACCGAGGTCACGATGCCTTCGCCGACCCGGGCGATGACCGTTTCCTCGGTCGCACCACCGATGAACGAATCGAGGTTGGTGCGGACGGTGACCCGGGCCCGGACGTTGACGGCAATGCCGTCGCGGGCGACGGCGGTGATCTTGTTGGGGCCGCCGCCGGTGGGGTTCGGGCATTCGATCACCTTGGGGTTGATCGACGTGCGGACCGCCTCGAGCACCGTCTTGGCGGTGCCCTTGACGGCGAGGTCGATGGCGCAGGCGCGGTCGAAGGGAAGCTTGATGCCGGCCTTGTCGGCGGCGATCAGGGCGAGGACCGTGTTTTCGACATCGCCGCCGGCGAGGTAGTGGGCCTCCAACTGCTCGGAGGTGTAGGGAAGGCCGGCCTTCACCGCGGTGATGCGGGCGTTGACGATGCGTCCGAAGGGGACCTTTCGCAGGAACATCCCGATCAGGTTGGCCCACGAGACGGGGGCATTCGACAGCTTGGCCCGGAGCCAGGTTTTGAAGAACATCGAGACCACCAGCGCGGCGATCGCGAGAACGATGATGAGGACAACGATGCCGATCAGTTCGGCCGGGGTGTTGGCGAGAAGCGTCATGCCGCCAAACTAGCCGAACTCGGCAGTGGCGCCAGCCCCGAAGGAGGACGGTGGATGGATTTCCGTGGGGGAATCCGGGTGGAGCGCGTCAGGCCGCTTCGGCGGGCTCCGGCGATGCGGAATCCGACCCGCCTTCCCGGAGGCTCCGCGGCTGCTCTTTCCAGCTCAGCGCGCCCTTGCGGAAGGCGTAGACGTAGGCGACCGCCAGGATGCCGGCAAACCCGGCCATGCTGACCAGTGCCACCGGACTCTGGGCGACGAGGTCGCGGAACTGGACCGCCCACGGGTACATGAACACCACCTCGATGTCGAAGATGACGAAGAGCATCGCGACCAGGTAGAACTTCACCGAAAACCGCGGGGCGCCGTCGCCGACCGCCACCATGCCGCATTCGTAGGCCGAGTCCTTGGTCGCGTTGCGCTTGGCCGAGCGACCGAGGACGACCGACAGCGTGAGCGCGACGGCGGCGAAGCCGATCGCGACGAGGATCTGGATGAAGACGGGAAGGAACTGGGAGTTCATGAGGCCGTGCGGGGGTGATAGGTCGGATGCCGGTGGGTGCCAAGGAGGAATGCGACCCCTGAAAAGGAAGAACCCGCACCGGTGGGCCGGTGCGGGTTCGGAAGGGAAAGCACTTCTCAGCGGGAAGGATCAATCCTCCTGCTGTTGTTTGGCGAGCCACTCGCTGGACGCTTCGTGGACTCGGTCCGTTCCTTTGTATTCCTTACCGATTTTCTCGACCAGACCGCGGGTGACGAGATTCTGAAGCTTCTCGTAGGCACGGAGGCGGAGCATTTCCTCGCCGCCGCTGACCGCGTTGCGCTGCTTCAGGTTCTCGAACACACGTTCGAAGAGGTCGTTGAAACCGAACACCTTGTCTTCCTCAAGAACATTGCAGAGTTCGTCCGTAACGTGGTCAGGAAGCCGGCGCGAAAACCGGGTACGTTTGGTGGTGGTTGACATAGCGCCAAAAGAATAGCAGCAACCTGTCACAAATGCGACTCAAAAAAAGCCGACTATTAAAAAATAGCTGAAAATTATTGCAAGATATAAATCTAGGTTATCTTAAACAAATTTTGCCCGTTGTTTCCGGAGGGGCTGATGGGCATTGACGGGGGGCGCGGGCGGCGCAAGCTGCGGCCCCATGATCGTCCGTTTGCGAGGGAAGGTTTGGGAGAGCTACCCGAACCGTCTGGTGGTGGAGGTGGGGGGCGTCGGCTACGAGGTCCTGGTGCCGCATTCGAGCATGGACCGGCTGCATCCGGTCGAGGGTCAGGAGATCGAGCTGCGCACGTATCATCATGTCCGTGAAAACGGGCAGCAGCTCTATGGCTTCTCCAGCGAGGAGGAGCGGGACCTTTTCCTTCTGCTCATCGGACGCGTGAGTGGGATCGGTCCGGCGATCGCGCTGGCGGTGCTCAACGGCATGCCGGCGGGGCGTTTCAAGGCCTGCGTGGCGGAGGGCGACAGCGCGGGGTTGTCGAAGATCAAGGGGCTGGGCAAGAAGACGGCCGAGCGGATCATTCTGGAACTCAAGGACAAGGTGGGGGTGGTGGAAACCTGGCGTGGCGTCGAGAGCGGAGAAGTGCTGCCCAAGGCGGCGGATGCCGAACTGGCGTTGGTGGCGCTGGGCTACAAGCAGGTCGAGGCGCGCAAGGCGGTGCGCAAACTGCTGGAGGCCCAGGCCGAGGCGACCACCGAGGAATTGATTCGGGGTGCCCTGAAGTCGATGTCATGAGCGTATCATTCGAGGCCATCCGGTCGTCCCTGCCCGAGGGCGGCCTGTTTGAGGGCGGCTGGCGCTTTTCGCCCGAGCCCTTGGTGTTGACCAAGGCGGAGCGGCGTTTCCTCCGCGGTCTGGGCCATCCTCTGGCACGCTTCCAGCAAGCCTGCGACGAGATCTATCGGCGCAGCGCGAGCGGCTCGCTTCCGGGATGGATCGCGGAGCTGCTCGACACCGGCAAGCCGACCTGGCTCGTGGAGGTGCAGCGGGAGGCCGGACGCCAGGGGCAGGCGCCGCGGGTGATCCGGCCCGACCTGCTGCTGGGGGAGAACGGATTCTCGCTGACCGAGCTGGACGCGGTGCCCGGCGGGATGGGTATCACCGCGTGGCTCAGCCGGGTCTACGCGGACGCGGGCCATCCGGTCCTCGGCGGGCGCGAGGGGATGACGGACGGATTCGGGGACGTACTCCCCGAGGGAGGAAAGGTCGTGATTTCCGAGGAGGCGGCCGACTACCGTCGCGAGATGGAGTGGCTGGTCGAGGCCGCCGGGGGGCGACGCGAGGTGGTCGCCGCCGAGGAGTTCGATGCGGCGGCAGGGACCGACCTGTATCGCTTCTTCGAGTGGTTCGACTGGGAGAGCCTGCCTCTCTTTCGCTCGCTGGCCGAGGCGTCGATCTCCGGCGGGGTGCGGATGAATCCGCCCTGCCTTCCCCATCTCGAGGACAAGCTCTGGCTGGCGCTGCTCTGGACGCCGGCGCTCAAGCCGCTGTGGCGTGAGATGCTCCGGGGAAGCCATCTCGACCGGGTGAGGGAGCTGGTGCCCTTCAGCTGGGTGGTCGATCCCTCGCCGCTGCCGCCGCAGGCCGCGCTGCCCCGGCTCGAGGTCCACTCGTGGGACGAGGTGGCCGAGTTCAGCCAGAAGGAGCGCCAGCTGGTGCTGAAGATCAGTGGCTTCCACGAGACCGCCTGGGGGTCGCGCGGGGTGTTCATCGGTCACGACCTGCCAGCACCCGAGTGGCGCCAGAGGCTCGGTCATGCGCTCGGCGAGTTCAGCCAGCAGCCTTGGATCATGCAGGAGTTCCGGGAAACCCGGGTGGTGGAGCATCCGGTGTATCGGGACGACGGCAGCGTCGAGATGATGGAGGCGCGGGTGAGGCTCTGCCCGTACTATTTCACCGACGGCGAGGGCACCACGAGTCTCGGCGGTTGCCTGGCGACGCTGGCGCCGGTCGACAAGAAGAAGATCCACGGCATGCGCGACGCCGTGCTGCTGCCGGTGGCGGACGGATAGGCCGCGGACGATCGGGCGGCAGCGCCGGATCCGCGGCCGGCGTACGAAAAACCGCCCCTTCCGCATGATGCGAAAGGGGCGGTGGGAAGCCTGGGGTAAAGGCACGGCGGCTGGAAGCCACCGCCACGATTACTTGCGACGCGCGGCCTTCTTGGCGGTCTTGCGCTTGGTGGCCTTCTTCGCCGCCTTCTTGGGGGCGGAGTTGATCGCCGCGTGGGCGGCGGCCAGGCGGGCGACCGGCACGCGGTAGGGCGAGCAGGACACGTAGTTGAGGCCGAGCTTGTGGCAGAAGGTGACCGAATCCGGATCGCCGCCGTGCTCACCGCAGATGCCGAGCTTGATGTTCCTGCGGGTCTCGCGGCCCTTGCGGGTGGCGACTTCCATCAGGCGACCGACGCCGACCGTGTCGAGCGAGGCGAAGGGGTTCTTCGGGTAGATGTCCTTCTCGGTGTAGCTCGAGAGGAACGATCCCATGTCGTCGCGGCTGACGCCGAGGGCGGTCTGGGTGAGGTCGTTCGTTCCGAAGGAGAAGAACTGGGCGTGCTTCGCGATCTCGTCGGCGGTGATGGCACCGCGGGGCACCTCGATCATGGTTCCGACGAGATATTTGAACTTCACGCCCTTGGCCTTCATCACCTCCTTGGCGACGCGGTGGATGATCTCGACCTGGAGCTCCAGCTCGCGTTCGTAGCCGACGAGCGGCACCATGACCTCGGGGTTCACGTCGATGCCCTTCTTCACGCACTGGGCGGCGGCCTCGAAGATGGCCTGGGCCTGCATCTCGGCGATCTCCGGGTAGGAAATGGCAAGGCGGCAGCCGCGGTGACCGAGCATCGGGTTGAACTCGTGCAGGTCGTGGACGCGCTGCATGATGGTCTCGACCTTGACCCCGAGGGTGCGGGCGAGGTCCATCTGCTGCTCCTTGGTGTGGGGCAGGAATTCGTGCAGCGGCGGATCCAGCAGGCGGATGGTGCCGGGCTTGCCGTCGAGGGCCTTGAAGATCCCGAAGAAGTCCTTGCGCTGGTGCGGGAGGAGCTTCTTGAGGGCCTTGCGGCGCTCCGGCTCGTTGTCGGCGAGGATCATCTGGCGCATCGCGTCGATGCGGTCGCCCTCGAAGAACATGTGCTCGGTGCGGGTCAGGCCGATGCCCTCGGCGCCGAAGGCGACGGCGGTCTTGACCTGCTCCGGGGTGTCGGCGTTGGTCCGGACCCCGAGCTTGGTGGCCTTCGAGCACCACTCCATGAGCTGGACGAAGTTCTTGTACTTCTCGGTCTTCTGCGAGGCCTTCTTGCCCTGGATGAGACCGGTGATGATCTCGGAGGGTTCGGTGGCGAGTTCACCGCCATAGACGGTGCCCTGGGTGCCGTCGATGGAGAGGTAGTCGCCCTCCTTGAAGGTCTTGCCACCGGCCTTGACGGTCAGGTTGTCGTAGTCGACCTCGACGCCGGCGGCGCCGCAGACGCAGACCTTGCCCATCTGGCGGGCAACGAGAGCGGCGTGCGAGGAGACGCCGCCGCGGGAGGTGAGGATGCCCTCGGCGGCGATCATGCCGCGAAGGTCTTCCGGAGAGGTCTCGACGCGGACGAGGAGCACCTTCTCGCCCTTTTGGTGGGCGTGTTCGGCGCGGTCGGCGTTGAGGTAGATCTTGCCGGACGCGGCGCCCGGACCGGCCGGGAGACCACTGGCGACGACCTTGGCCTTCTTGACCTCGGCGGCGTCGAAGACGGGGGCGAGGAGCTGGTCGAGCTGCTCGGCCGGGTTGCGCAGCACGGCGGTCTTCCAGTCGATGAGGCGCTCCTTGACCATGTCGGCGGCGAACTTGAGCGCCGCGGCGGCGGTGCGCTTGCCGTTCCGGGTCTGGAGCATGAACAGCTTGCCTTCCTGGATGGTGAACTCGACGTCCTGCACATCCTTGAAGTGCTTCTCAAGGATCTTGCGGACCTTGAGCAGTTCCTTGTAGGCGGCCGGAAGGGCCTTGGCCATGCCGGCGACCGGGTCGGGGGTGCGGACCCCCGCGACCACGTCCTCGCCCTGGGCGTTGACGAGGAACTCACCGTAGAGCTCGTTCTCGCCGTTGGCCGGGTTGCGGGTGAAGGCGACGCCGGATCCGGAGTTCTCACCGGTGTTGCCGAAGACCATCGCCTGCACGTTGACGGCGGTGCCCCATGCGGCGGGGATGCCGTACTTGCGGCGATAGACGATCGCGCGGTCGTTCATCCAGGAGCTGAAGACGGCGCCGGCGGCTCCTTCGAGCTGCTCCCACGGATCTTCCGGGAAGCCCTTGCCGGTGCGGTCCTTGACCAGCTTCTTGAAGCGGGCGACCAGCTCCTTGTTGTCGTCGGCGGTCAGCTCGGAGTCGACGATGTCCTTGCCGTAGGCCTTCTTCTTGTAGAGTTCGATGGCGTGTTCGAAGGGCTCGTGGTCCTCACCCGGGCGCTTCTGGACGCCGAGCACGACATCGCCGTACATCTGGATGAAGCGGCGGTAGCAGTCCCAGGCGAAACGCTCGTTGTCGGTGGCCTTGGCGAGCGAGGTGACGGTGGCGTCGTTGAGACCGAGGTTGAGGACGGTGTCCATCATGCCCGGCATCGAGTCGCGGGCGCCGGAGCGGACGGCGACGAGGAGCGGGAAGCCCTCGGAGTCGCCGAACTTGTAGCCCATGATCTTCTCCATGTTGGCCACGGCGGCCTCCATCTGGGAGCGGAGCACCTTCGGGTAGCTACGACGGTTGGCGTAGTAGTAGGTGCAGACCTCGGTGGTGATCGTGAAGCCCGCCGGAACCGGGAGGCCGATAAGTGTCATCTCGGCGAGGTTGGCACCCTTGCCGCCGAGGAGTTCCTTCATGGTGCCGTTGCCGTCAGCTTTGCCGGCGCCCCAGGTGTAAACGTATTTCGGCGCCTTGGAGGAGGCGGCTTTCTTGGCCGCCTTCTTGGCGGTCTTCTTGCGTGTGGCCATCTGTTGTCTTGGTGGTCAGGTTAGCGGAGGGTCCGCGGGGGGGCGTGTAGCAGCCCCCTCCGGCGCGGACGCGCGGAGCTTAGGGGTCGCGAAACCCGTGTCAATGAACGAGTTCCGACGATTCGGGTCATCGCCCGCGGCGCCGGACGCAGCATTGCGGGAGCGGGAACGGGGGGCGGCGGATCAGCGCGGCCAGCGCCCGGGGCCGCGTTTCATTTCCTCCGGCCCGGCCGGCTCGAGGTCGGTGCGGGCGCGGTAGGGGAGTCCCGCGTGGAGGTGGAGGATGCGCCGGACTTCCTCGATGCCCGCCGGATTCTGGTGGGCGCTGTGGTTGCTGGGCACGATCTTCTCGGAAACCGCGCCGTCGAGGTGGGAGCTCCAGTAGGCGACCACGCCGTCGCTGGAATCGGGCGTGTCGCCCTTGCCCCGGTCGCCCATGATGGAGTGGTAGGGGATGTCCGGGCGGATCGGATACTCGTTGATCGCCTTCACGAAGCGGTTGCTCGGGGAGAGGGTGTCGATGCTGCTGGGGAAGCGGTCGAGCTGCATGCCCGAGGCGTCGAGGCTGAGGGCGCTGATGAACGAGTCCCGCACGTTGGCGAGGGTGGCCGGGAAACGGACCAGCTTGATGCCGATCCAGCCGATGATGTTGGTGGCCAGTTCGCTGCCGCGGTGGGGAGCCGAGATGAAGATGGCGCGCGAGATGTCGCGCCGAGCGTCGAAGAGCAGCGCGTCCTCGAGCAGCTCGCGGCTTTCCCCGCTGAGGCCGCTCTCCGCGGGTGCCTTGCCGAAGAACTTCACCCAGATGCCGTCGCCGACGTCGGTGACCATCAAGCGGGAGATCAGGCCGCCCATGCTGTGGCCGATGATGACGATGTCCTTGTGGTCGGGGTGCAGTTCGCGCATCCGGTCGAGCTCGTCGCGCAGGATTGCGGCCGGCATCGGGTAGGGGTAGCCGCTGGGATAGCTGAAGGCCCAGAACTGGTAGGTGTCGCGGATGGCGGGGTCGTCCATCAGCTCGAAATACATCGGGGCGAAGGAGGCGGGCGTGTCCTGCAGGCCGTGGACGAAGAGCACGGGAATCTTGTCGGGGTCGTAGGGCTGCACCGCACTCAGCCGCGCCGTGTCGTCGTAGCGGGTGGGATTGATCAGTCGGGCGAGCCCGAGCTCGTCGATCCGGTCCTTGGACAGGATGTAGGCCACCGGCGAGTTGAAGTCGGCGCTGAGCGGCAGGGTGCGGCCGCCGAGCGAGACTTCCTGGGTGGCGAAGGGATCGAGCAGGTCCACGGTGGCCTGGTTGCCGTCGAAGCGGACCACCGCGGTGACGGTGCGGTAGGGGATGGTCTTCTCCGACCGCTTCCCGTTGCCCAGGAAGGTGACCAGCGGGGCGCCGATGCCGGCCGTGCGGCCGGTGTCGCGGGCGTAGCGTCCGGTGAAGGAGAGGCGATCGGTGGGAATGAACTCGCGGCCTGGATCCTTGAGGTCGGCCGGCTCGGTGCCGCGGAGCAGGTAGTCGACCGAGCCGCCGCTCACCGGCAGCGATTGGTCCCAGGGGCGCACGCCGGCCTCGATGAGACGGTCGACGAGACGGGCGGTCAGGTAGTTGTACTCCGGAATCGCGTCGTCGTTGCCGCCGGCGATGGCACGGCCGGTGGTGCGCAGGGCATCCAGCAGCGGGCCGATGTCGGCCAGCGCGTTGTCGCCCGGCTCGGCGGCGCGCTCGAGGGCCGCCGGGCTGGTGACCCGGGCGGCCGGGGGCACGGCGTCGTTCTCGTGCACGCTGATCGGCGCCGAGCAGGAGGCGACGAAAAGCAGGGCCGGGAGAAGGGTGAGGAAGCGGTTGGGCATAAGGCGGCAGGATGATGCGGATTTTTCCGATCGGTTCAACCTTTCCGATCCGGTCGCTTGTGCCGACGGCGTCAGCCCGTAGATTCGGAGCCGTGTGGCCGGCGATCAAACAACGAGCGGGGGAAGCGTGGCAGGCGTGGCTCACCTTCGAATGCACCGCCATCGCCGCGGCGGTCGCCTACTACGCCGCGCTTTCGCTGTTTCCGCTGATGCTGGTGCTGATGGCCGGGGTCGGGACCTTCTTTCAGTTCGTCGAGAAGGGACGGGACGCCCGGGAGACGATTCTCACCACGGTCTCCCAGCAGCTTTCCCCAGAGGTGGGTGAGGCGCTCGGACAGATGCTGAGCCGGGTCGAGTCGGGGGCCCTGGTGACCGGGCCGCTCGCGGGGGTCATGCTCCTGTTCACCGCTTCGCTCGTCTTCCTGCAGATCGACCGAGGCTTCAACCGGATCTGGCAGGTGCGTCAGCGCAAGATGCCGAAAGGGCTGGTGGCCGCCGTGAAACGGATGCTGCTCGGCCGCCTGCGCTCGCTGGCGATGCTCTTCGGCATGGGACTGGTGGTGGTGCTGGTGTTCGTCGCCGGACTGGTGATGCGCGGGGCGAACGCGTTCGTCCGGGAGTGGGTGCCGGCGGTGGAGGGGTTTTCCTGGGCCGGCGCGATGCTGGTGGGGCTGGCGGTGAACACCCTCGTGTTCTTCCTGCTCTACCGGTTTCTCTCGAAGGAGCGGGTCGCCACCCGGAACGCCCTCGGGGTCGCCGTGGGGGCGGCCCTGCTGTGGGAGATCGGGAGCCGGGCGATGGGGGCGATGTCGATCGGCGCCGGCTTCAGCGTCTACGGCGTGATCGGATCCTTCCTGCTGGTCCAGGTCTGGATCTACTACAACGCCATGGTGCTCTTCGCCGGCGCCGTGGTGGTGCGGATCCTCACCCGCCCGCTGGATACGCCGCGTCCCAAGGACGGTCAGCCCGCCTGATGCAGGTGCACGTCGCGCTGCGGGAAGGGAATGCTGATGTCGTTGGCGTCGAACTCGTCCTTCACCCGTCGGGTGATGTCCCAGTAGACGCCCCAGTAGTCGGAGGTCTTCGCCCACGGGCGGCAGACGAAATTCACGGACGAGTCCGCGAGCTCGTGCATCTTGATGGTGGGAGCGGGATCCTCGAGCACCAGCTCGTGTTCGGAGACGATCTTCTCGAGGATGCCCTGGGCCTTCTCGATGTCGTCGTCGTAGCCGATGCCGAAGACCATGTCGACGCGCCGCTGGTCGGACCCGGTGATGTTGGTGATGGTCTGGCCCCAGACGTTTTTGTTCGGGACGATGATGACCTTGTTGTCCCAGCTCTTGATGGTGGTGTTGACGAGGCTGACCGAATCGACCGAGCCGGACACGCCGCCGATCTCGACGGCATCGCCGACATCGAAGGGCTGGTAGATCATGAGCATGATGCCGTTGGCGAAGTTGGCGAGGCTGTCCTGCAGCGCGAAGCCGAGAATGAAGGCACCGCCGCCGATGAGGGCGACCAGCGCTCCGACTTTCACGCCCAGGGTCGAAAGCCCAATGACGATGGCCAGCAAGAGGATGCCGCGCCGGATGATGGTGGTGACGAAGCGGTCCAGCAGCTCCGAGCTGCTCTTGTGGCGCGCCATCGCCTTGCCGGCGAGGCGGGAGAAGATCGAGGCGAGAATCGCCCCGGCGAAGAAGATTGCCGCGAAGATCGCCAGCTTCACGACCCAGGAACGAGCGCCGTCCTCGGCCTCGAGCCAGCGGCGGAAGGCGGCGACCAGGCCCGAAGGATTGTCGACCTGGAGTTCGGCGCCGCGGACGGCCGTCAGCCACGAGCGGATCTCATCCGGTTCGCCGCCCTTGGCCTCCCATGAATCGAGCACGATCCCGAGGCGGTCCATCAACTGCTTCTCCTCCTTCAGCAGCGCCTCGATCCGCTCCTGGTCCGTGCTGCCCGATCTCAGCGCCTCGATCTTGGCATCGGCCACTTCGCGGGACTTCTCCTGCACCAGCTCCTGCCATGCCTTGGCCTCGACCTCGAGCTGCGAGGGGGTGAAGGGAACCAGGCGCAACTCAAGCTCCTGGGGAGGAACGGACGCCTCCGCGGTGGTGGTCGCCGTCGGCTCGTCCTGAGCATGCGACGCGAGCAGCGGGAGGAAAACGAGGGTAAGACAGGCAAGCAGGCGCATGGGCAAGGCCTTGCATAGCGCGTGCCGATCCGGAAGGAAAAAGCCGCCTCAGGGCTCCCGCACCTCGATCCGGAAGAAGCGCCGGTCGTCCTCGCTCGTCGACAGCGGGATCACGTCGACTTCGTCGCTGCCGACGTAGCCTTCGGTGTTCTCCGGGACGTCCCAGCTCTCCCAATCGACGAGATTGGTGCTGGTCTCGATGTCGTAGAAGCGGAACGCGCGGCGTTGGAGCACGAGCTCGTCCCCGTCCATGGCGAGCGGAGGATCGTCGGCACCGGACAGCGGATGGGTTCCGAGCAGGAACTCGTCGTAGTTCGTGCGTCCGTCCCCGTCGTCGTCGCCGGCCTTGCCTCCATACACCAGGTTTTCCGCCGCCCAGTCGTCGTAGAGACGGTCGGTGGGAATGGAGTTGATCCATTCGGTGAGGAGCTCGAGTCCCTCGAGGTCGACCTCGTTGGTGGCGACCGGGGGCATGCGGGTGAAACCGTTGGTCGCCCCGGCGCGCTGGAGGATGACGGAGTGAAGCGGGTCCTGAGGCACGATGTACTCGTTGGCCGGGTTGCCGAGGTTCTGGATCGGGGTGCCGTGGATCATGCCGGTTGCCTCGAGCGTGAGCTCCTCGCGGCCGTCCCACAGGCCGCCGATGCTCCCGCCGTCCTGGTGGCAGTAGGCGCAGTTGACGTCGAGGTAGGAGCGGGCGCGTTGTTCGAGCGGAAGGTCGGTCTGGTCGGGTCGGACGTGGGCGGGCAGGGTCTCGACCGGATCGGGGTCGTTGGTCAGGTAGCCGGCGGAGTGGAGGAGGTCGATCTGGTTTCCGATGAATCCGTTCATCGTCTCCACCCGGTTGATTTGGCGGGTGTAGAACGACAGCGGGCGGTCCTGGTGGCAGGTGATGCAGGTCGAGCGGCTCGGGATGCCCCAGGTCTGGGTGTAGGGGGTTCCGTCGTCGTCGATTTCGAGGTCGAAGGACACGCCGGCGTCCTCGACGAGGTAGGCCTCGGTCTCGTCCTCGTTCCAGCGGTAGCTGACGCCGTAGACGCCGCTGTCGGTCTTCACCAGCACGCGGGTCTCGATGCGCTTGTTGGTGGCGGGGTTGCCACGGGTCATGGCAAGATCGAAGTGCTTCACCCAGACCATGCCCGTCGGATAGGTCCACGGGCCTTCCGCCTGGTAGGTCATGCGGCTGGTGTCGTCCGGGATACCGAACCAGCGGACCTTGTCGGCGTAGTCGCTCCAGAACTTCAGGTTCGGCTGGATCGGCAGGATGCCGGGAGCCGGGGAGAGGTCGGTCAGGTCCGAGAACAGGCCGGTCTCGCTCAGGGTTTCCGGAAATCCGGTGGAGAGGTCGGTGCTCTTCGAGAGGCGGAGGATCTTCCCCGTGAGGTAGGCGCAGAAGAGGATGTCCTGGTTGCTCGGGTCGACGCCCATCGACGAGAACACGCCGTACTGTCCCGGCAGGCCGGCGATGCGGGTGGTGGTGCCGGTGGCGGTGTCCATCTGCCAGATGTGACCGGAGATCGAGTCGCAGAAGATGTAGTAGCCGTAGAGCTCCGGGAAGCGGGTGCCGCGGTAGACGTAGCCGCCGCAGACCGAGTTGCCGGTGTAGTTGGCATCGCCGCCGAGCCCGTTGTGGAGGTAGTCGTAGATCGGATCGATGCTGGTCCATCCGGCGGGTGGGGAGCCGAGGACTCCGGAAAAGTCGTGGGCGCCCTCGCGGTAGGCCCAGCCGTAGTTGCCGCCGCGTTCGATGCGGTTGATCTCCTCGTAGGTGACCTGGCCGACATCGCCTTCCCAGAGGTCGCCGGTGACCGGGTCGAACGACATGCGCCAGGCATGACGGATCCCGGTGGCCCAGAATTCGGTGCGCACCGTGCCCAGCGCGCCGGAATAGTCGTCCCCGTTGTAGAGGCCGTCCCAGTCGCCGCCGAGGCTGGTGTGGACGAAGGGGTTGTCCGGCGGGATGCCGAACGCCGCCTCCCCCGAATAGGTCGGAATCGACGGATGGGGATTGGGCTCGAGGCTGCCGGGCTTCTTGTCGACATCGATCCGGAAGATGCCCGAGTAGAAGTCGTCGTCGATCTTCTGGCTCCGGGCCTGGCCGGCGGTCGAGTTCTCCCCGTCCCCGGTGCCGTAGTAGAGGTAGCCGTCCGAGGGACCGAAGTGGAGGTCGCCCCCGTTGTGGTTCAGCCCGAAGTCGTCGATGTGGAGGAGGATCAGCTCGCTGGCCGGGTCCGCGATCGTCGGGTCGGCGGCATCACGGCTGAAGCGCGACACCCGCTGGAAGTAGTTTCCGCCCTGGTTCACCGTGTAGGCCACGTAGAAGTAGCCGTTGGTTTCGTAGTCCGGGTGGAAGGCCAGGCCGAGGAGGCCGTTCTCCGGCTGTCCGGCGAGGAAGGGGCCCATGTCGACGGCGCCCGAGATGTCGAGGAAGACATTGGTGGCCGGGGTGAGGGAGGTCACATCCGCCACCCGTTGGATGATGCCGGGTTGTTCGCTGACGTAGAGCTGCTGCGGGTCGCCGGGGACCGGGGTGAGGCAGACCGGGCGGGTGAAGGTGAGGCCGGGGAGGGCGTCGACGAGGGTCAGCGCGGTGGGCGGGGCCGCCGCCGGCATGGCCCAGGCCGGGTTGTCGATGCGCAGATCGGTGGCGATGGTGATGTCCACGGTCGCGGGCGACGAGGTCCCGCCGATGCCCGAGACGGTGTAGGTGAAGGAATCCGGGGCGGTTCCGCTGTCGTCGTGCGTGTAGAGGACGGAGCCGTCGGGGGACAGCGACACGGTCCCGTGGGCGGGTCCGGCGCCGATGGTCACGGAGCCGGGGTCGATGCCTCCGCTGTCGTTGGCGAGCACCTGGACGAGGACCTTCTGTCCGCGATGAAGGGTGGCGGTGTCGTTTTGGGCCGTGGGTGCGGCGAAACCGACGTCGGTGCCGTTGTCGAAGGAGGAGCCGATCTCCTGCGGGGTGATCGTGCGGTCGTAGACCCTCAACTCGTTGATCGACAGGTGGGAGTTCTGGTCCTGTGACCAGTTGGATCGACCGATCCAGTTGTTCACGTCCTCCATGTCCTGCAGCCGGAAGGGCAGGTCGATGGTGGAGACGAGGGCGCCGTCGCGATACCACTTGATCCGGCAACCGCTCGCCCCGTTGGCACCGGCGCCGTCCTCGACGGTGAGCACGTAGTGGTATTCGGTTCCGGGGGTCGTCGCCAGGGATGAGTTGTCATTCGCCGACTCGGCGCCGGAGCCGATCTTCGCGGCGAAGCGCTGGGCGTTGAGGTCACCACCGACGTTCATCGAGAGGAAGATGTTGTCGTTGGCTTCAAACCCGGCGGGTGCGGTGCCGTCGTCGATGATCTCGCCCGGCAGGGCACCGCTGCCGTGGGTGACCGTGCAATTCCCGAAGTCGAAGGTGCGCTGCCAGTTGCCCGAACTGCGCGGGGTGATCCAGGCCTCGATGGAGAGATCGGTGAACGAGCTGATGAAACCATTGGGGAGTTCCAGGTAGGCGGAGATGTTGTCTCCGGACTGGGCGCCGCCGGTAGTCTGGCGGCCGCCGCTCCCGTCGTCCCCGATCAGGAGCTCGGTTCCGGTCAGCTCGGCGTTGTTGCCCCGGACGGTGGCTTCCTCGCCGTCGGACGACGCGTCGTTGAACACCGTGCCGGCGGCGGCGGGTCCCGGGGCGGTGTTGAAGTCCCACAGCCGGATCGGAATCGGGGCGGGGGTCGGCGGCTCCGGAGGACCACTTGAGGGATCCGCTCCGGCGTTCATACTCGAAATGATTTGAGCCGGCGACAGCGCGCTGCGGTGGATGCGCAGTTCGTTGAGGGCCATGTGGGCGTTCGAATCGCCCGAATACATCGAGCGGCCGATCCAGTTGTTGACGTCCTCCATGTCCACCAGACGGAAGTTGAAGTCGGCGGAGTTCTGCAGCACCCCGTCGCGATACCAGGAGGCGCGGATGCCGGCGGCGCCGTAGATGCCGACGCCGTCCTCGACGACCAGAGCGTAGTGGTATTCCTGACCCGGCGTGGTGGCGGCGGACGAGAAGTAGGGATCCATGCCCGTGTTGTCATACTCGCCCTCGAGTTGCTGGGTGTTGATGTCGCCGCCGTCGTTGAAAGTGAGGCTCAGGTTGTCGTAGGCATCGGTCAGGCCCGGTGCTGTGAAGTCGTCGACGATTTCTCCGGGCGCCCCTCCGCCGTGGGAGCTGACCGTCCGTCCGAAGTCGAAGAGGCGCTGCCAGTTCTTCGAGGAGATCGGTGTCGCCCAGGCCTCGAAGGTGACGCTGGGGGTGTCGGAAACGATGCCGTTGGAGAGGTCGAGATAGGCGGAGATGGAAGAGAGCGGCTGGTTTCCGGTCGTGCTGCCGGGAAGGATGACCTGGCGGCCGTCGAACTGGCCGCCCTGGCCGACGAGGGTGGCCTCCCAGACGCCTCCGATCTCATCAGTGAACACCGTTCCGGATTCGGCGGTCGAGTCGGCCTGGACGGTGAAGGTCCAGAGGTGGTCCGGAGTCGGGGGGGGAGGAGGGGAAAGCGGGTCGGTGGGGTCGGTGCCCATGGCCTGCTCCTGGAGGTTGGTGTAGGCGTCGCCGTCCGGGTTGTCGTCGCCGTCGTGGAGGTCGAGTTCGGTCTGGCTCGCGGTGCCGTCGTCGTTGCCGAAGTAGTGGTCCTCGAACGCGACGTCGAGCAGGCCGTCGTCGTCGGTGTCGGGGTCCTCCAGCGAGTCCGGACCGGCGGCGAGGTTGGCGGAGATCTCGGCGGGCGTGAGGGCATGGTCCCAGATGCGCACCTCGTCGTAGGATGCGTCGGCGTTCCAGTCGGTGGTCCACTGCGAGCGCCCGAGCCAGTTGTTCACGTCCTCCATCTCGGAGAGGTGGAAATCGACGTCGGCGGTGTGGATCAGGGTGCCGTCCCGGTACCAGCTCACCCGGCCGCCGTCGGATCCGAAGGCGCCGACCGAGTCCTCGAAGGTGAAGACGTAGTGGTAGCGGGTGCCGAGGTTGGTCGCCTGTGCGGCATCGTGATACAGACCGGGATTGGCCGTGTCGTTGATCATCGCCTCGAGCCGCTGGCCGTTCTCGTCGTTGCCGATGCCGAAGCTGTAGTAGAGCGTGTCGTCGGCGTTGCGGTTGCCCGGGATCTGTCCCTGGCCGTTGATCTCGGCGAGCTCGCCCGGCTCCGCCCCCGGGCCGTGACTCTGGTCGGAGCGCCCGAAATCGAAGAGACGGTCGTAGGCGGTGACGCTGTGGGGGGTGGCCCAGATCTCGACGGTGAGGTTCGTCTTCGAGGAAATGATCCCGTTCGGCAGGTCGAGGTAGGCCGACATGAAGCCGAGCGAGTGGTTGCCGTCGGAGGTGCCCGGGAGGCGCAGGGCGGCGCCGTCGAAACTCGCCGGGGTGATGTACTCGCCGCGGACGGTGGCGACGGCGGAGGAAACCGAATCGGTCAGGGTGGTGCCGTTGCTGGCGTTGCCCGGCGCTTCGTTGAACGACCAGCGATGGACGAGATCCCCGAGAACGGCGGGCGATCCGATGGCGAAAGGAACAAGCAGGAGTGCGCTTCGCAGCCCGCGGTGGAGAAATGACGGCATGAACAGGGTTTTCGAAGGTACGAAACTCCATTTAACCGAAGAGTCCAGAAGCTTGCCCATCCCCAATATGGGGAGGGTTGAGGGAGTCGATCGGGCGGGAACCTCAACTTCGGCCAGCTTTTGCTTCCTCGCGGGGCGGTGGGCGGGCAGAACCTTGGGCGATGGATCGACGGGTTTTCCTCGGGTGGGAGCGGCCGCTGCTCGGAGCGGTGGTGGCGTGGCTTTGGGATCGGCGGGACGAGCTGCCGGGGATGACGGTCGTGGTGCCGACGGCCCAGGCCGGGCGGCGGCTGCGGGAAGCGCTGGCGGAGCGGGGCGGGTGCCTGGCACCGAGCGTGATCACGCCGGGAGGATTGATCCGGACGGACGAGGCGGCCCCCGCCGCGGCGGAGGTGCTCGCATGGGTCGAGTCGCTGGAAAGCGTGGGAGACTGGGGACGCTTCGCAAACGTGTTTCCGACGCCGCCGGGTCTCGAGGAGGAAAGCGGGTGGGCGCTGCCGCTGGCGAACTCCCTGATGACGCTGGAGCGGGCGCTGCAGGAGGCGGCGCTGACCTTGGAGGCGGCATCGCGGCGGTTGGGAAAGTCGGTGGAGGGCGAGCGCTGGCGGGAGTTGGGGGATCTGTGGCGGGCCAAGGAGGCCGTGCTTTCGAAGTGGGGCCTGACGGGGCGTTCGCGGGCCCTCGAACGGCTGGTGGAGGAGACCGTGGAAGGGCGGATCGTGCTGGCCGGGGTGCCGGATCTGCCGGAGGCGGTGGTGAGGCGGTTGGACGGGGCGGAGGTGGTCTGTTTGGTCGGCGCGCCCGAGGGCGAAGGATTCGATGAGATCGGACGACCGGAGGTGGAGCTTTGGAAGGATCGGGCGATCGATTGGCCCGACGACGGGGGGGTGGTGCTGACGGCGGACCCACGCCAGCAGGCGCAGCGCGCCGTCGAGCGGGTGGCGGAGGCGGGGACGGCCTCGGACGGGCTGGCACTGGGCTCGGCGGACGACGAAACCGCGGAGGAACTGGTGCGGGCTTTCGGGCGTGGGGGGTGGACGGTCCACAACCCGGCCGGCGGGGCCGTGTCGCGGGTGCGCGGATGGCTTTCGCTGTGGCGGGCATGGCTGGCGCGGCCGGAGGTGGCCGGGGCGATCGATCTGCTCGGAGTGGAGGAGACCGGGGCGCTGGTGGGCGGGATGCGGATGCAGCGGGTGCGGCAGCTTTCGGCGATGCGGGATCGCGGGCTGGTGAGGACGGGGGAGGATGTCAAGCGGCTGGAAACCGCGGAAACGGTCCCGCAGACGCGGGACAGGATGCCGCAGCCGGCGCTCGCGGCGGAGACCATGGACAAGCTGGAGGCGGTGCGCGGGGCGTTCCTGAGGCAGCCCTTTGCCGAGGCGATGGCGCGTTTGTTGGACCGGGTGGATCCCGAGGGGCAATGGGAGGAGGTGCGTGACTGGCTGGTGGCGATGGAGCCGGTGTTCGGCAGGGTGAGGCGGGATGCGGCCTTCTGGCTCGACCTGCTGGCGGCCGGGCTTTCGGAAGGCATCAAGGAGGCGCCGGACGACCGGGTGGCGGACGTGAAGGGCTGGCTGGAACTCCTGCACGAGCCGGGTGCTCATCTGGTGGTCTGTGGCATGAACGAGGGTCGGGTCCCGGCGGCGCCGACGACGGATGCCTGGCTTTCCGAAGGCGTGCGGGAATTGCTCGGGCTGACGACCGATGCGCGCCGCGCGTCGCGCGATGCCTACGTGCTGACGGCCATGCTGGAGGCCCGGAAGGCGGGTGGGCGGGTGGATCTCCTGCTGGCGAAGTCGAGTGCGGACGGCGACGCGCTCCTGCCCTCGCGGCTGCTGCTGGCGGCCTCGGGCGAGGAGCTGGCGCGGCGGGTGGAGATACTCTTCGCGGAAGTGGCGCCACCGGATGCGGGGATGCAGTGGCGGAAGGACTGGCAGTGGCAGGTGCCGGCAGGCGAGCTGAAGCCCCGGCTGGGCGTGACCGCGCTGCGCGATTACCTGGCGTGTCCGCTGCGATTCTATCTGAAGCACGGGGTGGCGATGTACTCGCGGGAACCGGAGCGGGTGGAGTGGAACGCGCGGGATTTCGGCAACGTGGTGCACCTGGTCCTCGAGCGATGGGGACTCGACGAGGAAGCGCGGGACTTCTCGAAGTCGGAGGCGCTGGAGGAATGGCTGCACGCCGAGCTGGGGCGGGTGGTGGCGGAGAAGCATGGCGACACGCCGCCGCTGGCGGTGCGGATCCAGACGGAAGGGGCGCGGCAGCGGCTGTCGTGGTTCGCGCGACTGCAGGCCTGCGAACGGGCCGCGGGGTGGCGAGTCGAGGAGGTGGAAACGAAGTTCGAGCGCGAGGTGGACGGCGTGACGCTGGTCGGGAAGGTCGACCGGATCGATCGTCACGCCGACGGGCGGCGTCGGGTGCTCGACTACAAAACCTACAACAAGATCAAGGAGGTGGAGAAGGATCACCGGATCGGGATGACCGCCGCGACCGTGCTCCCGGCGCACCTGGAAGGGGTCGACGAGGTGGTCGGCCACAACGCCAAGGGCAAGCCGGTTCGATGGACCAACCTCCAGGTGCCGCTCTATTCGGCGGAGTTCGGTGAGGTGGATGCGATGGGCTACATCGTGCTCGGCGCGACCGAGGGGGAGGTCGGGCTGTCGTTGTGGGACGACTTCCGCGAGGCCGACCGCGATTCGGCACTGGCCTGCGCGGAGTGGGTGATCGGGAGGGTCAGGGCACGGATCTTCTGGCCGCCGGCGGAACGGGTCCGCTACGATGATTTCGAGGGGCTCGCTTGCGGTCGGTCGCTGGAGGAAATGGTGGAGGAGGTGACGGCATGAAGGAGATCCTCGACAAGAATCTGCTCATCCTCGCCTCGGCGGGATCGGGGAAGACCTATCAGCTCGGCAACCGCGTGATCGGCATGGTGGGGGCGAGGGCGGTGGACCCGGAGCGGATCGTGGCGCTGACCTTCACCCGCAAGGCGGCCGGGGAGTTCGCCGACTCGGTGCTGTCGAAGCTGGGCGAGGCGGCCCGGGACGGGCGCAAGGCGGAGGCATTGAAGAAAGCGGTCGGGGAGGCGGTCGATGCCGTCGGGACGCTGGAGAAGGTGGTGCGCGCGCTGCCCCGCTTCCAGCTCGGGACCATGGACGGTTTCTTCACCCGCGTGGTACGAGGATTCCAGTACGAGCTGGGATTGACCGGTGGGAAGTTCGAGCTGGTTCAGGGGCCGAAGCTTGAAGCGGCGCTGTCGGACATCCTCGGCGACATCCTCGGCAACGCGCTGGAGGGCGGTGAGGCCGAGGAGTTCCTGCATGCCTTCAAGCGGGCGACGGTGGGCCGGGAGGAGCGTGGGGTGAGCGAGCCCCTCGGGCAGTTCTTCCAGGCCTGGCACGGCCGCTGGAAAGCCGGCGTGCGTTCCGGGCCGGAGGGGCTGCACACGGCCTTCGGCGAACTGCCGGAGGTCGGGCGGTGGGAGGAGGAGAAGCGGGGCTTCGCGAGCTCGCTGCGGAAGGCGGCGACGACGATCGAGTGGACGCGCAAGGGTCAGGACGCGGCCTACGGGAAGCTGGTCGACGCGCTGGAGCTGCACACGGTCGGCAGCGGATCGCTGGGCGCGGCGGGCCGGCTTTTCGACAGCGTCTGCGAGTGGGTGGGGGCGGGGGATCCGCTGGTGCTGAAGCACTACAAGGAGTTCACGCCCGGGCCGGCGGCGGAGGATGCGTTCCGCGGGATGCTCGAACTGCTGGCCGGTTGCGAACTGTCGGCGGCGATCGAGCGGACCGGTGCGGTGATGGATCTGGTGGCCCGCTACGACCGGGAGTGCGAGCGACGCCTGCGTCGGCGCGGGATGCTGGGCTTCGACGACGTGAAGGTGCTGATGGGGAAATGGGTCTCGAGCGAGGAGGCGCGGTTGCGGCGGGAGGCGGTGGATTTCCGGCTCGACGCCCGCTACGACCACTGGCTGCTCGACGAGTTCCAGGACACGAGCCGGGCCGAATGGCGGGGCATGGAGCCTCTGCTCGACGAGGCGGCGTCGGATCCGGAGGGCTCGCTGTTCGTCGTCGGCGACGTGAAGCAGGCGATCTACGGCTGGCGCGGCGGGGACGTGACGCTCTTCGGCGAAGTGAAGTCCCGCTACGCGGGCGAGCTGACGGTGAGAACGATGCCTGACTCGTGGCGTTCGTGCGGAGCGGTGCTGGAACTGGTCAACCGGGTGTGCGGCGACCGGGGAACGATCGCGGATCTTTTCGGCGAAGCCGTGAACGGCCGCTGGGAGTGGGAGGACCACGTGGCGGCGCGTCCGAAGCTGACCGGTGAGAGCCGCGTCGAGATGGTCGAGGGCAAGGCGGCGGAGCGCCACGCGCGGATGGTCGAGCTGATGAAGGAGCTCGGGGTCGGCGAGCGGGAGCTGAGCTGCGGGGTGCTGGTCCGGACCAACGCGCAGTTGGCCGAGGTGGCGGAGCTGCTGCGGACGGAGGGCTTCGATGTGATCGAGGAAGGCGCGCGGAAGCCGACGGCGGACAGTCCGGTGGGCGTGGCGCTGTTTCATCTGGTCGCGTGGCTGGCGGATCCGGCGGATGATTTCGCCCGCGGGGTGGTGCGGATGTCGCGACTGGAACCGGTGCTGGTGAGGCGCTTCGGCGAGGAGCCCTGGAAAGTCTGGGAGGGTTTGATGGCCGAGGCGGCCGAGCGGGGATTCGCCGGGATGCTGGAGGGGGTGATCGAGCCGGAGTGGGACGGACTTTCCGAGTTCGGTCGTCGGCGGGCCGGCGACATGATCGGGGCCCTGGCGGCCTTCGATGCGGGGGGCGGCGTCGGGGCGCGGGAAGCGTTGCGTTGGATTTCGGACCTGGAAGTTCCCCAGAGTCCCGGCGCGGCGGCGGTGCAGGTGATGACGGTGCACAAGTCGAAGGGTCTGGGCTTCGACGTGGTGATCCTGCCGGAGATCGAGGACCGGCAGGTGCCGGACGCGGGGAAGTTCGACGTCGCGGCGGGCGATGGCTGGGTCTTGCAGAATCCGGCGCGCTGGGTGCGCCAGCAGGTGCCGGCCTTGCGGGAGGCCGAGGAGCGTTGGGGCGAGGCGCAGTGCTACGAGGCGATGTGCGTGCTGTATGTGGCGCTGACGCGGGCGAAGCGAGGGCTGTACGTGCTGCTGCCGAAGCCGCCGAAGAGCCGCAAGGATGCGGATGGCTTTGCGTCTCCGGCGAACTGGATCCAGCGCTCGGTCGGCGAGGGTGAGGACGGAATCCTGTGGCAGTCGGGCGACCCGGCCTGGATGACCGGGCTCGAGCGTCGCGAGGAATCGACGAAGGCGCCGTCGCCGAAGCTGGGAGCCGGGGTGCCGAGGCGCGGGCGCTCGACCCCGAGCGGCGAGAAAGCCGGGGCTGCGGTGAGTGGCGGATCGGCGGGAGGGCGCGCCTTCGGCAACGAGATGCATGCGATCTTTGAGCAGATCGACTGGGTGGACGAGAAGGCGCCCGAACTCCCTCGCGGCGAGGCGGGGGAGACGGTCGCGGCGGTTCTGGCCACGCCCGGGGTGCGGGAGCGCTTCGAGCGCCGGGGGCGGGAGGTGGAACTCTTCCGCGAACAGGCGGTGGAGGGGATCATCGACGGCACGTGGACGAGCGGCGTGATCGACCGCTTGCACGTGTTCGACGGCGGGAAGCGGATCGAGCTGATCGACTTCAAGACCGATGCGGTCGAAAGCGGGAAGGCGCTCGGGCAGCGCTACGCGGGACAGATGAAGGCCTACCGCAGGCTGCTGGCGCAGGTGTATCCGGAGGCGGAGATCGAGTGCTGGCTGCTGAGCACGAGATTGCGTGAGTGGGTGGGGTGTTGAAGTGCGGGCGGGTAGGTGAAGAGGGTGCGCCTGGAGGAGAGGCGGCACCTGGAAGGAGCCGCTCCTTTGAGGGCGCAAAAAAGGGCCGGCCCCCGCGAGGGGGAGGCCGGCCCGGAGTGAAGGGTCGCGTCGACTACTGGTTGATGTCGATCGAGGCGAACTCGCCGTCCTTGCGGCGCCAGATGATGCTCAGGCAATCGCGACGCGCGCTCTTGTAGAGGATGAACGGCTTGTCGGAGAGCTCGAGCTCCATGACGGCGTCCTCCTTGTACATGGTGCGCAGCGAGTAGCGCTCCTTGTGTACGAGGAAGGGCTCGGGGTCGGTCTCGGACTCCTCGGGGTGATCGAGGACGGATTCATCGAAATGGCTTTCGTCGATGTAGCGGATCGACTCGTTGCGATGCGGACGCCGCTTCTTCATGAGGCGGGTCTTCTGCTTGCGCATGCGGCGGGCAACCTTGTCGATCGTCTCGTCGATGGCGGCATACATGTCCTGTCCTTCGGTGGTGGCTTCGATGACGATGTGGTTCGCGCAAAAGAGCAGGATTTCGGCGATGTGCCGGTTCTTCTGGACGTCCAATACCGCCTTGGCCTCGATGATGCGCGGATAGTCGAGGTTCAGGCCCTCGATCTTCTTATGGGCGTAGTCGCGCAGTGAGTCGGTCACGGACTCGTGACGGACGGTCACCGTGATGGGCAGGTTCACGTTTTCTGTTTGCATCGTGTGTCTCCTTTTTAGGGGTTTGGGTGTTGAAGGGATGTCCGGTTCTATCCGACTCATCCACTACCGAATCTGGGCCAAAAGCCGAGGGATTGCCACATTGATCTGGATAAAAATGCGGCATCAGAGGATATGCTCAGTCCGGTGTGAGCAGCGCCTCCAGGACGGTGACGGAATCGACCACGGATGGCCCGAGAATGTCCGCCGGGCGGTAGCCCCAGGCGACGCCGATGAAGGGGATGCCGGCCGCTTCGGCGGTCTCGAGATCGACCTCCGAGTCGCCGATCAGGCGGCAGTTTCCGGGGTCGGTTTTCCAATGGTCGAGGAGAGGGCCGACTGCCCCGGGGTCCGGCTTGCGGGGGGAGCCGTCGATCTGTCCCCGGACGAGGCTGAAGGGCTGCCGGGGAAAGAGGTGGTCGACCATTTCCCGGGTGAAGGCATCCGGCTTGTTGGAAAGGACGGCGAGTCGGCGGCCGGTCGAGGAAAGCCGCTCGATCAGCACGTCGATGCCGGGAAACAGGGTGGTGCCGTCCCGCCAGTGATCGGCGTAGTGGCGCTTGAAGCCGTGTTCGACCCGGCGGGCGAGATCATCGGGTTCGCGGTCGGGGATGGCACGACGGCAGAGCATGTAGGAGCCGGAGCCGACGAATCCGCGGACGGCATCGGTGCCGTGAGGGGCGAGGTCTTGCTCGGCGAGGGCGGCGTTGAGCGCCGCGGCGATGCCGGGAAGCGAATCGACGAGGGTGCCGTCGAGGTCGAAGATCAGAGCCGGGGGCACGTCGGCTCAGTAGGTGATCAGGCTGACCAGTTCGGCGTCGGTAAACTGCGCCGGGTAGTCGGCGGCGACGCTGAGAGCCTCGGTTCGGGCCAGGTCATCGAGCACGTCGAGCGATTCGGTCGCCGGCGGGGTCACCTCCACGATCGGAACCGCCTCCGGCGATTCCGGCTGCTGGGTGATCAGGAAGACCGCGAGCGCGGCGGTGCCGGCGGTGGCCAGACCACCGAGTGACAGGGGCACCCACAGTCGGCGCCACCAGGGTTCGGCGGCGGTCGAGAGGCGCGCGGCCCGCACGGTGTCATCGACAAATCGCGGCCCGGCGTCGCGCCGGGGGACCTGGCGCAGGAGATCCCAGACGGGATCGTTGGGGTCGTGCTGGGACTTTTGAGGGTCGCGATTCATGACGGGGACGAGTGTCTGCCGGGGAAAACCCCGTGGCCAGAGGGAAGTTGCGGGAAATCCGCTCAAGGCGGAGCGCCCGGGGCGACCCCCCGAGCGGCAGGCCCGGAAAGACGCGACCGGCGGCGGGCGATTCTTGTCGATTCAAACCCCGCGGCGGTCGCCCCAGAGGCGGACGTGGAGCCGGTCGCCGAAGCGCCAACCCCGTTCGAGGCAGGCGTCCACGAGTTCGAGGGCGCGGCGGTCGAGCTCGGGGGCGGTGCGGCCCTCGGGCATGACGAGGATGCGTTCGGCGGGCAGGGCGTGGCGCTCGACCAGTTCGTCGATCTCCTGCAGGTCCGCGGCCCGGGCGGCGACGAATTTGAACCAGGCCTTGGGGCTGGCGGCGAAATGGGCGAGGGCCTCGGGCACGAGGCGGAGATTTTCCGGCATGCCGGCGTGGCCGAGCTTCGGCGAGACGTTGAATTGGTCGATGGCGGCGTCGAAGGCGGGGGCCGGCACCCGCGTGCCGTTGGTTTCGACCTCGAAAAGGTAGTCGGGGTCCCGCCCGCGGAGGTGGCCGATCACCTCGAGCCAGTCGTCCTGCTGAAGAAGCGGTTCGCCGCCGGTCAGGACGACCCGCCGGCAGGGGTGGCGGGCGATTTCCGCAGCGACCTCCGCGGGCTCGAGCTCGAGGATCACGTCCCCCTTGTCGTGCTTGGCGCCGCCGGGTTGTTCGTCCTTGTCGTGCGGCCAGGGGGTGCCGGTGAAATTCCAGGTGTACTCGGTGTCGCACCAGCGGCAGTGGAGGTTGCACAGCGAGGCGCGGACGAAGACCGCCGGGGCGCCGGCGCTGATCCCTTCGCCCTGGATCGTGTGGAAGATCTCCGGACCGTGGTCGAGTTTGGCGAGTTTCATCTGGGAACGCGGGGAATCGTGTGGGTGGAACTTCGAACTTGGAACTTCGAACTTGGAGCGGAAGCTCCCCGCATGAGCATCATCACCGGGCGCGGCGACGACGGGAAGACCGATCTGCTCTTCGGCAGGCGGACGGAGAAGACGAGCCTGCGCGTCGAGGCGCTGGGTGCGGTCGACGAGTTGAATTCAGCACTCGGCCTGGCGAGGGCCGCGGGCCTCGAGCCGGAGCTCGAGGCGTTGATCGACCGGATCCAGGAGACCCTCGTCGGGTTGATGGGCCGGCTGGCCTGTCTCCCGGAGGACGACGAGCGGTATGCCGAGAAGGGGTTTGCCAGCGTTTCGGATGCGGATGTGGACTGGCTGGAGGCGCAGGCGAAGGCGTTCGAGCAACGGGGCGTCCGGTTCACCGGCTGGGCCCGGCCGGGAGCCGAACACTCGGTGTCGCGGGCGGGGTTGGATTTGTCCCGTTCGGTGGCCCGCCGGGCGGAGCGACGCGTGTGGGAGCTGCACGAGGCGGAGTCGCCGCTTCCCGATGCCGTGAAGCTCTACTTCAACCGCCTGTCGGATCTGCTGTGGATTCTGGCGCGGGTGGAGCCAGCCTGACCCAGGTCGCGCCCCAGCCGCCGGAGCCCTCGCCGGCGGGGTATTGGAACGACTCGACCTCGGGGAGCCGGCGCAGCAGCGCGTGAACGCCCTCGCGCAGCGTCCCGGTGCCCTTGCCGTGGACCACGCGGACGTGGTGTATCCCCTCGCGCAGGCATTCCTCGAAGTAGGCGGGCAGCAGCTCCCCGATCTCCGATGGCCGGAAAGTATGGAGGTCGAGTTCCGGGGTGATGGGGATGCGGTGGGCGTCGTCGTCCATGGCCACAGCCTGGGGCTCCGGCACGAAGAGAACGATTTTTCTCTTTTCAACGCCGTGTCCCGGGCATAGGTCTCCGCCCTCCGGTAACGGTGGCCGTAGCTCAGTTGGTAGAGCCCCTGATTGTGGTTCAGGTTGTCGCGGGTTCGAGTCCCGTCGGTCACCCCACCTTTTTCCTCGGGATATCCTTCCGGGGGGAAGAGGAGGCCGAGTGAACAGCGCCATGGAAAGCCTCGAAAGCCGGCTGGATTACAAGTTCAGGAACTCGCTTCTGCTCGCGGAGGCGATGACTCATCCGAGCCTCGCCTACGAGTCGCAGCAGCCGCACTTCGACAACCAGCGTCTGGAGTTCCTCGGCGATGCGGTCCTGCAGCTCATCCTCACCGAGGACCTGTTCAAGATGTTCCCCGAGTTTCCCGAGGGGAAGCTCACCAAGCTGCGCTCGCGGCTGGTCTCGCGGAGGGCGCTGGCGCGGTTCGCGCTGACCATCGACCTCGGCAGCTACGTGCTGCTCGGAAAGGGGGAGGAGGCCACCGGCGGGCGCCGGAGGGTTTCGACCCTGGCGGACGCCTTCGAGGCGCTCATGGGGGCGGTCTATCTGGATGCCGGCTACGAACCGTGCCGGGAGCTGGTGCTGCGTCTTTTCCAGAAGGAGATTGAGGCGCTGGCCGGGAGCCCGGAAGAGCGGAACCCGAAGGGCGAACTGCAGGAGTGCCTGCAGGCGATCCAGCCGGAGCCGCCGGAATACGAGATTCTCGGAGAGACCGGTCCGGACCACCGCAAGGTCTTCACGGCGAAGGTGGTCTGGCGCGGCCTCGAGCTCGCGACCGGCAAGGGCAAGAGCAAGAAGGAGGCCGAAGCCCGGGCTGCGGGGGAGGCGCTGCGCGCGCGCTTGTGGGAAGCCGGCGAGTCGGCGGACTGAGCGGGGCGGCGCTCTCCTTCACGTCAGCAGATCCTCGACGACGCGGGCGGGCTTCACCCCGGTGAGCTTCTGGTCGAGCCCCTGGAAGGGGAACGAGAGCTGCCGGTGGTCGAACCCGAAGAGCTTGAGCAGGGTGGCGTGGAAATCGCGGACGTGGACCGGGTCGCGGCCGACCAGGTAGCCCATCTCGTCGGTTTCGCCGTAGGTGAAGCCCGGCTTCACGCCGGCACCGGCCATCCAGAGGGTGAAGGCGTTCGGGTTGTGGTCGCGGCCGACGAAGGCATTGCGCTCGCCGCCGCCGCGATTCTCCTGCATCGGCGTGCGGCCGAACTCACCGCCCCACACGACCAGCGTGTCCTCGAGCATGCCGCGCTGTTCCAGGTCCGTCAGCAGCGCCGCGACCGGGCGGTCGATGGACCGGCACTTGTTCTTGAAGCCGTGATTGATGGCCTCGCCCTTGTTCGAGCCGTGCGAATCCCAGCCCCAGTCGAAGAGCTGGATGAAACGGACGCCGTTCTCGGCGAGTCGGCGGGCCAGCAGGCAGTTGTTGGCGAAGGACTCCTTGCCGGGTTCGGTCCCGTAGAGCTCGTGGATGGGGGCGGGCTCGTCCTTGATGCTCATCACCTCCGGCACCGAGACCTGCATGCGGAAGGCCATCTCGTACTGGGCGATGCGGGTGACCGTTTCGGGGTCGCCGAAGTCGGCGTAGGTGCGCTCGTTGAGCTGCTTGAGCGAGTCGAGTGCGGCGCGGCGGATCCGGCGATCGACCCCGGCCGGGTTGGCGGTGTTGAGGATGGGATCACCGGCCGAGCGGCACTGGACGCCCTGGTAGACCGAGGGCAGGAAACCGCTGCCCCACAGCGAGGCGCCGACCCGCGGCTGGCGGCCGCCGGAAAGGAGGACCATGAAGCCGGGGAGGTTCTGGTTCTCGGTGCCGAGGCCCCAGGTGATCCACGAGCCCATCGAGGCGTAGCCGAGGTTCTGGTTGCCGGTGTGGACAAGGAGCTGGGCCGGCCCGTGGTTGAACTGGTCCGTCTGCATCGTCTTGATGAAGCAGAGCTTGTCGACGTGCTTCGCGAGCTCGGGCAGGCGGTCGGAAACCCAGGCGCCGGACTCGCCGTGCTGCTTGAAGTCGAACTGGGGGCCGAGCATCTTCGGCACGCCCTGGATGAAGGCGAAGCGCTGGCCCTCGAGATACTCCGAAGGGCAGTCGCGACCGTCGAACTTCGCCAGCGAGGGCTTGTAGTCGAAGAGCTCGAGCTGGCTCGGGGCGCCGACCATGTGGAGGTAGATCACCCGCTTCGCCCGCGGGGCGAAGGACGGGGCGAGCGTGCCGAGCGGATTCGAGGGGTCGTGGGAGATCGAGAGTTTCCCCGCGCCGGAGGCAAGCCCCTGGGAGGCGAGCCAGAGGCCTCCCAGTCCGGTGCCGCAGTCACGCAGGAAATGACGTCGGCTGAGATGACGCAGCGACTCGGTCCGCAGGTGTTGGAACAGGTTCATCGGGTGAGGGCTTCGTCGAGGTTGAGAAGGATGGAGGCGGTCACGGTCAGGGCGGCCTCCTCGGGGCTCGCGCCCAGTTGCTTCGAGAGTCCGGGATCGGACCGGTAGCGGTCGCGGGTCGCCTCGAAGAGCCCGACGAGGTCGCCGATCCGCTCGGGAGAGGCCTGGCGCGAGGTCGCGAGGCGATAGCCGTGGGACAGTTGGCGACGCAGATCCGCCGACTCTTCGGAGCTCATCCGGGCGGCGAGGGCGCGGGCACATTCGTGGAAGGCGGCGTCGTTGAGGAGGGTCAGCGCCTGCAGCGGCGTGTTCGAAACGATCCGGCGCTTCGAGCAGAGCTCGCGGGTGGGCGCATCGAAGGTGGAGAAGAGCGGATAGGGAATACTGCGTTTCCAGTAGGTGTGGACCGAGCGGCGGTAGCGGTCGGGCTCGCCTTCGGCGGGGGTCTTCCACCGGTCGCCGGCGACGAAGGGCTTCCACACGCCCGCCGGGATCGGCGGGTGGACCGGCGGGCCGCCGTCGCGGTGGGCGATGAGCCCGGACGCCGCCAGCGCGTGGTCGCGGACCATCTCGGCGCTCAGCCGCTGGCGCGGGCCGCGGGCGAGCAGGCGGTTGGACGGATCGCGTTCGGCGAGGTCGGGACGGACGACCGCCGACTGGCGGTAGGTCGCGCTGGTGACGATCTCTCGCAGCAGGGATTTCATGCTCCAGCGCATCTCGGTGGCGAAGCGCACCGCGAGGGTGTCGAGGAGCTGCGGATGGCTCGGCGGCTCGCCGGCCGAGCCGAAGTCCTCGGGGGTCGCGACGAGGCCGGTGCCGAACAACTCGAGCCAGAAGCGGTTGACCGCCACCCGGGCGGTGAGCGGATTCTCCGCCGAGGCAATCCAGCGCGCCATGGCGAGACGCGGGGGCTGCTCTCCGATTTCGAGCGGGGGCAGGAGCGCGGGGGTTCCCGGGCGGACGAGCTCGCCCTTCTCGAGCCAGTTGCCTCGCTCGAAGATGCGGGTCTCGCGGGCGAAGCGCGGGTCCCGCTCGCGCAGCACCGGGACGCTGGTCGAGGGGATGGCCTGGAGCCGCTTGCGGGCGTTGGCGAGTTCGTCGCGCAGCGCGGCGACGCCGGGTTCGGAGCGATGGGAAATCCAGGCGGGTTCGTCGGTCAGGGAAAGGCGTCCCCGCTTCGACACCATCGGGAAGCTGGCGAGGATGGTGGGGCCGTTCTCGATCGTGGCGACGAGCCGGCTGCCGGGGGCGAGCGGCAGGGGCTCCCGGAGCACGACGGTCGCGTGGCGGGGCCCGAAGGTCTTCGAGTAAGTGCCCCAGCCCCGGTTCGAGCCCTTGAGCGAGCCGTTGGGGTCGAAGAAGGGGTGGGCTTCGTCGGCCACGATCTCGGCGAGCTCGATCGGCTGATCGTCGCCGTCCGGACGCCGCAGCTCGAGGCGGAAGCGTTTGAGGATGGCGCCCCACTCGGGCGTGTGGGCGGCGCTGGCTTCGTCGAGGGGCAGAAACTCGAGCCTCAGGGCGGTGAGCTGCGTGAGCTCGGCCGGGGGCGTGAGGGTGAGCGTGTAGATGGCGCCCGAGGCCACATTCGAGTCGGCCCGGTATTCGTCGTGGCCATCCTGACGGACCACCGTGAGGGACGCGCGCTTTCCCTCGGCCTTGGCGATGCCGGCCGGATGCCAGCGGGTGCCCCGGTCGATCTCGAGCCGGCGCTCGTGAAGCGCCTGCTCGGCATCGACAATGGCCTGCTGGAGTTCGTTGGCCTCGGCGTAGCGGGCCTTGTCGTGCGGCACGCGGAGTTTCGGAAGCTCCTCGCCGAGGTCGGCGTCGGCCGTCTGGTTGAAGAAGGCCATGAAGGTGTAGTAGTCCTCGTGCTCGATCGGGTCGTAGGGATGGCTGTGGCACTGGACGCAGCCCATGCTGACGCCCTGCCAGACTTCCCAGGTGGTGTTGACCCGGTCGATCACGGCGGCGACGCGGAACTCCTCGTCGTCGGTGCCTCCCTCGTCGTTCGACTGGGACAGCCGGTGAAACGAGGTGGCGATCTTCTGCTCGAGCGAGGCGTCGGGCACCAGGTCGCCGGCGAGTTGGTCGATGGTGAAGCGGTCGTAGGGAAGGTCGCGGTTGAAGGCATCGATGAGCCAGTCGCGGTACTTCCAGACTTCGCGGCGGCCATCGACGCCGAGGCCTTCGGAATCGGCGTAGCGGGCGAGGTCCATCCACACGCTGGCCCAGCGTTCGCCGAAGCGCGGCGAGGCGAGCAGGCGGTCGACCTCACGGGCGTAGGCGGCGTCGGAAGGATCGGCTGCGAATCGCTCGAGGTCTGTGAGGGAAGGTGGGAGCCCCGTGAGGTCGAGCGAGACGCGGCGCAGGAGCGAGGCGGGGTCGGCCTGTGGGGAGGGCGGGAGTTTCTCGGACTCGAGGCGAGCGAGCACGAAGTGGTCGAGATCGTGGCGTGGCCAGTCGGCGGTTCTCGTTTCCGGGGCGGGGTGCTTCTCCGGTGGCACGAAGGACCAGTGCTCCCCCCACTCGGCCCCCTCCTTGATCCATTGTTTCAGGATGGCGATCTCGTGCCCGGGCAGCGGCGGCCCGTGCTCGGGCTTGGGCATCACCTCGTCGGGGTCGTCGGAGAGGATGCGGCGCATCATTTCCGAGCCGTCCGGATCGCCGGGAACGATGACCGTCTTGCCGGACTCCCCCTTGCCCAGGGCCTTGTCGCGGTAGATGAACGAAACCTCGCCGGCCTCCTTCACGCCGCCGTGGCAGGCGGTGCAGTGGGCGTTGAGGATGGGGCGGACATCACGCGCGAAATCCACCTCGGCGGCGGTGGCCGGGAGGGCGAGGCAGAGGAGCATCGTTGCGCGCATGGGCCGAGCTACGGGCAGCCTCGTCCGCATGTTTCAGTGCGGGAGATTGCAAATGGTGCTTTGGAGTGCGGAGGCTTGCCTCCGCTTTTGTGCGACCTGGGGTGGCCACTCCGGGGATCACTCGCGGATGGTGAAAAAGAGCAGCGTCCCGGTTTCACGGAGCTTGCTCGGAGGCGGGGCATCCCGATTCCTCCAAAAGCGGGAGCAAGCCCCCGCACTCCAAATCTCAGTGGTCGTGTTCGAGATGCTCGCGCAGCAGGTCCCGGCCGAAGTCGTCGTTGAAGTCGCGCCAGACGGTGTGGATGTGGTTGGCGTCGTTCTGGGTGTTGGCGCACTCGAGGAGGAAGGTCGGGCCCTGGATGCGGTAGTAGAAGGCCTCGTCGGGCTTCAGCGAACCGGCCCAGCCGAAGTGGATTTTGTCGATCCCGGCCTCGCGGATGGCGGCCATGTCCGCCTTGGCGACATCTTCCCGGAAGCGGCCGGTGTATTCGGAAACCAGTCCGAGCAGGGCCATCCGCTGGGCTTCGGTCATGTCGGCGGCGGCCAGACCCACGCGGTCGAGCTGCCCGGCGACGCGATCCTCGCCGGTCAGGATCTCGTCGGGGGCGTCCTCACTGAAGATCACGTCTTTGCGTCCGGCCTCGAGCAGGGCGGCGGCGAGGGCGCGGGCGAGGTCCTCTTCCGCGGCGAGCGGTCGCAGACCCTGCTTCTCGCCTTCACGGACTTCGCGGGGATTGGCACCCATGAAGGACGGGGTCACGGCGACGTGTTCGCCGACGACGGTGACATTGATCGACAGGTGGTGGCCCTCGAACCGCAGGCCCCAGCCGTCGGTGGCACCGGGATCGCCGAAGAGGGAGACGAAGTATTTCTCCGGATCGCGGAAGTCGGGGCGCTTCTCGAGCACGGCCAGCACGGCCTCGAGCGAGATGATCTGGGCCGCCTTCAACGCGCCCTTCTCCGAGAGGATCGTGTTGGCCATCTCGACCGCCGCGTTCTTCTGCGATTCGGTCATCGCTTTCAACGGCAGGCCCTTCCGGGCGACCGGCGTGTAGTGCCAGTTCTCCCGCTCGTCGGATTTGAACGGGAAGCTCGCCTGCTTCGCCTTGGCTTCGTCGAGGCTTTCCAGGAAAGCTCCGGCGGCGTCGGCGAGTTCGACGTGGGCGGGGCGCTCGTCGGCACGCAGGGCGACGGCGAGGGTCAGGATCAACAGGATGGAGAGCTTCATGAGGAGGGGCGGAGAGGGAGGCGGAGGATGCGGTCGTCAGAGGTCAGGTAGAGGAACCGGCCCTGGTGGCCGAAGGCGACATTGGCGGTGGGGCGGGTGCAGAGGACACGGCCGAGCAGTTTTCCCTCGGGTGAGATCACGAGCAGGCCCCCCGGGCCGGTGGCGAAGACGGTGCCGTCGATGCCGACCTTGAGGCCGTCGGTGCTGCCCGGGCCCTTCAATTCGCGGGCGTCGAGAAACATCCGCCCGGGGCCGAGGGTGCCGTCGCCTTCGACCGGGTAGGCCATGATCTTCATGGCCGGACCATGCGAGTTGGCGACGTAGAGGATCTTCTCGTCGGGGGAAAGCGCGATGCCGTTGGGGCGCTCGAGCGCCCGCTCGAGCAGCGTGACGACGCCCTCCGGGGTGACGCGGAAGACGCCACAGAAGGGCAGCTCGGGTTCGGCGTCGCGCGGCAGGCCGTAGGGGGGGTCGGTGAAGTAGATGTCGCCATTGCGGCGGATGGCGAGGTCGTTGGGGGAGTTGAAGCGCTTGCCGTTGTACTGATCGGCAATCGTCATCTTGCCGCCGTCCTTCGTCAGCACCGAGACCCGGCGGTCGCCGTGCTCGCAGCAGACGAGCCGACCCTGCGGGTCGAGGGCGAGGCCGTTCGAGCCCGGTTCCCGGCGGTTGACGACCGGACCGGTGAAGCCGCTCGGCTTCATCCACACCTCGGCTTCGGCCATGCCCTCGCGCCACACGTAGATCGTGTTGCGCGGGACGTCGGAGAAGAGCAGGTGCTTGGCCCGGGGGTCCCAGACCGGTCCCTCCGCCCAGTCGAAGCCGGTGCAGAGCGTCTCGATCTCGGCGTCCGGGGGAATAATGGCATCGAGGGCCGGGTCGAGCCGCTCGATCGACTCGACCCCACGGGCATTGACGGCGATGATCAGCAGGAGGGCTATACGTCCGAGCATGGCGCCAAGCTGACATTCCCGGCGGGACGGATCCAGAGGCGATTTGTGCTTTGTGCTTGATCATCGGGGGGGCGGGGGACTCGATCCTTTCACGATGAAGATGCCCCTTGAGACGATTCTCCGCCGCGGCCTGCCGATTCTCGCCGCCGCGGTCCTCGGTGCCTGCGGCACCGCGACGGAGTGGATCAACGAGGACCCCGACGCCGGCCGCGCGGAGGCCGCGCCGAGCCGGAGCGCCCGGGACATCGTGGCTTCGCTCGGCTCGGCCGAGACCCGGACCCCGGCTCCCGAGACGGCGCCCCCGGTGGAAGCGGCTCCGTCGCCCGAACCTCAGGCGGCCCCGGCACCCCAGGTGGCCGAGCAGCCGGAAAAGAAGCGCCGGACCGTCGCCGAGATGTGGGCCGACTGGCAGAACTCGAAGAAGACGGAGGAGACACCTGCCGCGCCCGAGCCGCAGGTCGCCGAGGTGCCGTCCGAGCCCGAGCCGGTGGCCGCTGCGGCACCGGAGCCGGAGAAGAAGCGGAAGACGGTGGCCGAGAAGTGGAACGAGTGGTTCGGCGGCGGCAAGGAAGAGCCGGCGGCCCCGGTGGCGGCGTCGAACGAAGCCGCCCCGCAACCGCAGGCAGCACGCTCGGGCTCGGACGTCGATGTCTCCCAACTCGACCTGCGCGGCAACTTTCCGACGGCCCGCAAGGTGAAGGACTGGGAAGGCTACGTCCACAGCCCCTACGACGACGCCTTCATCAACGTGAAGGGCATCAGCTCCGGCAGCCTCGTCGCCGACCCGCGCTTTCCGCTCGAGGAGCGGAAGTATTTCCGGGTGCCCTGAGCCCCGGTCGGCGTCAGCTGAGGATATCCGTGACCACCTTCGCCGGCTCGACGCCGGTGAGGCGCTGGTCGAGACCCTGGAACTTGTAGCTCAGGCGCAGGTGGTCGAGCCCGAGCTGGTTGAGGATGGTCGCGTGCAGGTCGCGGATGTGCACCGGGTTCCGGGTGATGTTGTAGCTCATGTCGTCGGTCTCGCCGTAGACCTGGCCGCCTTTCACGCCGCCGCCGGCCATCCATAGCGTGAAGCAGCGCGGGTGGTGGTCGCGCCCGTAGTTGGTCTCGCTGAGACCTCCCTGGCAGTAGACGGTGCGGCCGAACTCGCCGCCCCAGATGACGAGCGTGTCCTCGAGCATGCCGCGTTGCTTGAGGTCCTGGATGAGGCCGTAGCAGCCCTGGTCGACGTCGCCGCACTGCGAGCGCAGGTCGCGCGGCAGGTTGCCGTGCTGGTCCCAGCCGCGGTGGAAGATCTGGACGAAGCGGGTGCCGCGCTCGAGCAGGCGGCGGGCCATCAGCGCCGAGTTGGCGAAGGTGCCGCGGTTCCGGCTGTCTTCCCCGTAGAGTTCGTGGATGTGATCGGGCTCGTTGGACATGTCGGCGAGCTCGGGCACGCTGGCCTGCATGCGAAAGGCCATTTCATACTGCTGGATGCGGGTCTGGATCGCCGGGTCACCGACCGCCTCGTAGGAGCGCTGGTTGAGCGCGTTGAGCCCGTCGAGCATCGAGCGCCGGAGTTCGCGCGAGATGCCGGGGCTGTCCTTGAGGTAGAGCACCGGGTCGCCCTTCGAGCGGAAGGCGACGCCGGCGTGCTTGCCGGGAAGGTAGCCCGAGCCCCACAGGCGGGCGGAGATCGCCTGGACGTTGGCGTAGGGCGAGGAATGGGTCGCGTGGAGCACGACGAAGGTCGGCAGGTCCTCGTTCATGCTGCCGAGGCCGTAGGAAAGCCAGGAGCCGATCGAGGCCTTTCCCGACTGCATCGAGCCGGTGTAGACGAGCTGGTTGGCCGGCTCGTGGTTGATCGCCTCGGTGTGCATCGACTTGATGATGCAGAGGTCATCGACCATTTTCGCGGTCCACGGCAGCAGTTCGGAAACCCAGGCGCCCGACTGCCCGTGCTGCTGGAACTTGAAGATCGACGGGGCCAGGGGAAACGCGGCCTGGCCGGAGGTCATGCCGGTGAGGCGCTCGCCCTGCTTGGCGAGGTAGTCCTTGAGGTCCTCCTTGAAGCGCTTCTGCAGCTCCGGCTTGTAGTCGAAGAGGTCGATCTGCGACGGCGCGCCGATGAGCGAAATGTAGATCGCGCGCTTCGCCTTCGGCGCGAAGTGCTGGAGCTGGGCGAGGTCGGGCATCGCCGCTTCGGAGGCGGCGCCGAGTCCGCTGCGGCCGAGCAGGCTGGAAAGCGCCGCGACGCCGAGGCCGGTGCCGTTCTTGCGGAAGAACTGGCGGCGGTTGACGGCGGAGTTGTAGTCGAAGATCGAGTCCATGGTGGTGGAAACTGTGGGAAGCCGGCTGAAGCCGGCACCCCCTGGTTAGCGGTTGAGCGTTTCGTCGAGGTTGAGGATCTGGCTGGCGACGAGCGTCCAGGCGGCCAGCTCGGGGGCCGGGAGGGCGGCGTCGGGTTCGGTCTCGCCTTCGCTGAGGAACTGCTTCGCGGCCTCGGGGTCGGCGGTGAAACGCTCGAGCGCGGTGTCGAGGGTCCGGCGGACGTGTTCCTTCTCTTCCTCGACCAGCGACCGTGCGATGAGGCGGGTGGTGATGAAGTCGAGGCGCGTGTCGAAGTCCGGCTCGGTCATCGCGTGCTCGGCAAGCCGGCGGGAGGCCTCGACGAACTGGGGATCGTTGAGGGTGACGAAGGCCTGAAGCGGCGTGTTGGTGCGCTCGCGGGCGACGCAGGTGACCTCACGCGTGGGCGCGTTGAAGATCTCCATCGCCGGATGCGGGGCCGTGCGTTTCCAGAAGGTGTAGATCGAGCGGCGGTAGAGCTTGTCGCCGGTGTCGGCCTTGTAGTTCCGGGTGTTCGACTGCGGCATGGCGACGGCCTCCCAGATGCCCTCGGGCTGGTAGGGCTTCACCGGCGGGCCGCCGAGCTGGTGGTGAAGGAGTCCGGAGGTGGCGAGGGCCATGTCGCGGATCTGTTCACCGTCGAGGCGGAAGCGGGGTCCCCGGGAAAGCAGCCGGTTCGCGGGGTCGGCTTCGAGCTTCTCCGGCGTGACCGTCGCCGCCTGGCGGTAGGTCGCGGAGGTGACGATGAGCTTCACCATGTGGCGGTGGTCCCAGCCGGAATCAACGAACTCGGCGGCGAGCCAGTCGAGCAGCTTCGGATGGGACGGGCGGGCGCCCATGATGCCGAAGTCGCCGACGGTCTCGACGATGCCGGTGCCGAAGATCTGGGCCCAGAGCCGGTTCATGGTCACGCGGGGCGTCAGCGGGTTGTCCTCGGAAACGAGCCACTTCGCGAGGCCGAGGCGGTTCTTCGGCAGGTCCGCGGCCATCGGGGGCAGGGCTCCGGGGGTGTCGGGAGTGACCCGCTCGCCCTTGTCCGAATAGACGCCGCGATTGAGGACGTGGGCGAAGGGCTCGTCCTTCTTCTCGCGCATGATCAGCGAGATGGAGCCCCGCTCGCGGAGCCGGGCCTCCTCCTTGCCGAGCTGGTCCAGGGTCTTGCGGAGTTCCACGGACGGGGGATCGATACTGGAGATGTAGTAGTTGAACAGGCGGTCGTGCTGATCCGGGGTGCGCTCGTTCTCCGGCGTGGCGAGCAGGGTGCGGATCATGCCGCGGCTGGCGAGCTCGGCGATCTCGGGTTCGGACAGGAGGCGGCGATGGAAGCGGAAGTCGCGCAGCGCGACCTTGCCGCCGCCGATCTTCGAGTCGTTGTTGTGACGGGATCCGAGGCGCAGCGGGACCCCGGTTTCGATGCTGCCGCCGACCGTGTTCGGGTCGACTCCGGCCGGCACCCGTTTGCCATCGACGTGGATCGCGAGGGCCTGATGCCCGGACTGGCGGCCGTCGTAGGTGATCATCACGTGGTGCCACTCGCCGGCCTTGATCGGCTGGTTGGCGGTGATCTTCGAGGCGGCGTGCGGCCACTGGTCGATCACGTGGGCGGCGGGACGGCCCTGCTGGATGTAGAGATCCCAGCCCCGGAAGGCGTCGTCGGGGTTCATCCGGGCGATCAGGGCGCCGGTCGGCTTGCCCTCGTAGCGGATGAAGCCGCCGTAGGTGACCTGGTCCCCGCGGGAGAAGGAAAGGAGGTCGCCGAGATCGACGGGTTGATGGGAAACCACTTGGCCGGGTTCCGGGTCGTCGATGAGGGGAAGCTCGGCGGGCCATTCGCGCTCGGCATCGTCGACCTTGCCACGCACCGGGCCGGCCGAGTCGAGGGGGAGATGCAGTGCGAGTGTCGAATCGATCTCGACCGGTTGCTCGGTGGAGGACTCGGCGAGCCAGCGTTCGAAGTCGCCGCCCGCCTTCTTCTTCCGTTGGGCGAGTTTCTGGTTGGTGTCCTTTTTCTGCTGCTCGATTTCGGCGAGGCGGGGGCGGTCCCCGGGAAGCGGAACGAAGATGTTGGGCGGGTGGTTCGCGTTGTTCCGGTCGAGCGCCGACATCGGGGTGTTCCGGAAGAAGGCGTTGAACGAATAGACCTCCTTCATCGCGATGGGGTCGAACTTGTGGTCGTGGCACGACGCGCAGCCCATGGTGAGGCCGAGCCAGACGGCCGAGGTGGTGTCCGTCCGGTCCTGGGCGTAGATGGCGAGGTATTCCTCGGCGATCGCGCCGCCCTCCCCGGTGGTCGGCAGGCAGCGGTGGAAGCCGGTGGCGACAAGCTGGTCGAGCGTCGGCTCCGGCAGCATGTCGCCGGCGATCTGTTCCAGGGTGAACTCGTCCCAGGGCAGGTTCCTCTCGAAGGCGCGGATGACCCAGTCGCGGTACGGCCAGATGGCGCGGTAGTTGTCGATGTGGATGCCGTGGGTGTCGGCGTAGCGGGCGGCATCGAGCCAGTGGCGGGCGAAGTGCTCGGCGCTGGCGGTCGTCTGGAGCAGGCGGTCGGCCTCGGCCTCGACGGCCGCCTGCAGGTCCCCGGCCGCGGCTTTCACGAAGGCTTCGACGTCTTCGGGCGAAGGAGGAAGCCCGGTGAGGTCGAGGTGCAGGCGTCGGCAAAGGCGGGCGGGATCTTCGTCGGGATTCGGCTCGAGGCCGTTTTCGGCAAGCTTGGCGTGGACGAGGTCGTCGATGGGTGAGACGCCCCACCCGGAATCGGTCGACGGTTCGGGTTTCTCAACCGGCAGGAAGGCCCAGTGGTCCTGGTACTCGGCACCCTGGTCGATCCACTTCTCGAGGAGCGCGATCTGATGGTCGTCGAGTTCCTTGTGGGACTCGGGCGGCGGCATGATGGACTCCGGGTCCTCCGAATGGAGCAACTTGACCAGCAGCGAGCCGGCGGCGTCGCCGGGAATGATCACCGGCTTCCCGCTTTCACGGGTTGCCAGCGCCTCGTCGGCGAGGTCGAGGCGAAGCGGTTCGCTCTCGGGAAGGCGGGTGCCGGCATCGGGGCCGTGGCAATGGTAGCAGTACTCCGAGAGGATGGGCTGGATGTGCTCGTTGAACGTGACCTCATCGGGGATGCCGCGTTCCGCCGCAGGCATTTCCCCGGCCTCTTCGACCTCGTCGCCGGGGCCCTTCAGAACCGCCACCGGTTCCTGTCGGCACTGGCAGACGAGCAGAGCCGCGCCAAGGGTGGCGAGGGTCATGCGGAGGATCGGGAGATTTGCGAAGGTCATGTCGGCTTTTGTCAGTTTATTCGCAGGAAAGCGTTGTGGCAATTACCCAGTCCCCCCGATTTCTCTTTCAGTTCTTCGTGGGATGGATGGGGTGGGGTGATGTCGCAAGCGAAGGAACCCGAAACCTGGCTTTTCGATGCCTGTCCCGGGCTGCCTCCGGCCCGCCCGGGCATGAGTTTTCGTGAACTCCGGGCCTTGGGGCGACGGCGGGACCGGTGGTTCTACCGAACCGCGCTCGACTACGCGCAGTGCCTTTGGCGGCGGGGCCTGCCGGCCCAGGCGATTCTCCAACTGGACCGAGCCTGGGGAGCCGACCTGGCGCCCGACGATGCGGTGCTGGAGGAGTGGCCGTCGCCGTATCGCGCGTTGGTGTGGATGCTGGAGCGACGACCGGAGGGGCGATTCCTGGGAAATCCGGTGAGGCATTTCCAGCACCTCGCGACGCGGGTGAAGGGGGAACGACGGGAAGTGCGGTCGTGGAGGGCGTGGGCCTGCTTCCATTTGTCCGAGCGGACGCTGCCGCTTGGGGATTTTCCGCGGGACGAGCGGCAGATCGCACGGGAGGGAGTCGTGGTGCCGGAAGTGGAGAAGGTCCGGGCCGCCTTGGCGAGGGGCGGATGGCGGTCGGAGGCCGGGCAGTTCGAGGACTGCCTCCGTGGAGAGGCCGATCGCCCGTGATCCGGATGACGGGTCGGTTGCTGCTGGTTTTTTAGCAGCAATGGAGGCGCCGGGAGGGCGGTCGGCGGAGCGCCGGCATGTCGGTCGATCTGGCCGACCGGTGACGCGAGGCTTGGGAGATCGACAGGAATGTCGATGCTCCGGAAGGTCGCTAGGGGGTCCACCAAGCGTCGAGGTCGGCGCCAAGCCGCGCGACCCGGTCGGGTTCGTCGGAGGCGAGGTTGCGTTTCTCCCGGGGATCCTGTTTCAGGTTGAAGAGTTCGGCCTCTCCGCCGTTGGCCGGGACGAGGAGTTTCCACCAGCCGTCGATCACGAAGCGGGCGTCGAGGCTGCGGGCCGCTTGCCCGGGGGCGACGAGGTCGTGTTGGAAGTCGGCGCCGAAGATCGCCTTGCGGGCCTCGACGGCGGAGCGGTCGGTCAGGTCGATGCCGGGAAGGTCGTCGGGAAGGGCGGTTCCGGTGAGCCTGGCGACCGTCGGCCACAGGTCGAGATTGCTCGCGAGGTGGGTGTCGTCGCGGCGGGGTTCGATGCGTTCTTTCCATGAGAGCATGATGGGGGTGCGGATGCCGCCTTCGTAGGCCGTCTGCTTGGAGCGGTCGGCGTAGCGGTTGGCACGTTTCGGATCCTGGATCCAGCCGTTGTCGCAGGTGTACAGGATCAGGGTGTCGTCGAGTTCCCCCTGCTCGTCGAGGAAGGCGACGAGCTCGGCGACGGTGCGGTCGAGCCACTCGCAGCAGGCCCAGTAGCGGGCGATGGCCTCGGTGGGTGCGAGCGCCTGGTATTTCTCCAATAGGTCCTGCGGTGGGGTGTGCGGCGCGTGGGGGAGAAACACGCCATACCAGACGAACCACGGGGTGTCGCCGGACTCGCGGATGAAGGACTTGATCGGCTCAAGGCCCTCGCGGCCGATCGCGAGCCCGGCGTCGCCGTGGCGGCCGCCGCGTTTCGGGTCGCCGTGGGTCATGGCTTCGGTGAAGCCGGCGTCGGCGACGGGATCGCCTTCCCACCACTTGCCGGTCTGGAGGGTTCGGTAGCCGGCGCCGGTGAAGGAGGAGATCCAGTCGGGGTGCTCCTGCCAGTCGGCGATAACCTTGCGGTAAATGGGCGCGTGTTCCGGGTTGGCGCGGGAGCGCATCGGGTTGGCGTGCTCGTCGGGGAGCATCGGGTCGTTGCCGGTGACGCCGTGCTGGTGGGCGTGGAGACCGGTGGTGAGGCAGGCGAGGGACGGCCGGCAAAGCGGGACGGGGGTGTAGCCGCGGGTGAAGACGAGCGACTCGGCGGCGAGCCGGTCGAGCGCGGGAGTCTCGATGTGCTCGTGGCCCATGAAACCGTAGTCGGACCAGGCCTGATCGTCGGAGAGGATGAGCAGGACGTTGGGCTTCGCGGCGGCGAGGGCGGTGAGGAGGAGGAACGCAAGCAGGCGGAGCATGGCGGGGGGATACGGTGGGAAGGATGAGGGTCTTCCGGGGAGAGAAGGAGCGCCGATGATGAAATCGGCAGCCGCCCGCTCATCAGAGGCCGTCTCACTCCTCAAACTCCGTCCGAGCTCCATGCATCCGCTTGCCGATTTCATAATCGGCGCTCCTTTGACGCTCCTTCGCTTGTCGCGGCGGCGGTGCCGGGTTTTGCTCCGCGCGCGATGCGGAATGGCTTGCCGAAGCTGAACTATCCCGAGGCGCTGCCGGTGGTGGCGCGTCGGCGCGAGATCGTGGAGGCGATCCGCGAGCACCAGGTGGTGGTCGTCGTTTCGGAAACGGGGTCCGGCAAGACGACGCAACTGCCGAAGATGGTGGCGGAGGCGCTCGGATCGCGGATTGCGGATTGCGGATTGCGGAGTGGGAAAGCCCGCTGGATCGGCTGCACGCAGCCGCGGCGGATCGCGGCGGCGAGCGTGGCGGAGCGGGTGGCAGAGGAACTGCGGGTGCCGCTGGGCGGATTCGTCGGCTACCAGGTGCGCTTCGAGGACCGGACCTCGAAGGAGACGCGGATCAAGTTCATGACCGACGGGATCCTGCTGGCGGAAACGCAGGGGGATCCGGATCTGCGGCGGTATGATGCGCTGATCCTCGACGAGGCGCATGAGCGATCGCTGAACGTCGACTTCCTGCTGGGGTATCTGAAGCGGTTGCTCGCGCGGCGGCCGGAGCTGCGGATCGTGATTTCCTCGGCGACGCTGGATGCGGGGGCGTTTGCGGAGTACTTTGCGGACGCGGCGGGCCGCCGCGACCACGGCCTGCCCCGGGCCGGGGCAGCCACGGTGCCTGTCATCGAGGCGGAGGGACGGACCTTTCCGGTGGAGGAGCGGTTCATGCCGGGGGACGAGGACGAGGACCTGGCCGACGGGGTGGTGCGGGCGGTCGACTGGTTGAGCGGGGTCGAGGACGGGGACGTGCTGGTGTTTCTTCCCGGCGAGCGCGAGATCCGCGATTGTGCGGAGGCGCTGGAGGGACGGCGGTATCGGAACACCGAGGTGCTGCCGCTCTTCGCGCGACTCGGGCTGGGCGACCAGCAGCGGGTGTTTCATCCGGGACCGAAGCGGCGGATCGTGCTGGCGACGAACGTGGCGGAGACCTCGTTGACGATCCCGCGCATCGTGTGCGTCGTGGATTCCGGGCTGGCGCGGGTGAGCCGCTGGAGTCCGGGGCGCGGGGTGCAGCGGCTGCAGATCGAGGACGTGAGCCAGGCCAGCGCCCGCCAGCGCAAGGGACGCTGCGGCCGGGTGCGCGAGGGGGTGTGCGTGAGGCTCTACGACGAGGAGAATCTCGAGTCGCGTCCGGAGTTCACCGACCCGGAGATCCGGCGCAGCTCGCTGGCCGGGGTGATCCTGCGGATGAAATCGCTGGGGTTGCCGGACATCGAGGACTTCCCCTTCCTCGATCCGCCGGCACCGAAGGCGATCTCCGAGGGGTATCGTACTTTGCGCGAGGTCGGGGCGCTGGATCGCGACAAGCACCTCACGGAGTCGGGGCGAGAGATGGCGCGGATGCCGGTCGATCCGCGGCTGGCACGGATGCTTATGGAGGCCCGGGAGGAAGGGGTGCTCGCCGACGTGCTCCCGGTCGTGGCGGGGCTGGAGACGCAGGACGTGCGGGAGCGGCCGAAGGAGAAGCAGAAGGAGGCCGACAAGGCGCACTCGAAGTGGCGGCACGAGGAGAGTGACTTTCTCTCGGTGCTGCTCCTGTGGCGGGCCCTGCAGGAGTTTCGCAAGGGCAGACGGTGGCACGGGAACCGGCTGCGGAAGTTCTGCCGGGAGAACTTTCTCAACTACCGGAGGGTGGTGGAGTGGGGGAACGTGCATGATGAACTCGCTTCAGAGTTTGCGGCGGGCCGCCGCAACCACGGCCCCTCCTTCGCCAAGGCTACGGCGGGCAGGCTGCCCCGGGCCGGGGCAGCCACGGCGCTGCCGGACTCCGCGTGTTTCCATCGGGCTTTGCTGGCGGGGGTGCCGCGGCAGTTCGGCCTGTGGGATCGCGAGGAACGGGCGTATCGCTCGGCGAGCGGGGGGGTCTTTGCGGTGTTTCCGGGGTCGGGCCTGTTCGGCGGGAAGCGCTTCGAGTGGGTGATGGCGATGGAACTCGTCGAGACGACCCGGCTGTGGGCGCGGCGGCTGGCACGGATCGATCCGGCCTGGGTCGAGCAGGTGGCGCCGCACCTTTGCCGGTGCCGCTACTCCGACGGTCACTGGGAGCAGGGCCAGGGGGCGGTGTACGCGAAGGAGACGGTGATCTGCGGCGGCCTGCCGATCGTGGCGGGGAGGCGGGTGCATTTCGGGCGGATTGATCCGGTTGGAGCGCGGCAGATCTTCATCCGCGAGGGCCTGATGCAGGGCGGGGTGAAGGGGAAGTCGCGGATCGTCGATCGTCTCCGGGAGCTCCGCGGCGAGGTCGAGCTGATGGAACACAAGCTGCGCCGACGGGACGGCCTGTGGAGCGAGGAGGCGGTGCTGGATTTCTACGAGAGCCGGCTGCCGGACGGGATGAGCACGGCGAAGGCGTTCCACCGCTGGCGCAAGCAGCATGAGGAATCGAACCTGCCGGGGCGCGAGGACGTGGTGCTGGAGGATCTCGAAGGGCTGGACCTCTCGGGCTTCCCCGACTGGATCGAGCACGAGGGGCAGGAGTACGCGGTGTACTACCGCTGCGATCCGGGGGCGAGGGACGACGGCGTGACGCTGGGAGTGCACATCGACCAGCTCCCGCATCTCCCCGAGTGGTTGCCGGGATGGGGGGTGCCGGGCGACCTCGAACGGCGGGCCGAGTGGCTGATCCGCTCGCTGCCGAAGCATCTGCGGCGGGCGTGCCAGCCGGTGGCCGACCGGGCGCGGGTGTTCGCGGATCGTTGGTGGACCCAGCCTCGGGACAAGGACGTCGGCAGGTGTCTGGCGGCGTTTCTAACGGAAGCGTCCGGTTTCGAGATCGGCGTCGGGGATTTCGAGTGGTCGCGTTTGCCGGACGAGCTGGTGACCAAGATCTGGATCTGCGACGACGAGGGCGAGGAGGTCGCGCTCGGCACCTCGGTGTCGGAACTCCGGCAGCAGCTCGGGGCGATGGTGAAGGAGCGCTTCGAGGAGTCGGCGAACGAGGAATGGGAGAGCTCGGGCTGGAGCGGCTGGCCGGAGATGGAGCTGCCGGAGGCGGTCGAGATGTCCGGTTCGCGGGCCTTCCCGGCGCTGGTGGACGAGGGAGGCACGGTGGGAACCCGGGCCTTCTCGCGGGCGGCGGAAGCGGCGGAGTCGCATCGGGCCGGGGTGGCACGCCTGATGATGGCGGCCCAGCCGGAGCAGGCGGCCTACGTGCGCAAGAAGATGCCGCTGGGCTTGATGGCGAAGATCGAGTTGCCGCGGTTGAAGTGTCCGACGGACGACCTCGTCGCGCTGGCCGCGGAGGGGGCGCTGGGTCGCGGCAGGATCTCGACGGCCGAGGAGTTCGCGACGCGGGCGGAGGAGGCCCGCAGCGAGTGGTGGCCGGCGGCGCAGAAAATCGGGGCCTCGCTGGAGCAGGCGACCGAGGACCTGCAGCACGCCCGCGAGGCGATCCACGGGATGAAGGGCGATCGCCACCTGGCCGAGGTGGCGGAGGATCTCGAGGAGCAACTCGCCTGGTTGTTCCGGCCGCGCTTCGCGTGGCAGGCGGGCTATTTCCGGGTGATCGACTACGAACGTCGGCTGCGGGCCGTGCGCTCGCGTCTGGGACGGCTGAAGAGCCTGCCGATCGGCAAGGACCTCGAGAAGATGGACCGGGTGCGGGAGCACTGGGAGCCGTGGTTCGCGGCGTGGACCGCGGAGCCGGAGAACCCGGTGTTGTGGGACTACGGGTGGATGCTCGAGGAGTTCCGCGTGTCGCTGTTCGCGCCCGACGTGCCGGTGGTGGAAAAGGTCAGCGAGAAGCGGCTGCGCAAGGGCTGGTAGCCCCCCGGTCGGGGTGGAAGGGGCGCGGGTGGTTGCCCCGTAGGATGGGGTCATGCGCTTTCATCGACTTGCCTCGCTCGCCCTGTTTCCGGTCCTCGGATTCGCGGAGGACCTCGTGATCGACGACTTCGAGGCGGAGGGCTTCGGGGGATGGACGGTCGAGGGGGAGGCCTTCGGAAAAGGGCCGGCCCGGGGAACCCTGCCGAACCAGATGGAGGTGAGCGGCTACGAGCGACGCGGCCATGCGAGCAGCTATCACGGCGGCGATGACTCGACGGGCCGGCTCCGCTCGCGGGCTTTCCGGATCGAACGAAGGCACCTGAACTTCCTCATCGGAGGAGGGGCCTACCCGGGCGAGACCTGCCTCAACCTGGTGTCGCCGGAAGGCGAGGTGCTGCGCACGGCGACGGGCCCGAACACCGGGTCGGGCGGCAGCGAGGCGCTTGAGTGGCGGAGCTGGGATGTGTCGGACCTCGACGGCCGCGAGGCGCGGCTGGAGGTGGTCGACCGGCGGCGCGGCGGCTGGGGGCACATCACGGTCGATGCGATCCGGCTCAGCGACACGCCGGCCGTGGTCGAGGTCGAGCGGAGCTGGGGGGTGGAGGGTCGCTACCTCGCCTGGCCGGTGACCCGCGACAAGACCGCAAGCCGGCGCTTCGTGATGACCCTCGACGGCGAACCCTTCACCTACGCGAACATCGCGTTGAGTGGCGATCCGGACTTCTGGGTGTTCACCGACCTCGCCGATCATCGGGGCAAGACGCTGACCGTTTCCGCGAGGCTGCCGAGGGAGCTGCGCGAAGCCTGGGAGCGGGTGGCCCTGTCCGATGACTATCCGGGCGAGGAGATGATCTATCAGGAAGACCGCCGGCCGCTTTATCATTTCACCAGCCGGCGCGGATGGATCAATGATCCGAACGGTCTGGTGTATCATGACGGCACCTGGCACCTGTGCTACCAGCACAATCCCTACAACATCTTCTGGGACAACATGACCTGGGGGCACGCGGTCAGCGACGACCTGTTCCACTGGGAGGAACTTCCGCCGGCGCTGGTGCCGGGTCCGCAGGGCGTGATGTATTCGGGTTCGGGTTTTGTCGTTCCGGCAAAGCGGAGCGCGTTGCCGGTGGGCGACCGGGAAGGGCTCGGACTCGCCTACACCGCGTGGGGCGAACTGGCGCTCGAACCGGGTCAGCGGGCGACCCAGGGGGTGGCCTACAGTGCGGACGGTGGACGGACCTTTTCGAAATTCGACGGGAATCCGGTGCTGGAGCACCTCGTCGGCGGCAACCGCGACCCCAAGGTGTTCTGGCACGAGCCCACTGCCAGGTGGGTGATGGCGCTCTATCACGACCGGGACGAGTACGGGATCCACGTTTCCCCTGACCTGGTGTCATGGAGGCAGGCCTCGACCTACCGGATCCCGGGTGACTCGGAGTGCCCGGACCTTTTCGAGCTGGCGATCGACGGTGACCCGCAGCGCACGAAGTGGGTCGTGTGGGGTGCGAAGGGTCTCTACCGGATCGGTGACTTCGATGGCGAACACTTCGAGCCCTCCGGCGAACCGCAGCGCCACTACTGGGGGAACGCCTACGCCGGGCAGACCTACGACAGTGCGCCCGACGGGAGACGGGTGCATTTTGGCTGGATGCGCGGTGACATCGCGGCCTTCGGCGGCGCGCCCTTCAGCCTGCAGATGACCCTGCCGATGGACTTCTCGCTGCGCGAGGTCGACGGCGAGGTGAGGTTGTGGATCGAACCGTCGCCGGAAGCGCGGGGGCTGAGGCGGCGAACAAAGGATGCGGGCGTCGGCCTGCGCTCCGACGGCGAGAAGATCGAGGGCTTCCGTGGGAGGAGCTTCGAGATCGAAGCGGTGATCGACCTGGAGAAGACGACGGCCGAACGCTGCGGCGTGACGGTGCTGGGCGAGTCCATCGGCTGGGATCGAGCGACCCGGACGCTGGGCGGTGCCGAGGGGCGGCAGGCCGTGGTCGACGGCAAGCTGCGGTTGCGGGTGTTCTCCGATGTCGGGACGATCGAGGTGTTCGCCAACGGGACCTATGTCGGGAGCTATGTCGATCAACGCGGCGGGCCGCTGACGGTGATTGCCACCGGTGGGGAGGTCCATTTCGACGAGCTGCGGGTGCATCGTCTCGGCTCGGTGTGGAATCGATGAACCGGCCTGCCGCCTTGCACTCCGCACCGCTTCCTCGTTTGGATCGAAGAACTCCATGAACAAACTGCTTCTCTGGTCGATCACCGCGGCGCTGGCCGGGTTTCTGTTCGGTTTCGACACCGTGGTCATTTCCGGGGCGGAGCAGTCGATCGAGGAGCTGTGGGGACTGAGCCCGGGCGTTCACGGGCTGGCGCTGAGCATGGCACTGTGGGGCACGGTGGCGGGATCGCTGGTCGCGAGCTGGCCGGCCGATCGCTTCGGGCGGCGCCGGACCCTGCTATCGATCGGGATCCTCTATCTCGTTTCGGCGCTGTGGTCGGGGCTGGCGACGGGCGTGTATTCCTTCATGGTCGCCCGTTTCATCGGCGGCGTCGGGGTGGGGATCTCGACGGTCGTCGCGCCCTTGTTCATTTCCGAAATCGCGCCGCCGGGTTGGCGTGGGCGCTTGGCGGGGATGTTCCAGTTCAACATCGTGTTCGGGATCCTGATCGCCTTCGCCTCGAACGCGGTTATCGCCTGGTTGGGCGAGGGCGGCTCGCTGCCCGGCGAGGCGTGGCGCTGGATGCTGGGTGTCGAGGCCGTGCCGGCGCTGGTCTACAGCGTGATGTGTTTCACGCTCCCCGAGAGCCCGCGGTGGCTGATCGGGATCCGCGGTGAGCCGGAGGCCGGCGCGAAGGTGCTGGCAATGATCGATCCGGCGGCCACGGCCGAGGAGATCGAGGGGAAGGTGGAGACCATCGCGAAGGCGGCGGACGAGCAGACCAGCACCGGGCGCTTCTGGAGCCGGCGGCTGCGGGTGCCCATCCTGCTGGCGTTCCTGATCGCCTTCTTCAACCAGCTCTCGGGCATCAACGCGGTGCTCTATTTCTCCAAGCGCATTTTCGAAATGGCGGGGCTGGAGGGGCAGGCCGCGCTGCTGCAGACGATCGGCATCGGGGTGACGAATCTCGTCTTCACCTTCGTCGGGCTGTGGCTGATCGACCGGCTCGGGCGTCGCACCCTGCTCTATCTGGGCTCGGCCGGCTACATCGTCTCGCTCGGCCTGTGCGCGTGGGCCTTCCATCAGGTCGATGCCGGCCGCTCGGACGTCGGGGCGCTGATCCCCTACTTCGTCTTCGCCTTCATCGCGGCGCACGCGGTCGGGCAGGGCGCGGTGATCTGGGTCTTCATCTCCGAGATCTTTCCCAACCGCCACCGGGCGCAGGGGACCTCGCTGGGCAGCTTCACGCACTGGATTTTCGCGGCGCTGCTGACGCTTTTCTTTCCGTCGATGGTGAGCTGGTTCGCGCCCAGCCTGGTGTTCCTTTTCTTCTGCGGGATGATGGTCCTGCAGGTCGTGTGGATCGCACTGATGGTGCCCGAGACGAAGGGGCGGCCGCTCGAGGAGATCGAGAGGCAGTGGGGGAATCGCTAGGCGCCCGGCTTGATGTCCCGCACCTGGACGCTGTCCCACCAGTCCTTGAAGCTGGAGATGAAGGTCTCGTGGTCGGGGTGCGTCTGGTAGGCATCCTGGCTCTCGACCGAATCGAAGCGCATCGACAGCGCGTAGTCCCACGAGTGGTCGATGACCGGACGTTCCATGACCGGAGCGGGCGTGCCCCAGAGACCGCCGGCGACGAGGTCGATCTCGAGAAGTGACGCGAGGCCCTTTTCGAACGTGGCGCGGTCGGCTTCGTTCTGATGCTCGCTTTTCAGCCAGAAATAGACGTGGTGTTCCATGGCCTGAACCTAGGTCGGTTCGGCGTCGCGCGGCAAGGGTTGCTTGAAGGGGCGCGGGGGGCGTGCGAGGAAGGAGGCATGATCGCAGGGTGGATGGCGGCGGTGATGACGATCGCGGTGGTGGCCGGGGCACCGGTCAGGATGGCGGACTCGGCACGATGGCACCTTACCGTGCCTCCCGCGGCACCGCCGCTGGAGTCGGTGGAGGTCTGGCCGGGAACGGTGGCGAACGGAAGCTGGTTGGAGGACCCGGAAGCGAGGGAGCGGCTCGTCGATCTGTCCGCCCCGGTGACCTGGTGGCGATGGCAGCCGGTGACGGTGCGGTTCGTGCCCCGGGCGGATGGGGAGGTGGCGTTGAGCCTGAACGGCCCGTGGGCCCAGGCCGAGGAGGGAGAGGTGTGGCGTCAGGAACTGCTCTGGGACGACTTCGAGGTGGAGGGGACGTCGCTCTCCAACGGCGACTTTTCGCAAGGGCCCGATGGCTGGTCGTCGCCGTGGGCGGACTATCCGCCGGCCGATGACTGGCCGCTGTCCGGAAAAGAGCTGGGCGCCTCATGGCATGGGCGGCCGTTGGTGACGAAGCTGCCGGTGAAGGCGGGGCGGCCGGTGACCCTGCGGTTCCGGGTGAAGGCGGCGGTGCCGGAGGCGTTCGCCGCGCCGAAGCGGCTCGGGTCCGACACGCCGGCCCACCGGGCGGCGGCGACGCTCGGGCGCGGGGTGAATCTGGGCAACGGCTGGGAGGCGGAACCCGGAAGCTGGGGCCTTCGCTACACCGTCGAGGACATCGACCGGATCGCCGATGCCGGTTTCGACCACATCCGCGTGCCGGTGGCATGGCATTTTCATCTTGAGGACGGGAAGATCGCGGAGCCGCTGCCGGGCGAACTGGAGCCGGTCCTCCGGCGGGCGCTCGATCGCGATCTTCGCGTGCTGCTCGACTGGCATCACTTCGAAGCCTTGTGCGACAAACCCGGGGAGCATCGCGAGGCGTTCGTCGCCGGGTGGCGGGCGATCGCGGAGCACTTCCGGGACTGGCCGCCGGCCCTGTTCTTCGAGTTGCTCAACGAACCGTGCCACCAGCTCGGGGGCGAGCTCCTCAACGAGGTGCATGCCGAGGCGCTGGCGGCGATCCGCGGGAGCAACCCGAAGCGCATCGTGGTGGTGAACCCGGGCGAATGGTCGGTGGTCGGCTCGCTCGGTGCGCTGCGCCTGCCGGATGACGAGGAACGGGTAATCGTCAGCGTCCACTGCTACGATCCCTTCGAGTTCACGCACCAGGGGGCCGAATGGGTCGGCCTGAAACCGCTGCGCGGCGTCGTGTTCCCCGGTCCCCCGGAGGAGGCCCTGCCCATGCCGCCCGAACTCCGCGAGCGCTTCGGCCTGAAGCGATGGATCGAGGACTACAACACGCGGCCGGCGGCGAGCAATCCCAGTTCGATTCGTCGGGCCGAGCGGCTTTTCGCGGAGGCGGCGGAGTGGTCGCGGATCTTCGGTCGTCCGGTGCACCTCGGGGAGTTCGGGGCATTCGACGCCGCGGACGAGGCATCGAGGAAGCGCTACGCGCGGGCGGTGCGGGAGGCGGCGGAGCGCCACGGCATCCCCTGGTGCTGGTGGGAGTGGAAGGCAGGCTTCGGGTGCTGGGATGCGGAGAAGGACGAGCCGCGCCTGATCGAGCCGCTGCTGCGGTGACGGAAAACTTGAGAAGGGTGCGTGGCTCGGCGAGACTGAGGGTCATGATCGGACGCGGGTGGATGGCGATGGTGGCGGGCCTCGGGTTGGCGGGATGCGGTTCGGTCGTGCCTTCCAAGCGGCTGCCCGAGCAGGCGCTCGATCCCGTTCAAGGGGCGGGCAATCTCGCGGCCACCGCGTTTCGTGCCACCGCGGTGGCCACCGTCCGGCAGCCGGCGACGTCGGTGCGGACCGGGCTCTACCTGACCTGGGCGAGGTCCCGCGAGGTGGTGGTGGGCAACGTGCCGGTGAGCGTGGAGCCCGCGGAGCCACCGTCGGATCCGCCCGGCAGCGACGGGTTCGAACGGATGCTCGATCGCGAGGGCCTGCCCGCCGCGCAGCCGGGAACCGTGCGTTGCCTGGTCGATGGTCCGCGGTTCTTCAGGGAGTTCGACCGCTTGCTGGAGGGGGCGGAGCGGTCGGTGGACCTGCAGATGTTCATCTTCGACAACGACGACATCGCCTGCCGCTACGCCGACCGGTTGCGCCGCCTGTCGGAGCGACGGCGGGTGCGGGTCATGTTCGACGACCTCGGCAGCACCTGGGCCGCGGTGGCGGCGCCCGACACGCCTCCGCCGGGCGACTTCGAGCCGGTGCCGGACATCGGGCGTTATCTGCGCGATGGCTCGGCGGTGAAGGTCCGGCGGACCCTCAACCCGTGGCTGGTGGCGGATCACACGAAGCTGATCGTCGTCGACGACCGTGTCGCCCTGCTCGGTGGCATGAACATCGGGCGGGAGTATTACTCCGAGTGGCACGATCTGATGGTCCGGGTCGAGGGACCGGTGGTGAAGACCATGGCCGAGGATTTCGAACGGACCTGGCGGCGGGCCGGATCCTGGGGGGACTTCGCCTGGGTATTGCCCGAGCGACGGATGCCGGAGGTCGACTGGCCCTCGTCGGCGGGAAGGGTGCGGGTGCTGCGGACCGATGCGGCCCATGGCACGGTCGATATCTTCAAGGCGCATGTGGCGGCGATCCGCGCCAGCCGCAAGCGGGTGTGGATCGAGACGCCCTACTTTGGTTCGGATGAGATCGTCCGCGCCGCCACCGCGGCGGCGGGGCGCGGGGTGGATGTCCGCGTCGTGCTGCCCGGTCGCAACGACTCGGCCGTCATGCACTCGAACCACCAGGCCACCGCCCGCGAGCTGATCGATGCCGGCGCGCGCGTCTACCGCTACCCGGGGATGACGCATCTCAAGGCGATGCTCTGCGACGACTGGGTGCTGCTCGGATCGGCGAACCTCGACACGCTGAGCATGCGCATCAACCGCGAGCTCAACATCGCCTTCCGTGAGCCCCGGGCGGTGCGGCAGGTTCGCGTTGAGGTTTTCGAGGCCGACTTCCGGAAATCCCGGCTCGTTCGTCGCGACGACACCGAGTCGCCGGTCGCGCCGCTGGCGGAATCGATCGCCGACCAGCTGTGATGGCATTCCCTTGCAATAGGCGGGGGGATCGGGCGTATCTAGCGGCGTGAAACCCCTTGTTCTCGCCCTCGTTCTGCTGGCTCCCGCGTTGTTCGCGTCGGAGCGCCCCAACATCCTGTTCATCTTTTCGGACGACCACGCGCTGAATGCGATCTCGGCCTACGGTGGTCCGCTGAAGGATGCGGCGCCGACGCCCAACCTCGACCGCATCGCCGAACAGGGGGCGATCTTCACCCGCTCCTACTGCTGCAACTCGATCTGCGGTCCTTCCCGGGCGGCCATCCTCACCGGCAAGCACAGCCACATCAACGGCTACCTCGACAACAACAACTCGACCTTCGACGGCAGCCAGACGACCTTCCCGAAGCTGCTCCAGAAGGCCGGCTACCAGACCGCGCTGGTCGGCAAGTGGCACCTCGTCTCGAAGCCGCAGGGCTTCGACTACTGGGAGATCCTCCCGGGTCAGGGCAGCTACTACAATCCCGACTTCCTCCAGCAGGGCGGCGGGAAGAAACGCTACACCGGCTACTGCACCGACATCGTCACCGAGCGCGCGCTGGACTGGTTGAAGAACGGTCGCGACGGCGACAAGCCCTTCATCCTGATGTGCCAGCACAAGGCGCCCCACCGCAACTGGTCGCCGGCGCTGCGCCATGCCGATCTCTGGGATGATGTCGATCTGCCGGAGCCGAAGACGCTCTTCGATGACTACGCCAACCGCCATCCCTCGCTGAAGAAGCAGGCGATGAGCGTCGAGAAGGACTTCTACTGGGGGCACGACATGAAGCTCAAGGGAGAGCCTCGCTTTCCCGAATACTTCCGGAAAGGAATCCGCAACGGCGAATACATGCGGATGAACGCCGAGCAGAAGAAGGCCTGGGACGCCGCCTATGAGGAGGAGAACCAGGCGATGATCGCCGCGGTGGAATCGGGGGAGCTCGAAGGGAAGGATGTCACCCGCTGGAAATACCAGCGCTACATCAAGGACTACCTGCGCTGCATCCGCGCGGTCGATGAGGGGGTGGGCAGGATGCTCGACTACCTCGACGAGAGCGGTCTCGCCGACAACACGATCGTCATCTACTCCTCCGACCAGGGTTTCTACCTCGGGGAGCACGGCTGGTACGACAAGCGCTGGATGTTCGAGGAGAGCTTCGCCATGCCCTTCCTGGTGCGCTGGCCCGGGGTCATCGAGCCCGGCTCGCGCAGCGAGGCGCTGATCCAGAACATCGACTACGCGCCGACCTTCCTCGAGATCGCCGGCGTCGAGGTGCCGGAGGCGGTGCAGGGGCGCAGCCTGCTGCCGGTGCTGAAGGCTTCGGGGAAGGCGCCGGAGGATTGGCGCGAAGGACTCTACTATTTCTATAGTGGCGAGCACACCCACCGGGTGGCGGCGCACGACGGCGTCTGCAACGACCGCTACAAGCTGATGTATTTCCCCGGGGACAAGTCGTGGAACCTCTTCGACCTCGAGAAGGATCCGCAGGAGATGAAATCGGTCCACGACGATCCGGCCCATGCCGATGTGCTGGAGCGGATGAAGAAGCTCTACTCCGATCTGCGCGGCGAATACGAGGTCAGCGAGGCGACCCAGCCGGCACACCGCAAGGACCAGGGGTGGTGGAAGCAGCGCCACCAGCAGAAGCTCAAGGAGGTGAAGAAGGGCGGCCACGAGCTGGTCTTCATCGGCGACTCGATCACCCAGGGCTGGGAAGGCCACGGCAAGGCGACGTGGGAGGAGTTCTACGGCGACCGCAAGGCGCTGAATCTCGGGTATTCCGGCGACCGCACCGAGCACGTCCTGTGGCGCCTGCTCAACGGCGAGCTCGACGGCGTCGATCCCAAGGCCTACGTGCTGATGATCGGCACCAACAACTCCGGCCACCGCCAGGCGCCGCCGGAGGAGACGGCGGGGGGCATCAAGCTGATCCTCGAGCTGCTGCGGGACCGTTCGCCGGAGGCCGAGATCCTCCTGCTCTCGGTCTTCCCGCGGGACGAGCAGCCCGACGGCAAGCTGCGGAAGATCAACGACGGGATCAACGAGATCATCAAGGGCCACGCCGACGACGGGCGCATCCACTGGCTCGACATGACCGATACCTTCCTCAACGACGAAGGCGTGCTGACCAAGGAGGTCATGCCCGACGCGCTGCACCCGCAGGGCAAGGGCTACCGCATGTGGGCCGAGGCGATGGAGCCGAAGCTCGAGGAGTTGCTGAAGTGAGCGGCGAGAAGGCGCGGATTTCAGTCCGCCGCATCGGAGCCGGTGGAATGGGCGTGGATTGAGGTCCCCGCTCCGCTCGGCTTCCCTTTGTCTGGAAGTGGCGGGCAAGCGGATGTGGCCGGGCCTTCCAGGCCCGTCGCCGGGTTTGGTGTTGGACTTGGTCACGGGGCTGGAAGCCCCGGCCACGGTTCCGGGCGACCGCTACGAGCTCCAAACGAGCCCGTCGCCTCAATTGACACCCCTTGTCCTCCACCTACTCCCGCAGCCGGTTGGCGGTGTAGTAGAGGGTGCGGTGGCGGAGCTTGCCGCGGTCCTTCGAGGCGAGTTCGGGCAGGCGGATTTCGTAGACACGGCCGGCTTCGAGGCCCTCGACCGCCAGGTCGAGAGTCGGGCCGCTGCCGCCGACCGTGATCTTGTGGTCGCGCTTGTTCTCCATCGGAGAGCCGTAGGTCCAGCGGGACTGGTAGGTGAAGGAGGAGACCCCGATGCCGGACGGATCGCCAGCGGCGAGGTCCGCGGTCAGCTCAAGCCTGAATCCCTTCGGGGTGAGCGAGATCGTTTCCACTTCGAAGACCGGATCGCCGGCCGTGATGCGTTGCAGGCCTTCCGCGAGCTTGCCCCAGCCGCGGGTGGTCTGGCCGATGTAGAGCTGGCGACCGTCGGGGGAGAAGCGGGCCCGGTTGTTGCCGGACCGGAGCCCTTCGCCGTCGATGAAGTGGAGGCAGGCGCCCTGCATCGCGCCGCCGACCTCCTCGACCATGAGGCGGGTGATGCGGGTGCCGTTGTTGTCGAGGAGGATCATCTGGCCGGCGAAGCGTCCGAAGCCGTCGGGGATGGTGAGAATCTCCGAGCCGGAGCGGTTCACCCCGCGGTGCGGGATCTGGATGGCCGGCCGCGTGCGGTGCTCGTTGTAGGCGTCGAGGTCGTCGCGGTAGGTGGAGAGCGGATCCTTGTCGTCCGGCCACTCGGGATCCCAGACCAGACTACTGGGGTGCCCGTAGAAGTTCCCCTTCTCGATGTGGTAGAGCGGGGTCGTGGCCTTCCAGTCGCCCTGGTTGTCGGACGACCACAGCCGGCCCTCCGGATCGAGATGGAGGCCGTTGTGCATCCGGAAGCCGGAGGCGAAGGGGGTGAGTTCGCCGTCGGGCCCGTAGTGGAGGACCCAGCCGCGCCATTTGACGGCCGAGAAGTTGCGCCCGCGGCGTCCGAACTTCGAGTAGTCGCCGAGCGTGTGCTCGAAGGTCGGGCCGTTGTGCGAGGCGGTGCCGATCGAGAGGTAATAGCCGTCCCGGCCGTCGGGGACGAGCGTGTTGGTCTCGTGGTAGTTCCCCGAGAGGCCCCAGCCGTGGGCGAGGCGTCGGTAGCGGTCGGCGGCGCCGTCGTCGTCGGTGTCCTCGGCCTCGGTGAGTTCGGCCATCTGGGTGACGCGGATCTTCGACGGGCTGACGGCGTCGATGCCGCAGCCGTTGTGAAAGCCGGTGGCGAAGAGCTGCCAGTCGAAGTCCCGCGGGTCGTCGGTCGGCGTGGCCTTGAAGACATCGCCGCGGCGCAGGACCACGAAGAGCGAGCCGTCGGGGGCGAAGTCGAGGCCGCCGACTTCCGGCGGCACGCCCTCCGGCAGCGGGATGTCCTCGATCCGGTGGTCCGCGGCGATGAGCGGGGTGAGAAGGGCGAGAAGAAGGAGAGGCTTCATCGGTCGCGAAGGGATTTGATGAAGAGGACCAGGGATTCGACCTCCTTGTCCTTGAGCGGGTAGGGCGGCATGTAGTTCGGCGGGAAACCCTCGGCAGTCCGGGCGTTGGGGTCCTTGATCGATTCGCGGAGGTAGGCGTCGTCGGCTTTCACCGTGGTGCCCCCGGTCAGCGGCCGTTCCTTTCCGAAGAGACCGGCGAGTGACGGGCCGTGGCCATCGGAGCCGTCGGTGCTGTGGCAGGCGATGCAGCCGTAGTTGGCGAAGAGCGTCTCCCCGGCGGCGGCGGTGGGACGGTCGATGGCCATCTTGCGGGGAAAGCCGGAGTGCTCCGAGAGGGCCTTGCCGCGGAGGTTGACGACCAGCACGCCCCGGTCGAAGACCGTCTCCTCCTGTCCGCGGTAGCCGAGTCGTCCGGGGCTTTCGCTGCGGAAGGTGAGCCGGCAGGAGAAGGGTCGGTCGTCGAGGGGGGCGACGCGCAGCGAGAAGCGGTGCTCGCCGAAGCGGTAGCGGAAGGTGGGCACGCCCTGCTCGTCCAGATCGTAGCCGAGGTAGTCGGGGTCGCCGAGTTCGGCGACCGGGCGGCCGTCGAGCTCGAGCGGGGGCGCTCCCGAGGCCTGGTGGAAGACGGTGCCGACGAGCGAGGGAACGTAACCGAAGGACCGGCGGTTGCCGCGGTCCGGATCGCCCCAGTAGGGGAACATGTCGAGGAAACCGCCCTGCCAGGCGTAGAGCAGGCGGCACTCGGTGGTGTCGAAGGCGTAGGAGAGGGCGGGGCCGTGGTTGACCGCGACGGCGGCGGGGATGCCCGGGATCGGCTGGTAGCGGCCCTTGATGTCGCGTCCGGTCTTCGGGGTGTACTTCGGCGAGGAATCCGCGTCGTGGTGATGGGCGAAGACCTCCTTCGACAGCCCGGGGTCCGGGACGTAGGTCCGGAGCAGGAGGGGGCGCGCTTCCTCGCCGAGCGGGAGGTTGTCGAGAGTGAGCGGGGATGCGTCGAGAACGCCGCAGCCGGCGAGGAGGATCAGAAGGCGGCGCATGAAGGCGGATAACAGCGGCGGAGGCCCGGATCTTTCAGGGCGCTTTTTCGGTTTGGAATGCCGCGGCGGTCGGGACAGGCTCCCGCCATGCAGAGCTTTGAAGGCAAGGTGGCGGTCGTGACCGGTGGCGGTCGGGGGATCGGCGGTGCGATCGCGCGCGCGTTCGCGGATCGTGGCGCGAAGGTGGCGGTGGTGAGCCGCAGCGAGTCGAGCTGCGGCGCGACCGCGGAGGCCATCAACGCGGCCCATCCCGACGCGGCGAAGGCCTACGCGGTGGACGTGGCCGATCACGGGGCCGTTCAGGACCTCGGCAAGCGCATCCTTGAGGATTTCGGAGGGGTGAACATCCTGGTCAACAACGCCGGGGTGACCCGCGACGGCCTGCTGATGCGGATGAAGGAGGAGGACTGGATGACGGTGCTCGACACCAATCTCAAGGGCGCCTTCAACACGGTGAAGGCCTTCATGCGGCCGATGATGAAGGCGGAGGACGCGAGGATCGTGAACATCGCCTCGGTGATCGGGCTGATCGGCAACGCCGGCCAGTCCAACTACGCGGCGAGCAAGGCCGGCCTGATCGGTTTCACCAAGTCGGTCGCCCGCGAGCTGGCCGGCAAGAAGGTCACGTGCAACGCGATTGCGCCGGGTTTCATCACGACCGACATGACTGACGTGCTGCCGGAAAAGGTGCGCGAGGACGTGCTGGCGAAGATCCCGCTCGGTGACTTCGGGACGGTGGACGACATCGCCGACGCGGTGGTTTATCTGGCGGGTCCGCAGGGCCGCTACATCACGGGTCAGGTGCTCGCGGTCGACGGTGGGATGACGATGTGATCATGGAGCTCGTTCTGCTGCGTCACGGCAAGGCCGAGGATTTCCACGAGGGTGGGGATTTCGCGCGTGAGCTGGTCGAGAAGGGCGTGCGGCAGGCCGAAAGAGCAGGTCGCCTGCTCCGGGCGCTGGATCGGCGCCCCGATCTGGTGCTCACCAGTCCGAGGGTCCGGGCCAAGCAGACCGCGGAGCATTTCTGCGAGGCTGCGGAGATGCCGGGCCCGGTCACGCAGCCGTGGATCGACTGCGGGATGCGGCCCGAGGTCGCGCTGGAGGAATTGAAGGCGTTCGTGGAGTTCGAACGCGTGATGCTGGTGGGGCACGAGCCGGACTTCTCGAGCCTGGTCGAGTGGCTGCTCGCCGGCAGCGGCGGGGTCGAGGTCAAGAAAGGCTCGCTGATCGGCCTCGTGGTGAGTCCGCCGACACGGGGTGGGCGGTTGCTCTACAACGTGCCGCCGAAGATGATGGCGGGCAAGAAACCGCGGTAGGCGGGAGGGAGCGCCGGATTCATCCGGCTTCGCGGTGGCGGGGACGGGTTTCCGGGTCGGAGGCCCTTTGGGGGAGGCGGGAGAAGGCGGCTGGAAGCCGCCGTGACGGCCTGCCGCTGGAAGCGTCAGCTACGCTTGATTCCCGGCGGCTTCATCAAATGGAGCGCCGGATTCATCCGGCTTCGCGGTGGCGAGGATGGGTTTCCGGGTCTGGGGGCCCTTGGGGAAGGCGGGAGAAGGCGGCTGGAAGCCGCCGTGACGGCCTGCCGCTGGAAGCGTCAGCCACCTGACATCGCCGGCTGCTTCGCGGTGGGGGCGGGCATCGCCTTCTCGGTGGGCTCCGGCATGTCGTCGATCGGCCGGGTGAAGGCGTTCCGGAGCTCAAGCCAGAGCCAGATGCGGATCCCGGTGACGAGGTGGCCCAGGGCCTTCGGGCTGCCCTCGAAGGTCTTGCGGATGAACATCCGCCGCTTGAGGTTGTGGCGGCCGTAGGAACCGTTGGCGATCCGCTTGCGGGCGACGCGCTCGAGGCGGCGGTTATAGAAGGCCATGAAGCGGGCGACCCCGGCGCCGACCGGCCCGTCGTAGGGCATTTTCGAGTACTCCTTGTCGGGGCAGCGGTAGACGAGCTGCACCGGTCCGACGAAGTAGGTCGCCAGGTCGAGCAGGAAGGCCGCGCGCATCAGGTCGGCATCGCCGATGTACTGGTATTTGTTGAGATAGAGCGACCGGAACCAGCGATGGTAGGACTCGCCGAACTGCTGGTTGTGCTGGGCGAGGGGCTCCTTCACGCACTCGCCGTCGAGCGCCTTGAGGAGGATCTTGTGGGCGGCGTAGGTGCCGTGCGCGCAGTAGTCGAGGCCCTGCGAGTAGAGCGGGTCCATGAAACCCGCGGCGTCGCCCATCGTGACCCAGCCGTCGCCGCAGACCTCGGTCGAGTAGTACGGCAGCTTTTTGTAGATGCGGGCGTCGTACTCGACGGGTTCCGCGTTCTCGAACATCAGGCGGCCGATCGGGTGCGACTTGAGGTGGGCCAGCACGCGCTGCCCGACCCGTCCTTCCGAGGGCGGGGTGAAGAGCCGTTCGTCCCAGGTGACCCCGGCGGAGAACTCACCGTTCGGCAGCGGGATGATCCACGACCACCAGCCGCGGCCCATCAGGTGGTTGGTGGCGCTGCCCCGGGAGACGATCGGGCCGTCGGCGAGACCGGGGACGAGCCGGCGGGCCTCGTCCGAGTCGAGGCTGCGGACGTTGCGGAAGCGCACCCACATCGAGTGGACCGGGTGCTCGGGAAGCGGTTCGATGGTGCCTCGGTGGCGGGCGATGAGCGCCGCCTTGCCGGAGCAGTCGGCCACCCATCCGGCGCGGATGGTGTGCGTCTCGCCGTCGGCCTTGTAGGTGACCTCGTTCATGCCCGCGCCCTTCAGCTCGAAGCGCTTCACGCTCGCCGGCCGGACCAGCTCGCAGCCTTCCTCGACGGCGGTCTCGAGCATGTGCTGGTCGAGTTTCGAGCGGTCGAGCTGGTAGGTGGGAAAGCGTGCCTGGAAGTAGGGGCCGAGCTCGGTGCAGCAGTTCGGGCAGTCGTTTTCTTCGGTGTTGAACCACATCCGCAGCCCGTGCTTCTGGTAGTGCTCGCGGGCGAGGTAGTGGGAGAACCCGAGGATGCGGGTGATGAAGCAGCCGGCGACCTCGGAGGTCGATTCGCCGATCTTCCGGTCGAAGGCCTCCGATTTCTCAAGGATGAGGATGCGCGTCTCGGGCCGGGCCCGTTTGAGAAGAAGCGCGAGGGCGGAACCCGAAAAGGCCCCCCCGAAGATGACCACGTCGTAATCGACGGTCGGGATTTCCGCAGGCATGACCATGGCTGCGCGCATCTTAGGCCGAATGACGCGGGGCGCAAGCGGGACTGAAGGCACCGGGTGTCGCTGAAAGGGGAGCGGATGTGGCCGGGCCTTCCAGGCCCGTCGCCCGACTGGCTTTGGGTCCTGGCGACGGGGCTGGAAGCCCCGGCCACGGTTCCGGGCGGCCGTTGCGGGGTAGGAAAGTGCCCGCCGCTTCCACTCGCACCCGAAGACACCCTCCGCCGGCTTCGTGCGACGCGCTTCCGAGTCAGCGATGTCCTGCAGGGTGGCGGACCCGCCGACCGCCGGCTGGCACTACTCGTCGCCGCCCTCGGCCTTGTCCGTGCCGGAGTCGCCGGAGGCCGCCTCATCCTCTTCGGGAAGCGGCGGGATGGCGATGGGCGGCGTCACGGCCTGCGTGGGACGGCGAGGGGGCATGGGCGCGGCGCCGCCGGGCGCGGTCGCGCCGGGGATCGCCGGAGTGGTCCCGGTGTTGGCCGGGGCGGCCGACTTGATCAGCCCGGTGCGGTTCTTGAGCAGGGCGTCCACGGTGAACTTGGTCACGCGGAAGGTCCGGCCCTCGAGCTGCCGGGCCACCTCGAGCTTCTCCTCGAGCTCCTTCTTGCGGGAGGCGAAGGCCTCGTCGGCCTCCTTGGCCTGCTCTTCGGTCTCGTCCTCCGCCGGCTTGCGCTTCTCGGGAAGCTCGGCGGTGACCGCGACGCGCATCAGGTAGTCCTGCGCCTCGGCGTCACCCTCGGATTTCTCCGGGCCGAAGGTCACGTTGTAGGTGAAGCCCTCGAAGGTCTCGATGATGGCCTGCTGCCGCTGTTCCTTGTTCCAGGCCTCCTCGGCATCGGCGGCGGGCACGACGTCCTCGAAGCGGGCGTAGGAGAAGAGATTCTTGAGCGGGTTGATCGCGGTGGAGTCGAGTTCCTCTTCCTCCTTCTTGCCTTCCAGCGCGAAGTCGCCCTCCTCGTCGTCGCGGGTGAGCTTCCATTCGATGTCGCTTTCCTGGCCGGGCTTGCTGACCGCGATCGAGCGGATCTTCTCGACCGTGAGGAACTCCTCGTCGAGCCAGGTGCTGGCGTCGGTGCTGAGCGTCGGGAAGAGCTCGCTGGTGACATACATGCCGGAGGCGTCCGCGTGGTTGCGGACGAAGCGGCCGGTGGCGCCGCCGCCGCCGAAGGGGCTCATCGGATCGCCGGCGCTCTCGGTGTTCTTGCCGAAGGTGAGGTGGGCGAGCTCGGTGCCGGCGTCGTTCGACAGCACCAGGTCGATCCCGCGCTCCTCGGCGTCGCTGGCCTCCGGGTCCATGCCGAAGCGCGGCGCGAACTCGGCGTCGGCCTCGACGCCCTGGGTGACCTTGACCTCCTCGATGGTGCGCAGGAGCGTGTTGATGTCGCTGACGTTGGCCGGGTAGTCGTCACGGCTGGTGACGACCCAGCCGCCCTCCTTCTGGGTGAGGGTGACGCTCTCGTCGCCCTGCGAGATGGCGATGTCGGCGACCTCGGCCGGCTTGAAGTCGGCGAGCAGCGTGTCACCCCGCTGGCGCTCGGTGGCGCTCTGGTAGGTGTTGGATTTCGAGGAATTGACGATCGCGAGGGCGGCGACGAGCGCCACGGCGATGATCCAAAGGACGATGACTTGTCGTTTGTTCATGGTCGTGAGGAAGGGGATCGGGGTTCAGCGGGCACGGGTGCGGGAGCGGCGGGCGGCGAAGAGCCCGAGGCCGACGAGAATGATGGCCAGCGGCACGCCGGCGATGTTCCAGGTGATGATGCGGGCGGCGATCGCGTCCTTGTCGCGGCGCAGGTCCTTCTGCAGCTCGCGGATCTCGCGGCCGGCGTCGACCTCCTGCTTGCGGAGCTTGCGGATCTCCTGCTCCTGCTCGGGCGAAAGGTAGAGCTCGGAGCCCTGGGTCTTCTGCGCCTGCAGCTCGCGGAGGCGCTCCTCGGCCTGCGTGGCCTCCTCCTGGAGCTTCTCGATCTTCTTGCCGACGGCCTGGTTGGCATCCGCCTCCATTTCGCGGAAGACCGTGAACGGACGGCTGGTCGCGGCGCGGCTGCGCGAGCCGATCAGGTGGGGCGAACCCGCGGCCTGGTCGATGAGGTTGAAGAACAGCGAGGAGTTGCCGTTGATCGGCTGCGCGAGCTGGATGTTGCCGAGCCGCTGCACCTGGTAGGCGAACTGGTCGTAGAAGGCATCGACGTCGGAAATCAGGAAGACGTTGCCGGCGGCCCGGGCCTCGGTGAGGTGGGTGGGCGCCTCCGCTTTCTCTTCGGCCTCCGCGTCGGCCTTGTCGCCGTCGTCCCCGGCCTCCTCTTCGCTTCCGCCGTCTTCCTCCTCCTCGGCTTCCGCCGGGGCCGACGGATCGCCATCGGGGAAGGCGGTCGAGAACTCGCCCTTCAGGTGGAGGACGAGGTCGTAGTTCTTGCCGTCGGGGCGGAAGCTGGTGACCAGCGAGGGATCCAGGCGGGAGGCCGGGAAATTGTCGACCAGTCCGGCGGCGGACGAGGCCTTCACGAGCGTGTCCACCGCGACGCCGGCGCTGCCGCTCTTGGTCATGCCGCCGGCGAGGAAGAAGGTCACGCTGGTGAGGTCCTTGGTGACGATGCTGTCCTCCTGCGGCATGCCTTCCTGCGGCACGGTCAGGACGGCGAGTCCGGCGCGGTTGCCGTTCATCATCGTCTGGTAGCTGCCGTCGCCGACGGTCTGGTTGGTCGGCATCTCGACGCCCCACGCCTTGAGCAGGGTGGGCAGGGTCGAGGAGGTGGGCGTGCCCTGCTGGCCCATCATCGGGTTGCCGCCGCCGGTCATCTGCGCGGCCAGCGAGAAGGGATCGAGGCAGGCGATCACGGTGCCGCCCTCGAGCAGGTACTGGTCGATCGCGAACTCCGCCTCCGGCGTGATGCCGGCCGGGTGGATCAGCAGGACGACCTTGTAGCGGTCGGCGTCGATCTCGCCCGGGGTCATGGTCAGGTCCTCGACCTCGTACGACTGCTGGAGCTGGTTGTAGATCACCCACGGCTGGCTCGGACGCTGGCCGGGCATCCCCGCCGGGCCGCCGGCGAGCTCGAGGGCGGACATCACGCCGATCAACGGCTTGCGGGTGGCGCTGACCTCGGCGATGGCGCGCGAGATCTCATACTCGAGCATGGTCTCGTCGCGCGGGTCGAGGAGGGGGATGGTGGTGGTGCGGTCGAGGCACGAGATGGCCAGGCCGAGGTAGATGTTCTCGTTGTTGATTGTCTGGCCGCTGATGCCGTCGAGGTTGGCGGCGTCCTCGGCGTCGGTGTCGGGCTCGGGGTCGAGGTTCTCGACGCGCAGCTTCCCGTCCGGGGCGAGGCTTTCATACTCGGCGAGCAGGTCGTCGACGCGCCGCATGTGGAGCTTGAAGTCCTCCGGCATGTAGTCGGTGGTGCGCGACGCGTAGTAGCGGATCACCACCGGGGCGGCGAGTTCCTCGAGGATGTTTCCGGTGCCCTCGGAAAGCGTGTGGATGCGGTCCTCGGTGAGGTCGAGGGTCTTGTGGCCGATGCCGAGCGACGAGACCAGCATGTTGCCGGCGACGACGATGACGACGAGCGCGACGATCGCGAGGATGGCGCGGGCGACGGGGTGGAGGATTTTGTCTTCCTGGCTCATGGTGAATGAAGCGTGGAGTTGGGTGCGTGGAGAAGGGGGTTCAGGAGCGCTTGGCGGAGAGGATGGCGCTCGTGCCGAGCAGCGAGGCGATGATGATGGAGGCGAACCACAGCACGTCCTGCAGGCGGAAGGCGCCGCGGGCCAGCGACAGGAAGTGGTCCCACACGCCGAGCGCGGTGATGGCGTCCTTCACCTCCGGCGAGAAGGTCTTCGAGTACTGCCGGACGAAGGGATCGAAGGTGGCGAAGACCAGCCCGATGCAGATCGCCGACGAGACGATGAGGCAGATGACCTGGTCGCGGGTGAAGGCCGAGACCAGCAGGGTGATCGCGAGGAAGGTGCAGGCCAGCAGGAAGGCGCCGATGTAGCCGGAGATGATGGCCAGGTTGTCGGGTTCGCCGAGCCAGTTGACCGTGATCCAGATCGGGAAGGTCAGGGCGATGGCGATCAGCCAGACGGTGGCGGCGGCCTTGAACTTGCCGAGGATGACCGACCACAGCGAGATCGGGTAGGTGCCGATGAGCTCGACGGTGCCGCTGCGCAGCTCCTCCGACCACAGCCGCATGCCGACGGCCGGCACCAGCACCATCAGGACGAAGGGCAGGTAGAGGAAAAAGGAGTAGGTCAGCGAGGCGTCGCCGGCCTCGATGAAGTTGCCGAGGGTGAAGGTGAACACCATCGAGAGCAGCAGGAAGATGACGATGATGGCGTAGGCGATGGGCTGGCCGAAGTAGCTGCCGAGCTCGCGCTTGTAGATGGTCCAGACGTCTTTCATGGTAAAAACTGAAATGCTGAAAAACTGAAATGCTGAAACCGGAGTGCTCAGGCGGCGTCCTCGGAGGTTTCGGGTTCGGTGTCGCGGGTGGTGACCTGGCGGAAGAGATCGGTCAGCGAGCCGGTGCCGGACTTCTCCTTGAGCTCTTCCGGGGTGCCATCGACGACGATGCGGCCGCGATCGACGATCACCGCGCGGGTGCAGGCGGCCTCGACCTCCTCGAGGATGTGGGTCGAGAAGAGGACGACCTTCTTTTCGCCGAGGCGGCGGATGAGCTGGCGGACCTCGTGCTTCTGGTTCGGGTCGAGGCCGTCGGTCGGCTCGTCGAGGATCAGCACCTCGGGGTCGTGCAGCAGCGACTGCGCGAGGCAGGTCCGGTGGCGGTAGCCCTTCGAAAGGGTGTCGATCGACTGGCGGGCGACGCTTTCCAGGAAGCAGGTCTCGATGGCCATCGAGACGGCCTCCTTCTTCGCCGTGCCGGTCAGCCCGCGGATCTCGGCGGCGAAGTTGAGGAAACCGGTGACGGTCATGTCGTTGTAAAGCGGGGCGGACTCGGGCAGGTAGCCGATGTGGCGCTTGGCGGCGGTGGGGTTCTCGATCACCGAGGTGCCGCAGATGCGGATGCTGCCGGAGGTCGGCGGCAGGAATCCGGTGACCATGCGCATGGTGGTGGATTTGCCGGCGCCGTTCGGCCCGAGGAATCCGAGCACTTCGCCCTTTTGGACGGTGAAGCTGAGGTGATCCACGGCGAGCTTGGTGCCGAAACGTTTGGTGAGGTTCTCGACTTCGATCATGGTGAAAAGGATTTCAGGTCTGGGGCGTCCGGGGTTTGGGCGTCCGACAACGGCCATAGCGGCACCGTCCGGCGGGGCTGTTTGAAAAAATCGCACGGCCGATTTTGCAAGGGAAAAGGACGATTTGGGGGGCGGGGAGGACGAGGACGAGGGCGAGGGCGAGGAGGGCGAGGTAGGGAGAAGGGATTTGCAATCCCTTGGGCGGATGGCGGGCGTCGGAGGTGCGGGTCGGCCCATCCCGCGGGCAGGGAGGACCCCGTGTCCTCTCGCGTCCCCGCCAACGGAGAAGCGGGCTTCTCCCCGCGAAGAAAGGGATTTCAAATCCCTTCTCCCCATGGGCCGCCACCACGCGGCCTGCCCGGCGATCCCGGTTGTCCCGGGCCCGAGGCTTGTCCTTGTCAGCGATCCTTCGGATTTCCTAGGCTCCGGAGGCTGCCGTTAGAGCCGGCACCTCGTCGCCGTGACCACCCCCGAAGCCGCTGCCCGAGAAATCATCGACCGCCAGTTGCAGGCGGCCGGATGGACGGTCGTGGCTGCTGGGAATGCCGTGGATAGGAAACCCAGCGCACGATGCGAGCTCTCCGGCGACAGCCGTGACGGCACCGTTGGCCGCGCCGACTACATCCTCTACCTCGACGGCAAAGCCTGCGGCATCCTCGAAGCCAAGCGCTCCGACCACTCCCTCGAAGGCGTCCAGGAACAATCCGCCACCTACGCCGCCTTCCGCAAGTGGACTGACCCCGACAGCTGCTGGCAGAACCCCTTACCCTTCCGTTTCGAGGCCAACGGCCGCCAGATCCAGTTCACCGACGCGCGCGATCCCGGGCGCCGTGCCCGGCCCCTCTTCCACTTCCCGAAGCCTGAGGCGCTTCGCAAGTTGCTGGCCGAGGCCAGTGGAGAAGGGGACACCCTCCGCCGCCGCCTCGCCGCCCTCCCCACCGCGCACCCGCTCGACGCCTTCATGGCCGGTGCCGCCCAGCCCCTGCGCCACTGCCAGCACGAGGCCATCACCGGCCTCGAAGCCTCCCTTGCCGCCGCCCGTCCCCGCTCCCTCATCCACATGGCCACCGGCGCCGGCAAGACCTACGCCGCCGTCACCGAAGTCTACCGCCTCCTCAAGTTCGCCCGCCTCAAGCGCGTCCTCTTCCTCGTCGACCGCAACTCCCTCGGCACCCAGGCCAAGGGCGAGTTCGACACCTACGCCGCCCCCGACACCGGCAAGCTCTTCCCCGAAGTCTACAACGTCTGCCACCTCGGCGCCGCCGGCTTCGATCCCGTCAACCAGGTCGTCATCTCCACCATCCAGCGCCTCTTCGCCCAGCTCAAAGGCGACCCCGAAGCCATCGACGACGACCAGGACGAGCTCTCCTCCTTCACTTCCGCAGAAAGCGACCTCGCCACCGGCGAACCCATCGAAGTCACCTACCAGCCCAACCTTCCCCCCGAGACCTTCGACCTCATCATCGTCGATGAATGCCACCGCTCCATCTACAACAAATGGAAGCAGGTCCTCGACTACTTCGACGCCTTCATCGTCGGCCTCACCGCCACCCCCTCCCTCGATACCGAAGCCTTCTTCCACCAGAACACCGTCAGCCGCTACACCTACCGGCAGTCCGTCCTCGATGAAGTCAACGTCGACTACATCGCCTACCGCAT
>JAUIJD010000107.1 GCA_030431475.1 Verrucomicrobiia bacterium | reverse complement strand
TCCTCCTTTAGGCTCCCCGACAGCGGTCGGGCCCGTCTGCTTGCTGTTCTTCTTCATTGCATTTGAAGTCCAGCAAATCAGCCGATGCTCCGACCGCTACTTTTTGCAGAACAATCGGGACGGTACCTGGTCAGCGACGAGCAAGGGCAGGGTGCGTCCGTCAGATGCTGCCGGTTCGTCGGGATCCGAACCGGGACGCGCGACGCTGTCGCGCAACGCCCGGCGGATGCGGTCCGCGGGAACCCTTCCGCTGGATGAGCTCGCGCATGGCTCGGGACGAGGGCGTCCCGAAGTCGAACCTCCGGAACACGAAGCGGCCCGCTGAAACTGCGGACGGCTGGCATCCCGGTCGTGGAGCGATCGATGCCGAAGGGCTTGCGGAGGCACCTTTCCAGCACCGGATTTCGGAGGGTGAAGCTCGCATGCTCCGCGAGAGGTCGAACCGCCGGGGTGAGGCGGCGCGACAGCGTCGCGCGTCCCGATGGTCCTGAAAAGGTGCGGCGGAAGCCACGCGGTCCGTGGGAGCGGCTCAGATCAGCATCAGTGCCGGCTGCTCGATGAGTTTCTTCATCGCGGCGAGGAACTCCGCGGCCACGGCGCCGTCGACCACGCGGTGGTCGCAGGAGATGCCGAGGTTCATGCGCAGGCCGGGAACGATCTGGCCGTCCTTGACCACCGGCTTCTCGATCGCCCCGCCGACGGAAACGATGAGGGCCTGCGGCGGGTTGACGATGGCATCGAAGCTCTCGACTCCCCAGGCGCCGAGGTTCGAAACGGTGATGGTGCCACCGTCGAATTCGTTCGGCTTGAGCTTCTTGTCGCGGGCGCGGACCGCGAGGTCCTTGACCTCCTTCGAGATCTGCAGGAGCGACTTGGTTTCGGCGCCCTTGATCACCGGCGTGACGAGCCCGTCCTCGACCGCGATGGCGACGGACATGCCGACGCTGGCGAAGCGCACGATGGAGTCGCCGGCGAACGACGCGTTCACGGCCGGCACGGTCTGCGCCGCGTTGATGGCGGCCTTGAGGATGAAGTCGTTGACCGAGTACTTGTTGCCGTGGGTCTGCTCCGCCTGGGCGTTGATCTCCTTGCGGAGCTTCATCAGCGGCGCGGCGTCGACCTCGGCGTGCAGATAGAAGTGAGGGATCGTCTGCTTCGAAAGGAGGAGACGGTCGGCGATGATGCGGCGCATCGAGGTGAGCTCGATGGTTTCGTCCTCGTCCTTGACCACCGGCTGGACGGCCTGCGGGGCCGGTGCCGGGGAGGCCGACTTGCTCTTGGCCGCGGCGGCGAGGCCGGCGGCGGCGGTGGCATCGCCGGAGGCCTTCTTCGCGCCTCCCTTGGCGGCGGCCTCGACGTCGTCGCGGACGATGCGGCCTCCGGGTCCGGAACCCTGCACGCCGGCGAGATCCACTCCCAGCTCCCCGGCGACCTTGCGGGCCAGCGGCGAGGACTTGATCCGTTCGCCATCGGCGCGGGCGGGTGCCGGGGTCGCGGCGGGCTTGGCTTCCTCGGCCTTGTCCGGGGCTTCCTCCTTCACTTCGGGCTCGGGCTCGGAGCTCGTTTCACCTCCGCCGGACGCGGCGGCGGGTCCGCTGCCGTCTCCGTCGAGGACGGCGAGCACCGCACCGATCGGCGCCTTTTCACCCTCCTGGATCTCGATGGAGGTGATGGTGCCCTCGTCGAAGGCCTCCATCTCCATGGTCGCCTTGTCGGTCTCGACCTCGGCGATCACGTCGCCGATCTCGATTTCGTCGCCGACCTGCTTGTGCCATTTGACGAGGGTGCCCTCGGTCATCGTGTCCGAGAGCTTGGGCATTTCGATGTTGGTGGCCATGAATGTAGGAGTAGGAAATGGAGTCGGACGCAGGCTTGCCCGTGGTCGGGCGCTTTTCCAGCGTTTTTCGGGTTCGCCTTCGAAGAAGCAAAAAGGCGGAGTCCCCGTCAGGGAACTCCGCCGTGGAGAGTGGGACCGTGCGGTCAGGGAGTGATGGGCTTCATCGTCGGGATCAGGCCCATGTGCGGGCTGCCCGAGGCGCCTTGCGCGGTGGCCATCTTGCGGGCGGCTTCGGTGCTCGATCCGCAGCAGCCGTCCTTGAGGCAGTAGAAGCGGGTGCAGCTCGGGCACTTCGCCCAGACCTTGCGGGTCTTGGTCTTGTAGCGGGGCACCTTAGTTTCGGTGACCTCGACGAGGCCGCTCTTGGCGTCGATGACCTTCTCTTCGCGGACGATGTCGTAGCCGCAGGCCTTGACCTGATAGGTTTCCTCGTAGGAGCCGGAGGTGAAGGTCGGGCAGCCGGTCATGGCGCAGGACGAGAAGCCGAGCGCGGCGGCGGCGAGTGACAGGAGCAGGATGAGTTTCTTCATGATTCGGTTTTGTTAGAAGAGGCAGCAGCAGGAGGTGGCCGCGAGGCAGCACACCGCCACGGCGAGGAAACGGAAGGCGAGCTTCAGCATGAACCCGATGCTAGGCCTCGCGTCGGAGCTGGCAACGAAAAAGCTCGGCAGCTTGGGTCACCCGTGTTGCCTCATTGAAGCGGACACCGAGAGCAGGGTTCAGGGCTGAGCGGTTGGTCCCCATTGCCTCATAAATGAGGACACCATGGCGCGAGCCATGGCGATGAGCGAAGAGAGCACCCTGGAA
>JAUIJD010000014.1 GCA_030431475.1 Verrucomicrobiia bacterium | reverse complement strand
CGAATTTGAAATCCAGTTCTCCTTCACCCAACGGGTGAACCAGTGATTGGCTCGCTCTCCCATTCAAACGCCGCAAACATAGGCACTTGCGCCTACCATCCTCAATCCCAACTGCGGATTAGAGGTTGAACGAGATCCCGGGGTGATGACGTTCTCCCCGTCATGAAACGCGCCCTGCTGCTGCCGCTGCTTGCCACCCTCGCCCATGCGGCGCCGGAGATCATCGACGACGTCGCGCTGCGCTCCGGTTTCGAGAAGAAGCTGGGATCCATCGCCGACCAGGAGGAGCACCCGACGGCCAAGGCGCTTTCCGAGTCCCTCGAGTCGATTCCGACCGGCACCGCCCTGCCCGCCGGTGCGGAGCGGACCGACGAGGCACCCGAGTCCCCGGCCGATGCGGTGTTTCTCATCGGGGGCGTCTACAAGTGCGGGAAGTGCGAGCACTGGCACCTGAGCAGTGTCGCCACCGCCTGGGCCCTGAGCCGCGACGGGCTCATGGTCACCAACCACCACGTTTTCGAAAATGCCCGCGGCAAGGCGATGGGCGTCTGCGACCGCCACGGCACCGTCCACCCGATCACCGAGGTCCTCGCCGCCGATCCGGATGCCGACACCGCGCTGTTCCGCGTCGCCGCCGACGGCCTCACCCCGCTCCCGGTCGGACCCACTCCGGAGGTCGGCACCGGGGTCGAGGTCGTCAGCCACCCGCACAACCGCTTCTTCATGCACACCTTCGGCCGGGTCGCCCGCTACTTCACGATGCCCCAGCGCGACGACCGCCCGAGCGTGACCCGCATGTCCATCACCGCCGACTACGCCAAGGGCTCGTCGGGTGGCCCGGTACTCGACACCGAAGGCCGGGTCGTCGGCATGGTCTCGAGCACCCAGTCGATCTACTACGAATCCAACAACGGACAACCAAAAGGCCCGCTGCAGATGGTGGTGAAGAACTGCGTCCCGGTCGCCGCGATCGAGGCCCTCGTGGCTGCCGCCGAACCGGAGGAGGCCACCGCCGGTCAGCGGTAGTCTTCCGGCTTGCGGCCCTTGACGTACTTCTTGAAGCCGAAGGCCGTCGGCTCGAAATCGCCGACGATCTCGACGTCGAGCTTCTGCGGCACCTCGAGACCGGTCGCCCAGTAGGCGGCGTTGACCACGAAGCGGCGCAGCCCCGGGTGCACGAAGTCGGTCGCCGCGCCCATGGTGCTGCAGATCACCTTCTGGTTCTTTCCATTCACCTCACGATCACGGACCCAGGCCACGGGCATCATCGGGTCGTTCTTCGCGCCGTCGACCGGGCCGTCGTCCGCCGACATCCCGGTGAGGACCCGGCCGCGCAGCAGCACCGTCGCATCGTCGGGCAGCTTCTTGATGCCATAGACATCGGTCGGCCCCCACACGTCCTCGACCCCGCGCAGCAGCGGGTGGTCGGCATTCGCCTCCTCGACCACGCCGCGCGTGCTCTGGACACCGTGCTTGCCGTGGTGGTTGATCCACGTTTCCCCGAGCACCTGGCGCCCGAATCCCCCATCCCAGTCCTTCGAGTTGAACGACCACTTCGCGTAGGGGCTCTGCTTGTTGCGGTGGTAGCGGAAGGCGTGGGTGCTGGTGCGCAGGCCCAGCAGCGGCTTGCCGGCCTCGACGTAGTCGACGAGGTGCTTCATGTCCTCGTCCGGCAGTTCGCGGAAGCGCAGCCCGAGGATCACGAAATCGGCGGAATCGATCGCCTCCATCCCGGGGATGTGGGTCTGCTCGTCGGGATTGATCTCCCCGGTCTTCGGGTCGATGGCGAAAAGCACCGTGCATTTGAAGCCGTGGCGCTCCGCCAGCAGCTTCCCGAGCATGGGAAGCGCCTCCTCGGAGCGATATTCCTCATCGCCGCTGACCAGCACGACATGTCGGTCCTTGCCCGGACCCTGCCCCCCTTCAAAAACCAGCGGATCCGCTGACAGCGGGAGCGAAAGGGCGGCGGCAACGGCAAAGGAACGGAATTTCATGATGATGTCTGGCCCATACCGTCCGCCGCGACGAGTTCTTTCTGACACAGGAATCGACCTGACAGGCGCTGGGCATGGTGACAGTTTTCCGCCGCCATGCCTCTCCTCGCCCGCATCGCCCTTCCGCTCTTCGGCCTCGCCCTCTGGCTCGGCGCCGAGACCCCGCGCGCCCTGCCGGTCGATCCGTCGGACATCACGCCCGATGCCGGGATCGCCCCGGTCGATCCCACCCCGCCGGCGCGCGAGGCCAAGCCGCTGCCACCCGGCGAGGTCACGCTGCCCGAGCCGAAGAAGAACCCCCGCTCCGACTCGCCGGACATCGACCACCTGCCGACCGGCGAGGACGCGGTGCGCCTCCAGATCTTCCTCGACGAGCAGCACTTCGGTCCGGGGGTGATCGACGGCAAGCCGGGCCGCTTCACGATTCTCGCGGTGAATGCCTGGAACGAGGTCCACGGCCATCCCGTCGACGACCTCGGCCCGGTGATGGCCGCCGCCCGCAAGGCGGTACCGAATCCCTTCGCCACCGCCATCGTCCCGACCAGCGCCACCAAGTGGGTCAACACCAAGCTCTCCTACAAGCGCTCGCAGCAGGCCTCGGCCAAGCGCATGAGCTACCGCAGCTACGGCGAATACATGTCGGAGCGCTACCACACCGACGTCGAGTTCCTGGTCGAGATCAACGGCTCCAAGCCCGTCTACGGCCTCGCCCCGAGGAAGTCGCTCATCGTCCCCAACGTGAAGCCCTTCCTCGTCGAGAATCTCACCGGCGCGCGCTACGAAACCGAGCCGTTGCTGGCGAAACGCCACGTCGTGATCGACACCAAGGTCAACCAGGCCCGCATCTACGAGAACGCGCCGACCGCGCTGGTCGTTGGCGAGAATCCCGACGGCCCCGTGCAGGTGAAGGCCAACCGCTCGCTCATCGCCGCCTTCCCGATCACCCCCGGCCAGGAGCGCTTCATCAAGTACGGACTGTGGGAAATGCGCAACGCGGTCCAGCTGCCGGTGTGGCGCTACGACCAGTCGCTGCTCGACGGCAAGGGCCGCAGCAACAACGCCATCAACATCCCGCCCGGCCCGAACAGCCCGGTCGGCGTGATCTGGATGGGCCTCAGCGTCTCGGGCATCGGCATCCACGGGACTTCGAGCCCGCAGACCATCGGCCGCTCGCGCAGCGCCGGCTGCATCCGCATGGCCAACTGGGACGCGATGCGCGTGCCCGACTTCGTCCGGCCCGGAGCTTCGGTGGAAATTCGGTGACCGTCCCCGCGTAAGCCTCCCCCACCCGTGCAGCCGTCGAAGAAATTCACCCTCCGCGTCGCGATCTACTCGATCGGGCTGCTCTACCTCGCGGGCGACCTGTTTCTTTTCCACGGCCCGGTGCACCAGCGCATCCAGCGCAGCCGGCCGGACAGCCCCGAAGCCCAGTCGGCCGCCCGCGAGCGTGGGGTGGTCGCGACCATCGGCGGACGCCCGATCTACCTCTCCCAGGTCGAGCGCGCGACCATCGAGAGCCTCTGGCTCCGGGGCAAACGCCTCGAGGACCTCACTCCCGAGCAGCGCCGCACCGAGCGCCTCGCCGCACTCAACGAACTCGTCGACCACGGCCTGCTGCGCGAGGAGCTGCAGTACCGGCAAGAGGAGTACGCGGTGTCCGACGAGGAGATCGACGCCGCCGTGAAACGCCTCGCCTCCCGCTTCGCCAACCGCGAGGAGATGAAGACCGAACTCGCCGCCGAAGGCATCGACAGCGAACAGGAACTCCGCTTCCGACTCGCCGCCCGGTTGCAGCAGGAAAAATACATCGAGGACCAGCTCGCCGAGCACATCGCGGTCACCGAGGAAGAGGCCCGCTCGTGGTTCGAGAAACACCACCGCCGCTTCGACTTCCCGCCGCGCGTCCGCGCCCGCCACGTCTTTCTCGCCACGCTCAACCGCGAATCCGACGAGGCCGAGGCAACGCTGCGCAAGGCGCTCGATGAATGGAACGCCGGCTCCCGGAGCTTCGACCAGCTCGTCGCCGACCTCAGCGAGGACACCCGCAGCAAGGCCTCCGGCGGCGACCTCGGGTGGATGACCGAGTCCCGCCTGCCGGCCGACTTCGGCGAGCCGCTCTTCGCCATGTCCCAGGGCGAGCGACGCCTGCTGCGGACCAAGATCGGCTGGCACCTGGTCGAGGTCACCGACACCCGGCCGGCCGAAGCGCGCACCTTCGAGGACGCGCGCGACGAAGTCGTGGCGGCGCTCGAGAGCGCCCGCCGCATCGAAATGGTCCCGCAACTCCGCAAGGCGCTGCGCGAGGATCCCGACGCGATCACCGTCCACGTCTTCACCGACATGATCCCGAGCGAATGAGCCGGCTCGTCCTCCCCGCCCTGCTCGTCCTCGCCCTCGCGGGCTGCCGGGAAAAGGAAGCTCCCCGGGCCGTCGCCGTCCGCACCGATGGGGGCCTCACGCTCTCGCTGTGCAGCTTCAACATCCGCTACGAAGGCGATCAGGACCGCGGCTGGCGCGCCTGGCCGAACCGCATCGACCGGGTGGTGCGCACGGTCCGCCACCTCGATCCCGACGTGATGGGGGTGCAGGAGGCGCTTCACGGGCAGGCCGCCGACCTGCGTGCCTCGCTGCCCGGCTACGCCTTCCACGGCGTCGGCCGCGACGACGGCGACCGCGCCGGCGAGTACGCCGCGATCTTCTACAAGGCCGACCGTTTCGAACCCGACCCGCAGGAACGCGGCACCTTCTGGCTCTCCGATTTCCCGGAGCGCGCCGGCTCCAGGACCTGGGGCAACTCGGTCGTCCGCTGCACCACCTGGCTGCGCCTCACCGACCGCGCCAGCGGCCGCTCGTTTTACGTCTTCAACACCCACTTCGACCACCGCCACCAGGGATCCCGGGAGCAATCCGCGCGCCTGATCGCCGAGCGCATCGCAGACCGGCGCCACGCCGACGATCCCGTCGTCCTCCTCGGCGACTTCAACGCCACCGAGGGCAACCCGGCCGTCGAGCACTTCATCGAACAGGGCCTCGAGGATCCCTACCGGATCCTGCACCAGGGGGAAAAGGATCGCCGCACCCTGCACTTCTGGTCCGGCGAATCCGACGGCTGGGCCAAGGTCGACCACATCCTCGTGTCGAAGGGCGCCGACTTCCACGCCGCCGGCATCCACCTCGCGCCATCGAGGAAGGAGCAGCCCTCCGACCACTACCCGGTCTGGGCGCGGGTCTCGTGGCCGGCGCCGTGAGGTGGCTGCGGCTTCCAGCCGCAGCTTGCCCGCCGTAGCCTCGGCGAAGTCGGGGCCGTCCCGGAGCCATCCTGGCTCCGCCTTGTTTCCTCAGGCGGTCACTTCAGCACAAATCAACTCCGCCTGCTGAAGCACCGTTTTCACCGCCTCGGCCTGAAGGTCCGGCGGATAGCCATACTTGTTCAGGATCCGCTTCACGATCACCCGGATCTTCGCCCGCGCACCTTCCCGCAGCGTCCAGTCGATCGTCACGCTCTTGCGCACCATCGTGATCAGCTCGGCGGCGATCACCTTCAGCTTGTCGTCGCCCAGCGCCAGCACCGCGCTCTCGTTAGCGGCAAGGGCGTCATAGAAGGCCACCTCGTCATCCGTGAGCCCGAGGTCCTCGCCGCGTTTGGTGGCGGCGTCCATCTCCTTCGCCAGCTTGATCAGCTCCTCGATCACCTCCAGCGTGGAGATCGCCCGGTTGTGGTAGGCGTTGAGCGTCTTCTTCAGCTTGTCGGAAAATAGCTGGCTCTGCACCAGGTTCTTCTTCGAGCGCACCTTGAGTTCGTCCTTGAGCAGCTTCTCCAGCAACTCCGCCGCCACGTTCTTGTGCTTCAGCCCGCGCACTTCGGCGAGGAAGCCGTCGCTCAGGATGGAAATGTCCGGCCGTTTCAAGCCGGCGGCGGTGAAGACGTCGATCACCTCGCCCTCGGTGGTGATCGCCTTGCTCACCAGTTGCCGGATCGCCGCGTCGATCTGGTCCGGGCTCTTGCGGTTTCCGCCGCTCTGTTTGTTCAGCGCGGCTTGCAGCGCTTGGAAATAGGAAACGTCGTCCCGGATAGCCACCGCCTCGTCGCTCGCGGCGCACAGAGCAAAGGCGCGGGACAACCCGGTCACCACCTGCACCCATCGCTTCTTGCCGTCCTCCTGATCGAGGATGTGCTCCTGCCCGGCGGGGATGAGTTGCAGGCGCTCGCTCGGCGTGCCGGTCGTCCATTTGTCCCAGTTGAAACCATGCATCATGTCACTGGCGATGCCGTGTTTCTCCAGCATCACGGCGATGGCCTGCGCGGTGTCGAAGGTCGGATCGCCCTTGCCGCCGCTCTCGGTGTAGGTTGCCAGCGCGTGCTTCAGTTGGTCGGCCAGGCCGAGGTAATCCACCACCAGCCCGCCCGGCTTGTCCTTGAAGACCCGGTTCACTCGCGCGATGGCCTGCATCAGGTTGTGGCCGGACATCGGCTTGTCGGCATACATCGTGTGCAGGCAGGGCGCGTCGAAGCCCGTCAGCCACATGTCACGGACGATCACCAACTTGAACGGGTCCCTGGGATTCTTGAAACGGTTCGCCAGCTCGCGGCGCTGCTTCTCCGTCGTGATGTGCTTCTGGTAGGCTGGTCCGTCCGCCGCGCTGCCGGTCATCACCACCTTGAGCGTCTCGTCCGCCCACTCCGGGCGCAGCTTGATCAGCGCCTCGTAGAGATCCACGCAGATGCGGCGGCTCATGCAGACGATCATCGCCTTGCCCTCCATCGCCTCCACCCGCTTCTCGAAATGCGCCACCAGATCCGCGGCGATCAGCGTGATCCGCTTCTCGTCGCCGACCAGTGCCTCCAACGCGGCCCACTTGGTTTTCAGCTTCTCCTTCTTCGTCAGCTCCTCGCCCTCGGTAATCTCATCGAATTCCTCGTCGATCTTCGGCAGCTCGCTGGCGTTCAGCACCAGCTTGGCGATCCGGCTTTCGTAATAGATCGGCACCGTCGCCTGGTCCGCCACCGCCCGCTGGATGTCGTAGATGGAAATGTAGTCGCCGAAGACCGCTCGCGTGTTCGCGTCCGTCTTCTCGACCGGCGTGCCGGTGAAGCCGATGAACGAGGCATTTGGCAGCGCGTCCCGCAGGTTGCTGGCGAAGCCGTAGCTCATCTGCCCGGTCTGGGTGTTCACCTTGCCGCCGAACCCATATTGGCTGCGGTGCGCTTCGTCGGCGATCACTACGATGTTCTGCCGCCCGCTCAGCTTCAGCATCTCCTCGCCCTTGTCGGGCATAAACTTGTGGATCGTCGTGAACACCACGCCTCCCGACGCCCGGTTCAACAGCTCGCGCAGGTGAGCCCGGTCTTCCGCCTGCACCGGCATTTGCCCGAGCAGATCCGCGCAACGCTGGAACTGCCCGAAAAGCTGGTCGTCGAGGTCGTTGCGGTCGGTCAGCACCACCAGGGTCGGGTTCTGCATCGCCGGATGCCGGATCACCCGCGCCGCGTAGAAGAGCATTGAGAAACTCTTGCCGCTGCCCTGCGTGTGCCACACCACCCCGGCGCGGCGGTCGCCGTCCTTGCCACCGTGCATACGCCCCGCCCAGTAGCGGCCTTCGTCGTCCTTCAGCTTGCCCGCGTCCTTCATCCCGCTGGCCCGCACCGTCTCTTCCACCGCCGCGTTGACCGCGTGGAACTGGTGGTAGCCCGCCAGGATCTTATGCACTGACCCGAGGTCCTGGTCTTCCTCGAAGACAATGAAGTGTAGCTGCAGGTCAAGAAAGCGCCGCCGCTCGAAGACCCCGCGCACCAGCACTTCCAGTTCCAGCGATCCCTTCGGCGCATCGTCCTCGCCCGTGATCGTCCGCCACACCTTGAACCACTCCTCGTTTGCCGTCAGCGATCCATCCGCGCCTGAAGGCCGTCACTCACTACCAGCGTCGCGTTGTAGCGGAGCAGGGTCGGGATCTCGGCCTTGTAGGTCTGGAGCTGCTTGAACGCCGACCAGATGTCGGTGTCCTCCTTGGCCGCGTTCTTCAGCTCGATCAATCCCAGCGGCAGCCCGTTGACGAACACCACGATGTCCGGCCGGCGGTTGTGGGAGTTCTCGATCACCGTGAACTGGTTCACCGCCAGCCAATCGTTCGCCCGCACCTCGGAGAAATCCACCAGCCACACCTTGTCGTGCTTCGTGCCGCCATCGGGTCGCTTGTAGGAAACATCCACTCCGTCGCGCAGCAGCTTGTGAAAGGCCCGGTTCGTCCGCACCAGCGTGCCATCCGCCACCCGCAGCACCCGGCGCAGGACATCCTCCCGCGCTGCCTCCGGCACCTCCGGGTTCAAGCGCAGCAGGGCCTCGCGCAAGCGACCTTCCAGCACCACCTCGCCGAACGATTCCCGCTCCGCCGCCGCTTCGCCCGGTGCCATCTCCGGCCCGTGACCGATGGCATAGCCCAGCTCCCCGAACCATTCGAGCGCGGCTTCTTCAACGGTGGATTCACTCAACATGCGCCACTTCCCACTTGGACCCTCCGGACTGATTTTTGCATTGTAGTCCCACCGGGGCCTCGCCACGCTCGGCAGCCAAGACGCTACGCCCCGAAGGCAAGCGGCAAGCCGAGCGTGGCGAGGCCCCGGTGGGAGCGGCAGTCTGGCGAGGCTTCGATAGACTGCCTGACCGCTTCCTGCCATTTTGGCAGGAAATTTGGCAGGATTCTCCCCCCGCCAAGCTCCAGGCACCTTGATCCTGCCATTTTGGCAGGATCATTGGCAGTAAACGGGCAGCAATCATGATCGGAGGATCCGGTATTCGGTCGAGCGTCCAGCCCCCACCTTTTCCAAAAGTCCAAGGTCTTGAAACCGCTTCAGATGGTTCATCGCCGTCCGATAGGCCAGGTTTAGCGCTTCGGAATACTCGCTCGAAGTTGTCGCTTCGCGCGTCACCAGCCACTCCCATCCAGCCCGTTCCGCCTTGCTCAGATTCTCCGCGAGATCCTTTCCGAGGGAGGCGATCGCAGCTCTCCTGCTCCGATAAATCGTCAGCACGAGGGAGTCCCCTTCCATGGTAAAGCTCGGCAATGGGAGCCTGAGTTCCTCGGCTTGCTCCTTTAGGCTGGTCAGGCCAAAGCCCTGTTCCTCCGCCAGCCCCATCCGGGCAAACACATAGTGCAGAACCGGATTCCGACTCTTCATCGGAGCTGAGAATGCCTGCATCTGTTCAAGGGTGATCGGAGCAATCGGACCGCCAGGACTTTTGATCTTGATGGTGTCGGCATTCACGATCAGCTGGCACTTCTGCCCGGTGATGTCGTAGTCGCGATGGATTAGTGCGTTGACGACCGCTTCGCGAATCATCTCAAAGGGGAGGTCCACTTGCTCGCGCCGCTCCATGCGGCTCCGGTCGAGGGTGCTCGGCAAAGTCTTGTTCAACCACTCCTCGAGCTGACCGGGAATAAGTACCATGGCTTGACCGAATTCCGCCCGCGATGTCTTCCCGTCCGCAAGTTCCGCTCGGGCCAGCACGCCTGCCTGCGGCACGGCGTTTCTCGGTCGCTTGCCGAAGAGGAGAAATCCAAAACCAGTCGGCGTGGCAGCCTCGCCCTCCCCGGTGATCAGACCCTGCTGCCGCAACAAGCGGGCAAACTCCGCAGAGTCCGCGGCCGGCTCGATCCCTGCCTTCGACCGGTAACGCTCGAGCGCTTGGTCGGACAGGTCCCCAAGCGCGACGGCGTCGATGGTATCCTCATACTTCGAGAGTTTGATGGGCTCCGGCTCCGGCTTGCCGGTCTGCTTTCTGGCCCACTCGAAGAAGGTCTGGTTTTCCGCAAGAATGATCTCCTGAAGGTCGCGATCAAACATGTGAACGGTGACTCCGTGCTGGCGGAGATGCTCGATCCCTTTGCCCGCCACCGTCGGGTTGTCGTCCTCAATACCCACCCACACTTCCTTGATCCGTGCGCTGACAATATGCCGGGCGCAGCCACGTTTGGGCTCATTGCGATTGAGGCACGGTTCGAGCGTGGCGAAGAGAACGCTCCTGTCCAACTTCTCGCCTACGCACTTCCGCTCCAACAGCGTGAACTCCGCATGATTGCCCTCACGCAACTCGCCTCGACAGGCCGTCTCGATGGAGCCATCCGGCCGGACGAGCACCGCGCCGACCAAAGGATTGGGCTTCCCGTCCGTCCGCTGCTCGGCAATGGACGCACGCATCACCTCGATGGCCTTCTCCATCATCTTGCGGGGATCGAACTTGGATTTAGCGGCCATGATTCAGAAATCGAAATGAATTCTGCAGGTAGGAACCCCTTTGCTCAAGTCCACCCGCAGCACCCGGCGCAGAACTTCCTCCCGTGCCTCGTCCGGCACCTCCGGGTTCAAGCGCCGCAGCGCCTCGCGCAAGCGGCCTTCCAGCACCACCTCCCCGAACGAGTTCCGCTCCGCCGCCGCTTCACCCGGAGCCATCTCCGGCCCGTGGCCGAGGGCATAGCCCAGTTCCCCGAACCATTCGAGGGCGGCTTCTTCGATGATTGATTCGTTCACCTTCAAACAATCACATTTGCGTTGAACGCATCCACCCTACGAGTAGCGGTTAATCTCGCACTGAATTCCTAGCATTAGCTCGTCGAGCACAACCTGCTGTAACAGAAACCAGCAATCCGCAACCTGCTGAATTCTTCTGCCCTCCAAATCCTTTCTGAAATACCTGTCCAATTCACCCTCAACGGTCGCATTCAATTCGAGATGCAGATCATTGTTTCGATATACCTTAATTCGTTGAAGCGCATCCCAAAGCTCCGGATAGAGCGTTCTAACATCCTCCCAAAAATATTTCTTCTTATTTCGGGATCTCCCGCATTTTTCAACACTTTCAACAAATGATCGATTACACACATTGATGAATGCAATAAACTGGTCCTGGTTAGCAGAAGGCGCCAATGTCGCAACTCGTTCCGACTCGGGAATTTCTCCGCCCTCAAAGAGAGGCTCAAGACCCTTCTTCCGCAAGACCCGACTCAGCTCCCGCATTTCCTTGAGAATCGACTCAGCTCGCCTCCTTACCCAGCTTACTCGTTCATCATCAGGAATTGTTTTTTTTGCGATTGTCCGACCTTCTGCCCGAGCAAGCTCATTCCCAATATGCTTTCCAATTACCGGAATCGCGAATTCAGGTCGCCCATTCTCATTTTCCTTAAGCAACCCGTACCCACGCAAATGTCGCGTATACTCCGGCTCTGGAGTGAAATCCATCACATCAACCACTTGGCCACTGGCAAGCATTTCTAGCAGCTCATACTCGTCAGGATAGAAGCGCTTCAATTCCGAAACCACATGCCTACAATAAAAGACCAATTCCTCGTCTCTACTAGCCGCCCGACCCTCCAGATCCGCTTCCGAAATATCCACAGGACGACTCTGGTCCGCATCGTCGACCTCCTCATGAATCTTGCTGCATGCCATCCTTGTCAGCAATGGATGCCCACCATATCGCGTGTAAAGGTAATCACACGCTTCCACCGAAAACTTTAAGCCCATTTTTTTCCCAATCGTTCGGATCATGTGCCGTGTCGCATCCGAATCCAACCCTCTGAGATACTTTGGGCTGATAATGCCAAACATCGGATTCTGCACGCCCCCTATCACATCAACTTCAACAACCGAGGGATTCACGCCAACAATGATGTTTGAGAGCCGACGGACTTCGCTTTGAGCAGACCAAAGTGTTTGCCAAAATGGAACGAAGTCATCTTGCCAGTGCCTGTCGGAAATCGCTATCGGGGAAATATATTCGATTTCGTCAAAAACCAGCGTGACTATTTTCCCTTCAGGGCAATCACTCAGCGTTTTGATAAATATCTCAGCCGCGTGACGAGGATCGCCTGAGTGCCTTGGTGCTTTGACACCAAAGCGTTCACCAATATCTTTCGTGATTTTTGCTAGTAGCTCGTACCACCGCAACATTCGGATTGATGGAATCTTGCAGTCGTAGTAGAACATCGCCCCCACAGACTCACGCTCAATTAGCCGTTTCAATCGAAACAATATTGATGTTTTACCTGTTTTACGGAGTCCGAAGAGCCCTCGATTTTGGGATCTACGAATGGCGTCAACGTGATCTGCTACAATCTGATCGCGGCCGAAGAAATACAGATCATTGTCAAGAGGGAGCTGGTAGTCAAAGAGGTCGCGGCTGAAAAGTTGTTCGCGGATAATATTCCTTGTCAGCCATGGGTCGTCCTGGCCCTGCACCAACTCATGCGCCAAGAAAACGACTGGAATTCTGGATTGTGGGTTCCGCGCCACATAATCCCGCGCCCACTCACGTCCGTTGCCTGCATATGTAATGAGAAAGAATATGGTCTGATCCACTCGACCCTTTGCAGGACTGTCGTTCATTAAATTGTCTGCCGCTTGCATCGACCTAGCCTCGAGCGTTTTGTGTTTGGCGACAAAAAGAGCGATTTCGTGCTCAAATCCAAACATCTGAGTTGCGTGCGGATCAGGACTCAAAAAATACATTGAGAGCTCTGTGTTCGCCGAGTGGCGTCGTTTTCCCCAGCACACATCAAAGGAAGGAACAAAGGCTTTGAGAAGAGACTCCTCGTCCTTAAAGGTGTTGAGGTGGCTTAGGCGCACTTCTGGATGAATTTTACCCATGATCGTAGTTGGCTCGTGGTGAGGGCGTCACACTTTCTGAAACTGTCACACTCCCGCTTAGCATTTTCGGCAGCAGCGAGTCGCGCAGTGTGGCGAGGGTATGAGATTGATGGAGATTGGCGCGAATCTGTTGGAAGAGCGGTGCGACTTGCTGGTCGAACGCCCACAATACCTCGAAGGGCAAAAGCAGAACGTTTGTTGTCTCGAAAGTCCGCGTCGTGATGGTGTCGAAGACAGAGCCGTGAGCGGAGAGGACCATCCGCTCGATGAAGTTCCGGGTTTGGCAGTAGAGAGCGAAAGGGGCTTCGACCTTCGTATGCAGGGCATAGCAGGTTTGGTTCATCGCGATTGTCTCGCCAAACATGGTCAGTCGGCCGGTTGTGGCTCCGCGTGCGACAATCACAGTGGCGAACTCCGGGATCATTTTCGTCGCGCTTTTGTCGAGGCCGCGTTGGGTGATGCACCGTTCCGTCGCGATGAGGAAGGCTTCGCCGCATTGAGAAACGTCTTTTGCACTCGCCCATGGGATATCCCCGTTCCAGTAGTCGGCCACGTCGGTCTTGGGAGTCCCGCCGCTCAGCAACCTAGCCTGCTGCAAGATCGAGCCGACTTCCCACCCCTTCGGAATGTGCCCGAGTTCGGAGTCTTGGAAGGAGTCGGGGAAGAGGGCGGCGGTGGCGGGGTCGAGGTTGGGGGGCTGGCGGCCGTCGAGTTTGGCGCGGACGGGGTCGAAATCCACGAACCAGCTCTGGAACAGCGCCCGCGCCATCGCCTCCAGCGTCGCGTTCATCCGCCGGTTCAACTCGATCTTGTCGTCCAGCGCCCCCAGCACGGCCGCGATGGCTTTTTGCTCGGGGAGGGGTGGAATCTTCAGAGGAATTCTTCTGATAATCCCTTCATTTAGTGCCGGCATCGTCGTTCCGACACAATGTTGCTTCATCCAGTTCCGATGGTTCTGAGATTGAAGACAGTAACTTATAAAAGGGGCAAAACAGCGATTCGGAAGTCGGATTCTGATGCCGTCAGAACCAAGAAACCAACCATCTTGCTCATTTGTAACGAGAGCAGATCTCTCGACCGCAGTGCCAGCGCCTTTGCGGGCGAACACAATATCCCCGGCTCTCAAGATGTACTTTGGCAGGCGGTCCGTAACGGACTTATCAACCGTCGGTGTATGCGCTTTCGGCTCGATCCGTCCGAAACCAACCTCGCTAACCGAAACAACAGGAACTCCCGTCGGAGTATATTCAGAGGCTTTGAGGACTGAGCCGAAGGGGCCCGTCTGGATGCTTCCGCCGTCAAACTCGAGCAAAGCTCCAATACTCGTGTCTTCCCAATCACCCACCATAGCCTAGGCCCCTCAGGTTTGCTTTGATCGCGTGCTCGAGTTTCGCCGACTCCGCGAACTGGGCGTTCAGCTCCGCGACGAGGCGCGGCATCTTTTCCTCGAAGGGTTCGCCGTCGTCCTCGACATCCGCCGCACCGACGTAGCGACCCGGGGTCAACACATGGCCGTGGGAGGCGATTTGCTCCGTGGTGGCTGAAAAGCAGAAACCGGGCACGTCGGAGTAAGCGACCCCGGAGTTTTCAGTTTTCAGTTTCAAGTTTTCAGGAAGAGGGTCCCCGCGCCAGGCGTGGTAGGTGTCGGTGATTTTGGCGATGTCCTCGTCGGTGAGTTCGCGGTTCACGCGGCTGACCATGCTGCCCATCTTGCGGGCGTCGATGAAGAGGATTTCGTTTCGGCGATCCCGGCGTTTCCCGTCGTTCTTGTTGCGGGCGAGGAACCAGAGGCAGACGGGGATCTGGGTGCTGTAGAAGAGCTGGCCGGGCAGGGCGACCATGCAGTCGACGAGGTCGGCCTCGATGATGGCCTTGCGGATCTCGCCCTCGCCGGACTGGTTCGAGCTCATGCTGCCATTGGCGAGGACGAAGCCGGCCATGCCCTGCGGGGCGAGATGGTGGATGAAGTGCTGGACCCAGGCGAAGTTGGCGTTGCCCTTCGGCGGGACACCGAACTTCCAGCGCACGCCGTCGTCCTTGCGGTGCCAGTCACTGTCGTTGAAGGGCGGGTTGGCCAGCACGTAGTCGGCGCGGAGGTCGGGGTGCTGCGGCGCGCGAAAAGTGTCGGCGTATTCCTTGCCGAAGTCCGCCTCGATGCCGCGCAGGGCGAGGTTCATGATGGCGAGGCGGCGGGTGGTGGGGTTGCTCTCCTGGCCGTAGATGCTGATGTCCCCGAGCTTGCCGCCGTGGGATTCGACGAACTTCTCCGACTGGACGAACATGCCGCCGGAGCCGCAGGCGGGGTCGTAGATGCGGCCCTTGTAGGGGGCGAGCATTTCCACCAGCAGGCGGACGACGCAGGAGGGCGTGTAGAACTGCCCGCCGTTCTTGCCCTCGGCGCTGGCGAACTGGGTGAGGAAGTATTCGAAGACGCGGCCGAGGATATCCTTCGATTTCCCCGCCTCCTCCTTCAGCTCGATGGAGCCGATGAGGTCGATCAGCTCGCCGAGGCGGTGCTTGTCGAGGTCGGCGCGGCCGTAGTTCTTGTTGAGCGCGCCCTTGAGCCGCGGGTTGTCGCGCTCGATGGCGTCCATGGCGTCGTCCACGTCCTTGCCGATACTCGGCAGCTTGGCGCGTGCCTGGAGGTGGGACCAGCGGGCCTCCTGCGGCACCCAGAAGATGTTCTCCGCCTTGTATTCGTCCGGATCCTCCGGATCGGCCCCGGCGTAGTCCCCTTCCCCGGCGAGGAGCTTGGCATGGTGTGCCTCGAAGGAGTCGGAGATGTATTTGAGGAAGATGAGACCGAGGACGACGTGCTTGTACTCCGCCGCGTCCATGTTGTTCCGCAGCTTGTCGGCGGCGAGCCAGAGCTTCGCCTCGAAGCCAAGGTGGGCGGTGGTGTCTTTCTTCTTCGCGGATTTCGCGGCGCGTTTGCGAGCTGGCACATGGGAATGTTAGTCCGACCCTCCTCCCCGTGGCAAGTCGGCCCCGCTGCCGCAGACCGGAGCCGGCGAGGCGAGCCCCGCCGGCATCCCGGCCGAGAGGAGCGCGTCACCGCGCCCGCCTCACGCGGTCCGCTTCGCCACGCCGAACCACTTCTTCACGATCTTGCGCAGGTCCGGCTCCGACGATTCGCCGGGACGGAAGCAGTTCGTTTCGATCTCGTGGATCTGCTCGGTGATCGCCGTCTGGTCCTTCTCCGAAAGACCGCACTCGCTGCGCACACGACGAAGGAAGGCCACGGTCGAGAACGGCGTGGGCTCCGCCGGGGCGGTCAGCTCCTGCTCGGTCTTCTCCCGCGGCTTGCGCGAGCGGGCGATGAGGATGATCAGGATCAGCAACACCACGGCCCCCGCCGCCGGAAGGATCCAGCGTTTCAGGTCGCTGGCGCTGGCCACCGGGAGGTCGACCCCCGCGGCGGCTTCTTCGGGACCGAGCTCGAGCAGGTCGGCGTCGCGGTAGAGCTTGTACTTGATCGCCGACGACGGGGGCGCCTCGGTCGGTTGCGGCAGCGGGAACGCCGCGACCACATCGAGGTCGGCCTGGCGACGGTAGGTGATCTGCCAGTTGCGGTCGGCCCGCGGCCCGCGTGCGATGCCGTCGCTCACGAACTCGGTGATCGCCAGCGTGCCGTCGATCACCTCGGCCTCGAAACCGGCGCGCTCATACTCGAAATAGCCGTCCAGATCGTCGATGACTCCCCGGCCGGTGGCCGAGATCTCGACGGTGATCCGCCCCTCCGACCAATCGCGCTCGTCCATCGTCACCTCGAAGGCGAGTTCCGGACACGGACGCGGCGGCACCGCCTCGTCGCGGGCGTCGATGGGCTGCACCTGCGACATCACCGGCAGCACGACCTGGCCCGGCGTGTCGACGAAGTCCATGTCGAGCTGGATCGACGGGATGCGGTCGACCGCGGCGTTCTTCGCGCGCAGGACGAGGTAGGCCATCGGGGTCTCGGTCCAGCCTTCGCGTGAAAGCGGGATCGGCTTCACGCTCGAGTCGTGGAAGGTGAGCGACACCACCTCGAAGGTCTCGTCGAGGGCCTCGTGGATGTTCTTCTGGAAGTCCCCGCGCAGGTCGCGCGCCTGGCCGCCGCCGCCCATCATCTGCTGGCCGGGCGCGCCGCGCAGGTACTTGCCGAAGCCGCCGCTCTCGCGCAGCAGCTGGCGGGTCGACTCGAGACCGATGAACACCCCGAACGGCTCCCCGTGGCCGACTTCGGTCGGACCGTCGACCGTGACCCGCAGCTGGATCTCGTCGAGCAGCTCGCGATAGTAGTCGAGCGACGCCGTCGCCTTCTCGGCGGCCGGGTGATCCTCGCCGATGATCTTGAGGCCGGAGTTGAGAAAGCGCTGGCGGACATTCGCCGGCACCCGGGGAAAGAGGGTGCCGAGCATCTCGCCGAACATCGTCAGGTGCTCGTCGGCGGCCTCGCCGGGAAGCCCCCGCATCGCATCGCCGATCGCCTGCAGCCCCGGGTCGGTGCGCGCCTCGTTGCTGGTGAGCTGGGCGAGATCGCTGGCGCCGAGCATCACGAAAAACCACGCCTGATAGGGATCCACGGTCCACTGGCCCTCCGGCATCGTCCCGATGCCCGTGGCGTAGGTTCCCGCCGCCCGGCGGAAGCTGGCGAAGGCCTCATCGCGCAGGCTGACGTACTCGGAGAGCTTGATCTCGCGATCGAACTCATACTGCGAGGCGTCGTAGAACAACTGCCCCCGCACGATCAGCGCGCGCCAGTCGGCGTCGTCATCGGGGATGCCGCGCTTGGCGAGCTCGAGGGCCGTGCGGTAGCCGCGCGAGACCTCGTCCTTCATCTCCTCCTCGGTGCGGTTGGTGGCGGCCTGCTGCTGGGTGGCGGGGTCGCGCCATTCCTCGCCGAGGCGGGCCCGCATCCCGCCGAGCAGGTTGAGCAGCTCGGCGCGGACCATGTCCTCGGGCGGCCCGAAGATCGCGATGATGTCGTCGAGCTTGTAGACCTCCGCCCCGCTGTGCAGCGCCATGAAGGCCTCGACGATGAGCGCGGGATCGAGCGGCTCCGGCGAGATCTCACGCAGTTCGGCGAGCAGCTTCTTGAGTTCCTCGATGTTCTGGTTCTGGCGCAGGCGGGTGAGCGGGATGCTCTGACCGGCCTGGGTCAGCTGCGGCGGCACATACATCCCGTAGGCGCGCATCTGCTTCACCCGCTGGCTCTCGGCGGGCTTCTGCTGTTTCGACACCCAGGCGGCGAGCACGTCCTGGCAGATCTGGCGCTCCAGTCCCGGATGCTCCTCGGCGTACTCGCGCACGCGGTCGAGGTCGAGCGAGTCGACTGAAAGCACGCGCAGCTTGAGCAGCGTCAGCTTCACCCGCTGGGCGAGCCCGGCATTGAGGCGGGCGACGATTTCCGCCGGCGGGGCGGTGTCCAGCACCTGCTCGGTGGCGAGCGTGTTGACCTCGAGCATCTGGGACATCCCGTACCGCCGCATCATCATGCGCTCGGCCTGGGTCATCTCGGTGGCGACCACGCCGCCGGCGCGGTAGCATCCCTCGGCCTCCGCCAGCCAGTTGAGCACCAGCACCGCGACATTCGGCGGTAGCGGTTCCTCCATCGGCACCAGCGCGTCGAGGATGAGCCGCTGGGTTCCCAGGCTTGAGACGCGCTGCTGCAGGTCATCCCCCTGCGAGGCCTCCTGACCCTGTTCGCCGAAGATGGAGATCAGGTCGGAGAGGGTCGCCTTCTGGGAAAAGAGCTGCTCGCGGATCAGGGTCTGCGCCGCCTCGGGCTCGAGCGCCGGCAGCAGGGCCACCAGCCGTTCCATCGCCAGACGGAATTGCGGGCGGGTGTAGTTGCCGATGCGCGACGACTTCATCAGCCGCGCGCACACCGCCGCGGCGCGGGCGAACTGCCGTTCGTCGCGGTCCTCGATGCCGACGGTGGTGAAGTACTCCATCGCATACACGAGCTGACCCAGCTCGGCCTCTTCCCACTCGCTCTCCTCGAGCGGCAGGAAGGGCTCGGCATCGCGGATCCAGCCGAGGGTGGAAAGCAGGCGGGTGGCGAGCACCGCGCCCTCCTCGGTGTCACCGCCGAGACCCTTCCAGCCGTCGTTCAACCGGGCGATCAGTGTCTCGCGTCCCCCTTCGCCGAGCGCGACCTCGGCGAGCTTGGCGACGGCCGGAATCTGGTCCTCGACCACCCCGCCCGGTGCCGCCCCAACCAGGCCGTAGAAGTCCTCGCTGAGCAGGGGCGCCGGCTGCTTGCTGAGCTGCTGCCGCTCCTGCTGGAGGCGCTGGCGCATGGAAAACGGATCCTCGTCCTCGGAGCCCGGCTCGGGGTCCCGCAGGAGGGTGCCCACCGACACCGCCTGCTGGCCGAGCGTGGTGATCATCTTGGTGTAAAGCGGGCGGACCTTCTCGACCGGCAGCGAGTCGAGCATCTCCCCGACCACCGCCCAGTCGCCGAACATCACGGCGTCGTGAAAGCGCTGGGCGGGTTCCAGTTCCTCCTCGTGGTCGCGCTGGCGCAAGGCCTCGAAGATCGCCTTGGGCGAACGATCGAAGGACAGCTTGTTCAGTTCCTCGAGAAGCTTCGCGTCGGGATCCTCTTCGGCGGGCTCCTCGGCTTCGGCGGCCTCCACCGCTTCCACCGGAGGGGCACCCTCCTTGAGCGACTCAAGCAGCGGGTTGTCCGCCGTCGGATCGGCGTTGGGCGCAAGCGGCACGAGCGGCGTCTGCGCCGACCCGAGGGTGGTGAGTCCGATCAGCAGCAGGATCGGGCGGAGATGGATGATGCCATTCATGGGTAAACAGGAGAAAGAGGTTCAGGAGCCCGAGCCGGGCTTGAAGCGATCCATGCCGGCGCCCTTGTTGGGCGGGCCTTCGCCCATGCGCCCCTGGCCCGGACGGTTGCCCTGGCCCCGGTTGCCGCGGCGGCGGGCCATCTGCTCGCTGAGGCCCTGGTTGGCCATGCACTGGCCCTCCTTCGGCAGCGGACGACCCATCAGCTCCGTCAGGCTCAGCCGCTGGAGCTGCACCGCGGACTCGAGGTCCTTCTGGTGACGGGTCGGGTCGCCGGGGTCATCGAAATCCTCGACCAGCAGCCGGTAGTTCTGGCGGGCCAGCTCGGCCTGCTCCATCCACAGCTCGCGGTCGGCGCCCTCGAGCCGCATGACCCAGGCGGCGTAGTAGTGGATGCGGCTCGAAAGCTCGCGCGACTCCTCCCGGAAGTCCTCGGGCATGGTCCGGAAGGACGGATCGTTGAGCAGCGACTCGGACAGGTCGATCGCCTCGACGGCCTCGCCCTTGCGGAAGCGGGTGCGGACCTGCGCGAGGTCGAGACGCAGCTTCAGCCCGGGTTCGGAGGTGGCGACGAGCTTCGCCGCCTCGCGGTAGGACGCGTCGGCGGCTTCCCAGTCGCCATCCTCCTCGGCGGACTCGCCCTGGCGGACCAGCACGCGGGCCTCGTCGATTTCGAGCCATTTCTGGCCGCGGCTGAAATGCAGCACCACCAGCGGCAGCGGCACCAACAACCAGAGGAGAGCAAGGTAACGTTTCATCGGATCATGCGGGTTGGGGTGGTGTGACGGCGGCCGGGCGATGGCGCCACGGGCTGCCGAAGACATCGAGCAGGAGAGGAAGCAGGCAGAGCATCGCCGCAGATCCGGCGAGCAGCAACAGGGCGATCAGCCGACGGTCGATCCGCCATTTCGACGAGGTCGATCCCTCGGAGGTGAGAAATTCCAGGGCCTCGCGCGACAGCGGGCGGAAGTTGCAGTCGTGGTAGCGGCCGCCGAGGCGCCGCGCGAGCTGACCGAGGTTGGCGGTGTCCTGGCGCGACTGGTGACCGTCGATGAAGGTGCCGCGCGCGGGATCGCCGACGCCGACCACCACCACCTGCGCCACCGCCGAGGGTAGCGGCTTGAGACCGGTCGGCGGCAGGCTGTCGCCATCGGAAAGGATCAGCAGCGTGGTCGACTTGCGGGGCAGGTCCTTGATGAACTCGCCGGTCTGGTTCACCGACGACAGGATGTCGGTCTTGCCCGGCTTGTAGGTGACGTGGAAGGGCGTGCCGGAGGCGAGGTGGAGCAGCAGCTCACGGTCCTGGCATTTCTCCACCAGCATCCGCGCCTCGGTATAAAAGCCCGCCGCGGTGAAGCGGATGTGGTCGTCGGGCAGACGGTCGAGCACCGACTTGAGCACTTCCGACGCCCGCTCGTTGCGGGTCAGGTCGCCGGATTCGCCCGCATCGCGGAGCAGCATCGACGGCGAGACGTCGAGCATCACCACCAGGTGGCGCTCGACATTGTTGCCCAGCCGGCTCTCGCGCTTGCGGTTGTCGAAGGAGACGAGCGTCACCAGCGACCACGCGATCGCCGCCACCGCCGCGACCCGCAGCAGCGGCACGACTTTCGTCCATCGACGCGGGCGACCCGCCGCGCCGAACGCGAGCGACCCGATCCGGCGGATGCGGCGGGCATGCAGCACCTCGCCGAGCGCGGCAAGCACCGCCGTGATCAGGGCGGCGGCGAGCGCGAGCGAGGGCAGTTGTTCCGGCGTCCAGTCCATTTACCAGGGCGTGTAGCGGAGTCCGAGCAGGGTCAGCGAGTAAAGCAGCAGCGTCGCCACGCCGGCGATCGCGAAAGGTTCGTGGTAGTCGACCCACTCGGCGGTGGAGGGTTTGAAATGGGCCTTCTGCATCCGGTCGATCTCGCGGAAGACCTCGTCGAGGGCCCCGGGGTCGCCGGCGACGAAGGTTTTGCCGCCGGTGGCGGCGGAAACGGTGTCGAGGCTGCCGCCCATGCCCTGGCCCTCGCCGCCGATCAGGATGCCGAAGACGCGGATCTCGTCGCGCGCCAGCTCTTCGGCGACGGCGCGGTCGCCACCGCCCGCGAAGTCGGCGCTGGCGCCGTCGCTGATGAGCACGATCGCCCGGTCGCCCTCGCCGACGCCGACCAGTTGGTCGCGGCAGCCGCGCAGCGCGTTGGCGATCATGGTGCCGCCCATCCACGGCGGCATGTTCTGCGGGCGGACGTACTTCATCGCGTTGGACACCGCGGTCAGCTCGCGGGTCGGCGGCACCCAGTGGATGTACTCGGAGCCGAAGACCGTGAGCCCGAAGGCATCGCCCTCGCGGAAATCGCAGAACTCCCGCGCCGAGCGGACCGCCGCCTCGAAGCGCGTCTCGCCCGAGGCGAACACCATCCCCATCGAGCCGGAGACGTCGATGCAGATGATGATGTTGTTGAGCACCCGCTCGTCGGCCGGGGGCGCGGGTCGGCGCGGTCCGGCGAGCATCAGCACCGCGATCGCCAGCAGCAGCGCCGGCAGGGTTCCCGCCAGGTGGATGAGGAACCGCAGCACGCGCCCCTCGCGCTGGACGCCGTGATCGAAGGGCAGCGCCACCGCGTGCCCGCGCCGCACCCATTGCCAGAAACCCCACACCAGCGGCAGCGCCAGCAGCCACAGGAAGGCCGGATGGTGAAAACTCATGCCGCCACCTCCTTTCCGGACCGGTAGGGTTCGAGCAGCGCATCGACCTCGGCCGCGGTCGCGCCGCCGGGGCGGTGCAGCCAACGTTCGAGCGCGCGGATCAGCTCGCCGGCCTCGGGGTGCCCGCGGAGTTCGGCCAGTTCGTCGGCCATCCGGCGTTCGGGCAACTCAAGCCGGTCGCGCCAGTAGGCGGTGAAGAGTCGTTCCAGTTCGGCCTGGCCCCTGGTGTCGAGTTCGCCACCGGCCGCGGCCTCGAGATACGGACGCATCCGCTGAGCGAAGCTCGGCGCCGGCGGAGCCTCCGGGACCTCGTCGATCGCACGCCGGCGACGTCCGAACCACGCCAGCGCGATCCAACCGAGCACCCACACGATACCCAGCGTGATCAGCAGCATCCGGTAGCCGCCGAACCACGGCACCGTGCCGGGGACGTAGGGCGTGAGCGAGCCGTCGTGATCATCCGGCAGGATGGTCTTCACCTCGAAGGTCCGCTCACCGAGCTCGTCGGCCGGGCTGCCGTCGGGGTGCATCAGGTAGTCGGCGAGCCGGTACTCGCCGGGCTCGAAGCCGATGAAGTGAAAGCGATAGCTGAAGCCGTCGTCGCCCTCCTCGACCCCGCCGAGCCGCACGATCAGCGGCGTGCGGTCATCGAGCGGACGCGGCACGTAGTCGCCGCGCTCGAGCACCACCCGGGTGCCTTCCTCGATGCCGATCGCGTGCGGATCGGCCATTTCCTCCGCGGCGGGCGCCAGGGAAACGCTCAGGACGAGGGCGAGCCAGGTTCTCATCCGCGTCGCGCTCCTCCCGCCCGGTGTTTCATGAAGTGCCGCAGCCGCGGGACGATGGGCTCGTCGATCGGCAGGTGCAGGTAGGAAATGCCGGCGCGCGCCAGCAGGCCGGCATCGATGCTGCCGGTGAAACGGCTGTGGCCGTGCGCGACGAAGGACTTGCCGGTCTCGGCCTCGACCCCGCGGAAGAAGCCCGCCTTCAGCGCGCCGCGCTCGGACGGGTCCTCGAGGTGGATCACCACGCAGTCGTGGTCCTGCGCCATGCGCTTGATCGCCGGCACCGCGTCAGGATCGTGGAGGTCGCTGATCACCGCGAACAGGCAGCGCTGCTCGACCTGCGGAATCAGCTCGCGGACCCGCCGGCCAAGCGTCGTTTCCCCGCCACCCGGCTCATGGCGCAGCCGGTGCAGCCACTGCATGATGGCGCCGCGCGAAAGCGAGGGTGTCTGGTGCAGCTCGTCGCCGCCGACGCCCATCACGCCGACCGGATTCATGTGCTCGACCGCCGCCATCGCCAGCCCGCCGGCGATCCGCACCGCCCAGGCATACTTGCCGGGCGCGCCGCTGCCGACGCGCATCGACGCCGAGGTGTCGACCAGCAGGTAGACCGGCATCTGGCGCGGCGCCTCGTATTCCTTGACGTGGAAGCGCCCGGTCCGCCCGGTCACGCGCCAGTCCATGAACTTCACCGGGTCGCCGTTCTGATAGAGGCGCGACTGTACGTACTCGATGCCCGCGCCGAGGAAGGGCGAGCTCTCCTGCCCATAGGCCAGCGCATCGGCCAGGCGGCGGACGATGATCTCGAACTGCCGCGCGTCGAGCGGGTCGTCGGGAAGTGGCGCGTCGGCGGACATCGCGCGAATCAGCCGAGCTGGTGCAGCATTTCCTCGAGCACCTCCTCGGGCTTGCGACCCTCGGCCAGCGCCTCGTAGCTGAGCCGGATCCGGTGCAGCACGACGTCCTCCGCCAGCTCGAAAAGGTCCTCGGGGATGACGTAGTCGCGCCCCATCACAAAGGCCCGGGCCCGCGCCGCCTGCACGATCGCCAGCGCCGCCCGCGGCGAGCAGCCGAGCTCGACGGCCGGGTGCTCACGGGTCAACCGCACCAGCTCGACGCAGTGCTTCATGAAGACCTCGCTGACGTGGACCTGCTGGACGGTTTCCATCGCCCCGATCAGGTCCGGCAGCCCGCACACCGGCTCGTCGCCGATCATGTCGAAGGCCGTCTTGGGCACCGCGCCACCGCCGACGCGCTTGAGGCCCATCGCCAGCTGCCGTCGCAGCACCGTTTCCTCCTGGTCGGAGGTCGGGTAGTCGATCCGGTGGCACAGCATGAAGCGGTCGAGCTGCGCCTCCGGCAGCTCGAAGGTGCCGGCCTGCTCGACCGGGTTCTGCGTCGCGATCACCAGGAAGGGCGTCGGCAGCGGGTGGCTGGTGTCGCCGATCGTCACCTTGCGCTCCTGCATCGCCTCGAGCAGCGCGCTCTGCACCTTCGGGGCGGCGCGGTTGATCTCGTCCGCCAGCAGCAGGTTGGTGAAGACCGGGCCCTTGTGGGTGCGGAATTCGCCGCTCGCCTGGTCGAGCAGCTCCGAGCCGAGGATGTCGGACGGCAGCATGTCGATGGTGAACTGGACGCGGCCGAACTTGAGATCGATCGCCTTGGCGACGGTGTTGACCAGCAGCGTCTTGGCCGTGCCGGGCACGCCGAGCAACAGCAGGTGACCGCCGGTCAGCAGCGCGATCATCATGCGTTCGACGACGACGTCCTGGCCGACGACGACTTCCCCGACGCGCTCGCGCACATCGGTGACAAAGGAGGTTGGGGTGTCAGTCATGAAGGGTGGGTGTGGGAAAGATCGAGCGCGGCACCTCAGGGAAGACGACCCTGCTCGTAGGCCTCCTGGGCCTGCTTCGCGGCGGCGGTCTCGTCGGGAGCAGCGGCCGCGACCGCCTGCTTCTGCAGCTCGACCGCACGCGGCGCATCGCCCTGGCGGAAGGCCACCCTGGCCTGCACGGCCAGCGCCCCGGATTTCACCGCGCCATCCGACGAGGCCAGCGGCCGGGCCAGGCCATCGGCGGTCTCGAGCATCGCCGGCGTCGCCTTCGCCGCGCGGGCGAGCCGCTGCGCCACGCCGAGCACCACGGCGGGCTGCCCGGAAAAGTCCTCGGCGAGGATGCCGCCCAGCGCCGCCGCATCGTCGAGCTCGCCACGGGCGATCATCAGGTCAAGTTCCAGCAGTCCGCCGATGTGGCGGCAGCCATCCGTCAGCTCCTCGTGGAGTTCGGCGACCACCGGTGCGGCCTCGTCCGGCTTGCCGGCGGCCAGCAGCGCTTCGGCCCGGGCGGCCAGCGCTTTTGCCTGATCGCTCGGTCCCTGCGCCACCGCCGCCTTCTCCGGTGCCGGCTTGGTCCCGGGCTCGGCGAGCAGCTTCTTGATGAAGGACTCCTCGAGCCGCATCGGATGGCCGATGTAGGCGACCTTCCCCTTCTTGTTGACCACGAAGGCGCAGGGAATGCCGCTCTGGCCCGCCGCCTTCAGCCAGGTCTTGCCCATCGTGCCTGCGACATCGTCCACCGCGACCCGATAGCTCATCTTCGAACCCATCTTGCGGACGAAGGCCGCGACCGTCTTGTCATCTTCGCCCAGATTCTGGCCGACCACCACCAGCCCGTCGGCGGCGTATTTCTTCGAAAGGTCGTTCACGTGCGGGATCGCCGCGATGCACGGCCCGCACCATGTCGCCCAGAACTCGACGATGTAGACCTTGTCTCCCTCGAGTTCCTTCACCGGCTCGCCCTGCGCCCACTTCCCCGGCGCGATCCTCGGCGCGGGATCGCCGACCTTCAGGGCGGCCGACGCAACACCGCCGGAGACCAGGGTCCCGGCACCAAGGAGGCAGGCAAGCAGACGACGGATCATGATCTCGGAATCTGATTAACGGCTCTAGCGGGAACTTTCGTCCCCCAAAAGGGGAAAAGATGTGACATCCCGCCGAAACCGCCCCGCTCCGCACCCCCACCCCGGCCGCCCCCCTCCCAGGGCGATCAAGCCAGGGAAAGGATCATGCGGAACGCCGGGACTGGGGGAGCATGATGGACTTGATGGGCAGGATGAATGGGCATCTCGCAGGACGTTCCGCGCACCGTCGGACCGACAAAATTGAAATCTCATCAGGGTCATCCTTGGAATCCTCTCCATCAAGCAACCGATCTCTCCCTGGTTTGATCACCCTGGTCCTCCTCCGGCATTTGTCATTTGGACTTTGGAAATTCCGCAGCCTAGCCTCGCCGCATGCTCGAACCGCTCGGTTGGAACGACGACCTCGCCCACGCGCTCGAACCGTGGACTGCGAAGGGCTGCGTGCCCGCCCGGCTGAATCGCGAGACCCCGATCAACTACGGCGCCTTCATCGTCGATGAGGACGGCGAGCTGGCCGACATCGACGTCGTCCTCTCCGGCAAGGTCTGGCACGAGGCGGAGACCGACGCCGAACTGCCGGCCGTCGGCGACTGGGTCGCCGTCGAGCTCGGCGGCGAGAACGAGGACCACGTGATCCGCGCCCGCCTCCCCCGGCGCTCCTGTTTTTCGCGCAAGGTCCCCGGCAAGAGCGTCGAGGAGCAGGTCATCGGTGCCAATGTCGATGTCGTCGCGGTCGTCACCGACCCCGGCCCCGACCACAACCCGCGCCGCATGGAGCGCTACTTCACCCTCATCGGCCGCAGCGGCGCGAAGGCCGTCGTCCTGGTCAACAAGGCCGACGCCTTTCCGGACGACCACTGCCGCGAGGCCGCCGCCGAGTTGCAGGCGCTAAACCCCGACGCCGCCATCCACCTCACCAGCGCCCTCGAGGGCAGCGGCCTTGAGGTGCTCAAGCGCTACCTCTCCCCCGGCACCACCATGTGCGTCGTCGGCTCCAGCGGCGTCGGCAAATCGACCCTGGTCAACCAGCTCATGGGCGAGGAGTGGCAATGGACCAGCGAGGTCAACGAGGTCACCGGCAAGGGACGCCACACCACCACCTCGCGCGAGCTCGTCCTGCTCCCCGGCGGCGGCATGCTCATCGACAACCCCGGCATGCGGGAGATCCAGATGTGGACCGATGAGAAGACGCTGCGCGAGAGCTTCGCCGACGTTGAGGCGCTGGCCGCGGAATGCCGCTTCCACGACTGCAAGCACGGCACCGACAAGGGCTGCGCGATCCGCGCCGCGGTCGAGGCCGGCGAGCTGGAAGTCGACCGCCTCGAGAGCTTCCTGCGCCTCGACGACGAAATCGAGCACCTCCGCCGACGGGCGAAGAAGCGCCAGATCAACATCGAGCGACGCGCCAAGCGCGCCCACCGCGTCAAGGCCCGCAACCTCGCCGACCGCATCGAACACGAGCGCGAGCAACGCGGCGAGTGGCACGAATAGGGAGAAGGGATTTTCAATCCCTTCCTCTTCCCGCCGCCGCAACTCGTCACCGCCTCGGCCACCCGTCCGATTGGAAGGGCCGCCAACATTCACCTTTTTCGATCCAGCATGAAGACCTTCCAGTTCCTTCTCCATGTGAGTGGCATCGCGATCGAATTCGGCGACGGCGATGACTCCAAGGCCATCGGATTCTACACTGCGCGCCGCGCCAAGGGGGCGACTCCGGAACTGGCATTCAAAGCACTCCGATCCGCCCTGGAAGCCGATCCCAAGGTGAGTGAAATCATGGATTCTGCCCGAGCCTCGGGCCTCACTCCCCGCCTCGAGGTCGACGAAGTTCATCCAGTCCCCTGGTGGAGGGCGTTGCTGCCATGGCGGGATCCTGGTCTGGCATTCTATCCGGCCGACGACGACGAACTGGGCTGACGAAGCCAAAGATCCGGTCGACCGTCCCCCCTCACAAACCCAAGACCTCGCCCGCAAACTTATTGGCACAGGCTCTTGCTGATAGGTCTCGCTGGAACTTGCCGCATGATGTGCCTCATCCGAACTTCAGGGCTCCTCGCCGCACTGACCGCGGTGTTGCTGGCTCAGCCGACACCCGAGCTACTTCACCCAGTGGGTGGAGTCGCCATCGTCAACGACAATGATCTCGAACCCATCCGTGGCGGCTTTCGCCCCGACGTGTCGAAAGTCAAACGGGTCAGGCCCGAGACATCTGAAGAAGCTGCGATTGCAGGATAGTAAAGTGACGCCGTTGGAAACGATAGATGCATCTTCAATTGTTGAGGAAAACTTCGGGAGACCCCGGTGGTGTTCCATACTCCCGCCAAGATACCGGTCAGAACAACTCGGCGCTCGCCAGACAAAGAATCTGGGTCACCACGTTACCGGGCCGAACCCTCGTTGAGTCGAAACCATGGACTGGAAGCATCTCGCTGTGTTTGCCAGCTTCGGACTGTGGCTTTTCGCGGGGGCGATCCACTGCGGAGCCGTTGTCGGCACCCGAGAGTGCACCGAGGCAAGAGAACCCGCTCCCGGTATCGATCATTGGGCGACCTGGAAGCTGAACTGGCCGTCGAACCTCCTTGGCTACGCGGCATTCCTGTTGTTGGCCGGCGTGCTGGTGTCAAGCATGATGCCGGCGGCCTCAAGGTGGCGAACTCGAATCAGGTCCAAGGCGAATCGGGCAGCGTAGTTCTGAAAGAAGCCGGTCCGAACCCAACGTGACCGACTCTCCCCGCCCTCTCGCGCCTCGACACGTGGTGCCGGCCGCGAGACACTCGCCAACGCATGGACCCGATCGCGAAGCTGGAACCCCGGATCAGCATCATCGGCTTGTACGTCCGGGATCTGCCCCGCTCCTATCGCTTCTACGCCGAGGGTCTGGGCTTTCCGACGACCCGCAAGCCGGAGGACACCTGGATCGGCTTCCGGCTGAACGGAATCTGCTTCTGCCTCTATCCGTATGAGGAGCTGAAAGCCGAGAAGCTGAAGCGGCGGCTCGAGGTGGATCGCGCGATCGACCGGACGCTGATGCCGGGCGTGGGGCTGGCCTACAACACGCGCGAGAAGCATCAGGTCGAGGAAGTCCTCGCGCTCGCGGAACGCTCCGGTGGAACGATCGAGAAGGATCCGGAAGAGACCTTCTGGGGAGGCTACAGCGGCTACTTCGCCGATCCCGACGGCCATCTCTGGGAAGTCGCGTGGGCGGACTCCTGGAAGTTTCATCCCGATGGCAGCCTGGTGCTCGAAGAGCCCCCATGACCCGATGGATTCTCAGTCCGCTGACCTGGTTCTTCGTCGCGCACGCCGTTGTCGCGCTGCTCGACGTCCGCCTCGCAGCCCGTGCCCAGGTGGTCGGCATCGTCGCCAGCTGGCTCCAGAATCTCCTGTTCTGCTACCTGCTGGCCGCCTGGGTCCAACACGATGCACGGTCCCGCCGGACGACCTTCCCCACCGATTGGAGCATGCTGTTCTGCATGGTCTTCTTCCCCGTCTATCTCCTGTCGACCCGCGGCGCCCGGGGCATGGGCATGCTGCTGCTCATCGGGGCGGGCATGGCCCTCATCCACGGGCTCGTCTTCACGGTGGGATGGTGGCTTTTCGCCTGATCCGGGAGGGGCTCAGCCTTGCCGGACACGGACGCGACTGCTAGTCGATGACGCTTTCCATCCGGCAGCCGCCACGACAATGCGCGACCGCCCCCATCCCTTCTCAACCCTCACCGACCCTCCTGAACCCATGCTCGCCCTGACCGATCCATTTCCCGTCCTCATCGGCCTCTGCCTCGCGGTGGCCGTCTACATGTTCGCCGCCATCAAGTTTCCCGCGCTGCGGTTCATGTTCCGGCTGAAACGGGGTGCCGCGTGGGCGGCGGGAGTCGACGACGACGCCAACCGCCGCGTCGGCGAGACCCTGGGCCTGGTGCTGTGTCCGCTCATCGGCGTCGGAGCCCTGTTGGCGTGCGGCTGGCTGCTCATCGAGTGGAAGCAGGAGAAGGCGGCGGCCGAGCATCACCAAGCGGCGCGGGAGGCGGCCACCGGGCGCCTTCAGGAGGAAGCGTCGACGGTGCTCAGGGAATGGCAGGTGCAGACCGCGACCTTCGGCCGCTTCGACAAGTTCGGCCCCGGCGAGGAAGGCATGGAGGTCCTCGAGGGCTTCGTCACGCGGCTGGGCGAGGCGTTCTCGTCCGACTGCGTGCCGGGCGGCCCCGGTGATCCCGAGCTCGGACGGAACCGCGAGTGCTGGAAGGTCGAACTGAAGCCGGCCGGCGACGAACCGGGACTTGCGGTGCTGATGCTGGATCCGGAACACGAGGCGATGCGGCTCGCGGTCAGCCAGCGTTCCGACCGCTACCCGAGCGGCGGTTTCGAACTGGTGGCCCCGGAAGCCGTCCGGGACGCGTGGGATGACTTGCGGGCGCTCGAGAAGGTCGATCTCGCGGCGCGCGAGCGGGAGCGACGCCGGGCGGAGGCGGAGGAGGCACGCCGGCTGTCGGATTACCGGGAAAAGAGCTTCGAGGGCCCGCCCGCCCACGAGATCCACGATGCCGTCATGGAGCTCCCCGAGGACCAGCGGGAGGCGAAGAAGGCGGAGTTCGTCGGGATGACCATCGATTGGGAGGTGAAGCTGATGGTGGTCGACGAGGAAAACGGCGTCCTCGCGGTGAAGGCCAGCCAATCCCGGCCCGGTCCGGGCAGGTCCTGGATCATCGCCTTCGAGGCGCCCCGAGACCTCCTCCCCGAGATCGAAGCGCGCCCCCGCTTCCAGTTTGCCCGGGTCAAGGGCGTGATCGATTCGCTCGACCAGGGCATCGGGCTGAAGCTTGAGTCCCTCGAACGCTTCCAGCCCTGATCGGGGAAGGTGGCCCGCCGACGTTTTCGGCAGTTCCGTTGAGCGGAGCGCCCAAAAAACTCCGGGACAAGGCCGCCATCCTGCCTATCGTCGCGCTCATGCGTCGAATCTTCCTTGCTCTCGCCCTCGCTCTTTCCGCCTGCGCCTCGGGTGCCGAAGCCCCGAAAAAGCTCCCCCCGGAGAAGGCCGCACCGATGATCGACCAGGAGATCCAGCTCCTCGACGTCCGCACCGAGGAGGAGTGGAACGAAGGCCGACTCGATGGCGCCGTCCGCATCCAGATCGGCAGCGACGACTTCGCCGAGCAGGTGAAGGCCCGCTTCGACGAGTCGAAGCCGCTGCTCGTCTACTGCCGCAGCGGCGCCCGCAGCGCTCGGGCCGCGAAACAGCTCGAGGCGCTCGGTTTCAAAACCGTCTACGACCTGAAGGGCGGCATCCTCGCCTGGGAGAAGGACGGAAAAAAGGTGGTCAAATAAACACCTCTTTCTCGTCTTCGACCTTGAAAACTTAAGAAGGCCGAAGTATTCCGGGGGCCGCTCATGGCGCCACCTCGGAAAAGCATTCGGCTCGGTTCGAAGACCGGCGGCAACCGCCGCCGGACGCGGCCGGGCTTCACCGAGTCGCTGAAACTGGCGCAGGCGCGGGCCCGGGTGCGTGCCAACAAGCCGGCCCACCGGCGCGGGCGGAAGTGGGTCCATGCGGCGATCGCCGAGACCTACCCGGTCGACGACACGCCGCACCTCCTGCTCCGATTGTTCCGCTGGGCCCTCGGACTCGCCCTGGCGCCGCTGGCGGTGGTCACCAGCCTGACTTTCTTCAATCTCTTCTCCAGCGCGGCGCTCGACCACCAGTTCTGGACCTCGGCGCCGTTCTGGTACTTCGCCACCGGCGCCGTGCTGATGGTCGCCTGGTTCGCGACCGGACTGCTGTGGGACGCCTTCCTCTACCTCTACGTGCTCGGCCACGAGCTCACCCACATCCTCTTCATCCGGCTGTGCCGCGGCACCGTCAGCGAGTGGGGCGCGAGCGCCGACGGCGGCTACGTCACCACCGACAAGTCGAACATCCTCATCGCCCTCGCCCCCTACTTCGTGCCGCTGTGGGCCTCGCTGACGGTCGGGCTCTACGCCTGCGTCGGCGTCTTCGTCGACCTCTCCCCCGCCGCCCTCAAATCACTCTACGCCCTGCTCGGTTTTTTCTGGGCCTTCCACCTGTTGTGGACGCTGTGGATGATCCCCCGCGACCAGCCGGACCTGCGCGAGAACGGGACCTTCCTGTCGCTGGTGATCATCTACCTCGCCAACCTCCTCATCCTCGTCTCCCTGACCTGCCTCGCCTCGCCCGAGATGAGCTTCCAGGGCTTCGCCGTCGAGTGGCTGCACAACGCCCGCGAGGGCGCCGAGGGCGCCCGGGCGCTGGTCGCCCGCGCGATGCGCTGATCCCGATGGGACGCGCGATGCCGAACTCCACGGGACGCGCGACGCTGTCGCGCATCGCCGTGCCGGAAAGGCGGGAACCCATCGAAACCCGCCCCGAGAGCTGGCGGTCCCTCCCCGGCAACCGCCGACTCGCCCGGCGACGCGATGCGCGACGGCGTCGCGCGTCCCTTTCCCGGCCAGGTCACGAAGCATTTCCGCGCAGGCACCTACGGTAGGCGACGTAGTTGGCGGTGGAGATGGCGATTCCGGAAACTCCGACGACCGTCAAGGCAACGAAGGGGATCCCACGGATCAGGAGTTCGAGGTTGCGGAATTCGAGGACCATCGGCACCCACCACCAGAGGGAGAGAAGACCACCGACCGCCGTCTCACCGAAGATCAGCCAGATCCCGGCCACCGACCACCACGAGCGGGGCGTCTGGACGGCCCGGTGATAGACGAAGCCCTCGGCCAGCACCCGCAGGAAGGGCAGCGTGGCGGCGAAGAAGTCCAGCGGCGCCCCGCATTTCACGCACCGGCTCGCCCCCGGCCGCACCGGCTCGAGGCAGCAGAGACAAAGGTCCGCCCCCTCCAGAATCTCCCGGCATTCCGCGTCCTCCTTGCTCATTCGTCATCGATCTTTTTCAACTGCTGGTGCAACCACGGGCCGGTCTCCTTTTCCGATCCATCCTTGAAGCGGATGCGATACGCCTTGCCGGAGAACGACGACTTGGTCGCCAGCCCGTCGATGAAGTCCTCGGCGGTCTTCACCCGCTCGCCGGCGCGCTTCAGCTTCATGCGGAGATGATCCGCCGCCTCGCCCGCCTCGTGCGCCGTGCCGTTGCGAATGAACTTCGCCCCCTCCAGCGCCTCGATCTTCCCGAGCAGGGCGTCGATGCGGGCATCCTCCTTCGCGTCGCGGGCGAGGACGGGCACGGCGACCATCAGCAGCAGCAGAACAAGTCGACGGATCATGGCGCCATGCTACCCGCGTCGCCGGGCATCACAAGCGATCCCGTCGGCGGAATCCGATCGCCAGACCCGGCACCCCGCCTTCAGGGTGACGGGGATCATGAGCAAGAAGGATGAAACGCCGCACCGTCTCGACCACGAACCTTTCCGTGCCCAGCCCGGGAAGTCGTTCCGCCTCGCGGACCACGACCCGCGCTACTCGGCGGGGCTCAAGAGCAAGAAGGAGGGCCGGAAGGCGCTCGCCGACGACATCGATGCCCTCGCCGACGCCCAGAAGCGGCTGTGGGCGGACGGCCGCCACTCGGTGCTGATCATCCTCCAGGCGATGGACGCCGCGGGGAAGGACGGGACCATCCGCCACGTGATGTCCGGCGTGAACCCGCAGGGAGTGGCCGTCCACGGCTTCAAGGCCCCGAACGAGGAGGAACGCCAGCATCACTTCCTGTGGCGCCCGACCCGTTTCCTGCCCCGCAAGGGCCGCATCGCGATCTTCAACCGGTCCTACTATGAAGAGACGCTGGTGGTGCGGGTGCATCCCGCGTTCCTCGACCAGCAGTTCCTCTCCGCCCGGCGGCGGGAGCTGCCGCTGGAGGACCTGTGGCGCGAGCGCTACGAGGACATCAACGCCTTCGAGAAGGCCCTCGTCCACAACGACACCCTGGTGCTCAAGTTTTTCCTCAACGTCTCGAAGGACGAGCAGCGCGAGCGCTTCCTCGACCGTCTCAACGAGCCCGACAAGCACTGGAAGTTCAGCGCCGCCGACCTGAGCGAGCGCGGCTACTGGGACGACTACCAGCAGGCCTACCAGGAGATGATCGCCGCGACCTCCACCGAGCACGCGCCCTGGTATGTGATCCCGGCCGACCGCAAGTGGTTCGCCCGGGCCGCGGTGGCCGACATCATCGCCGAGCGGATCAGCCACCTCGACCTGCGCACGCCCGAGGTCAGCGACGAGGACCGCGAGCATCTCGCGCAGGCCCGCGAGGCGCTGATGAACGAGAAGTAGGCCCCGTTCAGCGGGCCGCCGTCTGCGGGTCGGCGTCCTCCGCCGGGGGCTCGAACGGATTCACCGAAATCGGGCCCTGGCGCATGGTGGCGACGATGATGGTGCGGCTTTCCTCGAGCTGATTGCGCAGCCCCTCCGGCAGCTCCTTGCGTCCGGCCGCCTGCTCGAAGCTGACCTCCGCGGTGCTGAGCCAGTTGCGGTTGTTCACATAGAACTGCTGCCATGGCACGATGCGGGCACCCGCCTGGAATCCGGTGCGCGCCTTCAGGTTCGCCGGAACGGCGAGCACCGCGCCTTTCGGCACGAGGGTGGCGACGCCGTTGAAGCACAACACCTCCGAGGTCGCGAGCAGATCGGCGGGGCGTGCTGCCTTCGAAGGGTCCTCGCCCTCGGCCGGTGCCAGGTTCTTCATCGGATCGCGCTGCTCGCTGGCACGCAGGCGCTGGCTGAGTTGTTCGTGGCTGGCGATGTCGCGCATTTCGACGGCGAAAAGCGGCACCGCGAGGAGCGGGAGCAGGGAAAGGGTCTTCATGGGGGCTGGGGGACTGAGGTTCAGGATCCCGAGACGGTGGAGATCATCGAATTGACCTCGAGGGTGCGGTTGACGTTGAAGGTGACGTAGGCGAGGCGCTCGGTGCCGAACACGCTCCTGGTGATGACCTCGATGGTCCACTGGCCGTCTTCGGTGATCAGGTTGCCGTAGTTGGCCGAGGTCCAGACGCGGTCCTCGGGCGTGGCCTGGTCGATCTGGAGCTGGGCGGAGGGGATGATCTCGCCCTCGGTGCCGAGCGCCGGCGCTCCCTTGTAGATCTGGGTGTAGGTGTAGGAGGTCGGGTAGAGATCGTCGACCGACACCGTGAGGGTCGGCACCTTGAACTTCACCGTCAGCCCTTCGGACACCCCGGAGATGCTGGCACTCGGGACCGGCCAGATCTGGAGGTAGCGCGAGACGAGCTGCTGGTCGTTGCTGCCGTCGGAGTTGCGGGTGAAGACCGAGAAGCGCTCCTCGCCGCGGATCTGCAGCCGATTCGGGCCCGGAATCGAGGTCATTTCGTAGGACAGGGTCGTCGTCCCGTTGCGGTCCAGAACCGCCTGCGAATGGAGAATCGCCTGACTCCGGTCGATGTTGGATCCGTCCGTGTTGCCATACGACTGGACGTGGCGCAGCAGACGCACGGATTTCGATTCGGGAGGATCAAGCAGGCCGTTGAGCAGCCCCTGCACCTCGATGTCGACATGGAAGGGCCGGTCGGCCCGGGTCCGGGGAATGGGACCGGTGTAGGGGTCCTCGGTGCGGATGGTCATCGTCGCCACCGGCGCATAGGCGCTGACGTAGGCGGTATCGAGCAGATGGCTCTGCGGCAAGGATCCGGTCTTCACCGTCCACAGCTCGTAGCGCGAACCGGCGAGATCGATGGGCACCAGAGACAACCGCTCCCCGTCATCTGGAACGCTCATGTCCCAGTAAAGGGGCGGTGAGGTCTCGAGAAGGGTCTGCCGGATGAAATTCGTGTAGCCGCTGTCCTGGCCGAGGGCCTGGGGGGTGGCCATCGCAAGGGCCAGGGTCATGGGGGCAATCGTTTTCATGGCAAATGGGGGAGCGGTTGTTCCGGGGGGCTCAGAGAGGGATTCAGACGGGCTCGAAGGTAACGAGCAGGACCATGTCCTGAAGGTCGTAGCCGAGCTGGTGGCGCTGCTTCTCGTCGTGGGTCAGCTCCATCATCACGATGCAGTCCATCGGACCGATGCGGACCTTGCCGCCGGCATCCAGGTAGGGCTTGATGAAGTCCTCGACGCTCGGGGCCGAGGCGATCGGATAGTTGGTCGGGACCTCGTCGCCGTCCTTGAGCACGCAGACGTTGCGGGTGCCGTCGTTGGACGAATAGAAGTCGCTCCATCGGCGATTCCACCAGTAGCGGCCGCCGAAGCGGACCGACGAACCCGCATTGACGATCCTGGAGTCGACCACGCGGTCCTGACGGACGTCCCAGTTGTCGCCTGAGAAAAGACGGCCCCAGCTGCCATGGTTCACGCTGAACCAGGCTTCGGTATGAACAAACTCGATGCGATGACCGCTTCCGGAGGTCACACCGGCACCGAGGACGCGGATCTCCATGCGGAGCTTTTCCTTGGTCTCGATCTCGCCGGGCGGGTCGATGTCGACGTATTCGTCGATGATGCGCGGGTGGTCGATCTCCCACTTGAGCGTGGGGAAAGCACCGACTTTCACGACACCGGGCGTGGCGGTGAGCCATCCGGTCGGGGTGCCCTTGTTGCTGCCGAGCGCCGGAGAGGCGAAGGCTAGGATGCCGGTCAGCAGCGTCCAGAGAACGCGAACCGGCAGGGGGTGGCCAGTTTTCATGGGGGGTGGGGGGGTGGGGGTTGGGGGACCGCATCCTTGGGGACGATGCGGCGGCCTGGTGGGTGCCAGACGCCGATCATCATGCCACGAATCCTAACTATCGGAAGAACGAAAGCTTAACGTGATCGCGTAGGGTCGGGCGTCGGAACCGTTGAAACTTCGTTCCGAACCCTGAATTCCGCGCTTCTCCGGAAGTTCGGATCCCCTTGAATCGACCCATGCGTTCCAGCTTCTTCCCGCTCCTCCTCGCCGCCGCGTTTTTCGGCACGCCCACGTCCTCCTCCGCCGCCGAAGAGCGCCCGAACCTGGTCATCCTTTTCGCCGACGACATGGGTTACGGCGATCCCGGCTGCTACGGGCACCCGCTGATCAAGACGCCCCACCTCGACCGGCTGGCGAACCAGGGGATGCGCCTCACTTCCTTCCTCACCGGCAGTTGGTGCGTGCCCTCGCGCACCCAGCTCATCACCGGCCGCTACATGCCACGGGTGAAATTCAAGGGCGGCACCGGGGCCGACGGACGCGGCGGCCTGCCCGACACCGAGAAGACCCTGCCCGAGGCGCTCAAGGAGGCCGGCTACGCAACCCACATGGTCGGCAAGTGGCACCTCGGGTACAAGGAGAAGCGCTTCCTCCCGGTGAACCAGGGCTTCGACAGCTGGTTCGGGCTCCCCTACTCCAACGACTACATCAAGCCCTGGGTGCAGACCGACGAGCCCCTCGGCCTCTACCGCGGCGAGGAGATGGTCGAGCATCCCTTCGACCAGGATCCGCTCACCACGCGCTACACGGCCGAAGCGGTGAAGATCATCGAGGAGTCGGACGGACCCTTCTTCCTCTACCTCGCCTACGCCATGCCCCACCTGCCACTGCACGTCTCCGACGAGCGGCGGGGAAAATCGGAAGCCGGCCTCTACGGCGACGTGATCGAGGAGGTTGATTGGTCGGTGGGCGAGGTGCTCGCCGCCTTGGAGAAGAAGGGCATCGACGACGACACGCTGGTCTTCTTCGCCTCGGACAACGGCCCGTGGGTCGAGATGCCGCCGCGCATGCTGCGGACGCAGAACAAACGCTGGCACGCCGGCTCGACGGGCCCTCTGCGCGGCTCGAAGGGACAGACCTACGAGGGCGGCCCGCGGGTGCCCGCCATCCTCCGCTGGCCGGGGAAAATCGAGGCTGGCCGGGTCGAGGGCGACCTCGTCGGCATGCCCGACATCTACCGCACCTTCATCGCCGCCGGTGGCGGGACCCCGCCGGAGCACCCGATCGACGGACACGACCTGACCCCCTTCCTGGCGGGCGAGGCGGACAGGTCGCCGCGGGACGACTACTACTATTTCCGTAGTGGACTGGAGGCGGTGCGGATCGGCCGCTGGAAACTCCGGACCACCACCGGCAAGCCCGAGCTCTTCGACATGGTCACCGACCCCTACGAGCGCGTGAACCGCGCCGGGCAGATGCCCAAACGCGTCGCCGAACTCCGCCAGCGGATGGAGAAGATGGCCGAAGAAGTCGGCGTGAAGGTCGCGGGAGGATGATCGTTGAAAGGGCCCGAAGGGTCATGAGAACGAAGCCCGGGGCAAGGAGCCCGCGAACGTGGGCGACACGGTCCCGGGTGGACGAACCCCCGCACCCCCCGCGGCCCGCAGGGTCGCGAGAACCGCTCGGGTGACCGTTCAGGCTCGAACGATGCTCACCACGCCTTCCCGCCCTGCGCATCGTAGGGCAGCCACAGCAAGGCGATTTCGTCGACCTCGACGCCGGCCCGGGTCGGCTTGAGCGTTTCGGTTTCCAGCTCGAGCGCCTGTGGGTCGAACTGCTCGGTGAGCTCGGCGATGTCCGCCTCGAGCTCATCCTTGAGTTCGAGCATGTCCTCCTCCACCCCCTCGACTTTCTTCCGCGCGGCAGCGACATCGCGGTGCTGCTGGAGCGCCCGCGACGAGCGCCGGACCGCGGTCGACGCGCTGCGACGCCGCCCGCCGAGGATGCCCCCGAGAATGCTGCCGAGCACGCTCATGCCGGCGTCCACCTTGGCGGCATCGGCCTGCGCCTTCTCCCGCTCCAACGTGCGCTCGGCGGATTCCTTGCGGTTTTCCAGCGTCTTGATCTTCGACTCGACCTTGTCGCGCAGCTTCTCCACCGCCTCGTCCCGAGCCTCGCGGGCGGCCTGGCCGAGGCGGGCGCGGAACTCCGCCTCCGACTCGCCGATGCCGCCGAAGGCGTCGAGCTCAGGACACTCGAGAATCTCGCAGCGCTCGTGGTGATAGAGCCAGTCGGAGAAGTCCTTTTCGACCTGCTTGTAGTTGTCCGCATTCATCGCGAAACCGGGAAGCTCGTCGAAGCCAGCATCGGCCGCGGGCTGGTCCGAGAGTCCCTCCGCCTTGACCTCGATCTCATCCTCCCAGTCGATGCCCGAGGCGCTCATCGGGTTGGCCTTCACCACCTCCCGCATCCCCTCGAGGTCGGCCTTCTTCAGCGCGAAGCGCACGGTGCCCCGCCGCAGCAGGTGCGGACGGTAGCGGACGTCCGCCCCGGTGCCGGCGACCGGCATGAAGCGCTCGACCACCCCCGGCCCGACCACCGGACGCTCCCCTTTCGGCGCCGCCGCGGCCGAGGGCATCGCCATCGGGTTCGGGGAAGGTGCCCGTCCCGCGGCTGCGGGACGGCGCTCCGTTTCGCCGAAGGCATCGCGCTTCGGATCCATCAGCTTCTTGATGCTGGTGCGGGTCAGCGGACCGGCGAGGTAGCTCATCACCCAGCGGGTGTGGAACAGCACCGGCTCGTCCTCGTGGACGTTGTTGAGCAGGAAGACGCGGCTGCCGAGGCCGGAGAGCAGGGTCTCCATCGCCTTGCGATCGAAACCGGAATCCTGCGCCGCGGCGGCGCCCTCGAGGCCGTCGAGCACGCGCAGCTTGTCGCGCTCGGTCTGCAGCCGGCCGAGGAACCACGAGCCCATGTTCGAGAGCGCCTTGTAGTCGAGATCGACCGGGTTCTGCGTCGCCAGCAGGCAGCCGAGCCCGTAGGCGCGGGCCTGCTTGAGCATCGTCATCATCGGCTTCTTGCTCGGCGGGTTGGCCGTCGGCGGCAGGTAGCCGAAGATTTCATCCATGTAGAGCAGGGCCCGCAGCGAGGTCGTCCCGTTCTGCGAGCGCATCCAGCCGAGCATCTGGTTGAGCAGCAGGCTGACGAAGAACATGCGCTCGCTGTCGGAGAGGTGGGCGATGGAGAAGATCGAGATCCGCGGCCGGCCCTCGGGCGTGTGGAGCATCTTCGCGATGTCCAGCGGCGGGCCCTCGAGCCAGGTCGAGAAGCCGGGCGAGGCGAGCAGGTTGTTGAAGCGCAGCGCGAGTTCCTGGCGATCCTTCGACGAAAGGAAGGACTCGAGGTCGATCACGCCGACCTTGTCGAAGGGCGGCGACTGGATGTGGCGGATCAGGCTTTCCAGCGACAGGTCGCGACCGGCACGCCACTCATGGGCGAAGATGTTGGCCAGCAGGATGGCCTCGGGCGACTGGATGGGATCGGCATCGACGCCGACGAGAGAGAGCAGCGAGGAAACGGTCGATTCGATGCGCTCGCCGAGCAGTTCTCCGTCGTCGATCACCTCGAAGGGCGGCACCTCGAGCGAGGAGAGGATGGAGACCGGAACCCCCGCCTTGGAGCCGGGGGTGAAGATGTTCACGTCGACGCGTTCCTTGAGGGTCGCGATCCGCTCGGGCGGCTGGCCCCAGTCGGCGAGACCCTGCTTCCACATCGCGGCGGTCTTCTCGGCGAAGGCGTCGGGGGTGATGCCCTTCTTCGTCGCGTCGTCCTCGTTGATCCACGGCCGGAAGTCCGACGGGGCGAGGTCGGGAAAGGTGAGCATCAGGTTGGCGATGTCGCCCTTCGGGTCGATCACGATCGCCGGCACGTGGTCCATCGCCGCCTCCTCGAGGAGCGCGACGCAGAGGCCGGTCTTGCCCGAGCCGGTCATGCCGAGGACGACGCCGTGGGTGACGAGGTCCTTCGAGTCGTAGAGCAGCGCCTCGCCCTCGGCGGCGCCGGATTTCGGATCGAACTCGCGGCCGAGGTAGAAGCTACCAAGGTTCTCGTAGGTCTCGGGGGAGATCATGGGCGGCATGCTGCCGCGACCGGCCGCGGGCCGGAAGGAATATTTGCGTGGGAGGCGGTTCGCCCCCCTCACCGCTCCTCGACCACGATCTCGATCTCCCGCGTCCCGCCGCCACGCGGGTCGGTGGCGCGGAGCCGGTGGGTTCCGGGGGCGAGGATCACGATCGGCTCGGGATCGCCCCCGACCAGCTCGAGGGTGTCGCACGACCACTCGGCCAGCCCCGGCAGATTGGTCGCCAGGTGGAGGCGCCCTCCGTTCGGCAACTCGGGATCGAGCACATACACCGCACCCTCCCGTGGCGCGAGGATGCGCAGCGGCGAATCGGCGACACGATCGGGACGCGGCGCGAACTCGCTCCGACGCCGGTTGTGATCCGACGCCAGCCATTCGCCGTAGGAGGAATCGAGGTAGAGGCGCCCGCTCTCGTCGTAGTCGTCGGGACCGGCAGGCTCGGGTTCCGCGCCGGACGGCACCCACTCGAGCACCGAGTGACGCGCCCCGTCCGCCACCGCCTTCCCGCTCCGCGGATCGATGCGCACCTCCACCAACCCCTCCGGTCGCGGCGACCACTCCGGCGCCGTGCCTTCGTGCAACGCGAGCATCGTGCGGTGGAACACCGGACCCGCCCCGGCCACCCCGGAGAGCCCCTTGAGCGGCGAGTTGTCGAAATTTCCCGCCCACACGCCGACCGTGAACCGGGCGGTGAAGCCGAGGCACCAGTTGTCGCGGAAATCCGAGGACGTGCCGGTCTTCGCCGCGCAGGGAAAGGGCAGCTCGAGGGGACCGTCGCGACCGAAGGCCGGAGCCCTCGCCCCCGGGTCGGCCAGGATGTCGGCGACCAGCCAGGATTCAACCCCGCCGAAGATCCGCTCCGCCTGTTTGCCGGACCCGGGATCGAGGGTCACCGGCCGGTGAATCCCGCCCCGGGCGAGGGTGGCGTAGGCATTGGTCAGGTCGAGCAGGCGCACCGGGGTGTTGCCGAGGGTCAGCCCCAGCCCCGAGTCCGCCTCGACCCCCGCCGCCTCGATCACGCCCAGTCGATCGAGCAGGCGGCCCAGCGGTGCCGGACCGCCGAGGCGGTTGAGCTCGCGCATCGCCGGCACGTTCAACGAACACGCCAGCGCCTGCCGGATCGTCACCGGGCCGCGGAAGGCGCGGTCGAAGTTCTCCGGCGCATCGAGACCCTCGCGGGTACGGAAGCGGGTCGGGATGTCGGCCACGATCGAGCCCGGATGCCGGCCGTTGCGGAACGACAGCAGGTAAGTGAAGGGCTTCAGGGCCGAGCCCGGCGAGCGCGGCGCCAGCGCCCCGTTGATCCTCCCGCCGCGCGGATCGTCCCAATCACCCGACGACACCAGCGCGAGAATCTCTCCGCTCGGATTGTCGATCACCACCACCGCGACGTGCCGCAGGTTGGACTCCCGCAGCGGCGACAGCTCCTCGGACACGATGCCCTCGACCTCACGCTGGAGGGCCGCGTCGAGGGTCGTCCGCACCCGGCCTTCCGCCATTTCCGGCAGCCACGGCGCCACCGGATCCTCGGCCAGGGGGCGAAGGCGGAGCGGCTCGGTGCGGGCGGCGGAAACACGATCGTCCTCGTACTTCCCCGTCGCCGCCAGCCGGTCGAGCACCGTGTCGCGCCGGGCGAGAGCCCGCTCCGGGTGGTCGAGCGGGTCGAGGCGCGACGGCGCCTGCGGCAGCCCGGCGAGCAGCGCGCACTCGCCGAGCGACAACTGGCCGAGCGGCTTCTGGAAGTAGAAGCGGGCCGCCTCCGCCGGACCGATGCGGCGATGGCCGTAGCTGAGGCGGTTCAGGTAGGTCTCGAGGATGCGGTCCTTCGACCAGCTCATCTCCAGCCGCCGTGCCACGAGTGCCTCGCGTGCCTTGGTCCTCAAGGTTCGGGGGGCGGTTGGCGACGAGAGCTTCACCAGCTGCTGGGTGATCGTCGATGCCCCGGACACCGCCTCGCCGCGGGTCATCCAGTCCCTCGCCGCCCGGGCCGTCGCGAGGAGGTCGATCCCGCCATGGTCGAAGAAGCGCTTGTCCTCGGCGGCGAGGGTGCAATCGATCAGCTCCCCCGGCACCGCCTCGAGTCCGACCGGAGCGCGACGGGTGAAGTCCGGCAGGGTGAGATGGTGCAGCGGCTCACCATGGCGGTCGATCAGCACCGGCGACGCCGGTGCCCCGTCGAGGCCCTCCGGCAGGCCGACCAGCCAGGGGAGGCCGAACCACCCCGCCACCCCGGCGATCAGGATCGCGGGGGGAACCAGGTAGCGTTTTCGGCATTTCGGCATCTCCAGAAGTGGCTGCATCCTACATAGCGACACCGAAACCCGAATCGGGCCACTCAACTGCCCCAGGCCGGCTCGCATGGCCAGCGGCCCACCGGCGCTCCGCTCTGCCGACACGGATTTCGACTTGTCACCGGGCGTCCGATACGTATAGACACGTAGTCCTCATGAAATTGAAGTGCATCCCTTTGTCCTCCGTCGGTGCCGTGTGGCTGGTCGGGCTGGCACCTGCCTGGGCCGCTTCCGTCGTGATCCCCCTCACCAACGATCCGTTCCAGAGCGATGCCGCCTGGTTCGGAACCACCCTTTCGGGGCCGCTGAACGACTCCTTCGCGTATGACCCTGAGGATCCCAACTCGGCGCTTCCCCAGGGCGACTACACCGTCGATCCCACGGATCTCTGGCACTCTCCGGACGGCCAATCGAATCAACAGTACGCCGTGCTTTTCGACGGGGTGTACAGTGAGATCCACATCGATTTCTACCCGAGGACCGACGACCCCGGTGCCTACAACCGCGATGACAGCCTCACCTTCCGGTTCTACAACGGAGACTGGACGACGCCGGTCGAGACCATCACGGGCGTCTTCATCGACAACACGGCCGGAGCCACCGGGATCGACGCCCTGCCGGCCACCGAAGCCGATCGTTTCCTGATCACGACCGCGCCGGTGAACTGGTCGATCGCCGAGCTCCGCGCGACCGGTGTCCCGGAACCGTCGGTCCCGCTGATCTCCTCCCTCGCCGCCCTCGGTGTCGGCCTGAGGCGGCGGCGCAAATGATCACGCCGCCGCTCCGGATCACTCCACCCCGAAGTTCCGGCTGGCCGAGAGCGCGAGCTTCTCGGGGTCGTACATCGCCTCGACCTTGGCCGGCGGCGCGTAGGCGCTGCCTTCCATCGTGACCCGGGCCACGTAGCTCAGCGTGCGGGTGCCGCGGCCGTAGCAACGGTCCATGAAGAACATCACGCGGTCGGCGCGGATCTCGCTGTGCGACACCGCCCACCCCTTCTCGCTGGTCGGCCCGGCATTCATCTGGGCGGCCTGCGACTCGAAGGTGTTGTTCACCGCCTCGAAGATTCCCGGCAGGCGATCCTCGACGACCATGTAGCGGGCATCGTCGGTCGGCAGCGTGACCCGCAGTTCGACCCGCACGAGATCCCCGATCCGCGGCACGTCGAGCGGCTCGGTCGTGCCGTCGGCCTTCACCCGTTTGTAGAAGCGGGTGACCTCCATGCCCTCGGCCGAGACCGGCTTCAGCGGCGCGATCTTCGGCTTTGAAGCCAACGTCACCCGGGCGAAGGCGGGACCGTCCGAGCGCACGCCGAGCTTGAGCCCGGGATGCAGCGGGAGGCGGCGCGACGCCACCGGATTCTTCATGTCGACGGTGACCACTTCGGGGTCTCCGCCGGTTTCGATGACCAACTCGGAAGGCTCCCAGTTCTCCTCGCCGGCGTAGGCGGCCATTGCCAGCAGCGACCAGGCATTCATCCAGGTCGTACGCCAGTGGCCGTAGGGGTTGCGGTCGCGCAGCATCTTGTCGAAGGCCGAAACCGCCTCCGGCGAATCGCGATCGACCGCCGACCAGGCGAGCAGCTTGAGCGCGTCGTCCGGCTGCCAGCGCATCCACCACCCCTGCCTTTCGGGTGCGTCGCCCAGGTGCTCGAGCAGGTCGCGGGCGGCCGCTTCCCGACCCGCGGTGACTTCGGCCAGCGCCAGGAAACACCGGCCCCGGCCGGACAACTCGTCGAGGCGCTTGCGCAGCAGGTCGACGTAGGCCGCCTGCGGCTTCCCGGCCATGCCCAGCACCCACAGGTCTCGGGCGACGATTTCGAGCTCGGCGGGCGAGGTGTCTTGATCGATGTCGCGGAACTGGCGGGTCAGGTATTCGGCGAATCGATCGATCGCCCCGGGCGGAACGCTGCCGTGCTGCGAGGCCATGATGAGCCCCATGCCGGCATAGCTGCTCGACCACCGGCTCGATTCCTTCGCCTGGCTCCAGTAGCCGAAGCCGCCGTCGCGGTTCTGCATCGAAAGCAGGCGGTCGATGCCCTTCTGGATCACCGACCGGACTTCCTCCGGCGTGTGCTTGGCCAGCTCGGGCGAGGCGGCGCGCAGCCGCTCGACGGCGAGCCACGGGATCAGCGCCGAGGTCGTCTGCTCGACGCACCCGTACGGGTAGCGCAGTAGATAATCGACCGCCCCCCCGGCCTCGAGCAGCAGCGAGCGGGAGAGTTCGAGTTCGAGATGACCGCGTCCGTCGAGCAGCGCGGGATCGAGATCCTTCAGAAGATCGAGCGGGTCGCCCTCCGCGTCGAGCCGCACCAGGCGCGTCTGCCGCAGCAGCGGCACCGGATACTCGACGGGAAAGACCGATTTAACCGCGTCGGCATGGCGGCGTCGCTCCGCCGGCGTCGGCTCCCCACCGGACAGCTTCACCGGCTCAGCGCGCCAGTTCATCACCGCTTCGCCGGTATTCCGGAAATCCACGTCGAAGCGCACCGTCGTCGCCTTGCCGGCGGCGAGCGTGACCGTGGTGCTGTCCGCCACGCCCTCGACCAGTTCGGCGACCGGATCCGAGGCCGGCGGGTTCGGCACCAGCGTGATCCTCCACTCGCCGTCCAGATCGGACGCGTTGCGGATCGTCGCCCGCATCGCCAGCCGGTCGCCCTCGTTGGCGAAGCGCGGCTGCTGCGGTTCGAGCATCAGCGGTTTGTTGACCAGGAACGCCTCCTCCGCATGGCCGAAGCGCGAGGCATTCTGATGAGCCACGGCGATCAGGCGGTAGCGCGTGAGGGTATCCGGCAGGTCGGACTCGATCCGGAAGCGTCCGCCGGCATCGGTCACCACCTTCGGCATCCAGAAGGCGCAGGGATTGAAGTCGCGCCGCGTCATTTCCAGCGCGTTGGCCGACCCGAAACCATCACCGCCCCCGATGAAGAGCCCCTTGTTGTAGAAGGTCTGCTCGTCGGGCGCCTCCGGCACGAAGTTGCCGAGCGAGGTGCCGCATTCGACCCGCAGCAGGCGCGGGTTGTAGAAGAACGACATCGGATCGGGCGTTTCGTAACCGACCACCGCCAGCGTGCCCTCGTCCTCGGCGTAGACCGTCACCTCGGCCCCGGCGGCCGGTTTCCCGCCGGCGGTGAGGACCCGTCCTTCCACCACCACCCCGCTGCCCGGCAGAAGCGAGACGAGCTCGCCCTCCACCGGGTCCGCCGAATGCTCGCCGTCGACCTTGCCGATCTCGACCGTCAGGCGGTCGCGCAGGTTCTCGACCATCAGCTCGCAGTAGCCGAGCCGGAGCTGCGGCTCCTTGAACTTCCGCTGGCTCTCCTCGGCGCCCTTGATCACGAGCACCGAAACGAAGACATTCGGCGCGTCGTCGTCGGTCACCGGCAGCTCGATCACCGGATCGGCCGGGTCGAGCGTGGTGGTGAACGACCGGCTCACGCCCTCGCGCTCCATGGTGACCAGCGCCGTGCCCTCGATGGGCGAGAGCACCAGCACCCGTGCGGTGTCGCCGGGACGATGGAGCTTCTTCTCGGCGACCAGCTTGATGCGCATGTTGTCCTCGTAGGCCCACGGATACTCGTCGGTGCCGTAGACGTGCACCGTGACCGCCGTGGCGAAGGGCAGGCCGGCGGCATCGGTGCCGCGGATGTCGATCGTGTGGAGCCCCGGCTTCTCCGGTGCCAGGAGGAACTCCGAGGCTTCGCCCCCGATGATCAGGGAAGTCGTCGACAGCTCCTCGGTGCGCGACTCGTTGCGGACGGCGCCGCCGCCCGGCGTGCGCAGCCGGACCTGTTCGTTGACTTCGCGCGACAGCTTCGCGGTGACCTCGAGCCCGCCCTCGAAGCGGTTCCCCTCGACGTCCACAGCGATCAATTCGAGCGGCAGCTTGTCACCCACGCGCACGAGGCGATCGACCCGCTGGACTCCGACGTAGACGGAGGCCGGATGCACCGTGGCGTTGCTCGTCTTGCTGAGGGTCTGGCGGTTGGCATCGGTGACCTCGGTCTGGATCATCACCTCACGCAGCATCGGAAACTCGGCCTCCGGCACCTTCGCGGTCACCGTCGCGGCGCCCTGGTCGTCGAGTTTCAGCTCGTTCGTCTCGGTGTCGCTCCGGCGGTTGGCATGGCTGTCCTGCCAGCGGTAGCCGAAGTAGTGGTACCAGTAGCCGAAGTCCGGGCGGCGGTGGTCGCCGAAGAGATGGTCGCGGAACCGCTCCGGATAGAAATTGCGGTCGGAGACCTGCGACCAGACCTGCACCTCCGCACCGTCGAGCGGCTGGCCGTTGTAGTTCTCGGCGGAAAGCGCCAGCTCGACTTGCGGAGCGCCGGGCTCCGGCTCGGACAGCTCGTGGGTGATCTCGAAGGCATTGCGACGGAACTCCTCGACCCGCAGCTTCATCGTCGCGCGGCTGTTCTGAACGGCGTGCGAACGCTCGACCCAGTTCTCGATTTCGCCGGCGGCCTCGTTCTCCTTTTCCCAGACCACCTCCACGCGATGGAAACCGGTCGTTTCCGGCGGCAGGCGGAAGGTCCGGTCGAAGGACCCGGCGGCGGACACCTCCACCGGCTCGCTGACGATCTCGACGCCGGTCGGGTTGGTCACCCGGAAGCGCACGGTCGACGGCGCATCCTTTTCGATCGCGTTGCCGTTCTGGCGGCGCACCAGCCCCTTCACGTGCACTTCCTCCCCCGGCCGATAGAGCGAACGATCCGAGAACAGCATCACCCGCCGCTCCTCCATCGGCGGCTCCTGCCAGGAGTAGCGCACCGGGAACCGCCACAGCCCGACGGTGGGCATGGCGTCGTCGTAGGGGGCGGAGAACTGGTCGCGCCCGAGGCTGGCCCGGAGGTGGCGCATCGCCGGGTCGCGGGGCAGCGTCGCCATGCCGTCGGCCCCGGTCTTCACCCGGCCGACGCGCTCGGCGTCCTCCCCGAAAAGGTCGATGGTCACGCCCTCGAGCGGCTCGCCGGTGCGGCAGGAGAAGACGAAGGCCTTCGCTTCGTCGCGGTTGCTCTTCCACGCCATGCCGAGGTCGGTGAGCTGCACCAGCGACTGCACCGCGCGTGACTTGGCCGGATTCGCCCCGGGCTTCGGATCGCCGACGATCTCGACGAAGAACGCGGCCGGGCGGGTCGCCTTCACCTCGCGCGGTTCCTCCGGTGCCTTGCCGATCACGTAGGGCTGGTCCTCGCCGGCGAGCACCTTGTCCCAGTCGAGATAGAGCGGGCGGGAGGTGTCGATGGGGTTCTCGAGCTCGATCTCGAAGTCGGCCACCGTCGTGCCGACCATCATCTCGTAAGGCATGAGGCGCTGCGGGCGCAGCGATTCGCCGTCGGGACCCCGGCCGGTGTAGTAGCGGTATCCCTGCTGGGCGCGGATGAGCTGGCTGCCGTTGAGCTGCTTGATCCGGACCCGCAGCGAGTCGATGTTGACCGTCGAAACGCGATACAGTCGCGAACCGCTGGCAAGCTGGCTTTCATCCTCGCTGGCCAGCCCGACGCCGGGAGCGAGGTGCTTGAACTTCACCTTCTCGACGAGCCGTTTGCCGAGCGCGAGGCCGTCGTAGGACGCAATTCCGCCCTCCAGCACCACCGTCCAGTCGTCGTGACCCGAGAAATCGCCATGAATCTCGATCTCGTCGTCGTCGGTGATCACCTTCATCCCCGGCACCTCCGGCTCGACGCGGAGCAAACCCGCCGGCAGTTGCTTCGGCAGGTCGCGGGTGAAGTCGACCACGATCCGGCGCGGCACGTCGGCGATGGTCAGCGCGTAGGCCCGCTGGAGCTTGAAGGGGTCGACGTCGCCGATGCGGCGTCGGCTTTCCACCGCCATGCCCTCGTCGCCGATCGGCAGGCCCTGCCTCGACACCAGATACCATTCGTCGCCGACCGGCAGCGGCGAGGCGGGTTCGACGACCAGCGCATTGGTCAGCCGGAGATCGTCAACGAGCTCGGGCTTGAAGGGTTCGCCGGACAGGAAGGCATCGTAGCGCTGGCGAAAGGTCGGCCGCACGTAGCCGGGTTGTTTCAGCTCCCCGAAGTCCGGCTGGCGGACCTTGGCCGCGACCCGCTGCCCCTCCTTGTCGGCGTAGTGGAAGAACGGCGCCACCGCGTCCGGGTCCACCTCCCCGTTGAAGACCAGGTAGTACGGCGCGGTGCGCGTTGACCAGCCATCCACGTAGCGGCCGAGCAGGGTCGCGTAGTCGATCCCGGGATGCGGGGTTTTCCCCGCGCCGAGCTTGCCGACGGGCACCGGCGAGCCGTCGAGATGGATGTGCTTTCCAACCAGCGTGAAGGTGTAGGTCGTACCGAGGACCGGGCTCTCGGACGGCACGAAACGCAACACGTTGGCCTCCTTCCAAACCGTCTTGCCTGCCCATGCCGGTTCGATCTCCAGCCATTTCGTCGCGGCTTCCTTTCCGATGCGCTCGGCCGGGCAGGCTTCGTGATCGAGGACGATTTCAATCTCCGTGCCGGCCTGGATCGTGGGGCCGGAAACGTGGAGCCGCGGGGCGGCGGCGAGGGGCAGCACGAGAGCTGCGAAGAGCAAGGCGAGCGATTTCATGGCGATACGGTTCCTATCTATAGGAATGCGTCGCCCGAGTGAAGAAGTGTCGAACTTTCTTCAGACGATCTTCAGCCGCGCCAGGTCCTGGGTGTCGATCAGGCCGACCGGTCGACCGCCGTCGTCGAGCACCACCACATCGTCGATGCGGTGGGAACCGATTGTCTTCACCGCCTCCGCCGCAAGGGCGTCGGCCGACACGCTGATCGGATCGCGGGTCATCAACTCGGCCACCGGCTTGTCGCCGACCAGCGGATCGGCCTGATAGCTGCGGGCGAAGTCGCCGTGGGTGAAGATTCCGGCGAGCTTTCCATCGCCCGCGACCACCACGCAGGCGCCGGAGCGACTGCCGGACATCGCCACCAGCGCATCGCGGACGGTGCCTCCCTCCGGCACGGAGGCCAGCGCCTCGCCGGCCCGCATGATGTCCGAAACCTTCAGCAACAGCGCCCGGCCCAGCGCCCCGCCCGGATGAAAGCGTGCGAATTCCTCCTCGGTGAAGCCGCGGGCTTCGAGCAGCACCATCGCCAAGGCATCGCCCATCACCAGCATCGCGGTCGACGACGAGGTCGGCGCCAGGTTCAGCGGACAGGCCTCACGCTCGACCGAGGTGTCGAGGGTAACGTCCGAATACTTCGAAAGCGTCGACTCCGGCTTGCCGGTCATCGCGACGAGCTTCACGTCGAAGCGCTTGATGTGCGGCAGCAGGTCGAGCAGTTCGGCGGTCTCGCCCGAGTAGGACAGCGCGATCACCGCGTCCCCGTCGGAAACGAGGCCCAGGTCGCCATGGAGGGCGTTCTGCGAGTTGAGTACGACCGCCGTCGAACCGGTCGAGTTGAGCGTCGCGGCGAGCTTGTGGCCGATGTTGCCGGACTTGCCGATGCCGACGACGACGATCTTCCCGCGGCCATCCAGCACGTCCTTGAGCATCGACACCGCGCGGTCGAAGGGTTCGCCGAGACGCGCGTGCATCGCGCGCAGCGCATCGGTTTCCATTTCAATCACCCGCCGACCGAGGCTCACGTGGTCCATGGCGCCGAGTGTGGAGGGCCGATCTCTCATGACAAGCCCGCTCCCTCAAGGAGCGGCTCCTTTCAGGTGCCGGCGGTCGTCCCTACGAAACGGCGGGCACCTTCGCCCGCCTCGCTTCCTTCCATTTCGGGATCGCCCGGAAGACGAAGTAGGCGGTGAGCGCGAGCACCGCGTCCGCCGGCGTCCAGAGGATCACGGGAAACCAATAGTCGCCCCAAAAGGCCTCACCGACCGGCGAGAGCCAATTGATTCCGCCGGCGATCGCGTCGCAGAAAAGATGCAGCAGATAGGCCAGCGAACCGATCCCGGCCACGCGCCAACGCACCTTTCCGCGACTGAGAAGCGCCGCAGCGACCAGCAGCAGCGTGATGCCGCCCCATGCCGGCAGACCGTGCGACCAACTGTTCATCCGCGCGGTGAGGGTGAGGTGTGGATTGATCAAATCCGGGGACGCCCCGAGCAGCCCCACCAGCACCAGCTCCCGGCCGGTGACCTTCTTGCCGGCGATGGCTTTCGCCGCAAGCACAGGAAGCAGGGCATGGGTGACGGTGTTCATCGGGGTCGCGAGACGATGATGGGTACCGGGGAATCTATTGCGACTTGTACGCGCCGGAGCAAGCCCTCGGGACGTCCTGCCATGGAGCGCCGATGATGAAATCGGCGCCGCACCGCTCCGTCAGGACGCCGATTTCATCATCGGCGCTCCACCCATCACCGCCTCGACCATCCTCAGGGCCTCCCGGTTCGGGCGGACTTCATGCACCCGGTGAATCCGCGCGCCGCTTTCCCGCGTCCAGGCGGTCAGCGCGACCGTCGGCCATTCCCGATCCTCCAGCGCCTCGCTCTTGAGCAACTTGCCGATGAAGCTCTTGCGCGAGACGCCGACCAGCAACGGCCGGCCCTCGACCTCGAGCGCCGGCAGGCCGCGCAGCAGATCGAGGTTGTGCCCGAGCGTCTTCCCGAAACCGATACCGGGGTCGAAACACAGCGCCTCGGCCGCGACGCCGGCCGCGGTGAGCGTCGCGAAGCGCTCCTCGAAGAACCCGCGCACCTCCGCCACGACGTCTCCATACACCGGCGCCTGCTGCATGGTCCGCGGCTCGCCGCGCATGTGCATCGCGACCACCCCGCAGCCCGTGCCGGCGCAGAGCTCGACCATCGCGGGATCCCTCAGGCCCGAGACGTCGTTGACGATGTCAGCCCCCGCCTCCACCGCCGCCTCGGCGACGGACGGCTTCATGGTGTCGATCGAGATCAAACCGTCCCACTCGGCCCTCAGCGCCGAGATCACCGGCGCCACCCGCTCGATCTCCTCGGCCTCGCCCACCGGATCGGCCCCGGGCCGGGTCGACTCGCCGCCCACATCGATGATGTCCACCCCCTCCCCGATCATCCGCCGGGCCCGCGCCAGCGCCGCTCCGGGATCGTCGTGGCGCCCGCCGTCGGAAAACGAATCCGGGGTGACGTTGAGGATGCCCATGATCATGCCGCGGTGGCTCAGGTCATGGGTGTTGCGTTTCGTTCTCCAGCGCATCGGCCCGCCCAAAATGCCGCCTTGAACCCGCCTCCGCCAAGTCCTACCGTCCGCCGCCCATGATCCGCCGCGTCCTTCTCTTCCTCTTCCTTGCCTGCCTCGTCCCCGCGCTGCCCGCGCAGGGACTCCCCGGCATCGGCATCGAAGGCCCCTTCGTCCGCGTGATGCGCAACAAGGACGGATCGCGCACCGTCTTCGAGCGGGGCAACGACGATCGCTCGCTGACCAAGACGACCTACACCGCCAACGGCAACGTCAGCGTGAAGACGATCTACCGGCTCGACGACAAGGGCAACCCGCTGAAGTGCGACATCTACGACGGCCTCGGCAACAAGCTCTACAAGACCAAGTTCGGCTACTCGAAGCGCCCGGGCGTCACCTACGGCAAGCTCGTCCAGGAGCTGCTCTACGACACCCGCGTGAAGCGCTACTTCCCCGGCACCCGCAACGAGATGCCGGTGCACATGTTCCAGTACAAGTACAAGGCCGACGGCTCGCCGGAACGCCCGGTCGGCATCACGCTGATCGACGGCGAACTCGCCGAGGACGTCTTCGGCAACGGCGTCGAAAGCCAGACGCTTCCCGACCTGCGCGAGCTGGAGGAAGTCGACCCGGTGAACCCGAACGCCCGGCCGCTCGGCAACCGCTGAGTCCGCCATGCGCCCGCAAACCCTGCTGCCGGTCCTGATCGGCGCCGCGGTCGGGGCGGCCGGTCTCCTCCACGGGCTGAAAACCCGGAAGGCCGCCGCCAACGCGGACGCCGAGGAGCTGCGCGCCACCATCACCAGCCTCGAGGACCGGGTCGCCCTGCTCGAACGGGAGAATGAAAGCCTGCGCTCGCTCGCCCAGGGCGGTGGCGAGGTCAAGGTACCCGAGGCGATCCTCGAGTTCGTCGAGAGCGCGATCGGTCTCGACTTCCGCAGCACCCCGGTCGTCCACCGCATCGCCGGCGAGGAACTGCTCGACCGCGTCGCGGCGTCGATCGAAAGCCGCTTCCCCCCGAACTCGCTCGGCCACCGCCAGAGCGCCTGGGCGAAGATGGGGCTGCTCGCCCCCGACGACCGCTTCGCCGGCCAGCTCGCCGCGACCTACAGCCTCGGGGCCCGTTCGTGGTTCGACGACCAGACCGGCGAGGCGTGGGTGACGGACCGCTTCGACGACGCCAGCGTGCCCGACCAGTCGGCGCTGCTGCGGGCCCTCGTCCGCATCCTCCTCCACCAGCACTACCCGCCCGCTCCCGGCTACCCCGGCGACGAGGCCGACCGTGCCCGCACCGCGCTCCACCACGGCACCGCGATCGCCATCGAAACCCGCTTCCTTGCCCGCCAGGCGCTCGGCATCGGCTTCACCGGCACTCAGGACAGCTCGGGTGCCGCCGACCTGCTGAACAACCTCCCCGCCTTCATCCGCGGCCTCGCCACCTTCCCCTCGCAGATGGGCGCGCCGGTCGCCAACCGGCTGATGGACCAGGAAGAGCTGCTCGGCGCGCTCCACGATCCCCCGCGGCAGACCTCCCGCTTCTCCCCGGAACTCGAAGGCGTCGAGCCCGTCGAAGTGACGATCCCCGACAACGGCACCGAGCCGGTGCTCGAGGAATCGGCCGGCTGGCTCGGGCTTCGACTTTGGCTGGAGAGCATCGACCCGGAACTCGCGGTCCACGCCGATGCCTGGCGGGGCGACCGTTACCGGCTCACGGCCCGATCCGACACCCGGCTCGACCTGATCTGGGAGATTGCCCTCGCCGATCCTGAAGACGCCGCCGCCGTCGCCGAGGCCGGCCGCATCATGGCCGGCCTGCTGGCGGATGCCGAAACCGATCCCGCCCTCGGGGAAACCGTCACCGCGCCCACCGGCGACCGGATCACGGTCAGCCGCCCGGCGTCCGACCGGGTCCGCTTCACCCACCTCGCCGCGGAATGAACCTGCTCGCGCTGGCCACCACCTTCTTCCTCGTCTTCGACCCCTTCGGCAACGTCGCGGTCTTCCACACCCTGCTTTCGAAGCTGCCCGAGCACCGGCGGCGGGTGGTGCTGATCCGGGAAATGCTGATCGCGCTGGGGGTGATGGTCGTCTTCCTCCTGCTCGGCGACCGCTTCCTCGGCTTCCTCGGCCTCGAGCCGCCGGCCCTGAGCATTTCCGGCGGCATCATCCTCTTCCTCATCGCCCTCGGCATGCTGTTCCCCGCCCGCTCGGTGCTCGGCGACGAGAATGGCGACGACGAGCCCTTCATCGTTCCCATGGCCGTGCCGATGTTCGCCGGACCGTCCGCCATCGCCCTGCTGCTGCTCACCACCACCAAGTTTCCCGGGCAGACGCTGCAGATCGGCGCCGCGCTCGGCCTCGCCTGGACCGCCTCGGCGGTGATCCTGCTGCTTTCCCCGCTGCTGATGCGGTTCCTCGGCCGCAGGGGTACCCGTGCGCTGGAGCGCCTGATGGGCCTCCTGCTGATTCTGGTCTCCGTTCAGATGTTCCTCGACGGACTGGCCGATTACCAATCAACCTTGGCCCCGTGATCGCACGACGCGTCATCTTCGACGGCCGGGTCCAGGGAGTCGGCTTCCGCTACACCTGCAAGGACATCGCCAAGGGCTTCGAGGTCATCGGCACGGTGAAGAACCTTGTCGACGGCACCGTCGAGCTCGAGGTCATGGGCGAAGCCGACGAGGTCGAGGACTTCATCAAGGAAATCGCCGAGGAAAGCCCCATGGCCCACAACATCCGGGGCATGCATGTGAAGAACGTCCAGCCCCTCGAGGGGGTGAAGGGCTTCACCATCACGGGTTAGCCGCGTCGGGGATGAACTCGACGTCGGGCAGGATCAGCAGTCCACCCGAGCGCGAGGTCAGGGTGAACCTAAGAAACCGGCTCGCGAGCGGCTCTCGGACCCGAACGCGACGGTCCGTGGGAATCTCGGTCTCGATGACCTCCTTCCAGGAAACCCCGTCGTCGCTCGCCTCGACACGCACCGTCTTCGCCGAGTCATCGACTCCCTTTCTTTCAGAAGGCGCGGTCGGAAAAACCCATCCGGCGACCGCTGCCGGAGTGGCATCCCCACGCCACTTCAGCGTCACGCTCCAGCCACTTTCGCTGCCGGCGGTCTCGGGCCGGATTCCTCCGTTGGACCTCAGCCAGGTCGAGGGATCACCATCGAAAGCATACTGGGCTCGTTCGACGGCCAGCTTCCCGACGTCGTCGATGCCGTGGATCAGATCCGGGAACCCACAGTCCGCCTCGATCACCTGCCAGGCCTCCGAGAGTTCGCCATCGGTGGTGATCCCGTCCGACGGCCCCATGCGTCCGTTGGCCGCCTCATAGGCGACCTTCAGAAACTCGCCGCCGGTCTCCGTCCCGGGCGACCACACCGGACTGCCGGCGGTCGGTTCGGAGCCGTCGGTCGTGTAGCGGGCGGTCACGTAGTCGAGCAGGGCGCGCCGCAACTCACGGATCCCGTCGAGGTCACGATACAGGATCGGCGCGGGCGGGATCGCGTCCTCCGCCAGTGGCAGCCAGCTGCGGTCGTCCGCACCGGTCACGTGCAACCCCTGCCGGCGCGCGCTCAGCACCACGGCCAAGGAGTAGTTGAAGACCTTGGCACTCGCCGCGGGGTTCTTGGCGAAGGTGTTCGTGATCTGGCTCTCGACGTGGCCGAGTCCCCCGCCACGCATCCACTGCATGGCAAACACCGGCGCCCACGCATCCATCACCGCCTCGAACGGCTCCGGCGCCGCACCGGCCAGCGCCATCAGCCCGAGGTGTCCGCCCGGATTTCCATAGCCGTGGCTGCGCCGCATGAATCCATGGTGTTCGGCCATGAAGGCCACCAAGCCCCGGCGGATGTCGTCGTTCTCACCCCGGAGATGGCAGTTGAGCGCGATCAGCCCCGAGCGGCACCACGCTTGATCCGAGCCTCCCCCACCCGAAGGAGAGCCGTAGCCCTGCGACTGCTTCCCGACCGGTTGGTTCGACGCCCAGCCGCCGCGGATGTAGGGATCGAAGACCCGCGCCATCCCGCTATCGACCCCGGCCCGACGGGCCAGCGAATCGCCGATCACCAGGTGGGAAAGCGGAGCGATCAGCCCCGATGTTCCATACGGCAGCACGCGGCGATCATGGCCGAAGGCCAGGTAGTTCGAGCGGTTCACGTGCGCGCCCTGAACCATCGCGTTGCAAGTCGTGTCGAGCCAGGCGATCGCCCGCGGATCACCGGTCGCCAGCGCGTACTCGCCGAGCGCGATCGTCCGGAAGGCGATCTCCCACAAGCCGAGGTAGCGGCTCGACCCGCCACTGGGCGGCGTGCTGAGAAGGTGCCCCGCCGTGCGGTGGATCACCTCGGCATGCCTTGGGTCCCGGGTGCCGAGCAGCGCCATCATGCCGAAGGCCTCACCCATGCTCGCCGGCATGTTGCCCCAGGTTCCATTGTCCCGCTGCTCGCGAACAATCAGGTCGATCAACTCCGCGTAGAGCTCGTCGGCCATCTTTCCCCGCAGCGGAAACCCCTCCCAGTCGCCCGGCTCGGTTCGAGGAAGACGCACCACCCGCTTCGCCGTCCGTCCGGTTCGGGGATCCCACGTCTCGAACTCCATGTGGTCCCGTCCCTCCGCCAGAGCACGGGCGTAGAGGCGAGCCACGAAAGGCTCGTGATGCCGCTCCAGCCATTCCCGGTCGAGCGGATAGCGGGTCGCGTTCAATACCGGCGGCCCGAACCGCTCGCCATCAACCCGGAGCACCACCTCGCCGGGCACCAGCCCGGCGGCGGGAGAGTCCGGCCTCACCTCGTGCACCTGCATCGCCGACCAGTGCGGCTGCGAAAACCCGACCAACCCGAGCGCATTGAGGTCGATGTACTGGCTCCTTCGAACCTTGAAATCCCGCGCCGGCGTCGCCACCCCGCGTTCCCCCAGCATCACGTCGCCGAGGACGACGGGCGACCTCCCGGTATTGACGATCTCGCAGGTGATCTCCTTTCCCCGGAGAGCGGCCAGCTCGGCCGCCGGAACCGGAACCACCACCTCTGCGGGTGCCGAGCCGAAATCGACCCCGATCGTGGAGTTCTCCGGATCGAACACCGGCTCGATCTCTGCCGCGGACATCGCGAACTGATCCGGCTTCTCCGGAAGGTCGGCGGTCTCGAGAGCCCGCAGGCGAAGTCGGTCGACCACCAACGGCTCCGGGAAATCCACCCGCTTCCAGCCCCTTTCCCGGGGCCAGCTCCCGCCCGCGGCACGACGCCACCCTGCTTCGCCGTCGGGCACCAGAACCTCGTAGCGAAGCACCTGCCCCGCATCGAGCCGGCCGGTCCGCGGCAGATAGCGCAGCCCCTTCACCTTCTCCTTGTTGGAGAGGACGAGGTCGAAATACAGCCCCTCGGCATCTCGCGGCGTCGATACCCATTCGTTGGAAAGGTGGCCGTCCGTCGCCCGCGTGGCGACCCGGCCGTAGTTTGGTGCCGGTGCCTCGCCCGAATACCGGCTCCAGCTCATGACCGGAGCCCCCGCCTCCACCCCGGAGGCCCCCTCCCCCAGCACGCGTCCGGATCCATCGAGCCATCGCAGCGAGATCTCCCCGGAGTCCTCATCCCCCGCGGCCGTTCCCCAGATCCCGACGGAGCCCCACAACCACGTCTCTCCATCGAGGGACTCCACCGACGACAGCGCCAGCTTTCTCCGGAGACGTCCCGCGGGATCCACACGCAGGCTCCGTCCGACCGGCCCTGGCACCGCCTCGATTCCTTCACCCGACCACGGACCTCCCGACTTTCCCGCCGCATCGGCAACCGACTCCGGCTTCAGCGGCGCCAATGACTCGACGCCCGGGCAGGAGAACATTCCGCCGATCAGGGCGAACGGAATCAAGGTCCATCGGAGCAGGTCGTTCATCACAGCAAGTTGGGGTCGGCGGATCGCAGGTCACCGGGCCGCCGGCACCCGACGGACTCTCCCGGTCCACGTGCCACCTCCCGTTCGATGCTCGGAAAGCATCACCCCTCGTTTTCCCCATGAAAAGAGGCTTTCGGCGCACCCGCCTGCAAAACTTGATTGTACAGGCAGCCCTTCGGAGAACCTGCAGCCCGAAGCCATCGCCCGGCGTATCGAGGTCCACCGGCCGCGCCGGGCGGGTCACCGTCTGAAAATGCCATCAACACGAATCCACGTGCCGGCTACGCCGAGCCGCACTGCTCGGCGACCCACTTCAAATAGCTCTCCGATCCCGCCTCGACAGATAGCGCCAGCACCTCCGGCGTGTCGTAGGGATGGGCTTCCAGAAGCAGCTTCTCCAGTCTGGGATAGCCGGCCCGGGTGGTCTTGATCACCGCCAGCACCTCGGGGTCGTCGTGCACCGTGCCCTGCCAGCGATAGATCGAACGCAGCCCCGGCACCACGTTCACGCAGGCCGCCACTTGCCTTTCCACCAGCAGCGCGCCAATCTGTCGCGCCTTCACCTCATCCGGAAAGGTGCACAAAACCACGAAAACTTCATCTTTCATCCCCCCTTCCTAGCCACTCTCGCTCCGCCCTCAACCTTCGAAACGGAACCCGTCTTCCGTCTCGAAGTCTTCCGTCTCCCCATGAAGTCCGGCTTCCTCGAAAAGCTCCTCGCCCGCCTCGACCGCATCGACCCGGCCGAGGCCCAGCAGCTCCTTTCCCGCCTGATCCGGGAGAAGGGCTTCCTCGAGCAGGTCTTCGAGGCGCTCCACGAAGGCGTCATCGTGATGGACGAGGACGGCCTCGTCACCTTCATCAACGGCGCGGCCCAGCGCTTCTTCGGCCTCGACGACGCGATCATCGGCCAGCCGCTCAAGCAACGCGTCCCCGGCCTCGAATGGGACACGCTCGCCAAACCCGGCAAAACCGTCTCGCGCGACCTCGAGGTGTTCTACCCCGAGAACCGCTACCTCAATTTCTACCTCTCCCCAATCGACTCGCCCATGAGCGGCGGGAACTTCGGCTGGGTCATGCTGGTCCGCGACCAGACCGCCTCCCGCCGTGAGGCCGAGGACCACCTTGAGAGCGAACGCCTCAACGCGCTTACCCTGCTGGCCGCCGGCGTCGCCCACGAGATCGGCAACCCGCTCAACTCGCTCGACATCCATCTCCAGCTCATCGAGCGAAAGCTGCGCAAGCTCCCGCCCGGCGACCGCGGACCGCTCGAGGAGCACGTCGACACCGCCCGCCGCGAAATCCAGCGCCTCGACACCATCCTCCGCCAGTTTCTCGAGGCGATCCGCCCGACCACGCCCGACCGCGAGGCCTGCGACCTTCACCAGATCCTCCACGACACCCTCAAGCTCCTCGAGCCCGAGCTCTCCAGCCGCGACATCAAGGTCGAACTCGACCTCGAACCCGGCTTCCCCGAGCTCGAGCTCGACGCGACCCAGTTCCAGCAGGTCTTCTACAACCTCATCCGCAACGCCTACCAGGCCATCCGCGGCTCGGAGGGACTGATCCGCATCACGACCGGGCACAACGACTACGAGTGCCGTATTTCCATCCAGGACAACGGCACCGGCATTCCTCCCGAGCAGATGGGCTCGCTCTTCGAGCCCTACCGCACCACCAAGCAGGCCGGCACCGGCCTCGGCCTGCTCATCGTCCGCCGCGTCGTCCGCGAACACGGCGGCGAGATCGAGATCGAATCCGAACCCGACGTCGGCACCTCCATCCACATCCACCTCCCCCGCGGCCCGAAACCCGTCCGCCTCCTGGAGAGCAGCGTCATTGATATTGATTGAACCGCCAGATGCCTCCGGATCCTTCCCCATAGGTCCTATAAGACCCATGGGACCTATTTCCCGAACCTCCGCCCGCCCATGACCCCGACATTGCTCATCGTCGACGACGAACAAGCGACCCGCGACGGCCTCCGCGCCGCGCTGGACGAGGAATTCGACGTCTTCACCGCTTCGAACCTCAAGGAGGCCCGCGCCGTACTGAAGGCCGACCCGCCCGACCTCCTGCTCACCGACCTCCGGCTCGGCGGCGACTCGGGCATGGACGTCCTCGACGAGGCGCTCTCGATCAAGAAGCCGCCGGTCGCCTTGATGATGACCGCCTACGGCTCGGTCGACACCGCCGTCGAGGCGATGCGCCGCGGCGCGTGGCACTTCGTCACCAAGCCGCTCAACCTCGACGAGGTCGAGATGCTGCTCAAGCGCGCGCTCCGGTCGCGCCAGCTCGAGAGCGAGAACGAGCAACTTCGCGAACGCCTGCCCGACCCCGCCGACCTCGGACGGCTCACCGGGAAATCCACCGGCATCCGGCGGGTGATCGACACCGTCAAGCAGGTCGCCCCGACCCGCGCCACCGTGCTCATCGAGGGTGAAAGCGGCACCGGCAAGGAAGTCGTCGCCCACGCCATCCACCAGCTCTCCGGCCGGCCGGCGGAAAAGATGGTCATCGTCCACTGCGCCGCCCTTTCGCCCCAGCTCCTCGAAAGCGAACTCTTCGGCCACGAGAAGGGCGCCTTCACCGGCGCGACCCAGCGCCGGGTGGGACGCTTCGAGCAGGCCGACGGCGGCACCTTGTTCCTCGACGAGATCGGCGAGATCGACGCCTCGACCCAGGTCAAGCTGCTGCGCGCCCTCTCCGAGCGAACGATCGAGCGCGTCGGCTCGAACACCTCGGTGAAGGTCGATGTCCGCGTGCTCGCCGCCACCAACAAAAACCTCGCCGGCATGGTCGAGTCGGGTGACTTCCGCGAGGACCTCTATTTCCGCCTCAACGTCGTCCGCATCGCCATGCCGCCGCTGCGCGACCGCGCCGAGGACATCGTGCTGCTCGCCGCCGGCTTCCTGAAGGAGTTCGCCGAGGAGAACGGACGCCCGGTCAAGCCGCTCAGCGACGACGCCCTTTCGCTCCTGCGCCGCCACCCCTGGCCCGGCAACGTGCGCGAGCTGCGGACCGCCATCGAGCACGGAGTCGTGATGTCGAACGACCCGGTGATCGACGTCCGCCACCTGCCCGCCTCCCTGCGCGGCGAGAACCCCGTGCGAACGCCCGATTCCGGCGGGAAAATCACCCTTGCCGGGCCTCCGGAATTCAACTTGCATGCGCTCGAAACCCGAACCATCCGCGCGGCGCTGGCGGAAGCCGAAGGCAACCGGACCCGCGCCGCCGACATGCTGGGCATCAGCCGCCGGACGCTGCAGCGGAAACTCAAGGAGCTCGATGCCTGACCCCTCTCCCCATTCATGAAACCACCTTCTGCCTCGTTTGACGGAGCGGTCATTACCCGCCGCATCCTGTTCTTCGTCATCCTCTTCGCCCTCGCGCTGGTCCACCTGTTCATCCTTTTCCGGGGCCTCGGCACCGAGCAGGCCATGGATCAGGCGCAGATCGCCCGCCAGGTCTCGCGGGGAGAGGGCCTGACCACCAAGTTCGTCCGCCCGCTCGAGCACCACCTGGCGGAGACCGAGGCCGAGGGCACCGTCCCGCTGGTCGGGCTCCGCGACACCTACCACGCGCCGCTCAATCCCCTGGTCCTCGGGGCCGTGTTCAAGCTGGTGGGCGCCGACGACTTCGACAACTGGCGCATGGGAAGCACCGAGCTGATCTACCCGCTCGACCGGGTCGTCGCCCTCGTCTCCACCCTGTTCTTCCTGATGGCGATCGGGGTCAGCTACCTGCTCGTCAGCCGCGTCTTCGATGCCAAGATCGCCGGCGTCACGGCGCTGCTGATGGTCCTATGCGACCTGTTCTGGAAGTATTCCCAAAGCGGCCTGCCGCAGATGCTGCTGCTGCTCCTCTTCAGCTGCGGCCTCTATTTCGCCTACCGGGCCGTCGAGAACCAGGAGGAGGGCAACCACTCCATCGTCCCGCCGCTGATCGCCGCCGCCTTCTTCGCGCTGATGGTGCTCACCCACTGGATCACCGCGTGGATCTTCTTCGGCTACCTCATCTACGCCGCGATCGCCTTCCGCCCCCGGGGCATCGTCGCCCTTTCCTCGCTGGCCATCCTCTTCCTGGCGGTGCTCTACCCGCTGATCCGCATGGCGGACGTCACGGGCCAGCCCTTCGGCGTCGCCCGTTTTGTCTTCTACAACGGCCTCGCCAACGGCTCGGAGTCGGCGATCATGCGGACCCTGGACCTCAGCTCCACGCCGCTCCTCATCGACGGCCTGCTGCTGAAAATCCTCGGCACCACCCTGGTCCAGGCCACCGACCTCATCCCCTTCCTCGGCGGCATCCTCGCCGCCCCGGTGTTCTTCGTCGCCCTCCTCCACCCCTTCAAGCGCGCCTCCATCGCCCGCTTCCGCTGGATGATCGCGCTGATGTGGCTGTTCGCCGCGCTCGGCATGGCCATCTTCGGCATCCGGGCCGACAACCAGCTCCACCCCAACCAGATTCACCTGCTCTTCGCCCCCATCATGGCGGCCTACGGACTGGCCTTCCTCTCCATCCTCTGGAGCCGGCTCGACTTCGTCTCCTCGGCCCCCTTCCTGCGAAATGCCCACTACATCGCCATCGTCGCCTTCTCAGCCGCTCCGATCCTGCTGACCCTGCCGAAGGATGTGAAGATGTACCTGAACTTCGCCGCCGACAAGGGAGGCTGGCCGCAGTGGCCACCCTACTACCCGCTCATCCTCAACTCGGAAAAGGGACTGGCCGACTGGGTCAGCAAGGATCCCGGCCAGCCCGAGATCGTCGTTTCCGACCAGCCGTGGGCCGTCGCCTGGTATGCCGACGCCTACAGCCTGTGGTTGCCGAAATCCAAGGACGACTTCCTCACGCTCGACGGCAAGGCGACCGAGCTCGGCACCCGCTTTTCGGGGATCCTGATCACCCCCGCCTCGCGGGACTCGGGGCCCAGTAGCGACGTGAAGGCCGAGTACGGCGATTTCGCCGCCCTGGTCCTCGACGGCCGCGTCGCCTCGATCAGCGGCCCCACCCCCTCGAGCCCCGGCTTCTCCATCTACGACAAGGCGGGAAGCATCTCCGAGATCTACCGCCGCTTCCCCAATCGCTACCCGATCCTCAATCAGGAGATGATCTACTACAGCGAAGGACAACTGCGCGACCCCAGCCGCGACTGATGCCCCGGAAAAAGTCCAGCACCCCGCCCAAGGACGAGCCCGGCTTCGAGGAAGCCGTGGCCGAGCTCGAGAAGATCGTCTCCGCCCTCGAGGAGGACTCGCTCCCGCTCGAGGAAATGGTCGAGCGCTTCGAGCAGGGCACGAATCTCCTCCGCCGCTGCGAGGAGGTCCTCGGCTCCGCCCGCAAGCGCCTCAAGACCATCGCCGCTCGCGACACCGCCGCCTCGTCCGGAGACGAGGGCGGAAAGCCCTTGACCCCGGACGCCTCCGACGACACCGACGCGTCTGACGAACATGACGAAATCCGCCTCTTCTGACCCCCCCGAGCCCCCGAACCTCGGCCCGCTGCTGTCCGGCATCGGCTCGCCCGAGGACGTGAAGGCCCTTGACGAGGCGGATCTGCCCAAGCTCGCCGACGAGATCCGCGAGGCGCTCATCACCAACCTGTCGAAGACCGGCGGCCACCTCGGCCCCAACCTCGGCGTGGTGGAGCTGACCATCGCGATGCACCGGATCTTCTCGACGCCTGCCGACAAGTTCGTCTTCGACGTCGCCCACCAGGGCTACGTCCACAAGATGCTCACCGGCCGGGCGGACAAAATCCACACGATCCGCCAGTACCAGGGCCTCAACGGCTTCCTGCTGAGGACCGAATCCGAGCACGATTGCTACGGCGCCGGCCACGCCGGCACCGCCCTTTCCGCCGCCCTCGGCATGGCCGCCGCCCGCGACCAGCTCAAGGAGGACTCCCATGTCGTCGCCCTCGCCGGCGACGCCGCCTTCACCTGCGGCCCCACGCTCGAGGCGCTCAACAACATCGCCGAGACCACCAAGAAGTTCATCGTCGTCCTCAACGACAACGAGTGGTCGATCGACAAGAACGTCGGCGCCATCGCCCGCTACTTCAATGCGCTCCAGACCCACTCGACCTACTCGTCGGTGCGCAACAAGGCCGCCGAATTCGTCGAGTGGATCGCCGGCAAGGCCGCCCGCAACCTCGCCCACAAGGTCGAGGAGGGCGCCAAGAACCTGCTCTTCCCGAACGTGCTCTTCGAGAAGTTCGGGATCCGCTACTTCGGGCCGATCGACGGCCACGACCTGCCGCTGCTGGTCAAGACCTTCGACTACCTGAAAAAGCTCAACGAGCCGGTCGTCCTGCACATCATCACCGAGAAGGGCCGCGGCTACCAGCCGGCCCTGGAGAACCCGGGCAAGTTCCACGGCCTCGGCGCCTACAAGATCGAGGACGGGTCGACCAACGGCGGCGGCAAACCGAGCGCCTCCGAGATCTTCGGCCGCACCGTCACCGACCTCGCCAAGGAGGACGAGAAGATCGTCGCCATCACCCCCGCCATGCCCGGCGGCTCGAAGCTCGACATCTTCAAGAAGGAGATCCCCGAGCGCTACTTCGACGTCGGCATCGCCGAGGAACACGCCGCGCTGTTCGCCTGCGGACTCGCCACCCGCGGCATCCGCCCCTTCCTCGCGATCTACTCGACCTTCATGCAGCGGGCCTACGACATGATCATCCACGACATGGCCCTGCAGGACCTCCCGGTCCGCCTGTGCATGGACCGTGGCGGCCTGTCCGGCGACGACGGTCCGACGCACCACGGGCTCTTCGACATCGCCTACCTGCGCCCGGTCCCCGGCATCATCCACATGGCCCCGAAGGACGAGGCCGAGTTCGTCACGATGCTGAAGTGGATGGCCGCCTACGACGACGGCCCCACCGCCATCCGCTACCCGCGCGGCCCCATCGCCGGAAAAGCCACCGACAGCCCCTGCGCCCCCATCGAGCTCGGCAAGGGCGAGCTGATCGCCGAGGGCACCGATGTCGCGCTGATCGGCCTCGGCACCATGTTCGAGATGGCCGAGGAAACGAAGGCCCGGCTCGAGGAGCGCGGACTCTCGGTCTCGCTGGTCAATCCGCGCTTCATCAAGCCCTTCGACACCGCCCTGATCGAGAAGGTCGCCCGCTCCGCCAAGGTCGTCTGCACCTTCGAGGACCACGTTCTCATGAACGGCTTCGGCTGCGGCGTCATCGAACACCTCCACGATGCCGGCATCCAGGTCCCCGTCGAGCGCATCGGCTGGCCGGACGAGTTCGTCGAGCACGGCAAGATTCCCATCCTCCGCGAACTCCACGGCCTCACCGTCGACAATGCGGTGGAAAAGATCTCCCGCCACCTCTGATGGAGCGCCGGTCTTCAGACCGGCACCCCTTCCCGGCCACCGGCCGCAAGCTCCCCTTCGGTATTTGGAGTTTGGAGTTTCAAGTTTCCCGAAGGCCCATGCTCTGGCTCCAGAAGCTCCTCCATCCCACCGTCATCGTCATCCGGGACGGCCGGGCCACCGCTGCCAGGGGCCGCCTCCCCGGCGCCGTCCTCCGCGATCTCGAGCTGCTCTGTGCGGACTTCGACATCCGCCGCGCCACCATCGCCCTCGACGGCCGGGGCCGCTGCCATTTCTCCTCCACCGTCCCCGCCAACGCCCATCAGCGGATCCGCAACGTGCTGAGCTGAACAAGCAGGGACTGCCTCCAGTTCCCTCGGCGGAACAACGGACCGCATGGCTCCGCTGGCTCGCCGTAGCCTTTGCGAAAGAGGCCGCCGCGCTCTCCCCTTGAGATTTCGAGTTTGGAGTTCCAGGTTTCTCCGACGCCCATGCTCCACCTCGAACGCCACGCCATCGAATGGGTCGAAATCCGGGCCGGCAACCTCCACGTCCGCAAGGGAAACCCCGGCGTCGCCCGCCTGCGCGAAATCCGTGAACTCGTCGAAGCCCCCGACTTTCCCGCCCACACCGCCTTCTGGATCACCCGCTCCCGCCAGCTCCACTTCAAGCCCAACTTCCCCGACGCCCTTCGCCAGGCCCTGCGCGACATCCTCCTCTAGCCCGGATTTCTCACTCGCGAGAAATGCAGGCTGGAAACTTGGAGTCCGGAGCATAGAGCCAAGAGTCAGAACTTGGACCGCCGGCTTCAGCCGGCTCCTATCACCCCGGCCGCAGGCCGCTGACTGCCACTTTCCACTTTTTACTTTTTACTTTCCACTCGTCACTCGAGGCGCAGCCTCGTTCCCGTGCCCGCCGCCCGCGTCCTCATCGACGGCCCCTCCGAGCTCGTCTTCGACTACGCCATCCCCGACGGGCTCCCCGTCCAGGCCGGCTGCCGCGTCCGCGTCCCGCTGCGCAACCGCAGCTCCACCGGCACCGTGCTCGCCGTCTCCGACGCCGATCCCGCCGACCTCGGCTTCGCCCTGCGCCCGCTGGACTCCCTCACCGATCCCGAACCTCTCGTCACCCCCAAGCTCCTCGAGCTCGCCCGCTGGATCACCCATTACTACGGGTGCAGTATTGAGAGCGTCGTCCGCGTCCTGCTCCCCGAAGCCGTCCGCACCGAGGACAAGTCCGCCAAGACCCGCAAGGCCGCCGTCCTCGAGAACGAGCCCGACGCCGACGAGCTCGAGAAGCTCGAGAAGCGAGCCCCCAAGCAGGCCACCATCCTCACCCTCCTGGCCCACGCCCCGGACCGGACCCTCGCCCTCACCGACCTCGGCAACGCCGCCTCCACCAGCGTCAGAAGCCTCGAAAAAAAGGGCTTCGTCAAACTCATCAACCTCGAGGTCCGCCGCGATCCCGAGGCCGACAACTCCGACGAACTCCTCCCCACCACCGACCTCCCGCTGACGGAGGAGCAACAAGCCGCTCTGGACGCCATCCTGGCTATGGAGAAGGGGTTTGAAACCCCTTCATCCCTCCCCCCGGTCCCGCAAACGCGGGACCGAACTTCACCACTTCCCACTTCTCACTCGGCACTCGGCACTGCCGCGCAGCGGCCCTTCCTCCTCCACGGCGTCACCGGCTCGGGCAAGACCGAGGTCTACCTCCAGGCCGCGCGCCAGGTCCTCGACGCCGGCAAGACCGTCCTCGTCCTCGTTCCCGAAATCTCCCTCACCCCCCAAACCGTCCGCCGCTTCCGCGCCCGCTTCGCCGACATCCAGGACCAGGTCGCGGTCCTCCACTCCCACCTTTCCCAAGGCGAGCGTTTCGACGAATGGCACCGCATCCGCAAGGGCAAGGCGCGCATCGTCATCGGCGCCCGCTCCGCCGTCTTCGCCCCGCTGCCCGACCTCGGGCTCATCCTCGTCGATGAGGAACACGAGAATTCCTACAAGCAGGACCAGGTCCCCCGCTACCACGGACGCGATGTCGCCGTGCTCCGCGGCCACCTCGAAGGCGCCACCGTCGTCCTCGGCTCCGCCACTCCTTCCCTCGAGTCATGGCAGAACGCCCTCGACGGAAAATACCAGCTCCTGCGCCTGACCAAGCGCGTCGACGACCAGAGTCTGCCGCTCATCCGCGTCATCGACATGCGCCTCGAGTCGAAGAAGCAGAAGTCGAAGGACACCTTCCTCTCCGACCGCCTGCGCAACGCCATCACCGACCGCCTCGAGAAGAACGAACAGAGCATCCTCTTCCTCAACCGCCGCGGCTTCGCCCGCTCGCTCCAGTGCCCGTCCTGCGGCCACGTCTGCACCTGCCCGCACTGCGCGCTCGCGCTCACCTACCACCGCACCGACGACCGCCTGATCTGCCACATCTGCGGCCACCAGGCGATTGTCCCGCGGAGATGCCCCGAGTGCTCCGATCGCGGCATCGCCCTCCAGGGCTTCGGCACCCAGAAGGTCGAGGACGTCTTCCGCAAGGTCTTCCCCGCTGCCCGCATCGCCCGCATCGATGCCGACGCCCTGCGCAAGAAGAACGCCCTGCGCGACCTCCTCAACGCCTTCCGCGCCAAGAAGATCGACGTCCTCATCGGCACCCAGATGATCGCCAAGGGGCTCCATTTCCCCAACGTCACCCTGGTCGGCATCCTCAATGCCGACATCGGCCTGCACGTCCCCGACTTCCGCGCCGGCGAGCGCGTCTTCCAGCTCATGACCCAGGTTGCCGGCCGCGCCGGCCGCGGGTCGCTCGAGGGGGAGGTCATCGTCCAGACCTTCACACCCCACAGCCCGAGCATCCAGTTCGCGCGTCACCACGACTTCGACGGCTTCGCCGATCAGGAGCTCGAAATGCGCCGCCAGTTCGGCTTCCCCCCCTTCACCCGTTGCGCCGTCCTCACCAGCCGCTCCACCCACGAACGCCGCGCCGAGTTCACGCTGCAGACGCTGCACCGTCGGCTGAAGGAGGATCTCCCCAAGGGCATCGAACTCGGCGAGCCTCTCCCCAGCCCCCTGGTGAAGGCTCACGGGCAGTTCCGTTTTCAGCTCATGCTCCGCGGGCCGAAAGGGCGCACGCTCACCAAGCACGTCCAGCAGGTGCTTGAGAAAACCACGCTGCCGGAAGACGTGACCGTCGTCTTCGACATGGATGCACTTTCCTTCAGCTGACGGACTCGATGCCATACCCTGGCAGCCCGCCTCTCCTTCCTGAACTGGCGGGCTCTTCTCCCATAGGTCTTGTGGGACCCATAGGACCTATTCCCCAGCAGCCCGCCTCACCTTCCTCGAACTGGCGGGCTCTTCCCCCATAGGTCTTATAGGACCCATAGGACCTATTCCCCAGCAGTAAAACTGTTCACATGCTCACCACCTTCTTGCCATCCGCGCCTCCCCACAGCAGGCTGCTCCCATGAAGGAGGGCTTCATCCCCGCTCACGGTGGCTACGACCAGCTCAAGTGCTTCCGGAAATCCCGCATCGTCTTCGATGCCAGCGTCTTCTTCTGCGACCGCTTCATCAATCGCCGCTCCCGCACCCGCGACCAGATGGTCCAGGCGGCCCGTTCTGGAAAGCAGAACATCCTCGAAGGCAGCCAGGCCTCCGGCACCTCCAAGGAAACCGAGATCAAGCTCATGAACGTCGCCCGTGCCAGCCTCGAAGAGCTGTTGGAGGACTACCGGGACTTCCTCCGCACCGGCAACCACCCCCTCTGGGACAAAAATTCCAGGGAAGCCCTCTTCGTGAGGAATCTCGGCCGCCGGGAAAATGAGTCCTATGAGACCTATCGGACCTATTTCGAAACCCGTGAACCCGCCGTCGTCGCCAACATCATCATCTGCCTCATCCACCAGACCAACTGCCTCCTCGACCACCTGATCCGTCGCCTCGAACTCGACTTCCTCAAGGAAGGCGGCCTCCGCGAACGCATGACCCGCGCCCGCATCAAGGCACGGCGGGGCCCAACCCCGTAGCCCCGAAGGCTTGCGCAAAGGGAGCTCTCCGCCACTGCTCAAGTCCCCACCGGAAAAGGGTCCCCTGCGTATTGGCTTCCCCGCCAAGATCGTCGAAACCGACTTCACTGACCCAGATCGCCTCCAGCTTGGAGACTCCTGCCTTCTGCCAGGGCAGGCAGCCTCCGCGGTCGCATCGCATGCCTCCGCGATCAGGCCGCACCACGGAATGAAGCAGATTTCCCGATCGGTGGCGCTCCCCTCTGGATGATTTCCCGCCGATTCACGTCCCTTCCCATCGCGGGCCTGGTCGCGGTCCTTACCGCCGTGCCGCCCCCCCTGACCGCGGAGGAAGCGCCGAACCTGGGCGAGCTCCGGGGCGTCTGGCGGGCCGACTTCAACGACGACGCCTCCCGTATCGTCGTGCAGATGCGCGACGGGTCGATCGGCATCTGGGATGGCAACAGTGAGGAACCGATCTCCGTTCCACTCGGAGAACCGGACGCCAAGGGCCACTACGGAGTCGACCCCGCCGCGGCGCGCATCCTGGTCGGCTTCGAATCCGGCCGGGCACGCGTCTTCGACTTCAAGAGCGGCGAGCCGGTGTCGCCACCACTGAACGCGAACCCCGACCTCCGCCCGATGCCGGGTTTCGTCTTCACCCCCGACGGCCTGCAGGTCGCCGTTCTCGACAAGGATGGCTCATGGCGCGTCTTCGAGATCGAAAGCGGCCAGCTTGTCGCCAGCATTCCGCTCCCCGCCGGTTCCGGCGACTCCGAGATCCCGACCCGGATCCAGTTCATCCCGGACGGAAAGACCATCCTCATGCTGGATCCCACCGGAACGCTCCGGAAGTTCGACGCCCAGTGGAAAAGCCAGGGACGCCCGATGCTCCACCCCAACGAGTCCGCCTATCACATCGGAGCGGCGGTCAGCGACGACGGGCGCTACGCCGCCACCTTCGATTCGCCGGGAGAGAACGGTCCGGACGGGAAACTCCAACTCTGGGACCTGACCACGTGTCGCCCGGTCGGCGAGCCCATCGCCGACAAGAACGGCGTTTCGGCCCGCTTCCTCGGCCGGGGCGACCGCCTCCTGGTCACGCCCGGGAGAGGCACCACCCGGGTCCTCCGCGTGCCATCCCTCGAACTCGATCTCGCCCTTCCGCGGCACGACGATGTCGAAGCCAGCCAAGCGCTTCCCACCTCCGATGATCGCGGCGTCTTCACCTTCGGCTACGACTCGACCCTTCGCCTCACCGACCTCGAAACCGGAAAGCCCGCCGGAATCCATTCATCCCGCGCCCAGCTCGAGTCCGTCATCACCGGTCCCGAGGCCTCCTCCGCGTGGCTCGTCTTCGACAACTCCGCCTTCATCCTCCAGGACCACTACGACTACTACGTCATCCGGCTCGGCCTCGAGAAGATGAAGCCGGTCGCCTCCCTCCGCGTCACGGACTTCCTCCACCGCACGATCCTCTCCCCCGACGGGTCCCGCCTGATGACCCACACGGGCATGTCCGGCCACGAGCGCATCCGTGTCTTCGACGCCGAGTCGCTCACCGAAATCAACGGGGAAGGTCCCTGACCGAAGGCACCCGAGCGGGTTGAAAGCCACGGGAAGAATCCCGGGATCCGGTCCATCCCGAAAGACATGCGGGTTGGGTCCATCCGTCTTCGCCAGTCCGGCGATCTCGATGTAGGCTCGCGCATGCAGCCTTCGCCGCCCGCCACCGACGACGCCGCCGAGTTGGAGAAAGAACGCCCCTGGGAGCACCTCGAAGAGAAGCTCGAGGCCGGCGACGAAGCCGGCGCCGCGGCCGCCCTCGCCGAACTGCGGGTCGAGGACCAGCGCCTCGCGATGTCCCACCTGTCCTCGGAATCGCAGGCGACCCTCGTCGGCGCCCTGCCGGCCGAGGACGCGGCCGAGGTGCTCGAGGTGCTGCCGGAGTCGCAGGCGGTCGAAATCCTCGAGTCCCTGCCCTCGGAAACCGCGGCCGACGTGCTGGAGAGGCTCCCCGGCTCGATCGGTTCCGACTTTCTCCGCGAGATGGACGACGAGGACTCGCAGGCGGTGCTCGCCGAGCTGGACGACCCGGAAGAGGCAGAGAAGCTGCGGATCCGTTCCGAGTACGACTGGGACACCGCCGGCGGCCTGATGCGGGCACGGCTCGCGTCGTTTCCCGAAACGTCCACCGTCGGCGACGTGCTCACCGATCTGGGCGAGCACGCGGAAACCTACGCCGACATGGACGTGCAGTACGTCTATGTCACCGGCGAGGGCGGCGTGCTCCGCGGCGTGCTCCGATTGCGGGATCTGGTGATGACGCCGCGCCCGACGCCGGTGTCGCAGGTGATGATCCCGGACCCGGTGCGCGTCAGCGTGGCCGACGATTTCGAAAGCCTCCGCAACCTTTTCGACGAGAAGAACTACATCGGCCTGCCGGTGGTGGAGGAAGGCGACGTGCTGGTCGGCGTGATCACCCGACAGGCGGTTCGCGAGGCGACCTCCGAACACCAGACCGAGGACTTCCTGCACACGCAGGGGATCCTCGGCGGCGAAGAACTGCGGTCGATGCCGATGGCCGCCCGCTGCGGCCGCCGCCTGGCCTGGCTGGGTCCCAACATCATCCTCAACCTCGTCGCCGCCAGCGTGATCGCGATGTACGAGGACACGCTGCAGGCGGTCATCGCCCTCGCGGTGTTCCTGCCCATCGTCTCCGACATGAGCGGCTGCTCGGGCAACCAGGCGGTGGCGGTCTCGATCCGCGAGCTCACGCTCGGGCTCATCCGCCCGACCGAGTTCCTCCGCATCGTGTGGAAGGAGGGCATCCTCGGCGTCGTGAACGGATTCGTGCTCGGCCTGCTGCTCGGAACCATCGCCGCGGTGTGGAAGGGGAATGTCTATCTCGGACTCGTCGTCGGCGGCGCGCTGTGCCTGAATACGATGCTCTCCGTACTTCTCGGCGGCATGGTGCCGCTGTTCCTCAAGCGCCTGAAGGTCGATCCCGCCCTCGCGTCGGGACCGATCCTGACGACCTGCACCGACATGTGCGGCTTCTTCCTGGTGCTCAATCTCGCGTCCGCCGTGCTCTCGCACCTGGCGTGATTCCAGCCGTCGGCGGCGAGGAATCAAAGCGGCTCCCAGCGGGCGAAGGTCGCGGCCTGGCCGATGGCCCGCCCGTGGTCGTCCAGCACGTTCCACACCGTGGCGGCCTCGATGCGGAAGCGCTTCCCGGTCCGCGAGATGCGCACGCCGGCGTAGTCGTCGATGAAACCCCGGGTGCGGACCGCTTCCAGCAACCGGGCGCGCTCGGCGCGGTCCGGCTCCTCGGCGGTGAAGCGGGACGGCGTGGCCGTGAACGCGGACCAGTCCATCGCAAACAGCGACTGCGCGGTCCGGTTGCCATAGTTGAAGACCGGGTCGGCCGTCCCGTCGTGCGAGGCGAGAAAGAAGGGAGCCTGATAAAGTTGACGAGCGTGCGCCACCGGATCCGAATCTCCGTCCGGCACCAACTCGCGACCGGTGAGCAGGCGATAGCTCCTCGCCAGGAGCGCGACGTGCCCCGCAAGAAAGTCGTTCTCCTCCGCTGGCTCGGTCATCGAGGGCGACCGTGGGAGAACGGCGGCGGCCTGACAACGCCGCACTTCGCCGCCGCGGTGCCGATCGACGGCCCGGTCACTCGGTGGCAACCCGCTCCGGCGGCGCGACCTCCGGCCAGCCGTCGTCGGACCACGCAAAGGGCATCACGGCAAAGGTCGCCTTGCCGTCCATGCGGTTGTCCGACTCGAAATGGCAGCTGAACCAGAGCCGGCCGTCCTTTTCGACGATCCCCGCATGGCCCGCCCCGGCGAGCGGGCCCACCCAGGTCTCGAGAACGGTCGTTCCCCCACCGTCGAGAAGCGCCCGGCCATCGCGGTCGAGATAGGGACCGAGCAGGTTGTCGCTGCGCCCGACCTGGATGTGATAGGTGCTCCGGACGCCCTGGCAGCAACTCCCCCGGTTGATGAAGAGATAGTAGTTGCCGGCGTGCTTGTGAATGTATGCCGCTTCGATCGGCACTCCGGTCGCCAGCGGTGTGAGCGGCTTCTCCGGGTGACACCGCAGCCCCGTGGCCGGGTCCAGCTCGGCAAGTTTCAGCCCGCTCCACTGCGACCCGAAGGCCAGCCACAGCGAGCCATCGTCGTCCTGGAAAACGGCCGGATCGATGGCGTTGAAGTCTCCCCCGTCCCGCGAGCGCACGACCTCGCCCCGGTCGGCCCAGCCGAACTCGGCATCCTCCGGGTCCAGCGTCGGCGTGGTGGCGAGCCCGATCGCCGAGTCCATCGCGCCGAAACTCGAGACCGAGTAATAGAGCAGGTAGCGGTCGCCCACCTTCATCACATCCGGCGCCCAGTAGGTGCCCCGGTTCTTGGGAACGGCGTCGGCGATCCATCCGGGCGGCCGGTCGAAGACCCGCGGGCCCGGTTCCCAGGTCACGAGGTCCTTTGAGCGCAGCGAACGCACCCCGCGACCGGTGAAGAACATCCAGAATTCGTCGCCGCAGGGCACGATGGTCGACGGATCCCTCGCGCTCACGCCGCGACTCGACACCACCTCGAGCGCCCCCCCGGGCTCGCCCGCGTCGGGGGCTTTTCCCAGACGCTCCTGCAGGCGTCCGGCCTCGGCCGCACTCAGCCCGAAGACGCTGCCGTGGCGGGCATCCGCGGGAAAGGCGGTGTCGTCCAGCTCCGTCCACTCGACCAGGTCGGGAGAACGCGAGACGCCGTAGCCATTCGACATGCAGTAGTCGTAGAGCAGCAACCACCCGGGCTGCTTCGGATCGGGCATGACGGCGCAGCCCTCGGTGATCGTCGGCACGAGTTGTCCGTCGTTGAGCGACCCCTCGTGTCCCTCGTAGGGACCCTCGAGATGCTTCGACACCGCGAGCCGGATGGCGCGACGTTCCCCGGTCCTCTCGCCGAATTCCTCCTCCTTGTGAAACAGGTGAAAGCGACCCTCGTGCTCGCGGAGGGTCCCGTCGATTACCGAGTAATCCGGGTCGAAGAGCACCTCCGCCGGCGTGAAGGTCTTCCAGTCCCGCGTGCGGCAGAACCACAGCCGGCTGTCCTTCCAGCCGGCATCCTCGAAGCTCGACGACCAGAACAGGAAGAACTCGCCGGTCTCCGGATCGAGAAACCACTCGGGAGCCCAGATGTTGCGCGCCGGCCTCCCCGCCGCATCCGTCACGCCCTGCATCAGCGGCAGCGACTCGACGACCTCCCAGGTGAGCAGATCGCGCGAGGTGGCGTGGAGACAGACGGGGCCCCGGCGATTGGCCGGATCACCCGCCGCCCGTCCGGTGGCGACGAGATGCCAGACCCCGTCGGGCGCGCGCCGGATGAAGGGATCGCGCAAGCGCTGTTCCCACACCGGCCCGTTTTGGGCGAGGGGCATCCAGTGTCGGCCGTCCGTGCTCAACGCGAGATGGAGCTTCTCGACGCTCATCGGGTCGGGCAGCGGCACCTCGAGCACCTTTCCCGAGGCATCGACCTCGATGCGGGTCGGATAACGCTGCCGGAAGTAGGCGAGCGCCCACACCTCCGGATCCTCCGCCGGCACCTCCCCGGCCAGCACGAGGGCGAAAAGAAGGATCGATCGAAAGCTTCGATGCATGCTCTCCCCTACGCCGGCCGCGGTGGATTCCTTCGCGGGCGCTCACGACCCGGATGGGTTGCTTGGCGGGCCCGGACGCGGCCGCTTGCCGGACACAGCGCGGGCCGCGCGCGACAGCGTGGCGCCCGCCCCCCGGCCCGTCCGACGCAACATGTCGTAGGGAAAGGCGGTCATCCGCCGCATCCCCATGTTCAAGCCGGACGCGGTGAACATGCTGCTGCGGACCGAGGCGAAGACCTGCTCGCGAACGGCCGACTCGCTGATCGTCCCCTCCTCGTCGATGAGCGAGAGCCGGTGCCACGCGTAGAGCCCGGTGAGCGCGGAGAAGAGGAACACGAAGTCGATCCCCCGGAAGCTGACGGCGGAGAGCGTGAAGGCGTCGGCGGCATCGGCGATGTCGCGACGGTAGAAGAGGTCGATGCTGACCTCCTTGGTGGCGAAGAACGAGCCGAGCAGGCCGCCCACGATGGGAGCGATGGCGGCCGCGAGGCCGGCGCAGAAGGCGTTGGTGCCGAGGTAGGAGGTCGCGTTGCCGTGCGGGGCCAGGCGCAGCGCGATGTTGGCGGCGCACAGGTTGAAGCCGGCGGTCGAGATGCCGCCGATCAGATGGATCACGACCAGCAGCGGGATCGTCAGGCTGTAGCGCTCCGGCATCGTGGTGAAGGGGTAGAGCAGCAGGAGGACGATGAAGAGCGGCACGGTGACGGCGAGCACGCTCTTGTTGCTGAAATGGTCGGCGATGCGGCCCCAGATCCTGAAGAAGTAGATGTTGGCGACCTGGCTGAGCATCGCCAGCAGGATGACCCCGCTCATCGGGATCCCGATGCGCTTCAGGATGTAGACCGCGAAGAAGGCACCGGACATGATGACGGTGAAACTCCATGCGGCCGAAAAGATGAGGAGGCGCCGGAAGTTCGGATCCTTCACCGGCGAAACGAGCCGCGACAACCACCGGGTGCCGGCCTCGCCCCGCTGCAGCCGCGGCTCCGGCATGAAGCCGACGGCAAACGCCGCGACCAGCCCGAACAGGGCCGCGATCAGGAAGATCACCGCATAGGCGCCTGCCTCGGCACCCATCCACCCGGAAAGAGGACCCAGCCCGAAGCCGCCGGCAAGACTGAGCGCCGCGCCGAGCCCGGTCGCCGCGGCGAGGCGCGAGGCGAGGATGGAGCCGCGGGTCTTCTCCGGCAGGAGATCCTTGATCAGCGAGGCGGTCGAACACCCGGAGAAGGCGCCGAGGACGAAGAACAGGATCATGAACGTGGTGAAGAGCGTCACCCTCGACCCCTCCGGGGCGAGCAGCGGCACCAGGGCCGCCGCCACCAGGAAGAGCCGTGAAACGACGGCGGTGACGACGCTGACCAGCTTCCTCAGACCGACCTTCTCGATCACCAGGATCGCCGGGATCTGCGCCATCTGGGCGATCGGCGCGAAGCTCGCGAGCAGGCCGATGATGAAGTTGCTGGCGCCGAGCGCGAGCGCCATGCCCGGAAGGAAGGCACCCGTGACCAGAATGGTCATCGAATGCGCGCTGAGACTTTCCCAGGTGAACGCCTTGAGGCCCTTCTCCCGCGCTTCGTCGGTGAGGGTTTCGAGAGGAAGATACCATGCCATCCCCTGAGTCCGTGCAGATAGGATGCCAGCCCCCGCCGCGCCGGAAACATCCCGCCACGCGTTCCGGTCGGCGGGATTTCCCTCCCCAGCCACCGACGGGCCTGCCAAGATGCCGACCGTGACCGGCCGGCGGCCGGCGATGACGCATGAAGGTGCTCGTACTCGATATCGGCGGAAGCAACGTGAAGATGTGGATGTCCGGTCAGGAGGAACGGACCAAGTTTCCCTCCGGCCCGAAATTCTCGCCCGATGACCTCCGAGCCGGGCTTGAGAAACACACGACCGGCTGGGATTTCGAGGCGGTGACCGTGGGCTTCCCCGCCCCGGTCGTCGCCGGACGGCTGCCGAACGAACCCACCAACCTGGGCACCGGCTGGGTGGACTTCGACTTCGAGAAGGAGTTCGGCAAGCCGGTCAAGCTGATCAACGATGCCGCGATGCAGGCGGTCGGCTGCTACGAGGGAGGCCGGATGCTTTTCCTCAGCCTCGGCACCGGGCTCGGGTCGGCGCTGATTGTCGACCACCACGTGATCGGTCTCGAGCTGTGCGATCTCCGGTGGTCGAAGAACTCAAGCCTCGAATCGAAGCTCGCCAAGACCGAGCGAAAACGCGTCGGCGACGACCGATGGGAGAAGCGTTTCCATTCGGTCGTCGACCTGCTGCGCAACGCGCTGCTGCCCGACTCGATCGTGGTCGGCGGGGGCGAGGCGAAGTATCTGCAGCAACTCCCGGAGGGAGTCCGCCGGGTGGACAACCGCATGGCCCTCGAGGGGGGTGAGCGGCTGTGGCTCGATCCCGGCTTCCGGCTCTGATCGGAACGGCTTCGTCAGCTCCGGCGGGCGACGTAGATGCAGTGCCGCGGCTTTTTCGCCTTGGCGTGCGGCTTGGCCGGGTGGGCCTCGACCCGGAATCCGGCACGGAGAAGCTTCTTCTCGAAGGCAGGCGTCGGGTGAGCCATCCAGTAGGCCGCGCACCCGTTCGGCTTGAGGGCTTCCCGGACCCGGGCGAAAAAGGACGGGGTGTAGAGACGGGAGTTGCCCTCGGTGATCAGCATGTCCGGGCCGTCGTCGATGTCGACCAGCAGGGCGTCGAGGCCGCCCTTCCCATACTTCGCCAGGCACTCGAAGAGATCGCCTTCGAAAACGCGGGTGCGGGGATCCTCGAGGATCGGGCCGTTGTGCTCCGCGAGGAAGGTGCGGTTCCATTCGATGATCTCGGGCATCAGCTCCGCGACTTCCACGGTGGCGGGGCTTCCGATCACCTCCAGCGCCCGCTTGAGGGTGAAGCCCATGCCGAGTCCGCCGATCACCACCCGCGGGTGATCGGGCCGCGACGCGGTGCCCTCCGCCAGCGACGCACAACCCAACTCGGCAAGCATCTCCTCGGAGTAGGTCATCCGCGTGCTCATCAACTCGCGACCGTCGTTCTTCAGGTAGAACTGACCGTCGTGCTGGTGCAACGAGAACACCGTGCCATCGGACAGGCGGGCCTCGGCGAGGTTGAGGTAGGGCTTCACGCCGCCGACCATCCGAAGAATCCCCCGGCAGACAAGCGTGGAGACCGCCCCCCTTGCCCGCCGGATCGCTGAAATCGCTGGTGGACCCGCATTCCCCGGCGTAGAGGAGCCGCGAATGAGTGGCATGGATTTCGGAAAGGTGCTGGCGGTGGGTCTGGGCGCCGCCCTGGTGGCGTGCTCGCCGCCGGAGAAAGCGGAGGCACGGGCCGGCGGGCCGGTGTCGGTCACGGTCCACGAGGTCGCCCCGCGCGACTTCGCCGACGAGGTGGTGGCTTCGGGCACGCTGCGCGCCGAGGAATCGACCGATATTTCCGCCAACGTTACCGAGCGGATCGAGGAGCTGCGCTTCGAGGACGGACAGCAGGTCAAGGCCGGCGACCTGCTGGCGGTGCTGGCGGCCGAGGAGGAAAAGGGGATTCTGGAATCGGCGGAGGCAACCCTCGAGGAAGAGCAACGCGAGCTGAAACGGCTTGAGCCGCTGGTCGGGCGCGGCGTTTCCGAGGCCGACGTGGCCTCGCGCCGGACGCGCCTCGCCGTGGCGCAGGCACGCATCGCCCAGGTGCGGGCCCAGCTCGCCGACCGCCGCATCATCGCCCCCTTCGACGGCCGGGTCGGCCTGCGCCGGATCAGCCCCGGCGCGCTGGTCGAACCCGGTGACGTCATCACCACCCTCGACCAGACCGGCACCATGAAGCTCGACTTCACCGTGCCCGAGACCTTCATCGACACCCTGCGCCCCGGCCTCGCGATCGAGGCGCGAAGCGGGGCCTTTCCCGGTCGGGATTTCCAGGGCGAGGTGTCGGAGATCGACAGCCGCGTCGACCCGGTGACCCGCGCCGTGGCGGTGCGCGCGCTGATCCCGAATCCCGACGACGAACTGCGGCCGGGCATGCTCATGACAGTCACCCTGAACCGCAACCCGCGGCGCAGCGTGGCGGTGCCCGAGCGGGCGATCGTGCCGGTGGGCGAGGTCAAGGCGGTCTATCGGATCGAGGACGGAATCGCGCGGCGGGTCACCCTCGAGACCGGACGCCGCAACCCCGGCTGGGTCGAGGTGCGCAAGGGGCTGAAGGATGGCGACCAGGTGGTCACCGACGGCGTGCTCTCGCTGCGCGACGGCGCCGAGGTGAAGGTCGAGGGCCGCTATGAAGGCCCGGTCGGCGGCTACGATCCGAAATCCGGTCAGTCCTCCTGATGTTCCTTTCCGATATCTCGGTGCGCCGGCCGGTGCTGGCGACGGTGATGAGCCTGCTGCTGGTGGCCTTCGGCGTGGTCGCCTACACCCGGCTCCAGGTGCGGGAGTACCCCGACATCGAGCCGCCCATCGTCACCATCGAGACCGTCTATCCGGGCGCCTCGGCAGCGGTGGTCGAACGCCGCATCACCCAGCGCATCGAGGACTCGGTGAGCACGGTCGAGGCGATCAAGACGATCGAGTCTTCGAGTGTGGACGAAGTTTCCACCGTCACCGTCGAGTTCCTCGTCGATCGCGACATCGACGCCGCGGCGAACGACCTGCGCGAGGCGGTGTCGACCTTGCTCGCCGAGCTTCCCGAGGAAGCCGAGCCGCCGCAGATCACCAAGCAGGACGCCTCGGCCGAGGTGCTGATGTGGCTGAACCTGACCGGTGAAGGCATGACGCCGCTGCAGCTCGTCGACTACGCCGACCGCTACATCGCCGATCGCTTCGCGGTGCTGCCGGGCGTGGCGCGGGTGCGGCTCAGCGGCGCCTCGCGCTACGCGATGCGGGTGTGGGTCGATCGCAACGCGCTCGCCGCCCGCGGCCTGACGGTGGCCGACATCGAGGAGGCGCTGCGCACGCAGAATGTCGAATTTCCCGCCGGCACCGTGCAAAGCCTCGACCGCCAGTTCACCGTGCGGCTCGGGCGCGAATACGTCGATCCCGAGACCTTCCGCGCGCTGATCGTCGCCCGCGGCGAGGACGGCTATCAGGTGAGGCTGGACGAGGTCGCGGAGGTTGAGCTGGGTGCCGAGCGACCCCGGCTGAGTTTCCGCGGAAACGGCGTGCCGATGACCGGCGTCGGGATCATCAAGCAGTCGCGCGCCAACACCCTCGAGGTCGCGCGCGCCGCCAAGAAGGAGGCCGAGGCCGTTCGCAAGACGCTGCCCGAGGGGATGGCGCTCGAGCAAAGCTACGACACCTCCATTTTCATCGAGGCCTCGCTGCGCGAAGTGCGCAACACGCTGCTGATCGCGATCGGCCTGGTGGTGCTGGTCATCTATCTCTTCCTCGGCAGCCTGCGGGCGACGCTGGTGCCGGCGGTCACCGTGCCGGTGTCGTTGATCGGCACCGCGACCCTGCTCTACGGCTTCGATTTCTCGGTGAACATCCTCACGCTGCTGGCACTGGTGCTGGCGATCGGTCTGGTGGTCGATGATGCGATCGTGGTGTTGGAGAACATCTATCGCCGCCTTGAGAACGGCGAAAAGCCCCTGGCCGCCGCCTATCTCGGCACCCGGCAGGTCGGCTTCGCGGTGGTGGCGACGACCTTGGTGCTGATCGCCGTCTTCGTGCCCATCACCTTTCTGAGCGGCGACACCGGCAAACTCTTCACCGAGTTCGCGGTGACGCTGGCGGTGGCGGTCGGTTTCTCCTCCTTCGTCGCGCTCACGCTATCCCCGATGCTCGCCTCGAAGGTCCTGAAGGCCGACGCCGCCACGCGGAGCAACCCGCTCACCCGGGCGGTGTCCTGCGTGTTCCGCAGGCTCGAGGCCGGCTACCGCTGGTGCCTGGGGAAACTCCTGCGCGCGGCGTGGCTCGGCGTGCTGCTGGTCGCGGCGACCATGGGCGCGAGCTGGTGGCTCTTCCGCGAGCTGCCGAGCGAGTTCACCCCGCGCGAGGACCGCGGCGCGTTCTTCGTCACGTCGAAGGCACCGGAGGGCACGAGTTACGGCTACAGCCTCGACATGGCCGGCGAGATCGAGAAGCGCTTGATGTATCTCATCGACAACGGCGAGGCGCAGCGGGTGCTGGTGCGCGTGCCGCGCGGCTTCGGCGCGGCGGTCGACTACAACCAGGTCGTCACCATCATCAACCTCAACGACTGGTCGGAGCGTCGGCCGTCGGACGAGATCATGGCCGAGGTGCGCGAAAAGCTCTCCGACCTGCGCGGCATGCAGCACTTCGTGATCATGCGCCAGGGGCTCACCCGCGGCCTGCAGAAGCCGGTGCAGTTCGTCATCGGCGGACCCACCTACGAGGCGCTCACCGAATGGCGCGACCGGGTCGTGGCGAAGGCGCGGGAGAATCCGAAGCTGGTCGGTCTCGACTGGGACTACAAGGAGACCAAGCCGCAGATCGGCGTCGACATCGACCGCACCCGCGCCGCCGACCTCGGCGTCTCGGTGAGCAACCTCGGCCGCACGCTCGAGACCTTCCTCGGCGGGCGCCAGGTGACCACCTTCACCACCGGCGGCGAGGAATACGACGTGATCGTCGAGGGCGAGTGGGACGACAAGCGCTCGCCGGACGACCTGCAGAACGTCTTCGTCCGCTCCGAGCGCAGCGGCGAGCTGATCCCGCTGTCGAACCTGGTCAAGCTGCGCGAGTTCGCCGACTCCGGCGCGCTGAACCGCTTCAACCGGATCCGCGCGATCACCCTCGAAGCCAACCTCGCGCCCGGCTACCCGCTGAGCGAGGCGCTCGACTACCTCGATGGCGTCGCCGCCGAAACGCTGCCCGACGAGGCGGTGATCGACTACAAGGGCGAGTCGCGCGACCTGCGCGAGGAGGGCGAGTCGGCGCTGTTCGTCTTCGCCCTGGCACTGGTGGTCGTGTTCCTCGTGCTGGCAGCGCAGTTCGAGAGCTTCGTGCATCCCTTCACCATCCTGCTCAGCGTGCCGGTCGCGGTCGCCGGGGCGCTGCTCGGCCTGTGGGTCACGGGTCAGGCGCAGAGCATCTACAGCCAGATCGGCCTGATCATGCTGATCGGCCTGGCGGCAAAGAACGGGATCCTGATCGTCGAGTTCATCAACCAGCTTCGCGACGAGGGCCGGGGCTTCGACGAGGCGGTGGTCGAGGCCTCGGTGCTGCGTTTCCGCCCCATCGTCATGACCGGCCTGACCACCGTGATGGGCTCGCTGCCGCTGGTCATCAGCTCCGGCGCCGGCTCGGAGACCCGCTTCGTCGTCGGCGTGGTGATCCTCTTCGGCGTGGCCCTCTCGGCCGTCTTCACGCTCTTCGTTGTCCCGGTCATCTACCGCCTCATCTCCCGCCGCACCGGCAGCCCGAACGCCACCTCGAAGCGGGTCGATGCCGCCTTGGAGCTGGTGGAGCGCCGATCATGAGATCGGCAATTACATGAGGAGACAAGGAAGTCGCTGGTGAAGTGCGGACTGCCTTCAGAGTTGCGCGGGCCGACGAGCAGGCGGTGCCGATTTCATCATCGGCGCTTCATTAGAAGCTCTCCACATCGACCGCGAAGAAGCGGCTGGCGCTTCCGATCGGAAAGGTCGTGGTCACCCGGACAAAGCCCTCGCCATCCGCCTCCACATCGGTATTCAGCGGCTCTTCATCGGTGCCGATGAGGCTTTCGAAACCGTCCCACGACTGCAGGTCTGTCGAGCTCACCCCGCGGACCGTGAAGCCCTCGGTCGGGAAAGCGTAGCGGTAGCTGAAGGTCACGCTCTCACCATCCATCGACAGTGTCGGCAGCAGACTCCGGTCCACGCTCGACTCGCTCGGATCACCCAGGCCGAAAACGAAATACTGGAGATTCGCGATCCCGTTTCCGGACCAGTCCGCTCCGTCATCCGAGCCATCACTCGCGAGGCCGTAGGTGGTGCGAAAGACCGCCAGAGCGCTCTCGTCGGCATCGGTGACGATCACCTGCACCGCGAGCGTCCGGCTGCGGCTGTTGTCGGTGGCCCGGAGGTTGAACTCGTAGATGTTGTCGCCGTTCGCATCGGACGGGTTTTCAAAGTCGGGGGCCGTGCGGAACGTGAGCACGCCGCTCGTGTAGCCGATGGAGACCTGGGACGCATCATCGCCACCCGCCAGGGTGAAGAACACCTGGCTGCCCTCGGGGTCGGTGGCGGTCACGGTGCCGATGTCGATGGTGTTCTCCTCGACCTCGTTCTGGCTGAGGGTGATGTCCTCCGGCGACTCGTTGACGTTGGTCACGTCGATGTAGAAGGTCCGCCGCACGGTGCCTTCTTCACCGGTTCCGAAGACCTCGATGCGGTAGCGGTTGTTGCCGCCGATGTCGTTGGGCGACTCGTAGTCGGGAACCTCGACGAAGGTCAGTTCGCCACTGGTGGCGTCGATCATGATTTCCTCGGCATCCCCCTCCGTCTCATCGATTTCGAAAGTGACGACATCTCCCGGGAAACTGGTGGCCGTGATGGTGCCGATGACGCTTGTCCCCTCGGGAACGCTCTGATTGCTCAAGGTCAGGTCGGTCGGAGGGTCATCCGTCCAATCCCGCGTCACGGTGATGGTGAAGGTCTGCGGGTCCGAGCTGACATCGTCGGTGTAGGTGATGTCGTTCGTCCCCACCACCGACACGGTCGCGGAACCATAGGCCTCGTCCGCAGGGGTGAAAGTCAGGGTGCCGTCGTTGCTGATGGCGGGCTGCGATGAGAAGAGGCTGCTGTTGTCGTTCGTCACCGTGAAGCCGAGGAAGGAGACGCCCTCGTTCTCGGTGTCGATGTCGGTGGCGAAGTTCGTCCGCGTGTAGTCGCCGCTGTCCTCCACCACCGTGACGTTGCTCCTGGCCAGCGTGAAGGAGGGCGGCAGCGGATCGAGGAGGATGAGGGTGTGCTCCAAAGTGGAGGTCGCTCCGAACTGGTCGGTGGCGGAGAAGGTCATGGTGTAGGTGCCGGGAACGCGGTTGATGAAGCCATCCGGGTAGCTCGGGATCACCGTGACCTCATTTCCATAGTAGTCGGTCGCGTCCGCCGTCGGCACGCTGATGCCCTGGGACTCGGTGTAGGCCACCTCGGTGGAGGTGCCGTTGGCCGAGACGATGGTCGGGCCGGGGAGGCTTTCGGAAACCCAGCCCGGATTGAATTGCGACTGGTAGATGGCACTGCCGTTGTTCCCGCTGCCGTTGCGGGTACTGGCGATGGCAGGATTCGCGCGGGAGTCGATGTAGCTGCCGCCGCCGCCGCCCGGCTTCTTGCTGTCGCTGCTTTCTCCGAAGTCACCAGCTCCGCCGCCGGAGTAGCCGCCGCCACCCCCGCCCCCTCCGCCATAGGTAAAGCCGCTGACGAGACTCCACCCCGCCCCGCCACCGACGTAGCCGAAGCCACCGTCGCCTCCGGTATCGAGGGGCGAGCCCCCGGCGCTGCCCGTTGGCGAGGCAATCCTGCCGCCTGTTGGATCCTCATTGCCCCAGCCGGAAACCACACCACCGCCGCCGCCCGCGCCGTCGGTGTAGTTGCCACCACGTTCTCCGTTTGTTCCTCCAGCCATGGAGCTGTCGTCACCCGAGCTGTCCGCGTTCGCGTTGCCGCCGTCCCGGCCAAAGGTGTCGGCGACCTTGGTGGAGGCCGCCGCGCCGCCACCACCGCCCGCGACCAAGAGGATTTCCCAGTCGGCACCATCGACGGGTGCACGATAGAGGACCCCTGTGGCACCGCCGCCGCCACCGCCGGCCTGCTGGCTGCGATTGTTCGTGCCTCCACTGTTGCCGATGATGAAACGGATCTCGCCACCGGGACGGAGGGCGTCGGCATCGTCGGGATCGACCGCGAAGGAGGTGACCAATGACGCTCCACCCCCGCCAGTACCCGACTGGTCCGCGCCGGCGGTGGTGGTGGCCTTCGCCCGTCCACCGTCGCCACCCACGGCCGAGATCGAGAGTTGGTCGGGCCAGCCCGTGACCGGGATGTTGTAGGTCTCGATCACCCCGCTGGCCCGCTGGGAGTCTCCGAACAGGGCGAAGCCTTCGGGAAGGTCGTCCAGCGTGGCGTCGAAGGGATGGGCAAGGACAGGAGACGCCCCCATGACGAGAAGAAGTCGGGTGAGACGGAAGCTCGATTTCATGCCCCCGTCCTACCCGTTTCAAAATTAACGGAGCCTTAATGATCCGGAATTCGGTGGATTTTTTCAGGAATCCACTCGTGGTCCCTCCAGCGGAAGAGCCACGCGGAAAACGGTCTCCACATCGGGTTCGCTCAAGACCTCTACCCGCCCGCCGTGCGCCTTGACGATCGCTTGGGAGATCGCGAGCCCGAGCCCGACGTTGCTGCTTCCGTTCTCCCGGGTCCGCGAGGCGCTTTCGCGGAAGAAGCGGTCGAAGAGCTTGTCGAGATTCTCCGCCCGGATCCCCCTGCCATTGTCGATGACCTCGATCACGCACTCGCCGTCAGAGAGGCGGCTGCGCAGCGTGACGGTCACCGGCCGCTCGTTGTGCTGCACGGCGTTGTTGACGAAGTTCGTGATCACCTGCTCGAGGCGGAAGGGGTCGCAGGACAGCTCGCAGGCAACGAGATCGGTATGGAGCGCGTGCCCGCGCCCTTCGACATAGGGGGTGAGTTCCTCGGCGAGCGAGACCAGCATCGGCTCAAGCGAGATCTCCTCGAAGTCCATCTCCGCCCGACCCGAGTCGTAGCGGGAAAGCTCGATCAACTGCTCGGTGATGCGCCGGATCCTCGAACCGGATCGTTGGCAGACTTCGAGAATGCGCGCGTATTCCTCCTCCGAGCGTGATCGCTTGAGCCCGTGTTCGATCTGCGCCAGCAGCGCGGTCAGCGGCGTCCGGAGTTCGTGCGAGGCATCCGCCGTGAAGCGCCGCTGCCGGTCGAACAGCGCCTCAAGCTGCTCGAAGGCGTGGTTCAGGTTGCCGGTCAGTTGCTGGAGCTCCTTCGCGCCCGATCGGCTCGACGACGGAATCCGCCGCGACAGCTCGCCCTCGGCGATCTCGCCGGCGACCTGCTCGATCTCGACCAACGGGCGGATGGCACGGGACACCAGCAGCGACCCGACGAGCATGCCGAATCCGAAGAGCATCGAGGCCCCTCCGGCGATCTGCCATTTGAGCCGGGCGAGCCCCTGCTGATGCACGGTCAGGTCGGTACCGATCAACACGTCGAAAGGCCCCGCCTCATGGTAGATCTCCCGGAATCGCCCGTCGCGCAAACGGAGGAAATACCCGCGGCCGAATCCGGAGGGCATCTCGAGACCGGGATAGTTGCTGGACTGGAAGGCTGGCCCCCCTCCGCCCCGCGCCTCGGCCCGCACATAAAACCCAAGCGGCACCCAATCCTCCTCGAAGACCCGCTGCGGCGGCGCGAGATGTGAAAAGTCACCCGTGGCGCGCTGGCGCTGAACCTTGCCGGTGGGATTCATCACACGCGGCACCCATTCGCCGATGGGCTCCGGCCTGCTCGTCGGCGTCTCGTTCTCCCGCGCTTGACGGGGACCGTCGCGCGGAGGCCCCGAACGCCTTCCGCCGGGGCCCTCCCTCATTCTCAGCGTCCCGACCATGGGGAAGATGTGGTTGAAAAGCTGGTCGTCGATCTGGTCGAGCCGATGGGCACGCTCGTAGTAGTAGAAGCCGACACCGAGCACCGCGAGCACCCCGCCGAGAATCAGCGCGTGCCACAGTTGGATCCGCCATTTGAGCGAGAGATTCATGATCGCGACTCTGGCCGGGGGACGAGGTAGCCGAGGCCGCGGCGGTTCTGGATGAAGGCTTTCCCGAGCTTCCGACGGATGTGATGGATCTGAACCTCGATCACATTGGACATCGCACTCTCGTCCTCGCCGGTGATCGCCTCCGCAAGCTCGCCACCCGGCACCACCTTGCCGGCCCTAAGGGCGAGATACTCGACGATGCGGTACTGCGCCGCCGTCAACTCGACCGGCGCGCCCTTCCGCTCGACACGACGCTCGCTGGTGCGGACGGCGACATCGCCGAATTCGAGAACATCGGAGGCCTGCCCGACCGAACGCCGGTGCAGCGCACGGATCCGGGCCAGCAACTCCCGTTCACTGAAGGGCTTGGCGAGGTAATCGTCGGCACCTTGGTTGAGCCCCTTCACCCGGTCGTCGAGCGAATCGAGCGCGGTGAGCATCAACACCGGCGTCGGAACCTTCGCGCTGCGCAACGCCTCGAGAACCCCCCACCCGTCCAGCTCCGGAAGCATCACATCGAGGACGATGAGGTCATACTTCCACTCCCGGGCACGATAGAGCCCGACCTCGCCGTCCTCGGCGGTATCGACGACGAAATGCTCGTCCTCGAGGGTCAACCTGAGACTGTCCCGCACGTCCTCGTCGTCTTCGATCACCAGAATCTTCATTCCATCCGCTGCCGGCCGGCGATCGTGCCTCGGCCAGAATGAATGGCAGCTTAAGAAGCGGAAGCGCCTTTGGCGAACGAAAGTCCCCCTGGGGGAGCCGCCATGCCGCCTCTCCCACGAATGGGGAGCTTGCCCCCTTCGCCCCCCTCCCTTATCCGTGTTTACCCGAATCCCGGGCCCGTTTTCATGAAGCTGATCTCCATCTCCCGAAGCCTCCTCGCCGCCGCGTTTTTCAGTGCCGTTTCCACCGCCACCGCCGCCGACTGGACCAACCCCATCGTCGAACAACGCGCCGATCCGCACGTCTTCCTCCACGACGACGGCTACTACTACATGGTCGCCACCGTGCCCGAGTACGACCGCATCGAACTGCGCCGCGCGAAGTCCATCGGCGGGCTTTCCAGCGCCAGGGTCGAGACGATCTGGCGCAAGCACGACCGCGGCGAGATGGGCGCGCACATCTGGGCTCCGGAAATCCACCACGTCGCCGGCAAGTGGTACATCCATTTCACCGCCGCGCCCGCCGAGCACGTCTGGGAAATCCGCCCGCACATCCTCGAATGCGCCGACGCCAACCCGCTGACCGGCAAGTGGGTCGAGAAGGGCAAGGTCGAACTGGCCTGGGAGTCCTTCTCGCTCGACGCCACCACCTTCGCCCACAACGGCAAACGCTACTACGCGTGGACCCAGCGCGGCGAAAAGCCCTACGACGGCACCAACATCTACATCGCCGAGATGGACAGCCCGACCTCGATCACCGGCGAACCGGTGATGCTGACCCATCCGGAATACGCCTGGGAAACCCGCGCCCACCGGGTGAACGAGGCGCCCGCCGTGCTGATCCGCCACGGCAAGGTGTTCATGACCTACTCGGCCAGCGGCACCGGCGCCGTGTACTGCCTCGGCCTGCTGACCGCCGACGCGGATGCCGACCTGCTCGATCCCGAGTCGTGGACCAAGTCGCCGAAACCCGTCCTCAAGAGCAGCCGCGAGACGAGCCAGTACGGGCCCGGCCACAACTGCTTCACCACCACGCCCGACGGCAAGACGGACCTCCTCGTCTATCACGCCCGCAGCTACGAGCGCATCGAGGGCGACCCGCTCCGCAACCCGGATCGCGCGACCCGCGCACAGGCGATCAAGTGGACCGAGGACGGCATGCCGGTCTTCGGCGAGCCGGTGGCCGACGGCCCCTACACCATTCCCGACGACCTCACCGCGAAAGTCGAGAAGCCCGACTCGCGGCCGAACCCCATCATCACCGAGGTCTTCACCGCCGACCCGGCCCCCATGGTCCACGACGGCCGGGTGTATCTCTACGTCGGCCAGGACGAGGGCGACGGCTCGCGCTACCACATGCCGCGCTGGCGGGTGTATTCCACCGACGACATGGTCGAGTGGGTCGATCACGGCTCGCCGCTGAAGCCGTCCGATTTCAAATGGTCGAGCGGTGGCCCCACCTCATGGGCCGCCCACACCGTCGAGAAGGACGGCAAGTTCTACTGGTACGTCACCGTCGACCACGGCAGGATCCACGGCAAGGCGCTCGGGGTCGCCGTCGCCGACTCGCCGACCGGTCCGTTCGTCGATGCCCGCGGCACCGCGCTGGTGACCAACGACATGACCAAGGCGACCGGGATCAGTTGGGACGACATCGACCCCGCCACCTACATCGATGACGACGGAACCGCGTGGCTCTTCTGGGGCAACCAGAAGTGCTACTACGCCAAGCTGAAGCCGAACATGATCGAGCTCGATGGCGAGATCCAGGTGATCCCCGACGAGGAACTGGGCAATGTCTTCACCGAGGCCCCCTGGATCCACAAGCGCAACGACATCTACTATCTCAGCTATGCCGTCGGCTTTCCGGAGAAGACCGGATACTCCGTCTCGAAAAGCATCACCGGACCGTGGGTCTACAAGGGCCTCATCGCCGAAGGAGCCCAGAACAGCAACACGATCCACCAGGGCATCATCACCTTCAAGGGGAAGGACTACTTCTTCTATCACAGCGGCATGATGCAGCACAACCAGGGCGCCGGGGAGGGCCACAACGGCGGCGGCAGCTTCCATCGCTCCGTCTGCGTCGATGAACTCCACTACCACGACGACGGCTCCATCAAGCGCGTGATCCAGACCAGCGAAGGGGTCAAACGCGCGGAGTGACCGATCGCCGGCCGACTCACGGCCCTCCGCCGTTCATCCGGAAGGCCTCGCGTTCCGGGGCGCCGTCGAAACCGCATCCACCGACCGACAGGGTGATCAAGCCAGGGAGAGATTGGTTGCTTGATGGAGAGGATTCAAAGGATGAGCATGATGAGATCTCAATTTTGTCGGTCCGACGGTGCGCGGAACGTCCTGCAAGATGCCGGAAACTGGAAAAAGGATCCCATTCATCCTGCCCATCAGGTCCATCATGCTCCCCCATTCCCGACGTTCCGCATGACCCCTTCCCTGGCTTGATCGCCCTGCCCTGTTGCCTCATTGAAACAGGACACCGAAGCCTTTGGCTCGGGTGAGCGCCCATTGCCTCACATTGCGGACACCATGACGTCTTGGTTGTTGGTGGTTTTCCTTGCGGGTGAAGGGCTGACGGAG